>NZ_CP061080.1:175000-881000 GCF_014495845.1 Aquibium microcysteis
TCCGTGAGGACCGGTGGAGGTATCGGAAGTGCGAATGCTGACATGAGTAACGATAAAGCGGGTGAGAGACCCGCTCGCCGAAAGTCCAAGGGTTCCTGCTTAAAGTTAATCTGAGCAGGGTTAGCCGGCCCCTAAGGCGAGGCCGAAAGGCGTAGTCGATGGGAACCACGTCAATATTCGTGGGCCTGGAGGTAGTGACGGATCGCGTGTGTCGTTCATCCTTATCGGATTGGATGGGCGGCGAAGCGGTCCCGGGAAATAGCTCCTCCGTATAGACCGTACCCGAAACCGACACAGGTGGACTGGTAGAGCATACCAAGGCGCTTGAGAGAACTCTGCTGAAGGAACTCGGCAAATTGCACGCGTAACTTCGGAAGAAGCGTGACCCCTTCGCACGCAAGTGTGGGGGGGTGGCACAGACCAGGGGGTAGCGACTGTTTATCAAAAACACAGGGCTCTGCGAAGCCGCAAGGCGACGTATAGGGTCTGACGCCTGCCCGGTGCTGGAAGGTTAAGAGGAGAGGTGCAAGCTTTGAATCGAAGCCCCAGTAAACGGCGGCCGTAACTATAACGGTCCTAAGGTAGCGAAATTCCTTGTCGGGTAAGTTCCGACCTGCACGAATGGCGTAACGACTTCCCCGCTGTCTCCAGCAGAGACTCAGTGAAATTGAATTCCCCGTGAAGATGCGGGGTTCCTGCGGTTAGACGGAAAGACCCCGTGCACCTTTACTATAGCTTTACACTGGCATTCGTGTTCGCATGTGTAGGATAGGTGGTAGACTTTGAAGCGCGGGCGCCAGCCTGCGTGGAGTCACCCTTGAAATACCACCCTTGTGGACATGGATGTCTAACCGCGGCCCGTCATCCGGGTCCGGGACAGTGTATGGTGGGTAGTTTGACTGGGGCGGTCGCCTCCTAAAGAGTAACGGAGGCGCGCGATGGTGGGCTCAGACCGGTCGGAAATCGGTCGTCGAGTGCAATGGCATAAGCCTGCCTGACTGCGAGACAGACAAGTCGAGCAGAGACGAAAGTCGGTCATAGTGATCCGGTGGTCCCGCGTGGAAGGGCCATCGCTCAACGGATAAAAGGTACGCCGGGGATAACAGGCTGATGACCCCCAAGAGTCCATATCGACGGGGTTGTTTGGCACCTCGATGTCGACTCATCGCATCCTGGGGCTGGAGCAGGTCCCAAGGGTATGGCTGTTCGCCATTTAAAGCGGTACGTGAGTTGGGTTCAGAACGTCGTGAGACAGTTCGGTCCCTATCTGCCGTGGGTGTAGGAATATTGAGAGGATCTGTCCCTAGTACGAGAGGACCGGGATGGACACACCTCTGGTGGACCTGTTGTGGCGCCAGCCGCATTGCAGGGTAGCTATGTGTGGAATGGATAACCGCTGAAGGCATCTAAGCGGGAAACCAGCCTCAAAACGAGTATTCCCTATCAGAGCCGTGGAAGACGACCACGTTGATAGGCCGGGTGTGGAAGTGCGGCAACGCATGAAGCTTACCGGTACTAATAGCTCGATCGGCTTGATCATTCTCATTCTCCATGCCCATCGCAAAGCGATGGGATGGTTCCCTGGCGCTCGCGGGCCGTACCGCAGCCTTCGGCTGCTGGCCCTCCGCGGGGGCGCCGGACGACCGGCGGCACGCAAGTCGCGTGCTCGGGCTGCGCCCGAAAAGCCGGTCAGCCATGATGGCTTGCGCGGAAAAGACGAGGAGAACGGAAAGCACGGCGGCGTTCGGGGTCTCGACCCCATTCGCCATTCGCTATTCGCCACTCCCCCTCCCAGCTTCTCGATCAATGATTGTGCGCTTCGTCGACCTGGTGGTTATGGCGGGGTGGCTGCACCCGTTCCCATTCCGAACACGGCCGTGAAACGCCCCAGCGCTGATGGTACTTCGTCTCAAGACGCGGGAGAGTAGGTCGCTGCCAGGTCTACAAAACGCACAATCGAAAGCTTCTCGACACCATGTCCGGCCCCGCCGGAAAGCTGCCGGCCCTGCATTCCCGCACGGCCGGCGCTCTCCGTTCACGGCCGCGCGGCGCTCCCCGCCGCAACCGCCCGCAAGGGCTCGACAACGATACCCCGGCGCGAAACCCGCCGGACACGCCAGGACCGACCGGACCCCGGCGAAACAACACGGCGGAACCCCCGCCAACACCCTGACGCGGGGTGGAGCAGCCCGGTAGCTCGTCAGGCTCATAACCTGAAGGTCGCAGGTTCAAATCCTGCCCCCGCAACCAGATCCACAAAAACCCCCGAGCCAAAGCGCCCGGGGGTTTTTTTATGCCCTCGACACGGCCGGTCGAACTGCCCCGCGCGGGATCCGCCGACCTCGCCGCACGCATGGGGTAGGGGGCGTCACCCGGGACCGTCGTGACCGTGCCGGCCCGCGCCCGCTTTGCATTCTTTCTGCGCCGGTCCTATGAGCATCTGCCATGCCAAGAAGACTTCTTTCCCGGACGTTCGCGGTTCTGATGCACGGGCGGAGCCGACAGGCTCCGGCGCGCGAGTCGCTGGCCGAAGCGCAGCCCGACGGCGTCGCCTTGCCGCAGGCGGCGACCCCCGACCCGATGCCGCCTGGCGCCGATCGCGCGGATGGTCGGGCGGGAGCAAGCGTCGGCCACCGCATGGCCGATCTCGCCGCGTCCTTCCTGCGTCATCCGCTGAAGCGCCGCAAGCGCCGTCTCTACCGCATGTCGAAGGCCCAGGCGCGCATCGGGACCGACATGCCTGCGCAGCCGCCGGCTCGCCTGAAGGAGGCCCCTCAACCGGAAGCGGTGCCGTCGGAGCTGCCGCGGTCCGTCGAAGACGTCGTTCTCGATCCCTATCTCACGATCCATCCGGATCTCGAGGGGGAGGAACCCCTGCCGCTCGACATCGCCGTTTCGGTGATCATACCGACCTATGATGCGGGTCCCGAGTTCATCTATCTGCTGCGCAAGCTGACCGGCCAGAAGGGCTTGCGTTCGGTCGAGATCGTGATCGTCGATTCCGGATCCCGCGACACGACGGCGGCGACGGCCGCAGCCTATGGATGCACCCTCGTCTCCATCGACCAGAGCGAGTTCTCCCACAGCCATGCCCGCAATCTGGGAGCCGCAGCGGCGCGCGGCGACTACCTCGTGTTCATGGTGCAGGATGCCTTTCCGATAGGCGATCACTGGCTCTACGGGCTGGTGCGCTGCCTGATCGATCACCGGCAGTCCGGCGGTCTCGCGGCCCTGTCCTGCGCGGAATATCCGCGCAGCGATTCCGAACTGTTCTATGATGTTCTTCTGAAGACGCATTATGACTTCATCGGATGCAGCGAAGGCGATCGCCTGGGGCGGCATACCGGCGAAGACCACGTATCCCTTCGCAGCCAGGGCCAGCTGAGCGACGTCGCCTGCGCCATCCCGAAAGTCCTCTTCGACGCCTACCGCTACCAGGGCGATTATGCGGAAGATCTGACGCTGGGGGTCAGACTGATTAGGGACGGTCACCGCGTCGCCATGCTCTCGTCGATCCGGGTCATCCACTCCCATACCCGACCGGTGCAGTATTTCCTGCGCCGCTCCTTCGTCGACGTCCACTTCCTGGCTGGCGTCTTTCCGGACTTTCTGCCGCCTCCCTCGAACGGCCTTGCCGGATCGCTGGCCGCGGCAGCCGTGTTGTCCAGGCTCAGACCGGACTTCGGCAACGGCGAGTTGCGCGTCCCCTCCGAAGCGTTGGCTGCCTTCGTCGACCGCGTGCGGCGGACCGACCTGCCCGACGTGCCGGACGAGCGATGGGACGGTTTCGGCTTCCCACCGCTCCAGCGATGGCTCGACGACTACTCCTCTTCTTCCACCCCCGGATCCGGGACGGACCCGGTCGAGGCGGCCCTCGTCCGGGCGAGCTTCGAGCAGACCCGTGCGATGTTCGCCCATCGGCTGGAGTCGCTCGGGACGGTCCTGGAGGCCTATACCGCTCTCGACGAGACGGTCCGGCGAGAACTGACCAGCGCCATCGACAAGACCCTTGCGATGACGGTCGGTTCGCAGTTCGCCTTCTGCTGCATCGCTCCTCCGGCGCAGACAGGACCGGGCGACCGGAAGGAGAGGCTCGAGGCCCTGCGAGACATTCTCACGGCGGGTATATGACATGCGCATTCTGTTCGTCGTGCACCAGTTCCGGCCGGAGTTCGCATCCGGAACCGAAACCGCGGTCTTCAACATCGCCAAGTCCTCGCAGCGGGCCGGCCACCACGTGGCGGTCCTCACCTGTGCGCTGGGCGAGGCGTCCCGTTGGACCGTCGCACCGGCCAACGGTCTGTGGTTCGCATCCGTCGATGGCATCCCCGTACACGCCATTCCCCGGGCCATGATCACGGATCCTCACGCGCTGCATGCAGCCGAGGACGTCGCTGCGGCGGACCTCGTCCGTGCCTTTCTCGCCGACAACCGCTTCGACGTGGTTCATCTCGCCCATGCCATGCGGATGGGATCGGCCATCGAGGCCGTGCGGAAAGAGGGCATTCCGTACGTCGTTTCGCTGACCGACTTCTTTCCTCTGTGCCACGCCGTCAATCTGGTGCGCCTGGACGGCACGGCCTGCGACGGTCCGCATGGTGGAAGGGCCTGCGCGGCCCACTGCCCGACCGGATCGGAGCCGCGCGCGCGCTTCGAGCGCTTCCGGCGGCTGCTGTCCGATGCCGGCGCGCGGATCGTCTGCTCGGATTATTCCCGAAGGCAGTATGTGCGGTCGTTTCCCGATCTCGGATTCGAGACGATTCCTCATGGCATCGACGTGCTGCGAGCCTGTGCGAGCCTGGGCGCGCGGCCGCCGGGGACGGGGCTGCGATTCGGATTCCTCGGCACGATCCATGCGAAGAAGGGGGCGGGAATGCTTGCGGAGGCCTTTGCCGCGGCTGCCGTTCCCGGCGCGTCTCTCGCGTTCGTCGGTCCCGTCGACTTCGATCCGGCGACCGTGGACGCGGTCGCCGCGGTCGCCGGCCGCTGTCCATCCGTCACCCTTCGAGGTCCGGTGACGTCGGACGAGGTCTTCGCCGTGCTGTCGCGCTTCGACGTCCTGTGCCTGCCGTCCCAGGTGCCGGAGACGTTCTCCCAGGTCCTGCATCAGGCTTTCGCCTGCGGCGTTCCCGCGCTCGTCTCGGATCTCGGCGCGCCGGCGGAGATCGTCGGCAGGCACGGATGCGGCTGGTCCGTACCTTTCTCGGACGCCGGGGCATGGACGCAGGCCCTGCGGCGACTCGCAACCGACGCAGAGGAAGTCGAGCGGGCGCGAGCAGCCATTCCGTTGCCGATGCGCATCGAGGAAGAGGCCTTCTTCCTGGAGCATGTCTACCGGCGGGCTAGACGCGACCACACCGCGGCGCGCCGAACCGGACGACCCTTGCCCTGACCGCCGCGACCGGGGCCGGCTCCCTCGGCTGGCACGACGGGCCTGCCAAGGCTCCGCAGGGCAGCCGGAAGGAGCCGTTCAAAAAAAGTTGCAGCCGGTGGAACCCGAGCCACGCCACTGCGTTCAGCCCCGTCTGCTGCGGGGTTGAAGCTCCCGGACGGATGCGGCGGTGCGCCGCCCCTCCCTCTGCTCGCGAATCACGGAAAGCCCTCGGACGTCATGCATAGAAAAGCCAGGGCCCTCGGTGGCAAGGGGGCTTTCGGCCTCGACCCGCTCGTCGCGACCAGCCTCGCCGTCGCCATCGGATTCTTTGTGGTGACCGCGATCGTGGCGGTCTACACGACGCGCCTGCTGCGGGAGAGCAACCAGGCCGTCGTGCAGACGCACGAGGTCATCGTGGGTCTCGACGTGCTCCTGTCCGACATCCGCGATGCCGAGACCGGGCAGCGTGGCTATCTCCTGACCGGCGACGAACGCTATCTGGAACCCTATTTCCGGGCCGTGTCGCAACTCGCCAGCCGCACGACCTCCGTCGGCGCGCTGGTCGCTGCCGACGGGCAGCAGGCGCGGCGCTTCGAGGAACTGAAGGGATACGTCGCATCGAAATTCCGCGAACTCCAGGAGACGGTGGACCTCTTTCGCACCGAGGGTCCGACGGCCGCCGTTGCAGCACTCCGGTCCGATCGCGGCCGGGCCGACATGGAGGCGATCAGGACGCTGCTGTCGACGATGCGCGAGACGGAGACCGCGACGCGAGCTCGACGGATCGCCGAGATGGACCGCGCCTATGTCGTCGCCTTCGCCACCAGCCTCCTGTCCGGCGTCCTCGGCATCGTCCTGACGCTGGTGGTGGGAGCGCTGATGCGCCGTGCGACGCTGGCGCGTCGCCGCGAGCAGTGGCTGCAGCAGGCGCAGGTCGGGCTCGGCGAGGCCGTGATCGGCGAGCGGGCGCTGCAGGAGATCGGCGAGAACGTGCTGCGCTACCTGACGGACCGTGCCGGGGCCGTCGCGGGCGCGATCTATGTCGAGCGGGACGCCGACTTCGCGCTCGCCGCGACCTTCGGCGTGCCGCAGGGGGCGACGCTGCCGGACCGCGTCGGCCGCAACGACGGGCTGTTCGGTCACGTGCTCACCGATCACAAGCCGATTGCCGTCGGGACGCTGCCGGAAGGCTACCTCTCCTTCGGTTCGAGCCTGGGCCGGGCGGGACCGCGCCATCTGGCGCTCGCGCCCGCGCTGGTCGACGGCGAGGTGGAGGCCATTCTCGAACTCGGCTTCCTGAACCCGGTGCCCGACCACGTGCTGGACCTCCTCGAAAGGTCCTCCGCTACGATCGCCACGGCGTTCCGATCGGCGGCGTTCAGAACGCGGCTGGAGACCCTGCTGCGCGAGACGCAGCGCCAGGCGGAAGAGCTTCAGGTCCAGGGGGAGGAACTGCGGGTTTCCAACGAAGAACTGGAGGAGCAGGGTCGCGCGCTGAAGGAATCGCAGGCCCGGCTGGAACAGCAGCAGGTCGAGCTGGAGCAGACCAACGCGCAGCTCGAGGAGCAGGCGCAGGAACTGGAGCGTCAGCGGGACGACCTCGAAACGGCCAACGGCGCCATCCAGGCCAAGGCGCGGGAAGTCGAGCAGGCGAGCCGCTACAAGTCGGACTTCCTCGCCAACATGTCGCACGAACTGCGCACGCCGCTGAACTCCTCGCTCATCCTGGCGAAGCTGCTGGCCGACAATGCCGAGGAGAATCTGACGCCGGAGCAGGTCAAGTTCGCCCAGACGATCCAGTCGTCCGGCAACGACCTCTTGAACCTCATCAACGACATCCTCGATCTGTCCAAGATCGAAGCCGGCCACGTCGAGATCCGGCCCGAGCCGATCTCCCTCGAACGCACCGCCGCCTCGCTGCGGCAGCTGTTCGAGCCGCTTGCCCAAGGCAAGGGGCTGGACTTCTCCGTCGACGTCGCCGCCGACGCGCCGCCGGTGATCGAGACCGATCCCATGCGCATGGAACAGGTTCTCAAGAACCTCGTCGCCAACGCGATCAAGTTCACGGAGACCGGCGGGGTCAGCGTGGCCGTACGGCCTCTCGGCGGTGGTCAGGTCGCCTTCTCGGTCACCGACACGGGCATCGGGATCGCAGAGGACCAGCAGCGGCGCATCTTCGAGGCGTTCCACCAGGCCGACAGCACCATCAGCCGCCGCTTCGGCGGCACGGGCCTCGGCCTCTCGATCTCGCGCGAACTGGTGCGCCTGCTCGGCGGCACGATCCATCTGGAGAGCCGGCCGGGCGCCGGCAGCACCTTCACGATCGTCCTTCCCGAAACCCACGACCCGGCCCGACCGGCCGCATCCGGGCCCGCCGTGGTGCCGGCCGGCGCTTCCCCGCTGCCTGCCGCGCCTGATCCGGCCGGTGCGCAGCCCGCCGCCGAGCCGGCACGGATCGTCGAGGACGACCGGCTGCACGTCTCCGATCAGGGCCGCAGGCTCCTGATCATCGAGGACGACCGCACCTTCGCCACCATCCTTCGCGACCTCGCCCGAGAACTGAAGTTCGATGCCCTCGTCGCGGGCACCGCCCAGGAGGCGCTCGAACTGGCACGGGCCTTCATGCCGAGCGCGATCGTGCTCGACGTCGGCCTTCCCGACCAGTCCGGCCTGTCGGTACTCGACCGCCTGAAGCGCGACGTCCGCACCCGTCACATCCCGGTCCACATCGTGTCCGCCGACGATCATACCGACCGGGCGCTCTCGCTCGGCGCCATCGGCTACGCCCTCAAGCCGGTGCGGCGCGAGCAGTTGCTCGACGTGCTCACCTCGCTGGAGGCCCGGATCTCGCAGAACGTCCGCCGCGTGCTGATCGTCGAGGACAACGAGATCCAGCGCGAGGCGGTCGCCCGCCTGATCGGTGCTCACGACGTCGAGACGGTCGGAGCGGGCACCGCGGCGGAGTGCCTCGCCCTTCTGAAGGACCAGGCTTTCGACTGCATGGTGCTCGACCTGTCGCTCCCGGACGCATCGGGCTTCTCGCTGCTCGAGACGATCAGCCGCGAAGGCGCCTATCCGATCCCGCCGGTCATCGTCTACACCGGCCGCGTCCTGTCGGCCGAGGAGGAGCAGAAGCTCAGGCGCTACTCGCGGTCGATCATC
Source organism: Aquibium microcysteis (assembly GCF_014495845.1). Taxonomy (NCBI): domain Bacteria; kingdom Pseudomonadati; phylum Pseudomonadota; class Alphaproteobacteria; order Hyphomicrobiales; family Phyllobacteriaceae; genus Aquibium; species Aquibium microcysteis. The sequence goes on from NZ_CP061080.1 coordinate 183,537, forward strand.
ATCAAGGGCGCGAAATCGCCCGAGCGTCTGCTCGACGAGGTGACCCTGTTCCTGCACCAGGTCGTGTCCGAGCTGCCGGACGAGCAGCAGAAGATGATCCGCAAGGCGAGGCATCGCGACGCCCTGATCGAGGGGCGTCGGATTCTCGTCGTCGAGGACGACGTGCGCAACGTCTATGCGCTCACCAACATCCTCGAGCCGCGCGGCGCCGTCGTGGAGATCGCGCGCAACGGCGAGGAGGCGCTGGCCAAGCTGGAGAAGTCGCGTCGGCCTGGCGAGGCCGCGATCGACCTCGTCCTGATGGACGTGATGATGCCGGTCATGGACGGTCTCACCGCGACGCGACACATCCGCAACGATCCGGACTGGAAGAAACTGCCGGTGATCGCGCTCACGGCGAAGGCGATGCCGGACGACCAGCAGCGCTGCATCGAGGCCGGTGCCAACGACTACATGGCAAAGCCGCTCGACGTGGAGAAGCTGCTGTCGCTGGTGCGCGTGTGGATGCCGCGCTGATGGAGACGTTCGACCGGATCGAGGACATCGAAATCAGACTGTTGCTGGAGGCGCTCTACCACCGCTACCACTACGATTTCCGCAATTATGCCATGTCGTCGATCCGGCGGCGCCTGCGGCAGGCCCGCGAGCAGATGGGCGTTGCCACGATCTCGGCGCTGCAGGAGGCGGTGCTGCACGATCCCGACATGCTGCCCAAGCTCCTCCGGTACCTGACGGTGCAGGTCAGCGAGATGTTCCGCGATCCGGGCTACTTCCGCGCGATCCGCGAGAAGGTCGTCCCGCACCTGAAGACCTATCCGTCGCTGAAGATCTGGATCGCCGGATGCAGCAGCGGCGAGGAACTCTATTCCTTCGTCATCCTTTTCCGCGAGGAAGGACTGGAGGAGCGGACCATCTTCTATGCCACCGACATCAACCCGGACGCCCTGGCCCAGGCCGAGGCCGGGGTCTACCAGGTCGACCGGATCCGCCTCTTCACCGAGAACCATCGGCGGGCCGGCGGCAGGACCTCCCTGTCCGACCACTATCGCAGCGGCTACGACCGGTGCGTCTTCGACCGGAGCCTGCGCCGGAACGTCGTCTTCTCCGATCACAGCCTGGTCACCGACCAGGTCTTCGGCGAGATGCAGCTCGTCTCCTGCCGCAACGTGATGATCTACTTCGACCGGTCGCTGCAGGACCGTGCCGTCGGCCTGTTCCGCGAGGCATTGCCGCGTAACGGCTTTCTCGGTCTCGGTGCCAAGGAGACCCTGCGATTTTCGCGGCACGCGGATGCCTTCCGCGACTTCGTACGCGAGGAGAAGATCTACCAGAGGACCGGGACATGACCGGCGCACGAAGGGGTGCCGTGATGATCGGCGCGTCGGCCGGCGCGCTGGAGGTGCTGTCTCTGATCCTGCCGCGGCTCGAGTCCGATTTTCCGCTGCCGGTCGTCGTGGTCGTGCACGTTCCGCCGGACAGGCGAAGCGTGCTCGCCGCCATTTTCGACGCCAAATGCCGGTTGCGGGCGATCGAGGCGGAGGACAAGGAGCCGCTCGCGGCCGGCGTCATCTGCTTCGCGCCGCCGGACTATCACCTCCTGATCGAGGACGGCGATACGATCGCGCTCTCCAACGAGGATCAGGTCCTGTTCTCGCGCCCCTCCATCGACGTCGCCTTCGAAAGTGCGGCCGACGTCTGGGGCGATGCTGCGATCGGCATCGTGCTGACCGGCGCCAACCAGGACGGCGCGATGGGGCTCAAAGCGATCGCGGCCGCCGGCGGCACCGCCATCGTGCAGGATCCTGGCGAGGCCTATGCCCGGGCCATGCCGGAGGCGGCGATCGCAGCCTGTCCGGAAGCGCTCGTGCTGAACGCCGACGGCATCCTTTCCTATCTGCAGAGCATCATCCGATGAGCGCCACCGTCAAGTTCCTCCTCGTCGACGACCTTCCCGAGAACCTCCTCTCGCTCGAAGCCCTGCTTCGCCGGGATGGGCTCGAGCTGCTCAAGGCGAAGTCCGGCGACGAGGCGCTGGAACTCCTTCTGGACCATGACGTGGCTCTCGCGCTCATCGACGTCCAGATGCCGGGGCTGAGCGGCTTCGAACTGGCCGAACTGATCCGGGGGAACGAGCGGACGCGGCGCATCCCGATCATCTTCGTCACCGCCGGGAGCCACAGTTCCGAGCGGCGGTTCCAGGGCTACGGGGCGGGCGCCGTCGACTTCATCCAGAAGCCGATCGAACCCGACGTCCTGCGCAGCAAGACCGACGTCTTCCTGGAGCTCTACCGGCAGCGCCAGCAGCTCGCCGAGCAGCGCGACGTGCTGCGCGAGCAGGCCGAGGCGCTGCGTCTCGCCGACCGGCGCAAGGACGAGTTCCTTGCGATTCTCGCGCACGAGCTGCGCAATCCGCTCGCCGCCCTCCATGGCGGGCTCGCCATGCTCCTGCGCCAGCCGGACGGACCGAAGGCGGAACGGATCGGCGGCTTGATGCAGGGGCAGATGGCGCATCTCGTTCGCCTGGTCGACGACCTGCTCGACGTTTCGCGTATCACCCAGGGCAAGATCGAACTGCGCCTCGCGCCCTTCGATCTGAGGGACGCCGTCGCTGCCGCGGTCGAGATGGCGCGACCTGCGGTGGAGGCCAAGCATCACGCGATATCCGTCTCCATGCCCCATAGCGCCGTCGCGATCGTCGCCGACCAGGTCCGCCTCACCCAATGCGTCGCCAATCTCCTCAACAACGCCGCCAAGTACACGCCCGAGCGCGGATCGATCTCGGTCTGCGTAGAGGAACGGGACGATACGGTGGACATCCGCGTGACCGACGATGGCCTGGGGCTGACGCCGGAGGCCTCGTCCTCGATCTTCCGCCTGTTCGCGCAGGTGGACGCCCACCTGCAGCATGCACGCGGCGGCCTCGGCATCGGGCTTTCCCTGGTGAAGCAACTGGTGGAGCTTCACGGCGGCTCGGTATCGGCGGCCAGCGATGGGCCGGGGAAGGGCGCCGCCTTCACCATAAGCTTGCCAAATCGGCAATCCGGACCGGCCGCGGCGCCCGAATCGCGTTCCGAGACGTGATACTACTGGCGTTCACCTTCGACCCTCGCGCCGCCCCTCATCCGCCTGCCGGCACCTTCTCCCCGTAACACGGGGAGAAGAACGCCGTCACCGACGGCTTCGCCGGTCGCAAAGGTCGCCTACCTGGTGCCGATGTCGCGGCCGTGACCCCTTCTCCCCGCTTGCGGGGAGAAGGTGCCGGCAGGGGGATGAGGGGCAGCGCCGAGGGTCAATCGAAAAGACCGCTGGTATGATGCCGCAGGCGCGCCGGGAGGCCATCCCGGGGCGTGTACCCCGGCCGCGCACGGTTTTCTCTTGACGACGCCGCCCGGCCGACCGAAGCCTCCTGGCGTCGGCCGCCGCGGCGAGGCGCCGCGGATGGTGTCGACGACCTCGGGGCGCGGGACTTCCGTCATGGTCGAGCAGGACGACGAGACCGGTTCAGCCAGAGGCCGTCCGAAACGCGGTCACGGCGCCGCGACGGCCTACGCGGTCCTCAAGCGCGAAATCCTCGACCTGACGCTCCCGCCGGGCAGCCCGGTCGACGAAGTCGGCCTGACCGAACGCTTCGGCATGTCGCGGACGCCCATTCGCGAGGCGCTGGTCAAGCTGGCGGGGGAGGGGCTCGTGGTGACGCTCGCCAACCGCGCCACCGTGGTTGCGCCGCTCGACATCCTCGGCCTGCCGCAGTTCTTCGACGCGCTGACGCTGATGTACAGGGCGACGACGCGGCTGGCCGCGGCGAACCGGACCGATGGAGATCTCGCGGCGATCCGCGTCCTGCAGGCCGGCTACGCGGAAGCCTTCGCCGCGCGCGACATCTCCGCCATGATCGAGGTGAACCGCGATTTCCATGCGGCGATCGCAAGCGCCGGCCGCAACGCCTATTTCGGCGAACTGTTCGAACGTCTGCTCGACGAGGGCCGTCGTCTGCTGCGCTTCTATTACTCCTCCTTCGATGAAAGTCTGCCGCACGCGTTTCTCGACGAGCACGAGGAAATGGTGGCGGCGATCGAGGCACGCGACGTCGCCCGCGCCGACCGGATTGCCGCCGCGCATGCGGACCAGATCGTCCGTCAGATCCAGGCCTACATCGCCCAGGACCGGAGGCTCAACGCCGACCTTCTGTTCTGACCGATCCGACGGCCTGCCACGCTCGATCTTGCATATTCGTTGTCGACAAGATGGCCGGGCTGCGGTATGACCGCATCCATAGGTCGGCTGGCCAGCGCCCTCCCATGCGGCGCAGTGCAGGATCTGCCGACGGGAGACACGCTCATGGCCAGCACCATCTTCACCGGCACCATCCCCGCCCTGATGACGCCCTGCAGACCCGACAGGACGCCCGATTTCGACGCGCTCGTGCGCAAGGGCGGGGAACTGATCGCAGCCGGCATGTCGGCGGTGGTCTATTGCGGCTCCATGGGCGACTGGCCGCTGCTCACCGACGAGCAGCGCATGGAAGGCGTGGCGCGTCTGGTTCAGGCCGGCATCCCGACCGTCGTCGGAACCGGCGCGGTCAATACGAGGCAGGCCGTCGCCCATGCCGCGCACGCGGCCCGGGTCGGCGCGCAGGGGCTGATGGTCATCCCGCGCGTCCTGTCGCGCGGCAGTTCGGCGATCGCCCAGAAGGCGCACTTCAAGGCGATCCTCGCCGCCGCGCCCGACCTGCCGGCGGTGATCTACAACAGCCCCTACTACGGCTTCGCGACCCGCGCCGACCTGTTCTTCGCGCTGCGCGCCGAGCACCCGAACCTGATCGGCTTCAAGGAGTTCGGCGGCGCGGCAGATCTGCGCTACGCGGCCGAAAACATCACCTCGCAGAGCCCCGATGTCACCCTGATGGTCGGCGTCGACACCGCGGTCTTCCACGGCTACGTCAATTGCGGCGCCACCGGCGCCATCACCGGCATCGGCAACGCGCTGCCGCGCGAGGTGCTGCACCTCGTCTCGCTTTGCCAGAAGGCGGCGAAAGGCGATGCCCGCGCCCGCGCGCAGGCGCTGGAACTGGAACGCGCGCTCGCGGTCCTGTCGTCCTTCGACGAGGGACCCGATCTCGTGCTCTACTACAAGCACCTGATGGTGCTGAACGGCGACGCCGAATACACGCTGCACTTCAACGAGACCGACGCGCTGACCGACTCGCAGCGCAACTACGCCGAGGCGCAGTATGCCCTGTTCAGGGCATGGTATGCGGATTGGGTGAAGTCGCTCGCCTGAGCGGGTCGAGGGCAGACGACAACGAACGCGGCTGCACGCCCGCGCCCGTCTTGCTGGTCGCCGATCCGGTCATACCGGCAGTCCTTTCGATCGACCGATGGCGCCGAACCCCTCATCCGCCTGCCGGCACCTTCTCCCCGCAAGCGGGGAGAAGGGCGCGCGGTTTCGAAGGCGGCGCCATATCCCCCACCTTCGAGAGTGGCGAAGCCGTCGATGAAGGCGTTCTTCTCCCCGTTCAACGGGGAGAAGGTCCCGGCAGGGGGATGAGGGGCTGCGCCAAGGCTCGAAGGTAAGGGCCTCTGGGATCAGATTTCGAGCACGATGCGCCCGTCGATCTGGCCGGCGCGCATCCTGTCGAAGATCGCGTTGATGTTCTCCAGCCTGTCCCAGCTGAAATGGGTGGCGACGCGTCCGTCTCCGGCGAAGGCGAGCGCCTCGGCGAGGTCGTTGCGGGTGCCCACGATCGAGCCGCGCACGGTGATGCGCTTCAGCACGATCTCGAAGATCGGCAGCGGGAAGCTGCCGGGCGGCAGGCCGACCAGCGACATGAAGCCGCCGCGGCGCAGCATGCCGACCGCCTGCGCGAAAGCGGCGTTGGACACCGCCGTCACCAGCGCGGCATGCACGCCGCCCATCAGCTTCTGCAGTTCCGCCGCCGGGTCCTGAGTCAGCGCGTTGAATGTCATGTCGGCGCCGAGGTCGCGCGCCAAAGCGAGCTTCTCCTCGGCGACGTCGACGGCCACCACCTTGAGGCCCATCGCCTTGGCATATTGCACCGCCATGTGGCCGAGACCGCCGATGCCGGAGATCGCCACCCACTGGCCGGGCTTCGCCTCGGTCTCCTTCAGGCCCTTGTAGACCGTGACGCCGGCGCAGAGCACCGGGGCGGCCGGACCCCAGTCGAGATTGCCGGGCAGGCGGCCGACGAAGTCGGCGTCGGCCCGCACAAACTCGGCATAGCCGCCGTCGACCGAATAGCCGGTGTTCTGCTGGCCTTCGCACAGCGTCTCCCAGCCGCCGACGCAGTGCTCGCAACGGCCGCAGGCCGTGTGCAACCAGGGCGCGCCGACGCGATCGCCCTCCTTCAGGTGGGTGACGCCGGCACCGAGGGCGGCGACCTCGCCCACCCCCTCGTGACCCGGGATGAAGGGCGCGGTGGGCTTGACGGGCCAGTCGCCTTCGGCCGCATGCAGGTCGGTGTGGCAGACGCCCGAGGCGCGCACGCGGATCAGGATCTGACCGGGGCCGACTTCGGGCACCGGGACTTCACGGATTTCCAGAGGCTTTCCGAGCGCGGGAACGACCGCGGCCTTCATGGTCTTCGGCAGGGACATGGACAACGCTCCGTTGAGGAAGGAACGCGGTCATTCTCGCGGAGGGACATGCCGAACGCCTTGATGCAGCGCAAAGCGGTACTCGGAGTTTCGCATTGCAGCATGTCGCCGGCCATCCGAAAACGAAAGCGCGGCCGATGCGGCCGCGCTCTCCGTCCGCACCTATGCGGTCCTATCGGTTGCCGAAAGCAATGCGCAGCGAGACGCCGAACGCGGCCTCGGTGTCACCGTCGGCGTTGCTTGCCTCCAGCGTCGCGTCGAAGGCCATGCCCGAAGCCAGCTTCCGCGTGAAGGTCGCGCCGAGGCCGAAGGCGGTGCGGTCGAGATCGGCGCCGCTGGCGAAGCTCAGGGTCTGGCCCTCGAAGGCGGCCGCGATGAGATCGGCCGAGCCGGCGTGATGCGTCACGGCCGCGAAGCCGCGCAGCGTCGTGTCCGTGTCGATGACGTAGGGGATGCCGATCTCGACGCGGGCATAGCCGGCATCGGAGTCGCGGTCGGCGATCGACGTCTCCAGCACCGACATCGTGTAGCCGTCGACCGCGTGCCGGCTGAAACCGCCTTCGGCGGCGAGGTCGAGGCCGAAGCCGCCCGGCGCCGCCTCGATCAGCGCATAGGACGCGCGTGCGGAAATGCCGAGAAGCGTGCCCTCGGCACCGTCGGAGCCGCCGATATCGGCCCCCTCGGTGACGCCCGCGAAGGCTGTGGCCCGCAGGTCGAAGGGGCCGCCGTCGGCGAGGTCGAAGCGCAGGCCGGCAAGCCAGGCCTGCAGGTCGCCGGCCTTGGCACCGCCGCCGAAGACGCCGAGCGCATGCCCGCCGAGGTCGAAGTCGTAGCCGACGACGCCGCCCAGATAGGCGCGGTCGTCGGCGATGACGGCGCCGCGGCCGGCCGTCCACAGGCCCTTGCCGCCGGGCGCGGTGAGCAGCGTGCGCGACAGGTTGAAGGCGAGGTCCTGCGCGTCGCGGTCGCCCGCGCCGAGCGCCACCGGGTCGAGCAGGATGATCGCATCGGAGCCGACGAAGGAGGGGCCGACGGTCGTGACGCTCTCGATTGCCGAGCCGACGTCCAGCCGCTCGAGCTTGACATAATTCACGGTAAGCGCGTCGCTGCCGCTGCCCATCTCGATCAGGCCGCTGATCCGCGAGCCGTCGTTCAGGATGAGGGTATCGTTTCCGTCGCCGAGGTTCAGCGCCGTCCCGCTGCGGCCGATCAGCGAACCCGAATTGACCACGGTCTGCGCGCCGGTGTCGGCGGCATCGGTGTTGATGGCGATGCTGCCGCGGATGGTGCCGGAGTTCGTCACCAGCGAGGACGCAGCACTCGGGTCGAAGTCGATGCCGTCCTCCGCGCCGAGCGATTCGATCAGTCCGGAACTGGTGATCGTGCCGTCGTCGAGGTCGATGCCATCCTGGTCGCCGGTCGAGGTGATCCGCCCGGTGTTGATGATGGTCGCATTGGTGCCGGCATTGATCGCGTCGTCCCCGGCTTCGATGATGCCGTGGTTCTCGATGGAAGCGTTCGGCTGGTTGGCGTTGACGCCCTCGTCGGTGGCCGTGATGATGCCGGTGGCGTAGTTGATGACCGTGCCGTTGCTCTCGACCTGCACGCCGTCGTCGCCGCCCGAGATCGTGCCGCTGTTCTCGATGCGGCCATTGTCGTCGATGTTGACGCCGTCATCGCCCGAACCGCCGGTGATCGTGCCGTTGTTGATCACGGTCACGTCGTTGTCGCCCTGCACGGCATGGTCGCCGGTGGAGGTGACCGTGCCGTTGTTGGTGAAGGTCACGCCGTCGTCGAACTCGAAGGCCTGGTTGGCGCCGCCTTCGATCAGTGCGCCTTTCTCGATCGTGAAGGTCGCGTCGTCGAGACTGCCGTTGCGCACGCCCGATCCCGTCCCGGAGCAGACCACGGTGTCGCCGTTCGCCGGGGAGGACGGCGAACAGGCCTGCGCGAAGGCGGTTCCCGGCAGGGAAGCGCCGATGGCGAGCGCCGTCGCGGCTGAACCGAGGAGCAGGAGACGGGAAAAGGCGGTCTGGCGCGGCACGGGGCAATCCTTCGCTTGGGGCTGCCTCCCGCCTACCGGCCTCGCATTACAGTGTTGTGACGCGCCTCACAGCGATCAAGTGCCCGGACGCGAACGGATTATTCCACCCGCTTGGCGATGGTGAACCTGCGCTTCTCCAGCTCCCGGAAATAGGTCGGAACGTCGAAATAGGCCTCCGGCGCGAAGACGCCCGGCCGCATCGGCTGCGACAGGATCAGCTGCGCGGCGATCGAGCCGTTCATGGAGGTGCAGGCGTCGACATAGGGCTTGTAGAGGGGATCCGGCTTCACGATCACCTCCACGGTGACGGTCGTCTCCCTGCCGTCCTTGCGGCCCTTGCCGATGGCGAAGTGGATCTCGTGGCTGTCCTGCTCAGGGATGGCTTCGGCATTCTCGCGCATGTTACGCTCGATCACCTTGTTCAGCACGTCGAGCGGACGGATCGTCTGGCCGCCGATCTCCACCGGCCGGTCGAAATCGCCGAAGCCGGCCTTCACCAGGCCGACCCAGGCCTCGTGCTCACGGTGCGGAAGGTGCAGTTTCCAGGAGAACTCCTTGATTCCCTTGTCCCGGATGCCGTCGGCCAGGGGCACGGTGAGCTGCTCGGAATGCGGCGAGTGCATGAACTCGCACCGGCCCCAGGGCTCGGGCAGGTCGAGGAACTCGCGGCCGCTCATCGGCGGGCAGGTGACGTGGCGGCCATCGTAGAACTGGGTGCTCTCGTGCGCGTATTCGGCGAGCACGGTGGAGACGCTGTAGGGCGGCACGAGCACCGGGTTCTCGGCGCCCACCAGCTCCGCCGCCCAGTAGAGCCGGATGGAATCGATCGCGTCGAGTTCGTCGGCCACCGCGCGGCAGATCACGTTCGACATGCCGGGATCCGCGCCCGCGCCGATCACCGCCGTCACGCCCGCCGCCCGGAAGCGCTCGTGCTCGGCCATCTGCTTGACGGTGTAGGTTCCGAGCCCGCCGAGATCGACATAGGGCACCCGCGCGGCCAGCGCCGCCTCGAAGATGCGCATCTGGTAGCCGAGCAGGGTCGGCACGCAGTTGATGCAGATGTTCGACCCGGCGATGGCGGCCTGCAACGCGTCGGGCGTCGCCACGTCGAGATCGACGAGTTCGATGCGCGGATCGCCGAGGTCGTCGGCCAGCGCCTGCATCTTCTCGCGCGAGGCGTCGCAGACGCGCACCCGGGTGATGTCGATGATGGCGCGGTCCGAGACGAGGTCGCGGACGATGCCGGCGCCCATGTAGCCGGCGCCGCCGAGGAGCGTGATGATCATGGTGTCGTTCCTGAGTTTCGCTGATCCAAGGACGAGGTCAGACGTGCTTGCGGCCGCCGGCGTCGTGGAACCAGTCGTCGGGATAGGGGTACCACCAGCCCTGCACGACGGGCTTGTGGTCGATGATGACCATCTTCGAGCGACGGAAGGTGTCGAGCCCGAGCCGCGACAACTCGCGGCCGATGCCCGATTTCTTCCAGCCGCCGAAGGGCAGGGCGTCGTTGTCGATCAGCGGATTGTTGACCCAGACCATGCCGGCCTCCAACCGCTCGGCCGCCTCCATCGCCTCTTCGAGCGAGGTGGTGAACACCGAGGCGCCGAGGCCGAACTCGCTGGCATTGGCCATTTCGATCGCCGCGTCGAAATCCTTCACCCGGCAGACGGCGGCGACCGGGCCGAAGCACTCCTCCTTGAGGATGTCCATGTCCGGCGTGCAGCCGGTGAGGATGGTGGGCTCGTAGAACCAGCCGACCGGCAGATCGGGCGGGATGCGGCCGCCGATCACCGCGGTCGCGCCCTTGGCCTTCGCGTCCTCGACGAGGCGGATGACCTTGTCGCGCGCGGCTTTCGAGACGAGCGGCCCGATCTCTGCCTTCGTCAGGCCATTGCCCACCCGCAGCCGCCGCGTCTCCGCCGCGAAGCGCTCGATGAAGGCGTCGTGCACGTCGTCGACGACGAAGAAGCGCTCCGCCGAGGTGCAGACCTGGCCCGACATGTGGAAGGCCGCCGTCACAGCACCCGCCGCCGCGACGTCGAGCGGCGCGTGCCTGGTGATGATCATCGGATCGGATCCCCCGGCCTCGATCACCGCGGGCTTCATCTCGCCCGCCGCTGCCATCGCCACCGCCCGGCCGGCCGCGACCGAGCCGGTGAAGGCCACGGCATGCGTGCGCGGCGAATGAATCAGCGCCTGCGCGACGTCGACGCCGCCCGGCAGGCAGGCGATCAGCCCGTCGGGCAGGTCGGCGAACACCTCCATGAAGATCAGCGTCGAGAGCGTGGTGGCGAGCGCCGGCTTGATCACGCAGCCATTGCCCGAGGCGAGCGACGCCGCCACCGTCCAGCACATGAGCAGGATCGGGAAGTTGAACGGCATGATGTGCACCGACACGCCGAGCGGCTCGTAGCGGGCGAACTGGAACGACCCTGCCTGCGTCGTGCCGGCGACCTTGCCGGCCTCGTCGCGCGCCATCTCGGCGAAGTAGCGGAAGGCGCCGGCGCAGTTCGCCACCTCGCCGATCGCCTCCGGATAGGGCTTGCCCATCTCGCGCGACATTGTCTCGGCGCAGAAGCGCATGTCCGTCGCCTCGATGCGGTAGGCGATCCGGTGCAGGATCGTCGCCCGGCTCTTGGCGTCGAGCTTCGCCCAGGCCTTCTGGGCGGTCGTCGCCGCCGCCAGCACCGCCTCGATCTCGGCCGCGCCCGTCTCGGCGATATGGCCGACGATGGCCAGCGTCGCCGGATCGACGACCGGCATCGCCTGGCCGGCCGAGGGTCGGTAGCCGCCTCCGGCGAAGTGAATCGGTTTGTCGGGCGTGAAGCGCATGGCCTTGTCCTTGCTCGCCTTTCGCGCCGGGCCAGCCTCCGGAGACCGGCGGCCGGGGCGTGCCGATGCGTCCGCCTCAGCGGATCATGTAGACCTTCTTCACCGTCTCGTGGACGGTGCAGACGCCCTTCCAGTCCTGCGGGAAGAAGGCGGCCGTGTCGGGCGTGATCTCGATCACCTCGCCGGATTCATGCACATAGGTGCAGCGGCCTTCGAGGAAGTGGCAGAACTCGTCGCGGGTGACGTGGCATTCCCATTTGCCGGGCGTGCAGACCCAGAGCCCGCATTCCGACCGGCCCTCGGGCCCCTTGTGGATGAGCACGCCCGAGGTGCGGCTTTCGCCCTCGATCATCGTCGGGATCACGCCCCAGTCCTTGAGGTCCGTCTGCTCGAGCGGCTTGCGCATCAGCGGTGTCGCGGTCATGTCGTCGTCCTCGAATTGCGCCGGCCGTCAGGCCAGCATGTAGATGTTGCGCATGGTCTCGATGACCGTGCATTCGCCCGTCCAGCCGGCGGGAAACATCACCGCCGTGCCGGGACCGATCTCGATGGTCTCGCCGTCGTCGGAGCGGTAGACCGCCTTGCCCGAGACGAAGTGGCAGAACTCGTCGCGCGGGATCGACAGCCGCCAGCGCCCGGGCGTGCAGACCCAGATGCCGGTCTCCGGCTGGTTGTTCGGCCCCTTGAACAGCAGCCGCCCCGACGAGGCCGAGGCGCCTTCGATCGCGTCCGGCTGGACGCCCCAGTCGACGAGATCGGCAAAGGTCGTCGCGCCGTGGATATGCGGCGCGCTGGATGTCAGCGTCGCGGCCACGTCACGCACCCGCCTTCAGGATGCCGTCGAGGAGGCCGGCGGCCTTCTTCGGCCCGTTCTGCGCCTGCATGTGCGCCGACGTGGCGGCGAGCCTCGCCTTCATCGCCGCATCGTTGACGCAGGCGTCGAGCTTCGCGGCGAGGTCGGCGTCCGTCCAGTCGTAGCGCGGCATCTTGAAGCCGTGGCCGGTCTCGTCGACGCGCGTGGCGTTGTCGTGCCCGTCCCAGACATAGGGCATGATGATCGCGGGCTTGCCGAAATAGAGGCACTCGGTGAAGGAGTTGTTGCCGCCGTGGTGGATCACCGCGTCGACCTGCGGGATCACCGACGGCTGCGGGAACCAGCTCTCGATCACCACGTTGCCGGGCACGTCCTCGTAGCTGGCCTTGTAGTCGCCGACATTCACCAGCGCCCGGTAGGGCAAGGTGCCGATCGTGGCGATGATGCGCTTCAGGAGTTCGGTGTCGCCCGCGCCCAGGCTGCCGAAGGAGACGTAGACCAGCGGCTTGTCGTTCTTCTCGGCGAAGGTCGGCACCTCGTAGGGCTTCTCGCTGCGCACGCAGCCTTCGAGATACTGGAACTGCTTCGGATCGAGCGGATGCGCGCGCTCGAACTTCACCGCTTCCGGGTAGAGCAGCAGGTTCATCGTCGGCGAGGCTTCGAAGAACTGGCCGAGCGGGTAGGGCGCTTCGCCGGTCGAGGCGAGAAACGCGTTGAAGTCGTCGTGGATCGGCTTGATCACGTCGTTGAACCGCGCACGGTAGGCGTCGTGGCAGGCGAAGTCCGTTGCCCCGCAGCCCGACAGATGCGGCGGGATCTTCGGATCCTCGATCTCGTTCTCCGAGCACGAGATGATGCGCACCCACGGCTTGCCGTACTGCTTGATCGCGGGGAACAGGATCACGTTGTCGACGCAGATCAGGTCCGGCCTGATGCGGTCGAGCACGCCCGGCAGGTCCTTCTGCGCCCATTTGGCGCTGTCGACGATCGCCGTCCAGCAGTCCTTCACGTAAGTGTCGATCTGCTCGTAGGGGCTCTTGCGGAAGTTCGGGATGTGGCCGTTGATGAAATCCTCCCAGAACTTCGCCATCTTCTCAGGCGGCATCGGCTCCGACAGCGCGACCGGATGCGCCTCGAAGCCGTAGCCCTGGTAGACCGCGACGAAGCCGGGATCGGACAGGAAGACGGCCTTGTGGCCGAGCGCCTGCACGGCCTGCGCGATGCCGACGGAATTGAGCGCCGGCCCGAAGGCCGCTTCGGGAAAGAATGCGATGGTCTTCGACATGGGGTCTCCTCTTCGGCTCAGGCGGGAAAGAACTTGCAGCGGTCGGGTCTGATCGCGATACGAATCGCTTCGCCGATCGCGTGGCCGGCCTCCGTGCGGGCAGGAACGCGCACCTGAAGCGGCGTCGCGCAGGCCTCGACTGCGACATGCAGCACGCGGTCGAGCCCGTGATAGGCGATGTCGGTGATGCGGCCGGCGATGCCGGCGTCGCCGCCATGCTCCACCGCGATATCCTCCGGCCGGATGGCCAGCACGGTCGGCCCGGCGGCCAGAGAAGGAACCGGCACGCGCATGCCCTTTGCGCTGAAATGTCCATCGCCGCCGATCCGGCCCTCGATGAAGTTCATCACGCCGATGAAGTTGGCGACGAAGCGGTCGTGCGGCGTCTCGTAGACCTCTTCCGGCGAGCCGCATTGCAGCAGCCTGCCGTCCTTCAGGATGGCCATGCGGTCGGCCATGACGAGCGCCTCCTCCTGGTCGTGCGTGACCACGATGAAGGTGATGCCGACATCGTGCTGCAGGCGCTTGAGCTCGAGCTGCATGCGCTCGCGCAGCTTCTTGTCGAGCGCGCCGAGCGGCTCGTCGAGAAGCAGCACCTTCGGCCGCTTGACCAGCGCCCGCGCCAGCGCGACGCGCTGCTTCTGCCCGCCCGAAAGCTGCTCCGGCTTGCGGTCGGCGAAACCGGTCAGGTCCGTCACCGCCATGATCTCGTCGACGCGGGCGCGGATCTCGGCCTTCGATAGCCGCTCCATCTCGAGCCCGTAGGCGATGTTCCGCAGCACGCTCATATGCGGGAAGAGCGCATAGGACTGGAACATCAGGTTGACCGGCCGGCGCTCCGGCTTCAGGCCCGAAATGTCCTTCCCCTCGAGCAGGATGCGCCCGGCGGAGGGCATCTCGAAGCCCGCAAGCATGCGCAGCAGCGTGGACTTGCCGCAGCCGGACGGCCCGAGCAGCGCGAAGAACTCGTTGCGGCTTATGTCGAGCGTCACGTCGTCGACGGCGCGCACCGGGCCGAAATCCTTCGACAGGGCCTCGATGCGCAGGATCGGTTCGTCGGTGGCAGGCGCGTCGGTCATCGCAGCTGGTCTTTGTTGAGCCACTGCGAGACGAGAAGCGCGGCTGCGCTGACGCTCATGACGATGGTGGCGAGGGCATTGATTTCCGGCGTGATGCCGAAACGGATCATCGAATAGATCTGCATCGGCAGAGTGATGGACGAGCGTCCGGCGCCGGCGGTGAAGAAGGCGATGATGAACTCGTCGATCGACAGCGTGAAGGCGAGCAGCGCGCCGGCCACGATCGCCGGCATCAGCACCGGGAAGGTGACGCGCCAGAAAGTCGTCCAGGGCGAGGCGCCGAGGTCGCGCGAGGCTTCCACGATCGAATAGTCGAAGTGCTTGAGCCTTGCCCGCACGATGGAGCAGACGAAGGCGAGGTCGAAGATGACGTGGCTGAGCACGATCGTGTGCAGACCGAGCGTCACGTCGAGCCGCGAGAAGAAGGAGAGCAGCGCCACGGCGAGCACGATGTCGGGGATCACCATGGGCGCGAAGACCAGCGCCTCCAGTCCGGTGCTCGCGCGCCGCCGCGTCTCGATGCCGATGGCCAGCAGCGTCCCCAGCACCGTCGCGATCGCGGTGGCGAAGACCGCGACGATCAGCGTGTTCCAGGCCGCGCCGAGGATGTCGGCATTGCCGAGGAGCGCGCCGTACCACCTGGTCGAGAAGCCCGACCAGACGGTGGGCAGGCCGGCCTCGTTGAAGGACAGCCCGACGAGCACGGCGATCGGCAGATAGAGGAAGCCGAAGACGGCGACCAGCGTCGCGCGGCCACCGGCGTTCCGGCGCGTCCATCCCATCATCGGATCGCCTCCCGGGTCGTGCCGGCGGCGCGGTTGGTGGCGCGCGCCTGGAGCGTCAGGAGAACGATCATGATCGCGATCAGGATCATGCCGAGCGCGGCGCCGAAGGGCCAGTCGTTGGCGGTCAGGAACTGGTCGTAGACGAGGTTGCCGATCATCTGGAACCGGCCGCCGCCGAGCAGTGCGGGCGTGACGAAATTGCCGATCGACAGCACGAAGACGAACACGCCGCCCGCCGCGACGCCCGGCAGGGTCAACGGCAGGGTCACGCGCAGGAAGGTTCGTACCGGTCCGGCGCCGAGGTCCCGCGACGCCTCGACGAGGCTCATGTCGAGCCGCGACAGGCTGGAATAGATCGCCAGGATGACGAAAGGCAGGTAGTTGTAGACGAGCCCGACGATGACGGCGCCTTCGCTGTAGAGCATCGACAGCGGCTCGCCCTCGTAGCCGCCCCAGCGCAGCACGGAGTTGACGAGACCCTCGCGGTTCAGAAGCACGATCCAGGCATAGGTGCGGATCAGGTAGTTGCTCCAGAACGGCAGTACCGCGAAGAACAGCAGGATCGCCTGGCGGGATTTCGGGGCGCGGCTGATCGCATAGGCGGCCGGATAGGCGATCAGGATGGCAAGCAGCGTCACCGTGGCCGCGATGCGGGCCGAATTGAGGAAGATCCGCGCATAGAGCGGGTCGAAGACGCGCTCGAAATTCTCCAGCGTGAAGGTATAGACCACGCCGCCCCAGGTGCCGCGTTCGAAGAAGGCATAGCCGAGGATCAGCAGGCATGGCGCGACCATGAAGGCGAGAAGCCAGGCGACGGCCGGCGCGGCGAGCAGGTTCGGTCGGGCGGCCTGAAACGACAAGGGATGCCTGTTGCGCGGGACGGGTGTAACCGGAGCCACCTGCCTGTACCGGCCGCGGTCGCGTGGGTCACGTCATGCCTGAAGGGAGACGGGGAGGGCGGCTGCACGCGCTCCCCGCCGGGTTCGTCGGATAGGGCCGGTATTCAGCCTCTTCGGTCAGTTCGCGGCCTTGATCTCGCTCACGGCGCGCGAATAGAGCTTCTGCGCGTCGCCCAGGTCGCGCAGCAGTTCGTAACCGGTCAGTTCGGCCGGCGTCATGCCCATGTTCGGGTATTGCTGCGCCAGCGCGGGATCGAGGCTTTCCATCGCCGCCTTGTTCGGCACCTTGTAGAGAATGTTCTCCGCCGCCCAGGCGTGGTTCTCCGCGTCGAGCACGAAGTTGAGGAATTTCATCGCGTTGGCGGTGTTCTCGCCGTTCTTCATCACCACCATCGTGTCGACCCAGAGATCGGATCCCTCCGACGGCACCACGAACTTGATGTCGGCATTCTCGGCGATGCCGTAGTTGCACCAGCCGTCCCAGGCCTGGACGAGCGAGGCTTCGCCCGAAACGAGCTTGGAATAGAAAGTCGTGTCGTCATAGGCGAGCAGGGTCTTCTTGGCCTCGATCAGAAGGTCTTTCGCCGCATCGATCTTCGCCGGATCGCTCTCGTTGACCGATGCGCCGGTGGCGAGCAGGCCGGCGCCCATCAGCCAGCGGTCGGTCGCCAGCATCGTGATCTTGCCCTTCAGCGCGTCGGCGGGCTTCAGCATCGCCATCCAGCTGTCGGGCGTGCCATCGACGAGGTCGGAGCGGTAGCAGAGGCCGGTGGTGCCCCAGGCGTAAGGCACGGCGAAACTGGTGCCGGGGTCGTAGGCGAGCGCGGCGGCCTCCGGATAGAGGTTGGCGAGGTTCGGCACGGCGGCCTTGTCGATCTGGGCCAGCAGCCCCTGCTTGTTCAGGATCTCGGCGAAGGGGGAGGAGACGAAGACCACGTCGTAGCCCTTGCCCTGGCTCGCCATGAGCTTGCCCATGATCTCTTCGTTGGTGGCGTGATTGACGATCTCGACCTCGAGACCGGTCGCCGCCTTGAAGGTCTCGGCGATGTCGGGCGCCATGTAGCCATCCCAGTTCGAGATGACGAGGTCGGCCGCCGACGCGCCCTGCGCGAGGCCGAGCATGGCTGCGGCGGTTGCCAGGCGGACGGCCCAGCCCCTGGATACGGACCTTCTGGTCGCTGTCACGGAATTGCTCCTCATGTTGGTGTTCCGGCCTCTGGGTGGACGCTCGTCGCCTGTCGCGATCTTCTCCGTCGGCGCGGAGTGTATTGTTTTCGAAAAAAATACGTCAATAGCCGAAATGCGATCTCCGATCTTTTTCCGTCGGACCGACGTCGCGCTTGCCATCCATGCCGCGACCACGCATGCTTGCCGGCGTGGAATGAGCAAGGGCCCGTCATGTCGGACTCCGGAAAGCCCAATCGACGGCATGTCGAATTGGCGCAAAAAATACTGACCCTCGCCACGGAGCGCGGCATGGTGTCGGGCGAGCGTCTCGTCGAGCAGTCGATCGCCACGCTGTGCAGCGTCTCGCGCACGCCCGTCCGCAAGGCGCTCCAGGTGCTGGCGGAGCAGGGGCTCGTGGCGGCCGACGCCGAGGGCGGCTACCGGTTGGCGATCGATCCGGCGATGGTGCCGGCCCTCGACCTGGAGCCGGGCGCCCAGGCGGAGGACGAGGTCCATGCCGCCATCCTGCGCGACCTTGCGGCCGGCCGCATCGAGGAGGCCCAGACGGTGGCCGCCTTGCAGCGGCGCTACGGGGAGGGGCGCCTGGCGGTGCAGAACGCGCTGCTCAGGCTCTCCGAGGACGGGCTCGCCGAACGCGGCGCCGGCCAGCAATGGCTTTTGAAGCAGTTCGCGATCAGTTCGGACGCGGCCGCGGCGAGCTACGAGTTCCGTCTCGCCACCGAACCGCTGGCGCTGACCATGCCGAACTTCCGCCGCGACGCGACCGCCATCCTGTCGCTGCGCCAGTCGATGCTGGCCTTGCGGCGGATGGACGAGGACGGCTTCAACCGGAAACTCTTCGATCGCACCGATTTCGACTTCCACCTGCTGGTGGCCAGGAACTGCGGCAATCCCTTCATGGCCGAGGCGCTGGCCAACCACCACCGCCGCCGCCGCGCCGCACCGTCCGGCCACGTCTCCACCTGGCGGCTGATGCAGTCGAACATGGAGCATCTCCAGATGCTGGAGCATATCGAGCGCGGCCAGATGAACCTTGCTGCCGATCTGATGCGGGTGCATATCCAGCTCTCGCAGTCGCAGCGGCCGCGCCTGGCCGGCCGGGGCGTTCCGTCCGCCTTCAAGATGGTCGCGCGCTGAGAAGCACCGGGAGCCGAATGACCTCATCCAGGACCATCGCCCTGTTTCCCGAAGCGAGCTTCGGCGCGGCGCTGAACTGCGTCGGCATCGCCCAGGAACTGCGCCGCATGGGCGCGCGGCCGGTCTTCATCTGCCATCCGGGCTTCAGCGGCGTCTTCGCGGAATATGGTTTCGCCGAGTATCAGCTCGGCTCCGGTGCGGACGGCTCAACCGACTGGACCGGCTTCATCGCCCGCCACCAGGACGCCTTCCGTCAGACGCCCGACCGCCAGCTCGACAGCTATGTCGGGCCAACCTGGGACGCGATCGTCGACACCGCCATCGCCGTCGAGACGCCGCTTCGCCAGCTGCTCGCCAGCCTGAAGCCCGACGGCATCGTGCTCGACAACGTCGTGATGTTTCCGGCCGTCGCCAATGCCGGCGTGCCCTGGATCCGCGTGATCTCCTGCGCCGAGACCGAACTGCCGGACCCGAACGTGCCACCCTACCTGTCGGGCCTCGGCCTGGCGGACCGTGACCGCTGGTCGGATTTCGCCCGCCGCTACGAGGCCGTCACCGCGTCGGCCCACAAGCGCTTCGGTGCCTTCCTCGCCGAATGCGGCCTTGCACCGCCGCCGGCCCCGAATTTCCTCGACCCGTCGCCCTGGCTCAACCTGCTGCTGGCGCCCGAGATCATCCGACATGACCGCGCCGTGGCGCTCGACCCCGACCGCTTCGTCTTCCTCGACGGCTGCGTGCGCCAGGAGGCCGACTACCAGCCGCCGCGCTTCGCCAGCCACAATGACGCGCCGCTGGTGCTGACGAGCTTCGGTTCACTGGGGGCCATGGACGTCGGCATGACCCGGCGGATGATCGAGGTCTTCGCCGACCTTCCCTGTCGCTTCCTCGTCAATGGCGGCTCGTGGAGCGACGAATACTCCGCCGTGCCCGACAACGTCTATGTCGCCGGCTGGTTTCCGCAGCCGTCGGTCGTCGCCCAGTCCAGCCTGTTCATCCACCACGGCGGCAACAATTCCTTCTGCGAGGCACTCACCTTCGGCGTGCCGTCGCTGGTGATGCCCTATTGCTGGGACGGCCACGACAATGCCCGCCGCGCCGCCGAGACCGGTGTCGGCCGCGCGCTCGACCGCTACCGCTGGGAGCCTGCGGAGCTTGCCGAAGCGATCCGCGCGCTGCTCGGCGACGAGGCGATGCGGGCACGGCTGCAGGAGAACGCCGTTTGCATGAAAGCGCATCAGGGCGCGCGGCGGGCCGCCGAGACCATCCTGGACGTGGTGAACCGTGCCGCGGCGCCGCGCCGGGCGGCCGGATGACGAAAGAGGGAAAGGCAATGCGAGACGGGCTCTTCATCGATGGCGAGTGGGTGGCTCCGACGAGGGGAGGCAGCTTCCCGGTGGTCGACCCCGCGACGGAGGAGGTCTTCGCGCAGGCGCCTGCCGGGACCGCCGAGGATGTCGACCGGGCGGTCGCAGCGGCACGCAGGGCCTTCGACGAGGGTCCGTGGCCGCGGATGACCGGCCGCGAGCGCGCGGCCATCCTGCGCCGCATCGCCGACGGCGTGACCGCGCGCCAGGACGAACTCGCCCGCCTCGAGGTGCGCGACAACGGCAAGCCGCTGCCCGAGGCGCTGTGGGACATCGGCGACGTCGCCGGCTGCTTCTCCTATTATGCGGGGCTCGCCGAGGCGCTCGACGACGAAGCGGAGACGATTCCGCTCGCCGACGACCGTTTTTCCACCAAGGTGGTGCGCGAGCCGGTCGGCGTCGCGGGCGCCATCGTGCCGTGGAACTACCCGCTGCTGATGGCCGTGTGGAAAGTGGCACCGGCGCTGGCGGCCGGCTGCACCATGGTGCTGAAGCCGTCCGAACTTACCCCGCTGACGGCGCTGGAGCTCGGCGCGATCGTCGCCGAGGCGGGCTTGCCCGCCGGCGCGCTCAACATCGTCACCGGCACCGGACCCGATGCCGGCCAGCCGCTGACCGAGCATCCCGGCGTCGACAAGCTCGCCTTCACCGGTTCCGTGCCGACGGGCTCGAAGGTGATGATGGCGGCGGCGCGCGACATCAAGGCCGTCTCGCTCGAACTCGGCGGCAAGTCGCCCTTCGTCGTCTTTGCCGATGCCGACGTCGAGGCCGCCGTCGAATGGATCATGTTCGGCATCTTCTGGAACCAGGGCCAGGTCTGCTCGGCCACCTCGCGCGTTCTGGTCGAGGAGAGCCTCTACCCCGCGCTGCTGGAGCGCCTCGTTGCCGAGGCCGCGAAGATCCGCATCGGCAACGGCCTGGAGGAGGGGACGCTGCTCGGCCCGCTGGTCTCGAAGGGCCAGTACGACAAGGTGCTCGCCGCCATCGCGCGGGGCAGGGACGACGGTGCGACTGTGGCGGGCGGGGGACGCCGCCCGGCCGGACTCGATACCGGCTACTTCCTCGAACCCACCATTCTGACGGACATGGCGGAGGATTCCGTCGTCTGGCGCGAGGAGATCTTCGGGCCGGTCGTCTGCGTGAAGCCTTTCCGGGACGAGGCCGACGCGGTGCGGATGGCCAACGACAGCCGCTTCGGCCTCGCCGCCGCGGTGATGTCGAAGGACCGCGCGCGCTGCGACCGCGTCGCGCGCGCCTTCCGCGCCGGCATCGTCTGGATCAACTGCTCGCAGCCGACCTTCACCGAAGCGCCCTGGGGCGGCTACAAGCAGTCCGGCATCGGCCGCGAGCTCGGCCGATGGGGCCTTGCGAACTATCTCGAGGTCAAGCAGATCACCGCCTACGAGACCGACCGGCCCTGGGGCTGGTACATCAAGTAGATTCGTCTCGCGGCTCTCTGGACGCGCGTCCCGCGTTCAATGCGGGAGACGATTGACCCGGCTTCTTCCGGGGGGAATAGTGTTCGCCGGGCCAAACGAAGTCTCCGCTCGATGCCGGCTGGTCCGGAACATGCCGGGCCGGGCCTCGGCAGCGCGCCAACCGGCGCCGGAGTGCGACGGCCTCGGGTGCCGGCGTCAGGATCGGACCCGAACGGGACCGGATCGGCAAACAGGCCGGCAGGGGGAGCGGCAATGCGATTCACCGCCTATGTCGAGGACGGCCAGGAACTCGACATCCGGCCGGCGCGCGCGGAACGGGCCTGGATGTCGAAGCTCAACGAAGGCTTCGCCTATGGCTGCCTGCCGATGATGATATCCAACCAGCATGGCTGGGAGATATGCTCGCCGGTCGGCTTCACGGCCATCTGGAACGGCGGCGATCACCCGGACTGCGTCGCGATCCTCCCCGACGAACCCGGCAATCACCGGATCGTCAGCCATTTCGGCTTCGGCATCGTCACCTTCTCGTTCCCGGCGGTGTTTCGCACCGAGCCGGGTTATGATCTCGTGATCCAGGGCCCCCCGAACATGCCGGTCGACGGGGCCTCGCCCCTCTCGGGCACGGTGGAGACCGACTGGCTCCTCTCCTCCATCGCCATGCACTGGCAGCTCACGCGCCCCAACCACGCCGTCCGGTTCCGCAAGGGCGATCCGCTCGTTCAGGTCTTCCCGACCCGCCGCGGCGATCTGGAGGCATTCGCGCCGGAGATGAAGCGCGTTTCCGACGACCCGGAGGTGGCCGGCTACATGGAAGAATGGCTCACCAGACGGCGCGCCTTCCAGGCCGCCCTTCACCAGCCGGATTCGCCCGCGCGGGAGCAGCGCTGGCCGGGACACTACAGGCGCGGCCAGGACGTCACCGGGACGAAGGTCGCTCCGCCCGATCACCGCACGCGGCAGAGGCTCGCTTCCTTCGAAGACCGACGATCGAAAGAACCGAAACCGCAGTGATTTTCCATTTTCGTGCCGCCCGCTTTAGCCGATTGAATACTTTTTCGTCCTGAACTATGCTTCGTGGTGGAGAGGTTTCGAGAATCGGCGGCGCAGCGGCAGGATGGCGATGGTGAATGGGGCCGGGATGCTCCTCTCGTTGCTGCCCGCCAGGCCCGGCGGCAGTAAACTCGGGTTTTAGGTCGGAACCGGGGAATGGATCGTTTCTGACGAGGCGTGCCTGACCCGGTCTGCTTCAGCGGAAAGCAGGGACCGGAGCGGATGCGGATACGGGTTCCCCCGTCTGACGGGCGGCACATAGTCTCACGTGGAGGTTGGAATGAAGAAGTCCTACGTCAAGCCGGAGTTCTCGAAGCGGGGAACGTTGGGGGCCGTGACGGCCGCGTCCGTCACCCTCATCTGGGTTCCGGGCTGAAGCCTTCATTGAAGGCCGAGGCGTGCTCACCCCGCAGTGGGCAGGGTACGACGGGTGAAATGACCGCGCGGAGAGGTGCGGTCGACTGGAATAAGTGACTGCTTTCGAGTGGGTCGCAATGAATGCCGCGAGCCTCCGGGTCGTGGTGCTTTTGGAGAGGGAATGACATGAAGAAGACCTACGAGAAGCCTTCGGTTTCGAAGCGTGGAAAGCTCGGCGTGGTGACGGCGGCCCCGGTGACCGTGATCCTGATTCCGTAGCTGCCGGCGGACTGGAGCCGAATCGGGGACTTCAGCCGTTCTGGCTGCCGCTTCCGGAACTTGCGGGATTTCGGCGATGAGCGTCGAAAGTCAGCGGCTCCTCGTTCGTATGGCGGCGAAGGGCGTCATGTGTTCCCTGGTTCCGGCTGTTCGTGTGGATCGCCGACCTGTCGGCGCGTCCATCGGCGTGCGGCAGAAATCCGCACTCGATCGGCGGTGATCCCGGCAGTTTCTCGGAAGTCTTGCCTTGTGCAACGTCGTCGAGTGCCGCGTGGCGGGCGCAAGCGCGCGCTGTGTTTTGCTGCTTAGCCTCGGATCTCCGGAGAATGCGATGAAGAAGACCTACGAGAAGCCTGTTCTGGCGAAGCGCGGAAAGCTCGGTGCGATCGTCGCTCAGTCGGTGACGGTCATCTGGGTGCCGACCTGAGGCTGAAGACTGGCGGCAGCGGTCGGTGCGCCGCGGCGATCTCGTTTTCCGCCCCGCCGGGTGCTCTTGGACGGTTGCGACGACTTTCGACCGTTTGAACTCATTCCAATGGAGAATGCGATGAAGAAGACCTACGAGAAACCCCTCCTGTCGAAGCGTGGCAAGCTCGGCGCCATCACCGCACAGTCGGTGACCATGATCTGGGTGCCGAGCTCAGACTGACGGCAGACTTCAACTGACGGACGCGGTCCGGATGCCGCGGCGGTTACGCATGTAACCGTTAGCTGCGTGCGGGCATTTCTTTGCCTGCAGCCCCTCATGCACTGATAGTCGGAGAATGTGATGAAGAAGACCTACGAGAAGCCCGTCCTGTCGAAGCGTGGAAAGCTCGGCGCGATCACCGCACAGTCGGTGACCATGATCTGGGTGCCGAGCTCAGACTGACGACGGGCAGCTGGCGTCAGCAGCCGTCTCACGGCGACCGAGTCTTGGTGTGACCTGGCGGGCCTCAGACGCTCGTCAGGCGCTACCGCCTCGACGTCATCGCTCTGCAGCGGCCAGTGCCGCGTCGACTTCATCCGCGAGCGACGCCAGATCCGTTCCGGCGTGCAGTTCGAACACCGGACAGGATTTGAGCGCATCCGCATAGGCGGCGAACTGCCGACGGTGCCACGGGGTCACGCCCGCGCCGCTGCTGGAGACGTTGTCCCTGGCGAGACGGACGAGCGCTTCTGCCCGTGCCAGTGGCACGACCGAATGGCGCTCCGCCCGCGTGCCGATGATGATCACCGCGCGAAGCGGAGCAGGTGCGGTGCGGCCGACCGGCAGGATTGCGTCCATGTCGTGCAGCGCGACCGCCTGCTCGTCCTCGGCATTCCATTTGTCGGGCAGCGGCCCGAGCCAGGGCAGCAGTTCGAGCGTCTTGCGGTGGATCCGCAGCCAGTTCGGGAGCCCCCAGATTCGCGGCTTCGAAGCCTCGGTTCCTGAGACGATCATGCTGACGTCGTCGGCGAAGAGGCGGAAGCCTTCGCGGGCCAGCGCGAGCGAGGTCGTCGTCTTGCCGAAGCCGGACGGTGCGCAGATCAGGATCGCGCCGCGGCCGTCGCGGCAGCCGAGGCTCGCGCCGTGCACGATGTGCTGACCGCGCGCGTGGAGCGCAGCACTCAGCACCGCCACGATCGGCGTCATCGTGAAGGCCCGCTCGCTGCCGCGGCGCATCACCAGTTCGGCGGTCGACGCCGTATGGTCGATCCGCAGGAAACCATGGGTCCCGACCTCGAGCGCCCAGAGCGTGTCCGTCTCGTACATCCGGCCCGGTTCGCGTTCCGGAAGCAGCCCGCTCCACGTCAGCGGCATGTCGGGAGGCATCCGCGGGTCTTCGTCCTCGTGCATGGTCAGCCGGAACGCGGGCTCCGGCGGCGTCTCCGTCACGTACCACCTGAAACTGTCTTCCATGCCGGCGGTCCAGGAGCGGCGCGGTGCTTCGGCGACGAGGCCCGCACCGTGGAAGTCGAAAGCGACGCGATGCGGTTCATCCATGGCTGTTCACCGTCGCGTCCGCCATGCCTTCCGGTTTCGTCATGCGTGCACCATCCCATACGAACAGGAGCATCATCGTCGGCGTCGGCGGGTTCATCAGAACCTCGCCGCCGACCGTGATCCAGCAATGTGCCGACAGCCTGCCGTCGCTCAGCGAGCCCGGCTCGAGGGCGAAATGCAGCTGCGGCCGGTGACCGGCGAGGCTCAGATAGCGGAACGCGAGCAGACCCTCGCGCAGGCAGCGCCTATCCCGCATCACCCACGGACGGCGCGCCGCACGCTTCACCGCGGAGACAATGGCCTGGGCGCTGAATTCGCGATAGGCGGACGCTCCCGGCGGCGGCGTGGCCATGGCAAGCAGGCGATCGAGTTCCGAAGAGCCGACGCAGGCCGGCAGCAGCCGCGCAGCGATCCAGACGCTGGCGGGAAACGGCACGGCGACCGGCGGGAACGGAGTCATGCCACCCGGATGACGATCTGCTCGGAGGCAAGATCCGCCGCGATCGCAGCCAGGTCCGCCGCCGCTGTCGCCGGGTCGATGTCGTACACCGCCGCGATGGCCTCCGCGCAGGCGCGGAGGCTGCGCGCGCCGTCGAGATTGGTGAGGAAGTCGAGCGTCGTGTCGTTGACGGTGTAGATATCGCCGGACTTGAGCATGAGAACGACCCCTCCTTCGCCTTCCCCAAGCGGCTGCAGGGACACGTCGTCGGCAAGCCTGTAGACGTCCTCGCCGGCGGAATTCGCGTCGTTCAATTGCGGTCTCCTCGAAGATGATCGTCCTGTGGGCCACTGCGATAACAGATGATGCCGCGGCCCGCTAGTTGCGGTACACAGGCGTCGTCGCCTTCGCAACATCGCCATGTCCGCCGTGCCGGTGGAGGAGCTTCCTGAAAGGACGGGACTCTCCGGACCGGTGGTTGCCGGTGCGTGACGCGGCGTGCAATATCGCTTCACGCCGGACGTGAAGGTCGGGGCGCGGCAGGGTCCGGCCTGCGGCGCGCCTTCTGCCCGATGCCGTGCGGCGGACCGTACGGGCGCACGCCGTCGAGCAGGAGAATCCGCAGGGAGAGGAGCCGGGATGAGCCGGTTGATCGATGCGTGGCTGGCACGGCTGTCCGATCCGGCCGGCCCCAACGACCACTGGGCGGCCGCCCCCCTGCGTGCCGAAGATACGCGAGCGATCGATGCGCTTCTCTACGAGGCCGTGCGGCACAACGTCCATCTGGCGGTCTATTCCAACCTGCTCCGGCTCCTGCGCGACGACCCGGGCGTCCTGCTGGCCGGTGCGGGGAAGGACGAGGCCGCGGCCGCCCTGACCGACCGCGTCCGCGCCGCGCGCAGCGGCATCATTGCGCCCACCATGCAGGTCGCCGCGGTGGCACGGGCCATCCGCCAGGACCTCGCCGGCTTTCCGGCGGTCATCGTCAAGGGCATCGACTTCGCCGAGAACGCCTATGGCGGCGTGCACCTGCGGTCCTTTGGCGACGTCGACATCCTCGTGCGCGCGGATGCCGCGGACGCACTCGGCGCGCTCCTCGGGCAGCGAGGGTTCGTTCCTTACGGCCATGAGCGGCACGCGGCCGACTATGCCGAGCGGCAGTGGATCAACGGCGCACCCGGAGCATCGGACACCGTCCTCGTCGAGGTCCACACCGATCTCGTCCACACGCCGGAGCTTCGCCGCCGCCTCAGCCTGACCTACGATCTTCATGTCGGCCGGAACGGCAGCGGCGTCACGCCTGCGGCCCGGCTCGTGCTGGCGGCACTGCATGGTGCCACGTCGCATCTGTTCGGCCGGCTGCAATACGTGGTCGACGGACTGATGGTGGCGCGCAGCGGTGTCGATCCCGACGAACTGGCCGAGCGGGCAGGGGCCAGCGGTGCGGCTCTTCCCGTCCACACCATGCTGCGACTGGCGAGCGAACTCTACGGCTGCCGGACCTCGGCTGCGCTGGCCGCGACTCTGGCGCCGAAGGGCGCAGCCCGCCTGGAGAGGCGGCTGATCACGGCGCCGATGGTGCTCGCCGCCAAGAGCCCCAACCGCTGGCGCCTGCTCGCCCAGCGCCACGTCTATCGCCGCCTGCTTCAGCTGTAGCAGAAGCGCTGCACGCTCCGGCGCGCGGACGGTGCAGGCAGGTCTCGAAGAAAACACGCCCGCACAGAGGATTTCCGTGCGGGCGTGTCGTCTCGTCGTCTCTCGCGGCCGGAGGCTACTTCATGCCGTCCTTGATGGCGGTCACTTCGGCCGCGCTCACCTGGCCGACCGTGGTCACCTCGCCGTTCTGGATGCGCCACAGCCGGAACGGGCCGGTGATGTCGCCATACTGGTCGAAGGAGACCGGTCCGATCACGCCCTCGTACTTGATCGGCTTGCCGTCCTTGATCAGGCCGAGCGCCTTCTCGAACTCGGCCTTGCCGGCGTAGATCGGCGCGCCGTCCGCCGCCACGACCTGCGGGATCGCCGCCTTGATGGCCGCGGAGTCGGCCTTGCCGGCCTTGGCGATGGCGAGAGCGACGATCGCGCCGGCGTCATAGGAGCGGTCGGCTGCCGGTGCGTCGGGCTTGATGGATCCCGAGAAGGCCTCGAAATTCTCGTAGAAATACTTGGTCGAGGCCGTCTCGGCCGTGCCGGACGAGGTGCCGTAGGCGTCGTTCAGGTACTGCGCGCCGACGGCCTGAATGAAGTCGGTGGAATTCATGCCGTCGTTGAGCAGGAACTTCTGCGGCCCGCCATTGGAGATCCAAGCGCGCGCGATCGTGGCGCCGTCGACCGGGTAGGAGACGAGGTAGAGCGCGTCGGGTTCGCCGGCCATGGCCGCATTGGCTTCGGCGGTGTAGCTCGCCTGCTTGTCGTTGTAGGCCGTCACCGAGGTGATCGTCCCGCCGAGCTTCTCGAACGCCGCCGAGAACTCCTTGACCATGTTCACGCCGAAGTCGTTGTTGACGTGGATGATCGCGAGCTTCTTCAGCCCCTGGTCGAGCGCGTATTTCGCAGCCGCCGTGCCCTGCAGGGCGTCCGAGGTGATGGTGCGGAAGAACATGCCGTTGGTCTTGCCGTCGCGGCCGAGCTGGGTCAGCGTCGGCGAGGACGAGGCGGGCGACACCTGCACGACGTTGGCCGGGGCGGTCACCGAGGTCAGGATCGGGATCGACACCGACGAAATGATGCCGCCGATGATCACCGGCACCTTGGTGATGTTGACGAGCTGCGTCGCCTGGTCGACGGCGACGTTGCCCTGGCTCTGGCTGTCGCGGGTGTCGGTGACGAGTTTGCAGCCGCCGACGCCGCCGGCCTCGTTGAAGTCGCGGAAGGCCATCTCCACGGCCTTCGCACCCGCCTGGCCATAGGCGCCGGCGGGTCCGGTCAGTTCCATGACGAGGCCGACGGTGATGTCGCAGTCGGCGGCTTTCGCGGGCAGCATCGCCGCCCCGATGGCGGCGAGCACGGTGCCCGAAAGCAGAAGCATTCTCATTTTCGTTCTCCCTCTTTTTGACTGGCGCCAGGCGCCATGCTTGGATTCGGCTGCTTGCACCGAGCGCCCGACCTGCCGAACTGTCAGGCTGCCCCCTTGTTGAGGTTGTATTTCATGATCGAGCCGTGCCGCCCCGCGCGGTCGCGCTCGAGCGTGTAGACGTCGCCCTCCAGAGGTCGCGCAGCCGACAGGACCGCCTCGATCCCGGCATGGTCCTCGTCCGTCAGGGCCATGTCCGCGATGGCGAGGTTGGCGGCGAGATGCGACCGGTTGCGCGCCCCGACGATGACGGCGGCGACGCCGGGCCGAGCCAGCATCGCGGCACTCGCCACGGTGGCGATGTCGCTGCCGTGCCGGTCGGCGACCTGGCGCAGCGCCGTCAGCAGCGCCTGGAACCAGTCCCATCCGCCGGCATCGTCGATGATCAGCTTGTACTTGGTGAGCGAGCGGTTCTCGAGCGGCTCTTCGGGTTCGGCCAGGCTGAGCCAGCGATCCGACAGGAAGCCGCCGGCCACCGTGCCGTAGCAGAAGAGCGAGATGCCGCGCGCAGCCGCCGCGGCGAGCATCGCCTTTTCGGGGCGCCGGTCGAGCAGGGAATACTGCACCTGCATCGAAACCAGCGGCACGCCGGCATCGGCGATCGCCGCCATGTGGTCGGTGTCGAAATTCGTGCCGCCGAGATTGTCGATCTTGCCGGCCTGCCGCAGGTCGGCGAGCCAGCCGGCGACGTCCAGCCATTTCGGCGCGTCGTAGTCCCACCAGTGGAACTGCACGAGGTCGAGCCGCTCGGTGCGCAGGCGCCTGAGCGACTGGTCGATGATCGCCTCGACGTCGGCCTTGCGGATGCGGTGCAGCAGGTCGAGGTCGGGCACGCATTTGGTGTGGACGTGCACCGCCCGCAGCGCATCCGCCCCGCGCAGGTCGCGATAGCGCATCCGGAACCGGCCGATGAGCTCTTCCACCCCGGTATAGATGTCGGCGCAGTCGAAGGTGACGATGCCGCCGTCGGCGAAGGCCACCATGTCCTCGACCGCCGTCGCCGCGTCGATCGCCCCATGCCCGCCGGCCATCTGCCAGCCGCCGCGGATGATCCGCGAGATGACATAGCCGGGCGCGAGTTCGAAGGACTGCATCATGGCCTCATCGGTCGGGCAGGGGAACGAGCGTGGTTTCCGCATGGCTGAAGCGGCGCAGCCCCGTCCGCGAGATGCGCAGGCGCGTCGAGCAGTTGGGGTCCGGGCAGGCGATATCGGCGTCGGTCGTCATCCAGTCGTTGGCGTGCGTCGGCCGCTGCTTGGCTGCCAGCAGCGGCAGCACGGAGGCCAGCGAATAGATCGAGATGCCCTGGCCGGGCGGCAGATACAGCATCTCGCCGCGCAGCTCGAAATGGTCGCCCGGTTGCGCCCCGCACAGGATCGGTCCGCCCTCCGGCGCCACCACCTCGACGCGCAGATCGTAGAGCTCGAAGCTATCGTCCCGCGCCTCAGCCATTGGCCGCCTTCCTCGCGCTCGCCTCGGCATCGAGCCGCCCGCGGATCAGGTTGAAGGACTGCGTGATGTCGTCGGTGAGCGCCGCGAGCGCAGCCTCCGCATCGCCGCGCTCCAGCGCCTCGATCAGTTCCCAGTGATGATGCACGGCGGAGAATTCCGGATTGTCCTGGTAGACGCGTGCCGCCACCCGCACATAGGGTCCCGACTGCAGCCACAGGCTCTCGACGATGGGCAGCAGCACCGCCGAGCCGGCCGCGCCGTAGATGGCGAAATGGAAGGCGTGGTTCAGCTCCGACGTCGCCTGCGCCTTGTCGGGCGCCGTCCCGCCGAACGCGGCCTCGCAGGCCCGCGTGAGCTCGCGGATGCGCGCGAAATCCGCCGGCGTCAGCCGGCCGATCGCCAGCCGGACGAGTTCCCCCTCGACCAGCACGCGGGCGCGGGCGAGATCGTCGAGCCGCTCGCGGGTGATGATCGGCACCCGCACCGAGCGGCTCGGAAGCGCCTCCAGCGCCTGTTCTGAGACCAGCCGGGCCAGCGCCTCGCGCACCGGCATCGTGCTCGTCTGCAAGGTGTCGGCGAGCTCCTGGATGCGCAGGATCTCGCCGGCGTCGAAGACGCCGTGGATCAGCGAACCGCGCAGTTCGCGATAGACGCGCTCCTGCAGCGAATCCCGCACCACCGGGCCGAGGACGCCGCGCGAACCGCGCTCCGATGAGCCATCGCCGCGCGGGGCCAGAGATAGGGGTCGTTCCCGTCTGTCGTCAGCCATGGAGCATGCCTCGGTCCGGCCTCTCCGCATTTTCTATCTTGCGAGGCTGCCGACGGTCAATATAGTTTGATCAAAGATCAGAGATCGGAAATGTCTGATCAACAGTCGAAGGGTGCGCATGCAATCGCTGCACGGCTCCAGGCAGGCATCGGCGCGGGAAGGAGCCTCGGTGATCGAGGCCGCCGGCGTCGTGAAGGCGTTCGGCGGCCTGCGTGCCGTCGACGGAATGTCGCTGTCGCTCGCCCATGGTGAGATGGTCGCGCTGATCGGCCCCAACGGCGCCGGCAAGACGACGATGTTCAACCTGATCGCCGGCAGCCTGCGGCCCGATGCGGGATCGATCCGGGTCGACGGCGTCGACGTGCAGGGGGAGGGGCCGGAGCGCCGGATCGGCCGCGGCGTCGGCCGCACCTTCCAGATCCCGCGGCCCTTTGCCGACATGTCGGTTCTGGAAAACGTGCTCGCCGGCGCGCAGGCCCAGCTCGGCGAAAGCATGTGGATGAACTTCCTCGCTCCCGGCCGCGTCGCCGCGCAGGAGCGGGCCGCCGTCGAGAAGGCGCGAGAACTCCTTGCCTTCGTCACGCTGGACCGGTTGGCGCTGGAGCCCGCGCGGGTGCTGTCGGGCGGCCAGCGCAAGCTGCTGGAACTCGCCCGCATCCTGATGGCCGATCCCGGGGTGATCCTGCTCGACGAGCCGGCCGCCGGCGTCAATCCGGTGCTGCTCGACCTGCTGATCGACCGCATCGTCGCCCTCAACGCGGACGGCAAGACGATCCTCCTGATCGAGCACAACATGGACATGGTGGCCCGGCTCTGCGGCCGCGCGGTGGTCATGGCGGCTGGCAGGCTGCTGGCAGAAGGCCCACCGGCCGAGATCGCCCGCGATCCGGCGGTCGTCGCCGCCTATCTCGGGGACGTCGCATGACGCCCGCGGCCGACGCCGAAATCGTGCTGGCGACCCGCGCGCTGGTCTCCGGCTACGAGCGCGACCTGCCGATCGTGCGCGGCGTCGACATGGCGGTGCGCAAGGGCGAGTTCCTGCTGCTGCTCGGGCCGAACGGGGCCGGCAAGTCGACGCTGGTCAAGACCATCGCCGGCCTCGTGCCGGTCCATTCCGGCACCGTGCTGCACCAGGGCGCCGACGTCACCGCGATGCCGCCGCATCTGCGCGTCCGCCATGGCCTCGCCTTCGTGCCGCAGACCGAGAACGTCTTCTCCACCATGACCATCCACGAGAACCTGCTCGTGGCGGCGCAGGTGCTGCCGAAGGCACGGCGCGCCGGGCGCATCGCCGACCTCTGCGCGATGTTCCCGGACCTCGCGCGCCTGAAGGCGCTGCGCGCCGGCCAGTTGTCGGGCGGGCAGCGCCAGATGCTCGCGGTCGCCCGTGCGCTGATCGTCGAGCCCTCCGTCCTGATCCTCGACGAGCCCTCGGCCGGCCTCGCGCCGAAGGTCGTGCAGGAGGTCTTCGCCAACTTGAAGGCCATCAACGCCGCCGGCGTGACCACCGTGCTGGTCGAGCAGAACGTCAAGGCGGCGCTCGCCATCGCCGACCGCGCCATCGTCCTCGTCGAGGGCGAGGTGCGCCTGGAAGGCGATGCGCGCACGCTCGGCGACGATGCGGTGATGGCCGAACTCTATCTCGGGTCGCGGCACCGGCCGGCGGAGGCACGCCCATGACCCCGCAGGTTGTGATGGACGGGCTGGTGGCCGGCGCCATGATCGGGCTCGGCGCCATCGGCATCACGCTGACCTATTCCATCCTGCGCTTCTCCAACTTCGCCCATGGTGAGTTCCTGTCCTGGGGGGCCTATCTCGTGCTCGCGCTGGCGAGCGGGCTCGGCTTTCTCGCCGGCGGCCCGGGCAGCCCGCTCGGCCCCTTCTCTTTCGGCTGGACGCTGCCGGTCGCGCTGGTCGCCGGCATCGTGCTCACCGCCGGCCTGGCGCTCGTGGTCGATGCCCTGCTGTTCGGCCCGCTGCGCCACCGCGGCAGCGCCGTCATCATCCTCGTGATGGCGAGCTTCGGCGCGGC
Organism: Aquibium microcysteis; assembly: GCF_014495845.1. Lineage (NCBI taxonomy): Bacteria > Pseudomonadati > Pseudomonadota > Alphaproteobacteria > Hyphomicrobiales > Phyllobacteriaceae > Aquibium > Aquibium microcysteis. The sequence goes on from NZ_CP061080.1 coordinate 216,434, forward strand.
GCTGACGCTGCGCAGCCTGCTTGAGTTCGTCTTCACCTCGAAGCCCGTCTATTTCACCGACGCCCTGCAGATCGCCCGACCGCTCGGCTTCGGCCTGCGCGCCACGCCCGACCAGATGCTGGCGCTCGGCCTCGCGACCGTCCTCGTCGTCGCGATCCACCTGCTCATGACCCGCACCGCCATCGGCCGGTCGATGCGGGCGGTGAGCGAGAACCGCCAGCTCGCCGGCATCGCCGGCATCGACGTGCGCATGGTCATCCGCACCGTCTGGATCTTCGGCGCCGGCCTCGCCTGCGTCGCCGGCGTCATGTCGGGCCTGCTCGTCCAGATCCGGCCGCAGATGGGCCTCGACCTCCTGCTGCCGCTCTTCGCCGCAGCGATCCTCGGCGGCATCGGCTCGGTGCCGGGCGCCATGATCGCCGGCCTGATCGTCGGCCTCGCGGAGGCGATGACGGTGCAGCTGATCGGTGCCGAATGGCGCGCCGCCGTCGCCTTCGTCATCCTCGTCGCCATCCTGCTCTTGCGCCCGCGCGGCCTGTTCGGGAGACCGGAATGATCGATCTCCTGAGCTACGGCGCATTCTTCCTCTCGGTGGCGCTCACCTATGCCATCATCAGCCTCGGTCTCAACGTGCAATGGGGCCAGACCGGTCTGTTCAACGTCGGCATTGCCGGCTTCGTCGCCGTCGGCGCCTACGTCTCGGCGCTCATGACCACGCCGGCCGCCACCGACCATCTCGGCGGTTTCGGCCTGCCGATCGCCGCCGGCTGGCTGGGGGCTGCCGTCGCCACCGGCTTCGTGACCTTCCTCGTCGGCGCGCTCACCATCCGCCTGCGCTCCGACTATCTGGCCATCGCCACCTTCGGCGCCGCGGTGGCCATCCATCTGTGCATCCTGAACCTGCAGTCCGTCACCGGCGGCCCCTTCGGCATCGGCTTCATTCCGCGCGCCTTCGCCGGCCTCGCCGACCGGCCGGTGGCCTTCAGCCTCGCCAATCTGGCGCTGCTCGCCGCGGTGGTCCTGGCGCTCTATCTCGCGCTCGAACATCTGGCCCGCAGCCCCTGGGGCCGCGTTCTGCGCGCCATCCGCGAGGACGAGCCGGCAGCACTCGCGCTGGGCAAGAGCGCGGTGCGCTTCCGCCTGCAGGCCTTCGCGCTCGGCGGCGCCATCATGGGGCTCGCGGGCGCCACCCAGGCGCATTTCATCGGCTACATCGCCCCCGACAACTATCAGCCGATCCTGACCTTCCAGGTCTGGGCGATGCTGATCGTCGGCGGCTCCGGCAACAATCGCGGCGCGATCCTCGGCGCACTCGTCGTCTGGGGCATCTGGGCGCTGTCGGCGTCGGCCGTCGCCTCCCTGTTCCCGGCCGAGCAGCAGGCGCGCGCCGCCTCCCTGCAGATCGTGATGATCGGACTGGCGCTCTGCGCCATCCTGCTCTGGCGTCCGCGCGGCATCCTCGGCGAGGCCCGCATCCTGTCCCGCCACGTGCTGCGTCCCCCGTCCCCTGCGGCGCCCGCGCCAACCACCACCAGCGAGACCTGACATGAACGCACGCCCCGAACGCACCCGGCTCGCCGGTTCGCTCGACATCAGCCGGCTGGTCTGCGGCCTCTGGCAGGTCGCCGACATCGAGAAGGACGCCGCCCCGCTCGATCCCGACGCGGCCGCCGACGCGCTCGGCGCCTATGCCGCGGCTGGCTTCGACACCTTCGACATGGCCGACCACTACGGCAGCGCCGAACTGATCGCCGGCCGGCTGCTCGCCCGCCATCCCGGGCAGGGCCGTCCCGTCGCGATGACCAAGTGGTGCCCCGAACCCGGCCCGATGACGCCGGACGTGGTCCGCCGCGGCGTTCAGGAACGGCTCGACCGGCTCGGCGCAGCAAAGGTCGATCTCTTGCAGTTCCACTGGTGGACCTTCGAACATCCGGCCTGGCTGGATGCGCTGCATGCGATGGCGGAGCTGCGGCGCGAGGGCTTGATCGGCGAGATCGGCGTCACCAATTTCGACGCCGCGCATCTGGAACTGGCGCTCGCCGACGGCATCCCGCTGGTCAGCAACCAGGTGTCCTTCTCGCTCGTCGACCGCCGCGCCGCCGGCGAACTCGCGGCGCTGTGCCGGCGCAGCGGCGTGCGGCTCTTCGCCTATGGCACGCTGTGCGGCGGCTTCCTGTCGGAGCGCTGGCTCGGCCGTCCCGAGCCGGAGACGATCCCCGACTGGAGCCGGTCGAAATACAAGCGCTTCATCGACGAGGCCGGCGGCTGGGCCGCCTTCCAGGGCATCCTGCGGGCCGCCTCGGACATCGGCCGCAGGCACGGCGTCTCGGTCTCCAACGTCGCGACCCGCTGGGTGCTGGAACACGACGCGGTGGCGGCGGCCATCATCGGCGCCCGCCTCACCGAGAGCGAGCACCGTGACGACAACCTGAAGATCTTCTCCTTCGCGCTCGACGGCGCCGACCACGCCCGTCTCGCCGAGGCCTTTGCCGCCACCCGGCCGATCCCGGGCGATTGCGGCGACGAGTACCGCCGTCCGCCGTTCCTGACCGCTTCCGGCGACCTCTCCCACCACCTCGGCTCGATCCCGTCGGTCTTCGAGGCGGTCGAGGTGCCCGGGCGCCCGGGCCGCCTGCGGGCGTCGTCGGGCAGCATCTGGGAGGGCATCGCCGGCTACAGCCGCGCGGTCAGGGTCGGCGACCGCATCCTCGTCTCGGGGACCACGGCCACCCATGGTGCCGACCGCTGTGTGGCGCCGGGCAATCCGGGCGCGCAGACCACCTACATCCTAGACAAGATCGCCGCCTCGCTGAACGCGCTCGGCGGCACGATGGAGGACGTGGTGCGCACCCGCATCTACCTCCGCGACGCCGCCAGGTGGGAGCCCGTCTCGCGCGCCCACGGCCGCGTCTTCGGCGAGATCCTCCCTGCCAACACCCTCGTCGAGGTGGGCGCCCTCGTCGGCGACTACGAGGTCGAGATCGAGGCGGAGGCGGTCGTGGCGGGCTGAGGCGGCCATCGCGGGCGGCATTGCCCTGCGCCACGGGCCACGGCGATGCGCATCCGGGACGAACAGGTCCCGGCCTGCGCCTGCCGACGGGGTCTACGCGCCGCGGAACCGCAGGGCGTCGTCCCGCCGTTCCGTCAGGGCCGACGACGCGCAGCCCGTCAGGTGATCGACGAGCCAGAAGGGCTTCACCCCGTCGCGTGGATGATGGATCGGCGACCATTCGGCGGGATCGAGCGCCCCTCCGTCCGACCGGTCCGCGGCCTCCAGGCCGAGTTCGTCCTTCGCCGCGGCCGCGAGGGGGAAACGACGGTTCCGGTCGAACGCCGAGACCTGCGGATACGACCAGTTCGGCTGGTCGAGACGGGGCAGGAGCCAGCCCAGCGCCCCGCGCAGCGAGCGGTGATCGGCACCTTCGCAGCCCCACAGGTCGCAGCCCACCGTCTTTGCCAGCCGCGCCAGGTTGACCCAGCTCTGCAGGTTGAAGCTCGCACGGTGCGCGGACGTCTGCCGCGTCAGTTCCCCCGGCTGGCTGCCGTCCGGCGCGAATTGCGCGAGCATGCGCGCCTTCGCCGACCGCATGGTGGCCGACAGCGCTCGCATGTCGCCGAGATAGGCGGCGATGGCGGCGACCTGGAGGTCGAAGCACGTGCCGTGATTGTTGGGGGCTGCGCGTTCGGCGGCGCCTTGCGGGCCGGTTTGGATCCAGTCGAGATAGGTCGCGAGCCAGGCGCGGAACCGGTCCTCCGCCGCATCGTCGAGCGCTCCCGACGCGTGCATGAGCCGGACCGCGTCGAGGAAGAAATAGAGGTCCTTCAGGTCGATGAGGCCATAGCCGACGGCATGCCTGGCGATCGGCTCCGGCCGCCAATGCGCGAAGGTCAGATGCGGGTTCATCCGCGTCTGCGGATCGACGAACCAGCAGCGCAGCATGGCCGCGGCATGCTCGGCGAACCGTCGTTCTCCGGTGACCCGCCAGGCCAGCGCACACACGGTCGCATCGTCGAAGAAGCGCTGCAGGCGCGTGCGGTCATAGCGCTCGCTGTGCGGCGAATAGAGCTCGGTTCCAGGAATGCGCTCGCCATCGCGCCGGACGTAGGGCAGGCCGTCGGCGGTGGCCGGGTTCGGCCACCAGAACGGCGCCGGGTTCCAGTAGTCGTGGGGATCGCCGCTCGGGGGCAGGGTGGTCTTGTCGACGACCGACTGCAGGCCGCGCAGGATCCCCGCTTCGCCCGCCTGCACCAGCGCCTCGCGCCACCGCGCCGCGATCGAGCCGTCGGGTGCCGCCGCCAGGCGATCGAGCGCCGCGTCGTCATAGGCGGTGAGCCGGTCCCGCCTCCAGTGTCGCGCCAGTGCCGCATGGTCGAGTTCGTCGAGCGTCGCCACGATCGCTTCGTTGCGTGCCAGTTCGCGTCCCGTCTGGCTCGACCTCGACGGCGCTTCCAGGTGAGAGCGGCCGGACGGGAGACGGGACACCCAGCCGGCCGTCCCGAACTCTGCACCGCGTGGCGTGCGCTCCGGCCGCGGGACGTCCCAGACGTCGTCGCGCGCGAGGTCCCAGTCGCCGGGGATCCCCAGTCTCCAGAACAGCGAGACCTTCGGCCGGCGTCCGTAGGGGAAGGCTTCGTCGAAGGATTCCTCCGCATCCGACCTGAAGATCACCTGCGGCTCTTCGGTCGCGAGATGGCTGAGATCGGCGGTCGTCGCCGCCTCCGTGTCCGACAGCCGCGCCATCGGCACCTGAAAATACTTGAGATAGGGGCGCGACGTGACGTCCGCGACGAGCCTGTCCCAGGCGATCTGCGACAGGAAGCAGTTGCCGTCCCAGGGGAGGACCCATTTCGCCCGGCCACGCCCGTCGTTCAGCGCGGCGTTGCGCGCGCCGTTGTTGTTGATCGCGTAGTTGATCTTGTGGCGCCGCAGGCGCGTCTCGAGGCGCATCCGCATCCGTTCCGAACAGTCCATCGGGGCCAGCCAGAAGGCCGGGTCCGCGAAGCCGGAGAAGTCCCAGTCCTGCCGGGCGTATTCCTCCGGGTCGAAGCGGATGTGCAGATAGGTCTGCCCGGCGCGATCCAGGAGGTCGAGGATCGACGCTTCCGTTTCCGGATCGATGATCCGGTTCACCACCCAGCGTTTCTCGCAGCCGGCGAACCGGGGTTCGTTCTCGAGGATGAAGCGGACGTTGCGCAGCGACTGGCCGGGTTCGTGCCGCGGATGGAGATCGTTGCCGACGATGCGGTAGAGCACGAACGTGTCGGGCACGTCGTTCAGGCCGCGTGCGGCATACTCGGCGCGGAGCGCCGCGATGTCGGGCTTGGCCGCAGGCAGGCGCTCCGGCTTCGGCCGTTCCCAGGCCCTGTCCGTCTCGCTGCGGACCATTTGCGGCCCGAACATCCCGAGGTCGCCGATCCTCGATGCGAGAAGGGTCGGCGGCGAAAGATCGACCAGTGCCGCCCCACCCCATTTGCGCCACAGCAGCATGAAGCGTGCGCGGAAATGGCCGAGGCCTGCCGGGTCCTGGATATGCTCGGGGACGAAGTGTTCGACGATGAAGCCCCTGCGGCGGAAGCCCGCGTGATCCGGCCAGTCGGTGAAGCAGACCGGCAGGAAACCGGGTGTCTCCCGCTGCCGGGCCGCGAGGTGGTCGAGCGCGATCCGGATGCCTTGCGCATCGAGTCCGAAGAGCGCCACGACCGTCACCGGCGCAGCCGTCGCCTGGTCCGGGACGAGCCAGCCTGGACGCGGGCGCAGAGGGGTTCGTACCTCCTCGATGGCGGGCCATGTGTCGGGCAGGAGCGCGCGCAGCGTCACGGTCGGCGGAGTCTTCTCGGGAATCAGGGTAATGCGGCGCGCGGCGCGTCCCGCGCCGTCGTGAGCGTCGAGAACGCCGAGCATCGCGTCGAGAGCCCGATAGTGGGCCGCCTGCCGTTCGGACAGGAGAGGCGGCGACGTTCGTCTCCTGCTCATGCAGCGCTCAGCAGTTCGGCTATGGCGCCGGCTGCCCGCTCCGCGCCGTTGGGTCTGCGCAGCAGCGCGCATTTCTCGCGGATGACCGCTCGCGCGCGGTGATCGAGCATCACCGCGCACACCGCCGGCAACTGGAAGAGCTTGTCCTCCGGCAGTTCCAGCGCCGCGCCCATGTCCTGTGCGTAGCGCGCCCGTCCTCTCTGGTCGTCGACCGCCGCGTGCGTGGTCGCGATGAAGACGGTCGGCACGCCGAAGGCGATCGCCTCGTGAAAGCTGTTGTACCCGGCTGCGGAGATGCAGAAATCGAAGGCCCGGAGATAGCGGCTGAGAGGATAGGCGCTGACGACGGTGGTGTCCGGCCAGAGCGACAGAGGGGCGATGGCGTTCGCCCACTCGGCGATGACGATCTGCAGGCCGGCGAACGTGCGCAGGCACCGCACCACCCGATCGACCAGGGTGACCACGTCGCGATGAGCCCCCGCGCCCAGTTGGACCAGCACCGCTTGTCTCGACGGATCGAGCCCGAGAAGCCGGGCGGCCTCCTCGCGGTCGAGCAGATCGCCGGGGTCGAGCAGCGTTACCGGATCGATCTGAAGCGCCTCGTGCCGGAGAGACGCCGTGGCGCCCCTGTCGCGTTCGGCGGCGATCTCGCCGGGCTCGATGATGAGGTCGAAATGCTCCGCATTCGAGAGGTATGGGGAGGCGAGGGGGCCGTTCATGCCGCGCCTCACCCAGGCCAGTCGGCAGGGTGCCTGCGCCTGTGCCGCCTCGACGATGCCGGGTGTCGGATTGTTGCCGTCGAAGACGAGCGCTTCCGCCTCGTAGGCATAGATCAGCCGTTCCAGTTCGCTGCGCAGCCAGCGGTCCCACAGCCGTGGATCCGCGCCGGTGTCCGACAGCGAAGGGATGTACTCGCTCGGATAGCCGGAGCCGCGCAGCAGCGGCAGGGCCTGCGCGTGGGATACGAAGATCGGTTCGAAACGTCCTGCCGATCGGTTCGCGATGGCCAGCAGCCGCGACACGTGACCCAGTCCCACCCCGTTCGACGCGAGGAACAGGACGCGGCGCGTGCGGGGCCGTGGCCGCGTTGCCGTCGCCGGCAATGCCGGGGACCGTAGATCCGCCAGCCGGGTCACCCGCTCGACGTGGAGCTCCCTTGGGAATTGGCGCGTCGCCGACAGGGCTGCGCGTTCGAGCACGTCCGGAAGACCGGGCCTTTCGAGGATCGAGATCGCCGCCTGGAACAAGTCGCCGCATTCGCCGTAGACCGGGCCGTCTCCGAGATGGTGGCGAAGATGGGGCAGGGTCGCGACGACGCAGCCCTTCGTCAGAGCGATGCCGAGCACGCTGTCGGGAACCGTCCCGGGCATCCCGGCCGGGGCGTAGACGAGCGCGTCGAGCCCGTCGAGAAAGGCATCGATCGTCATCGCGCCGCGTTCGCGGACGCGCCACGCGTCCGGAATCGTGTCGCGCGACAGCAGGGATGCCGGCGGCCTGCCCAGCAGGCGGATGTCGACGCTGCCGTCGGCCGGCAGCAACGATGCAAGCGCTTCGGCACGGTCCGGCCAATGCGCAGCCCCGCCGAAATCGATATGGCCGATGGTGAAGCGGCCGTTTCCGCGCCGCGCTCGCTCGCGTCCGAGGGGTGTGCCGACGGGCGGTCGCCAGTCGATCTCCTCGACGTCGATGGGAAGCCCGAGCGCGTCGACGGCCGCACGAACCCAGCGATTGGTGGGTGCCCAGACGATCGGCGCGCGCGCGAGCCCCATCAATCGGCCGAGCGTGTCGCGATCGGGGGAGCGGTCGTGCACGAGCACGATCCGCTGCGTTCGCAGATTGGCGAGCGTCGCCGGGAGCGGGGCGAGCGCCGTCGGCGCATGCACCACCAGGAGCCGCGTGCTGACCGGCTGATCGAGCTCGACGATCTCGGCAAGGCGTTCGCGCAGGCACCGATGGATGTCCGGGACGATCCGGCGGCCCGGTGCCGAGGGAAGATGCAGCAGCCCGGTGCGGAGACCCATGTCCCACTGGACTGCGCATTCGGCAGCGACGCGTGCGCCCGTATCCTCTGCCGAAGCGAAATCCGCGGCGAGGACGACGTCGAAATCCCCCAAGGTCCACCTCCGGGACCGGCACGTCGCCCAAGCGAGCGTAGGGTGCCGGCGGAAAGCTACTCGTTACTCGTTCCCGAAAACCCGGACGTCGTGGACCGGGAGGCTGCCGATCGCAGTCAGTACGGCCCCATCATGCTCGCATAGGAAGTCACGTCCATGGCGAACATGTCCGACGGACCGCCGTCGACCTGTCCTAGAAGGATGATCTTGCGCGTGATGGTTCCGACCATGGGGTCGGTCGGATTGATCGAGAGAAGGGTGTGAAGTTCGTCGCGAAGCGCATCCGCGGAGGTCAGGGCCTCGATCCGGGCCAGGCCGACGTCGCTGTCGACCACGTATTCCACCGCAACTGCCGTTTCGATGCCCGCGGCGAGCGAGAGCGCGGCCAGTGCCGCCGCCAGTCCGATCTTGCTGTCCATTCCCCCAACCTTTCCCAATGCCCATGGTTGATTCTATTCTACAATTGCAACTCGATGCCGTAAAATCGAACCCTTGACAAGGGACATGGACGAACGTCGCGCCTCCCGGTCATGCCGCCGACTCCAGGTCGGTCACGGCTGTACGCCGCAATGGACAAGGCGCCGGCCACGTGCAATCTGCGGCGGACGCAGTTCGTCGGGACCCGAGGGGCCGGAGAGGGTATCGGATGCCGGAACATCAGCCGAGTGCCAACCTGACCGATGCGATTCTGGCGCTCGCGAACCGCGAAGCCGACCGTCCGGCCGTCGTTCAGGGATCGCGCAGCCTGAGCTTTTCCGACCTCATGGCGCAATCGGCGAAGCTCGCGCGCGCGCTGCGGTCTCGCGGCGTCGGCGCCGGCGGCCAGGTGGGCATCGCGCTGCGGGACGGCATCGACAACACGACCGCGCTCTTCGCCTTGTGGATGCTCGACGCCGTGGCGCTGCCGATCGACTTCCGCGCACGTGCGGAAGAGCGCGGCCGTCTCGCGGAGGAATTCGATCTCGCCTTCATCATCGAGGATCGCGATCTCGGCGCCGGAGCCTACCCGACCATCGTCTGGAACGCCGACTTCGCCGAACTCGTCGCGCGGCAGCCGGGGACACCGCCGATCGAACACCGGTCGGGCGCGCATCCGGCCACGATCTCGCTGACGTCGGGCACGACGGGTCGGCCTGCCGGCGTCGTCCTCGGCCATGCCGAACTGTTCGAGCGCTGCAGGAGCGGGCTGATGCTGCGCAGGCCCCAAGGTGCCTCGCTCGGCGGCCGCTTCCTCAACGCCTACCCCCTGTCTTTCTCGGCGTCCCGGCACCACACGCTGCGACAGCTTCTGCAGGGGGCGACGGTTCTCTTCCATCCGCCGACCTTCGGTGCCCACGAACTCGCCGAACGGGTGCGGCGGGAGAACGTCACTTTCCTGTTCGCCGTTCCGGCGACCGTTTCGGCCATGCTCGACGCCGTAGGGGAGGGGGACCGCCCTTTCCTGCCGACGCTCGAGACGCTCTATTGCGGCGGCTCCGGCATGAGCGCCGCCGACAAGATCCGCGCCTACCGCCGCCTCACCCCCGGCTTCCTCCACTGCTTTTCCGCCAGCCTCTCGGGCACCGTCTCGATTCTGGAAGGTGAGGACCTGCTCGCGCGGCCCGACACCGAGGGGCGCATCCTGCCCTCCGTGTCGGTCGAAATCGTCGACGATGCCGACCGCCCGGTCCCCACAGGCGAGGTCGGGATACTCCGGGTGCGTTCGGTCGGGATGGCCAGCCAGCTCTACCGGGGCCGCGACAGGGTGGCGGGTGATCGCATCCGCGACGACTGGGCCTATACGGGCGACCTCGCGCGGCTGAGCGCGGACGGTTTCCTCACCGTCGTCGGACGGACGTCCGACCTCATCATCCGGGGCGGCGCGAACGTCCACCCGGGCGAGGTCGAGGCAGCCATCGCCCGGCGGGCCGGCGTGCGCGACGTGGCCGTCGTCGGCTATCCCGATCCCGTCCTGGGCGAGGAGATCGCGGCCTTCGTCGTGACGGACGGCAGCATCGGCGAGCCCGAGCTGGCCGCCCATTGCCGCATCGAGCTGCAGCCGGACAAGCGGCCGCGCCGCTTCGTCCTGGTCGACGCGCTGCCGCGCAACGCCAACGGAAAGGTCCTTCGGACAGACCTCAGGACGCGGCTGTCGCCGTAACGGCGCCCGCGGCTGCCCGCGTTTCCGTCCCGGACGACGTGAATGGCGGCGACATGGCCGTTTCGCGCGCCAGTTCGCCGCCGAGCAACAGGGTCTCCAGGGCAGCAGCGACATGGCTGGATTCGCCGCCGATCTCGTTGTGCCTGCCGACGAGCACGTAGACGCTGCGGTTGGGCAGGAGATGTTCCCACGCCCCGTCCCGCTTGAGGAAGCTCTTTGCGCGTCCCTCGGAGGCCAGGATATGCGCGCGGATGCCGGAGGGCCGCGGCCATGCATGCCGATACGTGGCGGTCAGCCAGGCGCGCGGCCAGTCCTTCAGGCCCGCATTGCGGTAGAGTGCCTTCTTTTCCATGCCGAGCAGCTTCCTCAGACTGCTGCTCATGTTGGCGATGGCGCGCGCACGAAGCCACAGCGGTTCGAGGAAAGGATCGGTTTCCGACAGCCTGCCCGTGCTGCCGAAGAGGATCAGCTTCGCGCGCCAGCTTGCGGCATTCGCCTCGACCATGCGGAGGGCGCGATGCCGGTGTCGGAGCGAGCGCGGCAGGCCAGGGTCCAGCAGCACGAGTCCGCCGAGCGTGCGCCCCCTTTGCTCCAGGAGGTTCGCCATTTCCAGGGCGATGAGCCCCCCCATGCAGAACGAAGCCAGTCGCACGGGGCCATGCGGCTGCTCGCGTTCGATCTGGTCGACATAGGCCCTTGCGATCTCCGGCACGCTGCGCGGAAACGGTGCGTCGCCGCGGATCCCCGGCAGTTCCAGCATGACGACGCGCGCCCCGCTCGTCATGCCGGCCTTGAACGTCGGGCGGAGCACCGTGTAGCCGCCGCGGCCGTGGACGATGAAGAAGGTCTCGCGGGCAGCCGCCCCGGCCTGCGGTTCCTGCGTCGCGCCCGACAGATGCGCTGCAATGGCGCGCGGAGTGCCGCTTTCGAAAAGTCCCGAGATCGGGAAGACCTGTCCCGTGATCCGCAGGATTTCCATGCTGATCTGCTCGCCGAGCAGAGAATCGCCTCCAAGATCGTAGAAGTCGTCATCGGCACCCACGGGCATGACGCCCATGACGCGAGAGAATATGTCGGCGATCTGCGTCTCGGTTCCAGACGATGGATACACGAAAGGGTTGCGCAGCCGCAGAGATTCGCGCGTGATCGATTTTTCCGTGTGTTCAGTCATCTGCGGTCGCCTGGATGTGTTTCTTTCGGGCCGAACGTGTCCTAGCATCCTCCGCCACGCAACGGTATTCCTTTGGAAAGCCGGCTTTTTCACCATCGACGGGACTTGATATCCATGTTCATCCGCTTCGCAGCGACACTGATCCTCTCGGCGACGGCCATGATCTGCGGCGCGCGCGCCGAACCCGTGACGATCGCCTCGGCCGCGCAGGGCTCGTCGACCTACAACATCGCGCTCGCCGTCGCCCGCGCCGCCGGCGAGATCGGCGGGCTCGACCTGCGTCCGCAGCCCTACAAGAGCACCAGCCAGGGGGCGGCTTTCGTCGACGGCGGCGAGGTCGACTTCGGTCTGGAGAACGCCTTCGCGGTTCGCGAGGCGATGCTGGGGCTCGGCCGGTTCGAGGGACAGAAGATGTCCAACCTGCGGCTGGTCGCCCGGCTCCAGCCGCTGCGCATGGCGCTCGCCGTCCGCAAGGACAGCGGCATCCGCAGCTTCGACGACCTCAGGGGAAAGCGCCTTCCAGCCGGCTTCCGTGCCGCCGTCACCGGCGAACTGCTGATCTCGGCGATGCTGGCCAATGGCGGCCTGAGCTATGACGACGTCGAGAAGGTGCCGGTGAACGACTTCACGGCCATGGCCGACGCCTTCGCGGCCGGACAGCTCGACGCCTACATCTTCGTCATCGGCACGCCGCGCGACGAGCAGGTATCCCGGACGGTCGGCGGCCTCGTGCCGATGCCGTTCGACGATGGCGCGGAAGCCCTGGCGAAGCTGAAGGACGTTCTTCCGGTGGCCTCGCTCGGCCGCCTGCAGCCCGACCCGTCGCTGGTCGACATCGACAAGGAAACGGTCGTCCTGGAGTATGACTACTTCGTCTATACCCATGCCGGCGAGGCGGACGACACCGTCCGCAGGATGGTCGAGAGCCTTCACGGCGGCAAGAACCTGATGGTCCAGTCGGTCGCCAGCATGGCCTGGTTCGACCCCGCCCGCATCAACGCCGACATCGGACTTCCCTACCATCCCGCCGCCGAGGCTTTCTTCCGCGAGAAGGGACTGTCGAATTGAAGCATACGCCTGCAAGGCAGGCGATCTCGGTTGCCTCCGCGGCCGCAGCTACGCTCGTTGCGGCCCTGCCGGTCCTCTGGGCGGTCGACCCGGGCCGCGCACTGTCCATGCGCTTCGTCGGCGAGCAGTTTCTCAGCGTCCTGCTCGCCTGCTCCATCGTCTTCGTCCTGCTCGAGGCGGCCCGCCGCGCGCGACCTGCTGCGGCGACCGTCCTCGTCGGCGGCTCGCTGATCGCCATTGCGGCCGGCGCCTTTCTCGTCGTGCATTTCGGCAGCGACGCCGCGCTGTTCGTCCGGCCCACGCCGTCGATTCTGGCGGTCTCGCTCGCCGTCATGGCAACCGTCACCTGGGCGCTCGGACTGGCCTCCGGGCGCGCGATGGTGGTGCTGGTCGGGGCCACGCTTGCGGTGGGCTACCTCGCGCAGTTCATGGGTGCGCCGTTCGACGCCGCACCCGTCACCGCTGCGCGGTACGTCTCCTACATGGTCGTCGGCGGCGATGCCTTTCTGGGGCAGGCACTCGCCGTCATCGGCGGCACGGTCACCGTCTTCATCCTGTTCGGCGCGATGTTCGAAGCCTCCGGCGGGGCCGCGGCACTCGACGTCCTGGCGCTCAGGCTGGCCCGGGGCGGCAGCGGAGTCGCCATCAAGGCGACCATCATCTCCTCGGCGCTGTTCGGCACGGTTTCGGGCAGCGCCACCTCCAACGTGCTGACCTCGGGAAACGTCACCATCGGCGGGATGCGGCGCATGGGGGTGCCCGCGCCCCAGGCGGGCGGCATCGAGGCGCTCTCCTCGACGCTCGGCCAGCTGACGCCGCCGGTGATGGGCGCCGCCGCCTTCCTGATGGCCGACGTCAGCGGCATCCCTTACGGCACGATCGCCCTTTCGGCCGCCGTACCGGCGACGATCTGCTATGCGATCATGCTTCTGCATGCCGGCCGCTACGGCCGCCGGATCGAGGCGGAGCGCGAGCCGGAACCGTCCGGTCTGCCGTCGGCAGGGCCGCTGCGATGGTCGATGCTCTGGCATCTGGCGCCCTTCGCGGCGATCACGGTCGTCATGACCGCCGGCGACCGCGCGACGGCGATGGCCGGCGTCATGGGCGCGGCGACCGCAGCGATGGTGGGCATCCTTCTGGCCGGTCCGCGCGGCTTTGCAGCGCGCCTGCTCGCGGTCCTGCCGCGAACGGCGCGTGCCATGGCCACGCTGGTTCTGGCCGGGTCCGGCCTCGGCGTGGTGGTGGGCGCACTGAACCTCACCGGGCTCGACGTCAGCCTTGCGCTCGGGCTGATCCATGTCGGCGAGAAGAGCCTGTTCCTCTCGCTCGCGCTCACGGCGCTCGCCGCCCTCGTACTCGGCGCGGGGCTGTCGACGAGCGGCGTCTACATCGTCGTGGCGACGCTGCTCGTCCCCGGCCTCGTGAAGCTGGGCGTCGAGCCGATCGCGGCACACATGTTCGTGCTCTATTTCGGCGTGGTGGCGATGATCACGCCGCCGGTAGCCTTCGCGGCGCTGGCGGCGAGCAGCATTTCGGGGGCCAGGTTCGCCGAAACCGCTTTCGCGGCCATGCGTTTCGGCTGGTTTCTCTACGTGCTGCCCTTTCTTCTGGTGTTCTTCCCGGGTCTCCTTCTGGCGGCCCCGCCGGCGGAAACGGCCGCCACTCTGGCGGCAGCCGCCGCTGTGCTGGCGGTGGCCTGGTGGATGCTCGCGCGGCGGCCCCCGGGGCGGCGGACGGCCGCGCACGACCGGCTCGCGGCGCCGGACTGACCGCGCCGGCCGCGGGCGTCGGCCAGTGTCTTCACGCGGCCTGGCGGGACGAAGCGGCGACCTCGCGCATGGCGCCGTCGAAATTGACCAGGGCGCCGTCGCCGCCGAAGCCGAGGGCTTCGATCACACGCCCGATCAGGATCGTGTGGGTTCCGGCATCGTGCCGCCCGGCCGGCTCGCAGAGCAGCGTCTGGAGCGCGCCGTCGAGCACCGGCGCCGAGGCTTGCGTCCAGCGGCCGATCTCGAATTTCCGCGTGCCGCTCAGCCCGGTCGCCCCGGCAAAGGCCATCGCGACATCGGTCTGGCGGGAGGCCAGGATGTTGACGCTGAAGGCGGGAGCTGCGGTGATCGGATCGTGGCAGGACGCCGTCCGGTTGAGGCAGACGAGCACCAGCGGCGGTTCGGCCGAGACCGACGTGACCGAGGAGACCGTCATGCCGTGGCGCTCCTGGCCCGAACCGGTGGCGACGATGCAGACGCCGGCCGCATGGAGGCGCATGGCCTGCCTGAAGCGCGTGGGGTCCATCCCGTTATTCCTCCCGAACGTCGATATGGGCGCGGATGGCGCCGTCGGACGCCAGCCAGCCGCGGTCGGCGGCGAAGGCCAGCATGGCATCGAAGCGGGCGTTCCAGGCCTCGTCGCTTTTCCGGCCGGCCAGCCTGCGCACGGCCTGCGGGAACACCCACGCGTGCGTGCCGCCGTCGATCCTGGCGATTCCATCCAGTGCCTTCTGCAGGCCCGGCGCCCCGCCGGACCCGACCGCGACGGAAAACCGGTCGAACGCGTCCGGCGCCTGGAGCCGCACCGGCGCGGCGCGCGAGACGACGATCTCCATCGGTTCAGGCTGCCGCGGAGCGGGCCGTGGCGGGCGCCTTCGCGGGCGTGCCGAGAGCCTTCTTGATGGCCGGGATGATCCGGTCGCCCCAGAGTTCGATCTGCCGCAGCATCGTCTTCTGGTCGACGTCGCCGAGCTGGGTCTGCAGCGCGATGTGGCGCGGCTTCAGGATCTCGATCTCCTCCAGCATCTTGTCGATCACGCGGTCGACCTCGCCGACGGGCAGGTTCTCGCGCATGTCGTCGAGGCTCAGCTCCTGCTGCAGCGGTACTTCCTGCATCAGATAGCCGTCGTCGGTCTCCTGGCGGCGGTCGCGCAGGCTCTCCGACAGGCGGCGGGCGAAGCGGGCGCTGTCGAGATAGCGGTCGATCTCGGCCCGGTCGTTGCTGGCATAGCCGCAGCGCAGGAAGCCGAACTTCGTGGCGTCGACGTCGACGCCGGCCGACTCGGCCGCCTCCACCATCTTTGCGCGGAGGCCGCGGATGGCGTCGTTGCCGCCGAGCAGCGCCGTGATGAAGAGGTTGTGGCCCTCGCGCATGGCGCGGGCGCGAACCACCGGATTGCCGGTCGTCACCCAGATGGGCGGCATCGGCTTCTGGACGCAGCGCACGTTGAGGCTGCTCGGCGGGATGTCGAGAATCTTGCCGTGATACTCGAAGGTTTTCTGGGTCAGGGCCAGCGGGATCAGGTCCAGGTACTCGGCGAACATCTTGCCGGCCTCTGCCAGATCCGTGCCGAAGCGCTCGAACTCGAACTGCTGGTAGCCCGAGCCGATGCCCAGTTCCAACCGGCCGTTCGACAGCGTGTCGACCAGTCCGACCTCGGCCAGGAAACGCGGCGCCTGGTAGAGCGGCAGCACGCAGACGGCCGGGCCGACCCGGATGGTGGACGTTTTCGCCGCGGCATGGGCGCACAGCATCAGCGGCGAGGGCGAGAGCGAGTAGTTGTTGAAATGGTGTTCGGCATACCATGCCACGTCGAAACCGGCCTGTTCGGCCGCGACGGTCTGCTCGATCGAATTGTGGATCACGTCGAACGACGACTGGTCGTAGCTGCGCTGCTGCGCGAGCAGGAAGACACCGAATTCCATACCATCTACCTCCCTTGGCATTCGTCAGGTGTGGTTACGGTAGGTCGTTGCGCATTTCGGCACTATTGATTAAGTTCGCGCCTCACCTTTCAGGAAAATGCAAAAATCCGCATGGACAAGCTGCGCGCGATGGATCTGCTGGTCGCCACCGCCCAGAGCGGCAGCTTCTCGGCGACCGGGCGGCGCTTCGGCATGTCGACGGCCAGCGTCTCGCGGCGCATCAGCGAGCTCGAGGAACATCTCGGCGTCACGCTCATCCACCGCTCGACCCGCAATCTGGCGCTGTCGGAGGCTGGAGAGGCCTATGTCGCGCAGGCGCGGGACATCCTCGCCTCCGTCGCGCGCGCCGACGCGGGCATCTCGGCGCTGCAGGAGGCGCCGAAGGGCGTGCTGCGCATACATTCGCGCATCATGTTCGGCGTCACCTTTCTCGCCCGGACGCAGGCGGGATTCGCCGCCATGCATCCCGACCTGACGGTGGAACTGCACCTGTCGGAACGGCCGGCCCGGCTGCGCGAGGACGGGTTCGACATCGATTTCAGGATCGCTCCGCCGCAGGAGAGCGGGCTGGTGCGGCGGCGCCTCCTGTCGAGCCAGCGCATCCTCGTTGCCGCGCCGGCCTATCTGGACGCCGCGCCGCCGCTCGCCTCGCCGCTGGACCTTGCCGCACATCGCTGCCTCGCCTACTGGCTCGGAGCCGATCCCCCCTACTGGCGGTTCCGGCTGGACGGCGCCGACGTCGAGGTGCCGGTTCCGAGCAACTTCGCGACCAACAACGGCCAGGTGCTGCTGATCGCCGCGCGGGAGGGGCATGGCATCGCGCTTCTGGACGACTATACCGTGGCGGCCGACATCGCGGCCGGTCGCCTCGTGCGCGTCCTTCCGCACTATCGCGTGACGAACACCACCTTCGACGAGGGGATCTTCGCCACCTATCTCGAGACACCGTACGTGCCGGCCAAGATCCGCGTCTTCCTCGACCATGTGGTCGCGGAACTGCCGCGGCGGCTGGGTCGCATGCCGGAGGGGAACGCCGGCGGCGGACGCGCATGAGGTTGGGTGCGAAGGCCGCAGTCGCCAGCCCCGAGAACCGGGCGTCTGCGGGCGATTCCGGCTGCATGGCGCCTTGAGCGGCTTCGGGCGGGAGGCTAAGGTCGCTGACCAGGCGGTCAGCCTGCATCATGGCGACAGGGCATTCAGAGGATGATGGACGTGAGCGAAGATCTCGATGCGCGCGCGGCCGATGCTCAGACCAGCGATCGGGCACGCTCGCTGCTCGATATCGGAGCCAGGATCTTCGCGGAGAAGGGGTACGAGGCGACCTCGATGCGCGACATTTCCAGTGCGGCCGGCGTGTCCAAGGCGCTGCTCTACCATCACTTCGCCAGCAAGGAAGACATCTACGCGCGGATCTCCTTTTCTGCCACGGAGAAACTCTACTCCTTCGTCGAGGAACGCATCCCCGCGGAGGGCAGCGCCGCCGAGAAGGTGCGTGCCTTCATGGTCGCGGCGACGACCTTCTTCTCGGACCATCGCTCGGCCTGGATCGCCGCCAGCAACGCCTTCTGGTCCGATCCCGACCGGCACCGGCTCGAGACGCGCATCGCCAGGCGCCGCCAGTTCGAACGCAGGCTGCGCGACCTGATCCGCGAGGGGGTGGAGAACGGCGAGTTCAATGCTGTCGATCCGGCCATGGCCGGGCGGCTGATCCTGTCGGGCATCAACTGGATGCACCGCTGGTACGATCCCGAGAAGGGCCTGACGGCGGAAGAGATCGTCAACCAGTATGCCGACATCCTGCTTGGCGGGCTCCACAAGCGCTGACGCCAAAGCATGTCTCCCGCCGGTGGGCACCCGTTCTGGCGAAAGACATGCGCCATCGACCGAAAACGTGCGGGGGGAAGCCGGACGATCGCCACTCGCCACGGGACGACACGGGCGCCCGAATGCGGAGAGGCCTCGCCGGTTGTGCCGGGCGAGGCCTCCAGTCTCGGCGATCGCTGAAGGGCCGAAGGCTCAGTCGTCGAGCGCGATGTTGTTCTTCGAGATGACGCTGCCCCAGAAGTCGACGTCCCAGTCGAGCTGGGCCTTCATCGCATCGGGTCCGCCGACTTCGGGCGTCATGCCGGCATTGATCATCTTCTGCTGCAGCGTTTCGACGCTGACGGCCTTCTGCAGCGCCGCGGCGACCCGGTCCTTCTCCTCCTGCGGCGTTCCCGCCGGAGCGACGAGGCCGAACCAGAACGACGACACGAGCTGCGGATAACCGAGTTCGGTGACCGACGGGATGTCCGGATACTGGTCCATCCGCTTCTCGGTGGAGATCGCGATGATGCGCAGGTCGCCGGACTCGACGTGCTTGATCAGCGAGATCGGGGTCGAGAAGTTCAGTTCCACCTGCCCGCCGATCTGATCGATGATCATCTCCGGGTTCGCCTTGTAGGCGACGGGCACCAGTTCGGTACCGAGAACGTCCTGCAGCACCATGCCGAAGAGATGGGTCACGCTGCCGGGGCCGAGCATGGCATAGCGCAGCGGCTTGCCCGACTCGCCCCAGGCCTTGAGGCCTTCGATCGTATCCACGCCCATCTTGGCGGGGACGGCGATCGTCAGCGGGCCGCTGAACATGGTGCCGACCGGCTCGAAGGACTCCATGCTGAAGGGCAGGTTCTTGCGCAGCAGCACGTTCAGCGACAGCGGACCGGTGGCGCCGACGAGATAGGTGAGGCCGTCGGGCTTGGCCGCGGCGACGTAGGCTGCGCCGATGATCCCGTTCGAGCCCGGCTTGTTCTCGATGATGACCGGCTGGCCCAGTTCCGCGCTCATGGTGTCGGCCATTTCGCGCACGAGGCCGTCGATGAGGCCGCCGCCGCCATAGGGGATGACCAGGCGGATCGGGTCGTCCGCGGCCGATGCGGTCATCGGCGCGAAGGCCAGGCCGGCCGTCAGGCCCAGCGCGGCCATGGCGGTTCTACGGTTGAAAAGTCTCATGTCCAGAACTCCTCCCTTGGATCGACGGCGGGTTCCATGACCCGCGGACTGTCGAAAGCGTAGGGCTGACCGGGCGGTCAGTCAAGGCCCTGAAATTTCGCCGGCGCCCGTTGCAAAGGCCGAGGTCGCTCGATAAGAAATGGAGTGACTGACCGACCGGTCAGGAGCAGATCCGCAGGAGGAGGGTGGAATGTTCGACCACAGGAACGTGCGCGTGGAACTCGATGGAGCCGTCGCCCTGGTGACGCTCGACCGCCCCCCGGTGAATGCGCTGGACCGGGCGACGCGTTTCGAACTCATCGCCGTCTTCGATGAAATCTCGCAGCGCGACGACATCCGTTGTGCGGTGCTGACCGGGGCGGGGAAGAGCTTCTGCGCGGGCGCCGATCTCAAGGATCGTCCGAAGTCCGACAGCCCCGGCGACTTCCTGGCCCACAACCGCGCCGTCCGCGAGACCGGCAACGCCATCCGCGAATGCGACAAGCCGGTGATCGCGGCCGTCAATGGCGTGGCGCTGGGGGCGGGGCTGGGGCTGATGGCCGCCTGCGACATCTACTACGCCTCCGAGGAGGCGCGCTTCGGCATGCCGGAGATCAATGTCGGCCTGGCCGGCGGAGCCGCCATGGTGCACGCGCTCTTCGGCCGTTCGACCGCGCGGCGGATGTTCTTCACCGGCGTCCGTCTGACCGCCGCCGAACTGAAGGAGCGCTCGATCATCGAGGAGGTCACCAGCGCGAAGGACCTGATCCCGACGGCGATGGCGGTGGCGCAGGAGATTGCGACCAAGGCGCCGCTGGCGATGAAATACGCCAAGCAGACCTCCAACATGGTCGAGGAGATGCCGCAGCGCGAGGGCTATCGGATGGAGCAGAACTTCACCATGGCGCTGTCGAAGACCGAGGATGCGCTGGAGGCCCGCACGGCCTTCCTCGAAAAGCGATCGCCGGTGTTCAAGGGTCGCTGACATGCCGGCGTCGACCTTCGAGCGGCCGAGGCTCGATCCGCTGTTCCGGCCGCGATCGATCGCGGTGGTGGGCGCCTCATCCGATGCGACCAAGACGGGTGGCCGGCCGGTGCACCTGCTGGTCAGGCATGGCTTTCCCGGCGCGATCTATCCGGTCAATCCCAGGGCCGACGTCATCCAGGGGCTGCCGTCCTACGCCTCGATCGAGCACTTGCCCGAGGCCCCCGACCTCGTTCTCGTGGCGGTGCCCGGCGCTGCGGCGGTCGCCGCGCTCGAGGCCGCGGCGCAACGGGGCGCCGGCGCAGCCATCGTGCTGAGTGCGGGTTTCGCCGAAAGCGGCGTCGAGGGTGCGGCGCTGCAGGCCAGGGTGACGGACCTTGCAAGGACCTCGGGGATGCGCATCGTCGGGCCGAACTGCCTCGGCTCGGTCAGCGTGCGCGAGCGGGCGATCGGCACCTTCTCCGTGGCGCTCGAAAACGAGATGCCGGGCGAGGGCGGCGTGTCGATCGTGTCGCAGAGCGGCAATGTGGGCAGTGCGGCGCTGCGCCAACTGCGCGACAGCGGCGCCGGCGTGGCCCGCTTCATCGCCACCGGCAACGAGGCCGACGTGCAGGCGGGCGACGCCATCGCCTGGCTCGCCGACGACGAGGACACGTCGGTGATCCTGTGCTGCCTCGAGACCTGCCGCGACGGTCCGCGCCTGATGCAGGCGCTCGACCGGGCGAGGGCGGCCGGCAAGCCGGTCGTGATCCTCAAGATCGGCACCTCCGAGGTCGGACAGAAGGCGGCGCTGTCGCATACCGGCGGCCTTGCCGGCAGCGACCGGGTGTTCGACGCCGTCTTTGCCCGTCATGGCGCGATCCGGGTGCATTCGCTCGAGGCGCTGGTCCAGGTCGGGGCGGCCATCGAGGCCATCGGCGCGCGGCGGATCGCCGGCGCGCCGTCGGTCGCGCTGATCGCCGCGTCGGGCGGATTCGGCGTCATGATGGCGGACGCGGCTTCGGCCAACGGCATCGCGGTGACGCCGCTCGGGGACGCGGCGCAGGCGCGGATCAAGGCGGCCCTGCCGCTTGCCTCGGCCGTCAATCCGATCGACGCGACGGCGCAGATGTCGGCCAGTCCCGACGTCATGGAGCAGCTTCTGGAGGCGACCGTCGCCGACGGCGCCAACAACGTCGTCTGCCTGATGCTGGCGCTCGGCATGGAAATCCCCCGCCTGCGCACCGTCTTCACCGCCGCCTTCTCGCGGGTGATCGACCGCCATCCCGATCGCCTGATCGTGGCCTGCATTCCCGGTCCTGCGGACGCGATCGCCCAGCTGCGATCCATGGGCATCGCCTGCTTCCCCACCATCGACGCGGCCATGGCCGGCATCGCCGCGATCGCCACGCTCGGCCGGTCGGCGGGCGCCGATGCCCTACCCCTGTCCGCCGAAGCCGCGCCGCTTCCTCCCTCCGTCTTCCGCAACGAGGCGACCGCCAAGGCGGCACTCGGCGCGGCCGGCGTCCCCTTCGTCACCGATGTCGTCGCCACGACCCCCGACGAGGCGCGCCTCGCCGCAGAGACCCTCGGCGGGCCGGTCGCGCTGAAGATCCTGTCGCCCGACATCCAGCACAAGACCGACATCGGCGGCGTGGAACTGAACGTGCCCGGCGGGCCGGCGGCGGCCGCCGCCTTCGGCCGGATCCAGGCCGCCGCGGCAGAGCGGGCGCCCGGCGCGCGCATCGACGGCGTGCTGGTGTCGCCCATGACGTCGGGCGGCACCGAGCTCATTCTCGGTGTGACGCGCGATCCGACCTTCGGGCCGGCGGTGATGGTCGGTCTCGGCGGCGTCTTCGCCGAGATCTTCCAGGACACGGCGCTGCGCATGGCTCCGGTGACGGCGGCGGAGGCCTTCGACATGCTGCGGCAACTGAAGGCGTTCCCCCTGCTCGACGGCGCCCGCGGCCGCCCGCCGGCAGACGTCGACATGCTGTGCGAGACGATCGCGGCGCTCTCGCGCTTCGCCGCCCGGCACGCCGCAGACATTGCCGAAATCGACATCAACCCCTTGCTCGTGCGCCCGAAAGGGCAGGGCGTGGTCGCGCTCGACGCGCTGATCGTCCCCGCCGCACGGCAGCATCATGAGGCCCAGACATGACCATTGCCGCCGTGAAAGGCATTCACGCCGCCGACGGGCCCGGAGCCTATGCGGCCCATGCCCGGCGCTGGCTGCAGGAAAACCTGACGGACCGCCTGCGCACCGACCGCGCGCACGAGCCGCGCGCGACGCTGGACGAATTGAAGCGGTTCGAGGCCGCGCTCTACCGGGCCGGCCTTGCGGGGATCACCTGGCCGCGGGCCTATGGCGGGCATGGCCTGACGCTGCGCGAGCATCTCGAGGCCAACCGGGAGATCGGCCTCGCGCCGGCGCCCAACGCGGTCAATTCGATCGGCAAGGAACTCGTCGGACCCATCGTGCTGGCCGTCGGCGACGAGCGCCAGAAGTCGCAGTTCCTGCCGGCGATCCTCGACATGAGCGCCATCTGGTGTCAGGGCTTTTCCGAGCCGGGCGCCGGTTCCGACCTCGCCGGCCTGCGAACCCGCGTCGAGCCCTGCGCCGACGGCTGGCGCATCAACGGCCAGAAGATCTGGACCAGCGGCGCGTCGAAGTCGCAGCGCTGCCTGCTTCTCGCCCGCACCGGCGTTCCCGAAGACCGCCACCGCGGCCTTGTGCTCTTTGCCGTGCCGATGGACAGGCCGGGCATCGAGGTGCGCGAGATCCGCTCGATGGACGGCGACCGCTCCTTCTGCGAGGTCTTCTTCAGCGACGTCATCGTCGACGAGGCGGACATGCTGGGGGCGCCGGACCAGGGCTGGCCGGCGGCCACGCGGGTGCTGTCCATCGAGCGCGCGACCAACCGCATGTACCGGGCCTGGCGCTTCGAGAGCGAGCTCGACCATCTGATCGCCGCCTGCCGCACGGACGCGCGCAGCCTCGCGATCCTGCAGGGCTATGCCCGCGACCTCGCGCAGATCCGCGTCGAGATCGAGATGCTGAAGGGCCATGTGGAGACGCTGGTGGAGAGCCTTCTGGCCGGCGAGGAAATCGGCCCTCGCGGCAGCTTCCCCAAGCTCTACTGGTCGGAATCGCACCAGCGCTTCGCCCGGATCGCCCACGAAATCGTGTCGCGCTTCCCGGCGACCGCCGGCCAGGCGCTCCTCGACGTCAGGGCGCGGATGGAGGCGATCTACCTGCACAGCCGTGCCGAGACGATCTATGCCGGAACGACCGAGATCCAGCTCGACATCATCGGCAAGCGCATCCTGAACCTGTCCAAGGCGGCCTGATCCATGACTGACGAGATCGATCCCAGGGATTTCGAAGACACCGCCCGTGCCGTGGTCGAGGCCTGCGCGAAGGCGACCGACGGCCGCGCCCGTGCGCATCTCCTCGCCGAGGCCGGGCTCCTCGGCGTGATCGTGCCGGAAGACGCGGCCGGGCTCGGCCTGTCCCTGCGCCACGCCGTGCCTGTGGCCGCTGCGGCGGGGGCAGGCCTGCTCGCCTATCCGCTGATCGAGGCGCTGGTGCTGTCCAGGGCGCTCGCAGGCGTCGATGCGGGCGAGGCCGCCCGGATCCTCGGCGGCGAGAGCATCGCCACCATCGCCTGGAGCGGTGTCGCCGAGGATGGTCTCGTCGGCAACGCGCCGCTGGCCGGGGAGGCCGACCGCATCCTGATCTTCCGCGCCGATGGCAGCGCCGTCCTTTCGCCCGCGAGCGATCTCGGGCAGGTCGAGCCGCCATCGAGCCCGTGGGACGTCGACCTGCCTTCCGCTTCGGTGCGGATCGGTGGACCCGTGGCGGGGCTCGAACTCGGCGCCGACGCGGTCCGCACGCTGCGCGCCGACGCCGACCTGCTGCGCGCCGCCCACATCCTCGGTTCGGCATCGCACTGCCTGTCGCTGGCGATCGGGCATGCGCAGGGGCGCGAGCAGTTCGGCCGGCCGCTGTCGAGTTACCAGGTGTTGCGCCACAAGATGTCGCGCGACGCGCTGGCGATCGAGACGATCAGGAACGGCATCGCCCGCACATTGTCCGCGCATCGCGAGGACGCCGACCTGGTGCGCGAGGCTGCGTGGCTGAACGCAGCGCGGTCTGGGCCGGACGTCGCCGAGAATGCCATCCAGATCTTCGGCGGCATGGGCTTCACCTGGGAGGTCCCGCTGCACCGCCACCTGCGGCAGATGCGGGCGCAGGGCAGCTACGGCGCGGCGGCCGACCGGCTGGAGCAATTCGGCGCGGCGCTGATCGCCTCGTCCTCGAACGAATGGTACGGGGAGGCAAACCATGCAATCTGACCGCAAGACCGTGCTCATCACGGGCTCGGGCCACGGCATCGGCCGCGCCACCGCGAAGCATCTCGCCACGCGCGGCTGGACGGTCGCGATCAACGATCTCAAGCCGGAGTTCGTCGAAGAGGCCGTCGCGGAGATCTCCGCCTCCGGCGGCATCGCCATCCCCGTCGTTCAGAACGTCGCGACGGCCGAGGGCATCGATGCCGCAGTGGCGGCGGTGGTGCGGGAGACGGGGCGCTTCGACGGCCTGGTCAACAACGCCGCCTGGGTGCGCTACCAGGCGATCCCCGACATCGCGCCCGAAACGGTGGAACGCATGCTGGCGATCGGCTTCTCCGGCGTGATCTGGGGCATCAAGGCGGCAGCTGCCGCCATGGATGCCGAGCGGGGCGGGACGATCGTCAACGTGGCATCGGCGGCAGGCTTCCGCTCGGCGCCGAACTCGCTCGTCTACAGCGGCATCAAGGCCGGCGTCATGGGCCTGACGCGGGCGGCTGCCGTCGAGCTCGGTCCACGCAACATCCGCGTCAATGCCGTCGCGCCGTCCGCGGTCCCGACAGAGGGTACGGCAAAGCACCGCAATGCCGAACGCGACGCCAGGCGCATCGCCAACACGCCGCTCGGACGGCTGGGCACGGTGGACGACATCGCACGCGCGATCGTCTACCTGATGGAACCCGAGAGCGATTTCATCACCGGGCAGGTGCTGTCGGCCGACGGCGGCATCGGCATCGCGATCACCTGAGCGGCCGGCGATGACGAGGGAGGAGATGAAGGCCGGAAGCAGACGGGCGCTGGTGACAGGCGGCGCCAGCGGTATCGGCTGGGCCGCATGCCGCGCGCTCGCCGGCCAGGGCTATCGCGTCGCGGTTGCCGACATCGACGGGACCGTGGCCAGGCAGCGGGCAGAGGCGCTGGGCGAAGGCCATGTGGCCCTTGCGATCGACCTGACGGAGCGTGGCAGGGCTGCCGCCCTGCCGGGGCACGCCGCGGCCCTGCTCGGCGGCCTCGACGTTGTCGTCAACAATGCCGGGGTGACGGACAGTTCCGGGCGCTCGCTGGTCGAGCTTCCTGAGGCGGCGTTCGACCGCCTCGTCGATCTCAATCTTTCGGCGGTCGAGGCGATCTGCGCGGCTGCGCGCACGGTGCTTCAGCCGGGCTCGGGGATCGTCAACCTCGCCTCCGGTGCGTCGTTCAAGCCGCTGGCGCTGCGCGGCCCCTACAGCGCGACGAAGGCAGGCATCGCCGCGCTGACCCGCGCCAGCCGCGATCCCTTCGCAGCGCAGGGCATCGCCATCTCGGCCGTCGCGCCCGGCTATACCCGCACGCCGCTGGTGGAGGAACTCCACCGGACCGGACGCGTGGACCTCGACAAGGTCATCGCCGGCATTCCGCTCGGCCGCATGGCCACGCCCGAAGATATCGCCTCGGCGATCGTCTTCATGGCGAGCCCGGCGGGTGGCGTGCTCGCGGGCGAGACGATCCAGGTCGACGGCGGCGGCCTCGCGGGTCCGGCGCCGGCAGGCGCTGCGCCGCAGCCCGGCCGCGAAGGCCATGGCCGCATCGCGGTGATCGGCGCGCCCGACGCCGTCTTCGCCGCAGGGCACGGTGACGTTGCGAGGATCGACGACCCCGCGGGCCTTGCCGCCGCCGGCCCGCTTGCCGCAGTCATCGACATGCGCGGGCTGATGCAGCCGCGCGGCGCAGCCGAGACGCTGCGCCGGGTGCGCAGGACGGCGATCGCCTGCGCGGCGCATCCCGCGCGCACCGCCGACTTCTCGCTCCTCTTCGTCCACGGCGAAGGCCGCGACCCGGGCCTTGCAGCCGCATCGGCAGCCGGCGGCATGCTGGCGCGGACGCTCGCGCTCGAATGGGCACCCGCCGGCATGCGGGTCAATGCCGTCGTCTGGCGCGGCGCGGCGGTCGCGGGTCTGGAGCCCCTCTGCCGCTATCTCGCGGGCGACGGTGCGGGGATGATCACCGGGCAGGAGATTGCCGCCGGTCTGCATTCCTGACGAACCACAGGACGCATCCGATCCCAAGGGAGGAATCCATGCGATACGTGACGGAACGGATGGAGGACCTGATCGCCGGTCTCGTGACCGCGGCGGTCGGCGCCTTCATCATCTTCGAGGCCTCCCACTACAAGCTGGGAACGCTGCGCAACATGGGTCCGGGCTATTTCCCGATCATCCTCGGCGGCGTCATGCTGGTGCTGGCCGTCTTCATGATCGTGACGGCCCGACCCGGTCCGGTGCCGCAGCCGATGGGCATGGACCGCCTGCGCGGCACGCTCTTCGTCACCGCCGCCTTCCTCGCCTTCGCCTTCACCGTGGAGGCGGCCGGCCTCCTGGTGTCGGTGTTCCTGGTGGTGTTCCTGTCGGCCCTGGGCAACCGGAACACCTCGGTCGTGACGGCGGCGGCGCTGGCCGTCGCGACGGCGGTCGTCACCACCCTGGTCTTCCGGGTCGGTCTCGGCCTCCAGATCGAGGCCTACTGAGATGAGCACGCTTCTGTCCGATCTCGCGCTCGGCCTGTCGGTGGCGGCATCGCCGGCCGGGCTGTTCTACTGCTTCCTCGGCGTCTTCCTCGGCACGGTCGTCGGCGTGCTGCCCGGCATCGGCATCATGTCGACCATGGCCATGCTGATGCCCATCACCTACCACATCGACCCGACCTTCGGGCTGATCATGCTTGCCGGCATCTATTACGGCGCGGATTTCGGCGGATCGACCGCCGCCATCCTGATGAACCTGCCCGGCACCGCCACCAGCGCGGTCACGGGCATCGAGGGCTACCCGATGGCGCTGAAGGGGCGGGCGGGGCCGGCCCTGTTCATGAAGGCGATCGCCTCCTTCGTCGGCACCTCCTTCGGCGTCGTGCTCCTCGCCGGCTTCTCGGTGCCGCTCTCGCGGGCGGCACTCCAGTTCGGGCCGCAGGAATACGTCGCGCTCATGACGCTCGGGCTCGTCGCGGCGGCGGTCATCGGCACCGGCCGGTCGGTGCGCTCGCTGGTCGCGGTGGCGCTCGGCCTCGCCATCGGCCTGATCGGCCTCGACCTCAACAGCGGCGCGGCGCGCTTCACCTTCGGCATCACCGAGTTCTACGACGGCCTGCCGCTGGTGGCGGTGGCGATCGGCCTCTTCGGCCTGCCCGAGATCATCGCCAATGCCGGCCGCACCGAACTGCCGAAGGTGCAGCAGGGCAGCATCCGCATGAAGGACATGGCGCCCACCCGCGAGGACTGGCGGCGCTCGGCCATGCCGATGGCGCGCGGCAGCGTGATCGGCGGTTTCTTCGGCGCGCTCCCGGGCACCGGCGGGCTGGTGGCGACCTTCGTGTCCTATGCGGTCGAGCGCCGCGTCAGCAAGCGCCCGCACGAGTTCGGCAAGGGCGCCATCGAGGGCGTGGCCGCGCCCGAGGCGGCAAACAACGCCTCGGTCCAGGCCGCCTTCATCCCGACCCTCAGCCTCGGCATCCCCGGCGATGCGGTCATGGCCATCATGCTCGGCGTCATGATGATCCACGGCATCATCCCCGGGCCCGACGTGATCCAGTCCAATCCCGGGCTCTTCTGGGGGCTGGTGGTGAGTTTCGTCATCGGCAACTTCATGCTGCTGGTGCTCAACCTGCCGATGATCGGCCTGTGGGTGAAGCTCCTGAAGATCCCCTACAACCTGCTCTTCCCGGTCATCGTCGCCTTCACCTGCATCGGCATCTACAGCGTCAACTACCAGGTGATCGACATCTTCGTGCTGCTCGCCTTCGGCTTCCTTGGCTTGGGCATGCGGGCCCTCAACTTCGAGGTCGCGCCGCTGCTGCTCGGCTTCGTCCTCGGGCCGATGATCGAGGTCTACTTCCGGCGTTCGCTCGTGGTCGCGGGCGGCGACTTCGGGACCTTCGTCGAACGGCCGATCTCGGCCTCCATCGTGGCGATCATCGCCGCCATCCTGGTCTGGGCGATCGGATCGGCGCTCTGGAAGGGCTACGCCGCACGCCGGCGGGAGGCGACGACCCATGGCTGAGGAGCGTTCCGGAACGACCGGCGAGGCCGAGGGCGCCGGCACCTTCGGCCCGCTGGCCGGACTGAAGGTGCTCGACATCGCCACCATCATCGCCGGTCCCTTCGCGGCGTCGCTGCTGGCCGATTTCGGCGCCGAGGTGACGAAGTTCGAAATTCCCGGCCAGGGCGACGGGCTGCGCGGCTTTCCGCCGTTCCGCGACGACAAGCCCCTGTGGTGGAAGGTCACCAATCGCGGCAAGCGCTACGGCACGCTCGACCTGCGCCGCCCCGAGGGGCTCGAGATCATCAAGAAGCTCATCGCCACGCAGGACGTGCTGATCGAGAACTTCCGCCCGGGAACGCTCGCCAGATGGGGGCTCGACCGCGACACGCTGTGGTCGATCAACCCGCGGCTGGTCATCCTGCGCGTCTCCGCCTTCGGCCAGACCGGTCCGAAATCCGGCCTCGGCGGCTTCGCGCGCATCTTCGAAGCCATGGGCGGACTGACCTACATAACCGGCATGAAGGACGGTACCCCCGTCCATCCCGGCTATCCGATCGGCGACAGCATCGGCGCGCTGTTCGGCGCCTTCTCGGTGATGGCGGCCCTCTACGGCATCGACCGCGGCCGCAGCAAGGGCGAGGAGATCGACCTCGCGCTGACGGAGGCGACCTTCCGCGTCCTGGAAAACATCGCCATCGAATACGACCAGCTCGGCCTGGTGCGCGAACGCGACGGCAACAACAACCAGTACACGGCGCCCGCGAACGTGTTCCGCACGGCGGACGATCGCTTCGTGACGGTGACCGGCTCCACCAACAGCATGGCGGCGGCGAACCTGCGGGCGGTCGGCCGCGCCGACCTGGTCGACGACCCGCGCTTCGCGACCAACCGCCAGCGCCTGGCCCATCGCGACGAGCTGGACGCCGTCTTCGCCGCTTACATGCAGCGCCACACGCTCGACGAAGTCCTTTCCGCCTTCGCCCGCGAAGGCGGCGCGATCGGCCCGATCTATTCCGTCGAGCAGATCTTCGCCGACGCCCAGGTCCAGGCGCGCGCGGTTGTGACCCAGGCGCCAGACGAGGATTTCGGCCAGGTCGGAATGCAGAACGTCGTGCCCCGGCTCACCCGCAACCCCGGGCGCATCCGCTGGGCGGCCAAGCGGCTCGGCGCCGATACCGACGAAATCCTGCGCGATCTCGGCTACGGGGACCAGGAGATCGCCGACCTGCGCGACCGCGGGATCGTCTGAAGGGGAACCGGAATGACCGACACGCCGACGGGCACGACCATCATCCGCGCCGAGACGCCGGTGCCCGGCATCCGGCTCCTCACGCTCGACGGCCCCGCGACGCGCAATTCGATCGGACGCGTCCAGTACGAAGCGCTGCGCGATGCGGTCCGCGAGGCTGGCAGCGACCGCGCGGTGCGCGCGGTGGTGCTGCGCGGCGAGGGCGGCTTCTTCTGTTCGGGCGGCAACGTCGCGGCCCTGCAGGAAAGCCGCCGGCAGAGCCCGGCGCAGGTCGCCCGCAACACCGATGCGCTGGCGGCCATGATCCTGTCGATCCGCGCCTGCCCGAAACCGGTGATCGCGGCCGTGGAGGGTGGCGCGGCCGGGCTCGGCGTCGCGCTCGCCCTGTCCTGCGATATGGTCGTGGCGGCCGCCGGCGCGGCCTTCACGGTGGCCTATGTGAAGATCGGCCTGACGCCCGACGGCGGAACTCTGCATTTCCTGCGCGAGGCGCTGCCGCGGCAGCTCGTGTCGGAGCTCTGCATGCTGGGACGGCCGGTCTCGGCCGAACGGCTGGATGCGGCCGGCGCGATCAACCGCATCGCGGCGGCGGGCAGCACGCTGGACGCCGCCATGGAACTCGCCGCCGCCTGCGCGGCGGGGCCGGCCGGCGCCATCGGCGTCATCAAGGCGCAGATCGAGGAGGCGCCGGGAAAGGGGCTCGCCGCGCAGATCGAGATCGAGAGCCGCGGGATCAACGCCGCGCGCTATGGCGACGAGGCAGGCGAGGGACTGGCGGCCTTCCTGGAGAAGCGGCGGCCCCGCTTCCCGAACGGCGGCACCGGGGGAGAGGGCGCATGATCCGCGATCAGGCGAGGCTCGACGCGCTACTGGCCTACGTGCGACGCTTCGTGCGCGACGTCGCGCATCCGGCCGAAGACCGCGTGGCCGAGACGAACGCGGTGCCGGACGACATCGTCCGCGACATGGCCGCGCGCGGCTATTTCGGCTGGTCCATCCCCGAAGCCTATGGCGGGCTCGGCCTGACCACCGAGGAACTCGTCCTCGGGGCGCTCGAGCTGTCGCAATGCGCCGTCGCCTTCCGTGCCCGCGTCGGCACCAACACCGGCATCGGCTCGGAGGCGCTGGTGGCCGACGGCACCGAAGAGCAGAAGGCGGAATACCTGCCGCGCCTGGCGACCGGCGAGGTGACGGGAAGCTTCGCCCTCACCGAGCCGGACGCCGGTTCGGACGCGAGCGCGTTGACCACCGCCGCCCGGCGCGACGGCGGCGACTACGTCCTCGACGGCCTGAAATGCTACATCACCAATGCGCCCATCGCCGGCCTGTTCACGGTGATGGCGCGGACCGATCCCGGCTCGACCGGCGCGCGGGGCGTTTCGGCCTTCATCGTCGAGCGCGACACGCCCGGCCTCACGACGTCGGCGCCCTACCGGATGATGGGCCAGGCCGGCTCGCCTGTGGGCGAGGTGCGGTTCGAGGGCGTCCGGGTTCCGGCCCGCAACCTGATCGGCGGCGTCGAAGGGCAGGGCTTCCGCACCGCCATGAAGGTGCTGAACAAGCAGCGCATCCATCTCGCGGCGCTGTGCACGGGCCCCGCGATCCGCATGCTGGACCTCGCGATGGACCATGCCGAGCAGCGCCGACAGTCCGGCCGGGCGATCATCGACTTCCAGCTCGTCGCGGCCATGCTGGCCGATTGCCAGACCGAGATCGAGGCGGCCCGGGCGCTGATCCTGCAGACCGCGCGCGCCCGCGACGACGGCCGCGACATCGCGCTCGAGGCCTCGATCTGCAAGTATTTCGCCTCCGAAGCCTGCGGCCGCGTGGCGGATCGCTGCGTCCAGGTGTTCGGCGGCGCGGGCTACGTCGCCGACCATGCGCCGATCGAGCGCTACTACCGCGACGTGCGGCTGTTCCGGCTCTACGAGGGGACGAGCCAGATCCACCAGCTCAACATCGTCAGGCAGATGCGCAGGCGCCGGCAGGATGCCCGGGCGTGAACCCTGCCGTCCACCTCGTGTCGGAGACCCCCGACCTCCTGGGCGAGAGCCCGGTCTGGGACCATCGCGCCGGCCGGCTGTTCTGGGTCGACGGGGTGGCGCGCCGCATCCATGGCCTCGACCCGGAAAGCGGCGAGCGACGGCAATGGACCGCGCCCTCGACGGTCGGCTCCATCGCGCTGGCGGGGGAGGGCAGCCTCGTCTGCGGCCTGGCTGACGGCATCTGGATGCTCGATCTGGCGCGCGGCACGTTCGACCCGCTGTTCAGGCCCGATCCGCCGGACCCCGCGATCCGCTTCAACGACGGCAAGACCGACCGCCAGGGCCGCTTCCTGTGCGGATCGATGGGCGTCCATGCCGAACCGCTCGGCACGTTGTGGCGCGTCGGCGAGACGGGCCGCGCGCAGGCGCTCGTCGGCGGCATCCGCATCTCCAACGCGCTCTGCTTCAGCCCCGACGGCCGCGTCCTCTACTTCGCCGACAGCCTGGAACGCAGGATCCGCGCCTATTCCTACGGCGCTGACGGGGCGGCTGTCGGCGAGGCACGGGTGTTCGCCGACACGGCGGAATGGAATTCGGGACCGGACGGCGCGACGGTGGATGCGGAAGGCTGCGTCTGGACCTGCCTGATCCGCGCCGGCCTGATCGCCCGCTTCACGCCGCAGGGCGTGCTCGACCGGCTGATCGATGCGCCGACGGACCTGCCGTCCAGCCTCGCCTTCGGCGGATCCGGCCTCGAGACGCTGTTCGTGACGTCGATCCGCGATTCGGGCTCGGGCCGGGCGGTCTCCACCCACCCGCGCGGCGGCTGCCTGCATGCGCTGACCGGCCTCGGCGTGCGCGGCATCGCCGAGACGCCGTTCCGACGGGTCGCGAACCCCTGAGGGCAGCGGGCCGGCGCGGTATGCGTCTGGCTCCCGATGGAAGGCGATGGCGGCAGCCCGTCGCGAGCCCGGCCCCCGTATCCGACCCCGCCCGCAGCAACAGCCGGCCTGTCGACGTCGCGGCGATCATGGGAGACATGGACCCGTCGGCCCGAGGCGTCGGGGGGAATGGTGGGCGATGAGAGACTCGAACTCCCGACATCTTCGGTGTAAACGAGTGTCGCTTTAGGCAAATAACTGATTTTACTTCATCTTTTCCGGCGTTTGTTCCCGTTCGTTCCCGTTAATCCCTGTTGTTTTCGTGGGAAAACGTGGCGGCGTTCACGCTTCAGCTGCTTCCCCGACACCTAGTACCTCGCCCCAGTTCTTGGAGCGGGCTGCGCGCTTCACCTGCTCCCGCAGGACGACCAGTCCCGCGTCGGGCGTGCCGTCGAGGACGGTGAACGCCATGCTTGGGGCATCGGCTACGTCCAGCAGGTCGCGGATGCCCTGCCGCGCCTCGGCTGCGACCGCCGGGCTGTTGGACGTGGTCTGGCGCTGCGGCGAGCCCTCCTTCTGCCGACGCGAGCGCGGCCGGCCCGCCGTGCCTCTGGTCATGGCCTCGCCGACCCCGCCGTGGTGGTCAGGATGATTCTGTCCGTAGACCCTCCTGATTGTACGCTCGTCCGTCGAGAGGTAGTCCGCGATCTCGTGCATCGGCACGCCGGCGACGCAAAGCCATGTCGCGCAGGTATGCTTCAGAGCGTGGATGTTCAGCCCCTTCCGCTCGGCATCGTCCGGGATCATTTCCTTGAGATGGCGGAAGTACGAGTTTTCGATCGGCTCCGGTTCCTTGTTGCCGCCCTTCGTCGTCGGCCGCTCGATCAGGTAGATCGCTCCCATTCGGTGCCAGCGGCGGCAGTGCGCAAGGATGCGGTCCGGAAGCCGGAGCGGGTTGGCCCTCTTGTTGTCGGGGACCATCTCCTTGTCCCACGAGCGGTAGTAGATGCCGTTCTCGAGATCGATCCAGGGATGCCCCTCCATCTTGACGAAGGTGGTCTGCTCCATGCGGTCCTTGCGGGTCCCGGTGGCAGCTCCGAAAAGAGCGAACCGGGCGACGTGCCGCCGCGGCCGGGCATTGGTGACGACGGTCTTGCCCCGGTTCTCCGGACGGGAACGCTTGCCGGAGTGGGTGTACGTGCCGCGCTTTCGGTAGGCCGTCCAGACGAACTCCGCCAGCTGGGAGCGCGTGAAGAAGCGGAACCGGGACTTGGGGGCCGGAGGGTACCAGAAACTGACGACGGCCTGCTCCATCTCCT
The DNA here is from genome assembly GCF_014495845.1 of Aquibium microcysteis. Classification (NCBI taxonomy): domain Bacteria; kingdom Pseudomonadati; phylum Pseudomonadota; class Alphaproteobacteria; order Hyphomicrobiales; family Phyllobacteriaceae; genus Aquibium; species Aquibium microcysteis. Next base: position 250,327 of record NZ_CP061080.1, read on the forward strand.
CGTCGTCCATCGCGAGGTGGACCGCGGCGCTCAGGTCCTGCAGATGCCGGAGCGCCGTTGAGGGGGTGTGCCGCGCGGCGTAGGCCTTACAGGACTTCTTGTTGATCTCGGACACCATCTTCGCCCCCCAGAACTCCAGCAGGGCTTCTATGCGGTTGAGGAAGTCCCTGTGCTGCTTGCGCTTGCCCCTGGGGTTTTCGTTGGTCGGCAGGTAGCGCGGCTCGGTCTCGACGCTGTAGTAGGCCAGCACGTCGGCGATCGGCATTTGCCACGCCGGGGTGTGCTTCGGCGGCCCACTGGTCAGGTCTTCGGCGTACTTCTTCGCGATGTAAACGCGGCGCGCTCCCTCAGCCGCCTCACGGTCTCCCTCGCCAAGTCCGCGGAGGTCGAACCCCCAGGCGAGGTCGTGGGTGACCTGTCGGCCGTCGTCGTAGACGAACCAGTAGCCCCGGCTCTCGAGCTTGCCGTTCTTGTCGTAACGGGCCTTCCGGAATTTGAGCTTGGGGTCGGGGTTCTTTGGTCTCGGCACTTTTCAAGCCACTCCCTGATCTGGCGACGCGTCACGTAGAGGTTCTTCGAGTTGGGGCGGACGCACTGCAGCGCCCCCCGGTCTATGGCGGTCCGAAGCGTCTTCACCGTGAAGGCTTCGGAGGGCGACCTTAGATCAGGTGAGATCGTATAGGAGCCCCCGAGTTCCGGCAGGCGCACAGCCTGCTCCAGCGTCAGCGGCGCTTCGTCGTGCAGGTCGGCCGGCAGCGCGCCGGTCGCATGCCGCTCGAGATCGGCGATGGTCTCGTCCATGCTGACGAGCACGTCCACGCCGTCGAGCATGAGCATCTCGAATTCCAGCTCGGCGGTGATGTCCAGTTGCTTCTTCATAGCGTCCCCACGCCCCGCGAGACGCACGCGCCCCGGAGTCGGCATAGCCTGCGGCCCGTTAGGGCCCGGTTGTGTGATTGATTAAAATGCCGCCGATGCGCGGCCCGGCGGTGCCGGGTGGGACTACCCCATCAAGCTGCAGCGCAGCCTCAGGATGTCGGGGAGCCGAATATCAGGAAGGTGCCGAGGGGGCAAACAAAATAGGGAGGCCCGAGGACCTCCCTGCTGGCACCTAGGGTGCGGCCTGGACCCCGGAGGCGTTCCGGAGCCAGTTGCGCCCGCAGGCGCGGCTGGCCGGGCTGATCAGGCCCGTGGCTCCTTGATGTGGCGTCCGGATGATGACGTCAAGAAGAGGATGGGTTCGGCACGAATTTGAACCGTGCGTCTTCAGCCCGAAGCGCTGTCCTGCCACTAGACGACAGACCCAAGATGACCGCGCCGGATGCCACTTCTGGACCTCTTCGCCATTGATCGTTTTGAGACCTGCGCATCCAGGAAACTCCGGGTGACTACTTTCCCTGTTTGCAGGGGCGTGAGGAGGCCGTTCCAACCTCGCGGTAACGACATGTTGCGCTGCCGGCACGAAAACAATTGTTATTAGGTAGCAACCGCCACCAACCTTTCATCTCCGCAGCCAATAGTCCGCAGTGGGGTGGTAAACGGATTATCCGGTTCTGGCACCTACGTTGGGAAAGCTGCCCTTCATAGGATCAACCAGCTCCGACGGAATGCGCCCTCAATGCGGTGGTGGCAGCAAGGTGCTTTGCCCCCGACGCGGACGCTGGAGCCACATCAACAATGGGGAGCAATAGCCCCGACTTCGAATAACCAAATGGAGCCTGTCAGGTCCAGTCGGCCGCCGGGCCGTTGCGCGGGAAGGGCTCAGCGCAGCCGCGCCGCGATCGCCTCCATCTGGTCGATCTCTTCGCGCTGCGCTTTGGTGATCTCGTCGCAGAGCGTCACGAGTTCCGGATCAGAAAGGCTGGCCTCCCGGCACATGAGGATTGCGCCGGAATGATGCGGGATCATCGAGGCGATGAACTGGCGGTCGTCGATCAAGGCCTGCGCTCGCGTCGCCCAGAAGGAGCCTGCCGTAAGGAGCGCGAAGGCGACGTAGAGCGCGACGTTCGCCTGTCGGTTGGGGAACATGCCGGGCATGGTCGCCAGCATGAAGATGCCCATTGGCGCCCACATGGTCACCGCCATGTAGAACATGTTGAGGTTGTTCCTGAAGTCGCCCATGCCGTCGATCATCGTGAACATCACGACGTACATGACGACGAGCCCGAGGATCATGTTCACCCAGAACATGAAGTAGGGGCGGCCGTGGCCGCGGCTTTCGTGTTTCCGGTGATCGTGCTCCATCTCAGTCTTCTCCATGTCAGTGCCCCAGGCCCGCGGGCTTGAGGATCATCCAGATGGCCATGCCGACCATCAGCAGGTTTTCGGTCAGCGACACGAACCCGAGGGGAACGTTGCTGTCGCCGCCGACGCAGGCGCACTTCAGTTCGCGCTTGTCGACATAGACGGCCTTGAAGACCGACACCGCGCCGATGCCGCCGATGAAGAGCGCGACCGGGACCGATACCCACATCATCGCGCCGGAGACCATGAGCACGCCTGCGAACCCCTCGGCGAAAGGGTAGACCCGTCCGTAGGGAACCCAGCGCTGCGCAAGCAGATCGTAGTTGAGGAACATCGTCGCGAAGCCGTCGACGTCCTTCAGCTTCTGGAGTGCGAGCAGACACATGGCGAAGGCCACGAACCACTCTGCGGCAGCCACGGTCAGGACGCTGCCGTATACCGACCAACTGGCTGCCAGGGCCATGGCAAGCGCCATGCCAAAGAGCGCGATGACGGGCGTGTAGGTGACGGCGTCCTTGTCCTTGACCTCCTTGCCGAGCCAGGCCCGCAGGTCGTCGTAACCTCCGACGCGTCTGCCGCCGATGAAGGTCTGCGGCGTGGTGTCCACCTTGTGCTCGGCCTTGAAGGCGTCGGTCTCGGCGCGGGACGTCAGGTGATGGTCCTCGACCTCGAATCCTTCCCGCTTCAGGAGGTCGAGCGCCTTGAGGCCCCAGGGGCAGGTGTGCTCGGGGGTGACCATCCGGTAGAGTTCGGCCTTGCGTGCGGCAGCGGACGACATTCAGGTATCCTTTCATGTTGAAACCGTCCCGCCCCGGATGTTGTTCCGGGCGGGACGGGGCGGCGGTCACGCCGCTGACGCGGGGTAGCCGGCGTCGGCGAGCGCCCTGGAGATGGAGTCGGTCGATGCGGAGGATTCGACCGTTACCGTCTTCGTGACGGGATCGGCGTCGACCCTCGCTTTCGGGTCGACGCTTTCGACGGCCTTCGTGACGCTCCGGGCGCAGCCGCCGCAGGTCATGTTCTCGATGTGGAATCGCATCCGGGTCTCCTTCGTGGTTTGAGCGGATGCGCCCTTCATCCGCCTTCCAGTCTCTGGAAGGTCAAGCGGCTTTTTTTCATCGCCTTGACCTTGACCCTCCAGAGGCTGGAAGGCCCATCTGTCGCGGCGACAACGGAATCCGACCTGAAGGAACATCGATGAACGCGCCGCTTCGCCTGACCGAGGACATCAGAACTCTTACCATCGCCATCGAGGGCATGACCTGCGCCTCTTGCGTCGGCCGCGTGGAGCGGGCGTTGAAAGCCGTCGATGGCGTCGTCCAAGCCCGGGTGAACCTCGCCACCGAAACGGCGGAGGTCGAGGCAGCGCCGTCGGTCAGCAGGACCAGGTTGGCGCAGACCGTCGAAGAGGTCGGCTATGGCGTACCCTCTGCGACCTTCGAGCTTGCCGTCGAAGGCATGACCTGCGCGTCCTGCGTCGGCAGGGTCGAACGGGCGCTTGCTGCCGTCCCGGGCGTGACCACCGCCAGCGTGAACCTGGCGACGGAACGGGCGAAGGTCACGGGCATCGCGGACGCCGCGGCCCTGCGGAAGGCGGTCGAGGACATCGGCTACGATGCCACGGTCATCGGGGCTGCTGGCAGTGGTACTAACGAGATGGAGGCGCGGCGCGATGTTGAGATCGCTGCACTTCGCCGGGATCTCCTCGTCGCAGGAGGCCTGACGGTTCCGCTTTTCGTCCTGGAAATGGGTTCGCACCTCTTCCAGTCCGTCCATGACCTCGTCCACGCGACGCTCGGGATGGAGCGAAGCTGGCAGGTCCAGTTCATCCTCGCGACGCTTGTGCTCGCATTTCCGGGACGGCGCTTCTACGAGAAGGGATTTCCGGCCCTCCTCAGGCTCGCGCCCGACATGAACTCGCTGGTCGCGGTCGGCACGTCGGCGGCCTACATATATTCGGTCGTCGCGACCTTTGCGCCCGGCCTGCTGCCAGCCGGAACCGTGAACGTCTACTTCGAGGCTGCGGCAGTGATCGTAACGCTGATCTTGCTGGGCCGCTATCTGGAGGCCCGTGCGAAGGGCCGCACGTCGCAGGCTATCCGGCGCCTGGCAAGACTGCAGCCGAAGACGGCGCGGGTCCGGCGTGGACCGGGAGTTGTCGAGGTCGACATCGCCGAAGTCGTCCCCGGCGACGTGGTCGAGGTCCGCCCGGGCGAGCGCGTGCCTGTCGATGGGGAAGTGGTCTCCGGCGAGAGCTATGTGGACGAATCCATGGTGACGGGCGAACCCGTGCCCGTGGCCAAGCGGGACGGGAGTCCGGTCACGGGAGGCACGGTGAACCAGACGGGTGCGTTCGAGTTTCGCGCCACCGCGGTAGGAGCCGACACGGTCCTGTACCGTATCATGCGCATGGTCGAGCAGGCGCAGGGCTCCAAGCTGCCGATCCAGGCCATGGTCGACAAGGTGACCATGTGGTTCGTGCCCGCCGTCATGGGCCTCGCGGCGCTCACCTTTGTCGCCTGGCTCCTGTTGGGACCGGAACCAGCCCTGACCTTCGCTCTGGTCAACGCGGTCGCGGTCCTCATCATCGCCTGTCCCTGCGCCATGGGTCTCGCGACCCCGACCTCCATCATGGTGGGGACCGGCCGCGCCGCCGAGTTGGGCGTGCTGTACCGGAAGGGCGAAGCGCTGCAGTCGCTGCGGGACGCCCGGGTGATCGCGCTCGACAAGACCGGGACCCTGACCGAGGGGCGGCCGGTCCTGACCGATCTGCGGGCTACGCAAGGATTTCTGGACGATGACGTGCTAGCTCTGGCCGCCGCCGTCGAGGCGAAGTCCGAGTATCCTGTCGCACGCGCCATCGTCGGCGCGGCAGCAGGGCGGGGTCTTGCGGTCCGGGAGGCCGACGGCTTCGACTCCATCACCGGACTGGGGGTCACGGCCACAGTCGCGGGCGAACGCGTCGAAGTGGGCTCCTCACGCTTCATGGATTGGCTCGGACTCGACCCTTCCGCGCTGGACTCAGATGCCAAGCGGCTCGCCGACGAAGGGAAGTCGCCGCTCTACGTCGCCGTGGGCGGCAGGATCGCCGCAGTGATGGCAGTTTCTGACCCTGTGAAGGAATCCACGCCGCAGGCCGTGGCGGCGCTGCATGCGCTTGGCCTGAAGGTCGCGATGGTGACTGGCGACAGCAGGCGCACGGCCGACGCCATCGCCCGAAAGCTCGGCATAGACCACGTTGTCGCCGAGGTCATGCCGGACGGCAAGGTGGCGGCCGTCAGGCAGCTGAAGGTCGAACACGGGGCCGTCGCCTTCGTGGGCGATGGCATCAACGACGCACCCGCGCTCGCCGAAGCCGACGTGGGGATCGCCATCGGCACGGGCACCGACATCGCCATCGAGGCGGCGGATATCGTGCTGATGTCGGGAAGCCTGGAAGGCGTGCCCGCCGCGCTCGCTCTCTCGCGGGCCACGATCCGCAACATCCGCCAGAACCTGTTCTGGGCCTTCGCCTACAACGCGGCGCTCATCCCCGTTGCGGCGGGGGCGCTTTACCCGGCCTACGGGGTCCTGCTTTCACCCGCGCTGGCCGCGGGTGCCATGGCGCTTTCCAGCGTGTTCGTGCTCGGGAACGCGCTGAGGCTCAGGGCGCATGGCCGCAGGGCGGGGGTGGCGTCGGCTCCGCCTCAGCGATAGCTGGCGTAGATTTCAGTCGAACCGTCCCGCTTGAGAAGGAGCACGTCGTACGGATCGGCATCGGCCATGTCGCCCATGCCCGGCGAACCGTAGGGCATGTCGGGGACGGTCAGCCCGATCGCGTCCGGCCGCTCTTCGAGCAGGCGCTTGACCTCGCGCGCGGGCACATGGCCCTCGATGACGTAACCGTCGATTTTTCCCGTATGGCAGGATGTCTGGCCGGGCTTCAGTCCGGCTTCTACCTTTGCGGCGTTGAGGTCCGCCAGCGGAAGGTCGCGCTCGGCGACCGTGAAGCCCGCTTCCCGCATGTGGTTGCCCCACGCCACGCAGCATCCGCACGAGGCCGACTTCAGCACCTCGATCGAGCCCGCGGCCCAGGCCGCCTGGCTAATCAGCGCCAGGGCCGTGAAGGATGCAGCGCGGGCAAGCCTGTTGAATGTCTTCATCGTCCGTCTCCTACCTGAAGAACACGTATTTCACGAGAGCGGCGATCACGAGGGCGACGACCACGAGGCCGACGAGGCCCCACAGTCCCATGCCCCACATCATGCCGCCATCCATTCCGTTTTCCATTATTGGTTCACCTCCGAGACGGGCGCGGGCGTCGCAGCCCGCGCCCTGTCATCCTACTTGATGTCGGTGACCGTGATGCGGCCGTTGACCCGGTCCGCGGTGAATTCGATCTTTTGGCCTACCTCGACCTCCTCGATCATCGAATCCTCGGCGACCACGAAGACCATCGTCATCGCGGGCATGTCGAGGTTCGTCAGTTCGCCGTGCTTGATGGTGAGCTTCTTCTGCGCGGCGTCGATCTTCGTGACCTCGCCGGACGTGTATTCCTGGGCAGAAGCGGCGCCCGCCAGCCCCAAGGCAATGCCGAGCACGAGCGCGACTTTCATGATGGTATCCATGGTTCTTCCTTTCATCGATCAGTTCTGGACGACATCGATGTCGCCCTTCATTCCGGACTCGTAGTGCCCGGGGATTAGGCAGCCGAAGGAGAATTCGCCCGCCGTGGCGAACGTCCAGACGATCTCTCCCTTGCCACCAGGCTGAAGCCGGATCGCGTTGGGATCGTCGTGTTCCATCTCGGGGAAGCGCTCCATCAGTTCCTTGTGCTCGAGAATGGCTTCGTGGCCGTCCATCACGAATTCGTGGTCGACCTCACCCTGGTTGACGAAACTGAGCTTGAGCGTCTCACCCTGCCTGACGGTGAAGGTGGCGGGTTCGAACACCATCTTCCCGTCATCGGTTTCCATCATCACGATGTCGATGGTTCTCGTCGCCTCAGTGGGTTTGCCTGCGCGCCCGATCTTGAGTTCGTCGTGACTGTGGTCGCCGCTGCCGGCCGCGAACGCGGAAGCGGTGGCGAGCGACATCAATGCCGCGATAATCAAGCCTGATTTCATGTGTGGTCTCCTGTGTTTGATGATGGTCAACTTGCCTATCCCTTCGTCCCATGAGCGCCGTGTGCGGGAGACGGCGTGATGGTTTCCGTTCCGTCTGCCTTGGCCGGAGCCGGGACGTCGCCCGTCCATTCGTAGGAGACGGTGCCTTCCGGGTGCTCGTACCAACCCGGATCGGCGTAATCGTTGGCCGAAATGCCTTCGCGGACTTTCACGACGGAGAACATGCCGCCCATCTCGATCGCGCCGAACTGCCCCCAGCCCGTCATCATGGGGATGGTGTTGTCGGGGAGCGGCATCTCCATCTCGCCCATGTCCGCCATGCCGCGGTTGCCCATGGCCATGTATTCAGGCTGGACGGTGCGGATCTTCCGGGAGACCTCGGTCTTGTCCGCGCCGATGAAGGTCGGGACGTCATGACCCATGGCGTTCATCGTGTGGTGCGACTTGTGGCAGTGGATCGCCCAGTCGCCGAGATACTTTGCGTCGAACTCGTAGGCGCGCATCGCGCCGACCGGGATGTCGATCGAGACTTCGGGCCAGCGGGCTTCCGGCCTCACCCAGCCTCCGTCCGTGCACGTCACCTCGAAGTCGTAGCCGTGCATGTGGATCGGGTGGTTGGTCATGGTGAGGTTGCCGACCCGCACCCGTACCCGGTCGTCCTTGTTCACGACGAGGTGGCTGATGCCCGGGAACACCCGGCTGTTCCATGTCCACAGGTTGAAATCGGTCATCTCCATGACCCGGGGCACGTAGGAGCCCGGCTCGATGTCGAAGGCGTTGAGCAGGAAGACGAAGTCGCGGTCGACGCGGTGGAGCTTCGGGTCCTTCGGATGGATGACGAAGAACCCCATCATGCCCATGGCCATCTGGACCATCTCGTCGGCGTGCGGGTGGTACATGAAGGTCCCGCTCTTCACGAGATCGAACTCGTAGACGAAGGTCTTGCCGGGCGGGATGCCGGGCTGAGTCAAGCCTGTGACCCCGTCCATGCCGCAGGGCAGGATCATGCCGTGCCAGTGGATCGTCGTGTGTTCCGGAAGCCTGTTGGTCACGAAGATGCGGACCCGGTCGCCTTCCACGGCCTCGATGGTCGGGCCGGGGGACTGGCCGTTGTAGCCCCACAGATAGGCCGTCATGCCGGGTCCGAGTTCGCGCTCGACGGGCTCGGCGACGAGATGGAACTCCTTGACGCCACCGGTCATTCGATGCGGCAGCGTCCAGCCGTTCAGGGTGACGACGGGCTGGTAGTCCGGCCCGCTCGACGGAAAGATCGGCGGCTGCATGTCCGGCGATTCCATGACGGGCGCGTCCGGCAGTCCCATGGCCGAGGTCTTCGACCACGCTGCGGCGCTCGCCAGGAACGCGCCGCCTCCGAGGATCTGTCTTCTGGTGATCATTGTCTCGTTCTCCTGGTCAGTGTCCGCCGCCGCCGTCGTCGGCAGCCGCAACCTCGGCGCCGCCTCCGGAGGGAGCGCTGCCGCCCCCGCCATGGACGGCGGTACCGAGGTTGACGTCGGCCAGCCAGAACTGGCGCTTGGCGTTGAGGGAAAGCATGATCGAGTTCACCTTCGCCCGCGTGTCGGCGAGAAGTTCGAACGTGTTCGTGATCATGCCGTTGTAGGTGAGGAGCGACTCCTCCTCGATGGTAGTCCGCAGGGGCACCACGTTGGCACGGTAGTGCCGTGCGATGTCGTGCGTGGAGCGGTAGCCGTCATACGCGCTGCGGGCTTCGGAGCGGACGTTGACCGCGCGCTCGGCCAGCAGGTTGGCCGCCTGCATGTAGGCCAGTTCCGCCTTGCGCATGCGGGCCTGCCCGCTGTCGAAGATCGGAATGACGAACTCGAATTCGGCGTTCAGCGAGACCGTCGTCTCGGTGCCTCCGTCCTCCGCTTCCTCACGCTCGATCTCGGCCCCGGTCACGAGTTCGAGGTCCGACACGTAGCGGGTCGCCTCGGTGAGCCCGTAGGAGAGCGCGAGCGCCTCCAGTTCGAGTTTTGCGATCTCCAGGTCCACACGGTTCCTGAGCGCTTGCGCCTCGATGTCCTTGCGGGCCAGCGGGTTGGCGGGAAGCGAGGGAAGCGAGTTCGGCACCTGGTAGTCGACGTCGAAGCCCCAGAGGCCCATCAGCCGCGTCAGCGCCTCCTTGGCCATCCGAGCCTGCAGCCGGGCTTCGGCCGTCTGACCCGCCAGTTCGGCGTAGAAGACATGCTCGCGGGCCTGCCCGGTCTTCGTGAACGCTCCCGTCTGTCCGAGTTTCTCTGCCAGCGCCGACGCGGCGTCTGCGGCCGCCTGAGCCCGGTTGAGGTAGGCTACCCGCTCCCAGGCAGCGACGGCATCTATCCAGGCCCGGCGCGTGTCCGCGGCGAGCCGCAGCGTCGCTTCGGCGGCCCTCAGTTGCGCCTGCCTGAAGCGGGCATCCGCGACAGCCATGCGGCGGGGTCGTGTCGCCAGAGCCAGGATGTTCGAGACGACGGCGGTCTCGACCGTGCGTCCGGCGTTTATCCCCATGATGCCGACCGATACGCGGGGATTGACCAGCAGGGACTCCTGCCACAGCTCGGCCGATGACATGCCTACGTCGGCATAGGCGGCCTGCAGTCCCTTGTTGTTGAGGAGCGCGACCTGCACGGCGATGTCCGGTCCGAGCGTCTTTCCCCTGACCAGCGCGGTGACCCGCTCCGCGAGGGCGCGGGCCTCGCCGCTGGACTGCACCCAGACTGTCTCCTTACCCGTCACGGAAGCGGTCTTGGCCGAGACGGTCTGGAAGCCTGCGAGCGGATCGTCGAGGCCGTCCGCGGTGGTGACGCAGGCCGAGACGAAGATCGGCGCCGAGAGCGCCAGGATGCGGCGTACCGCGCGCCTCATGAACCTGCCCCCCTTTTCGCTGGTGACAGCTCGTCGTTCAGCCGCCTCCAGTTCTGGGGACCGGTCGGCCGCCTTGGGTGGAAGTCGCCGAGAACCGGGGAATATCGGGCGTCCCGCAGTCCCATGACAGGATAAGATGGTTTGAAGATGGGCAGCACGTCCGGCGGCAAAGACGCCGCGCAGCCTGCTGCTGAGAGCGACGCCAAGAGCGCCGCGATCGCTGGAATTCGCATGTTGAACCTTGGAACTGACAGGGAAGGATGGCCCATGCGCGGACGCACGGGTGCCTCAGCGCCACACGGCGCTCCGGGTCAGATCAGGTTCGGGGAGGACGAATCAGACCGTGCGTCTCGCCCGGCGTCAAAGCACCGGATGCGACACGGCCGAATGCTCCTGAGGGCGGATGCGCGAGATCGGAAAGGCACGGCGGGGCGCCTGTGGCTGGCATGCAGTGCATGTCACAGCAGAGGTCGGCGGCTGTCGTGCCGCCGTGATGGCTCGCGTCATTTGCAGACGATGGCTGTTCGACGGCATGATCGCCGTGAGCGGCATCGTGGTCGTGGTCTTCGATCTGCTGCAGAGTTTCGGTCTGCGCGGGATGCATCGCCGACTTGGCCATTGCGACCATGCCGGGCTGAAGCGAGGAAACGACGAGCATGGCGACGGCGAAAAGCGCGCGAACGACCGCCCCCCTCACTCCGCCATGTCTGCTCGAATCCTTCATACCTTCACTTCCGCCATAGGTCGCATCCGCAAGTCAAGCATCAACGGCCGGATGAGGGCGAAGATGAGGGAACGTGATCACTCGCAGTTCTACCGGGCAGCACTGCTGGCCCGGTATCGTCGACTGAGCCACAGAACTAGCGGCGGGATCACAATCCACTGGAGGAGCGGGCTCAACCCCGTCCCGAATGGGGGAACGAGCGGCATCAGGTCCGAATAGGTCCAGCGCTGGGTGACCTGGGTGTAGTAGAACTCAAAGCCGACGGTCAGCGCGATCCCCGTCCCGAGGAAGACGAGAACCGGAAGCGCGACCTGGTCGCCGATCCAGTGACGTGTCCTCGCGACGAGGCTGGCAGTCCAGAATGCTGTCAGGGCGAACCCCACGTCACCGATGGTCGCGGACGTGCAGAGCTTGATGCCCTGCCAGTGCGCCATCTCTGCCATGCCCGCATAGGTCGGCACCTGCAGAAACTCCCAGACGAAGTGCAACAGGAAGGAGAACATCGCCACCGGGAGCTCCGGGGCGTTTATGAGCGAACGTGGATCGCTCACCGCAGCGCCATGTCCTTTCTTTGGGTTCGTCATGGCGCAGAATCCTCGGCCTTGCCGCGTTAGTGAACGGGAGCCTTGCCCGACAGCCCGTCGATGATCGGGCACTCCGGCCTGTTGTCTCCATGGCAATTGGCGACGAGGTGCCTGAGCATGTCGCGCAGGCCCTGGAGCTCCACGATCTTGCGCTCGATCTCGCTGAGTTTCGTCGATGCGAGCGCTTTCACCTCGGCGCTCTCACGGTCACGGTCGCTGTAGAGCGACAGAAGCTGTCGGCATTCCTCAACGGAGAAGCCCAAGCTGCGCGAGCGCTGGAGGAAGCGCAGCCGATGCACGTCCTCCATCGAATAATCGCGATAGCCGTTGTCGCGACGATCCGGCCTGATCAGGCCGATGTCCTCGTAGTAGCGGATTGTCTTGGCCGGGAGGCCGGACTTTACCGAGACGGTGCCGATGTTCATGGCGAGTTCTCCCTGATGGGTTCAGCCGAGCCGCACGGTGCGCAGCCTGAGCGCGTTGGCGATGACGGATACGGACGAAAGGCTCATCGCGGCCGCCGCGATCATGGGTGAGAGCAGCGTACCGAAGACGGGATAGAGGACGCCTGCTGCGACGGGCACGCCGAGCGCGTTGTAGACGAAGGCGAAGAAGAGGTTCTGCTTGATGTTGCGGATCGTCGCCTGGGCCAGCGTGCGCGCCCGCACGATACCGTTGAGGTCGCCCTTCACCAGGGTGATGCCCGCGCTCTCGACCGCGACGTCCGCGCCGGTCCCCATGGCGATGCCAACATCGGCTGCCGCGAGCGCTGGCGCGTCGTTGACGCCGTCTCCCGCCATCGCGACCTTCGCCCCCTTGGCCTGGAGCTCTTCGATGAGCTGCTGCTTGCCGTCCGGCAGCATGTCGGCGCGCACCTCGTCGATGCCGAGCTTCGATGCGACGGCCCTTGCGGTTCGCTCATTGTCGCCGGTGGCCATGATGATGCGGAGGCCCGTGTCGTGCAGGGCACGGATCGCCTCCACGGTCGTTGCCTTGACCGGATCGGCGACCGCGACGAAGCCGGCGACTGCTCCATCGACGGCAACGAACATTGCGGTCTTTCCCTCGGCGCGCAGGGCGTCGGCCTGTCCGACGATGCCGTCGATTGCGACGCCAAGGTCCGCCATCATGGCGGCATTCCCGAGCGCCACCTTCCGGCCCTCCACGGTGCCGCTGACGCCCTTGCCCGTGACCGCCTCGAACTCGGAGGCCGAATGCACCGTCGCGCCGCGCTCAGATGCGCCTTCGACGATCGCCTCGGCCAGCGGATGCTCCGAGCCGCGCTCGAGCGAGGCGGCAAGCGAGAGAAGCTGACCTGCATGGAATCCTTCGGCCGGAATTGCGTCCGTCAGTCTCGGACGACCTTCGGTCAGTGTGCCCGTCTTGTCGACGATGAGCGTGTCGACGCTGGCGAAGCGCTCAAGCGCCTCCGCGTCCTTGATCAGCACGCCCGCCTGGGCGCCGCGCCCGGTCGCCGTCATGATCGACATCGGCGTGGCGAGGCCGAGCGCGCAGGGACAGGCGATGATGAGGACCGACACGGCCGACACGATGGCGAACACCATGCTGGGTTCGGGACCGAACAGGGCCCAGACGACGAAGGCAAGGATGGCAACCAGCACCACGGTCGGCACGAAATAGTACGAGACGCGATCGGCGAGCCCCTGGATCGGCGCACGCGAGCGCTGGGCCTTGGCGACCATCTCGACGATCCGCGACAGCATCGTCTCGGACCCGACGCGCTCGGCGGTGATCACGAGCGTGCCGTTGCGATTGAGAGTTCCTCCGGTAACCGCGTCGCCCGGCGTCTTCTCCACTGGCACGGGTTCACCCGTGATCATGGATTCGTCGATCGACGTGCGGCCTTCGACGACCTTGCCGTCGACGGGAACGCTGTCCCCAGGGCGAACGCGCAGGCGGTCGCCCTGCTTGACTTCGTCCAGCGGCACGTCGGCTTCGGAGCCGTCGGCCGCGATGCGGCGCGCGGTCTTCGGCGCGAGGTCGAGCAGGGCGCGGATCGCCGACCCGGTCCGCTCGCGTGCCCGCAACTCCAGGACCTGGCCGAGGAAGACCAGCGCGACGATGACGGCGGCCGCCTCGAAATAGACAGGAACCGAGCCGCCATGCCCCCGGAACTGATGCGGGAAGAGGTCGGGGAAGAACGTCGCGACGACGCTGTAGAGATAGGCCGTGCCGACGCCGATCGAGATCAGCGTCCACATGTTCGGGCTTCGGTTGACGAAGGACTCGTAGCCACGGTGGAAGAATGGGATCGCAGCCCACAGCACGACGGGCGTCGCAAGCACCAGCTCCAGCCACGCGGTCAGGGACTCCCCGATCCAGTCGCGAACGGGAATGCCCAGCATGGGCCCCATGGCTATGGCGAGCAGCGGCAGCGACAGGACAGCGGAGACCCAGAACCTGCGCGTAAAATCGATGAGCTCCGGGTTGGGACCCTCGTCGCCTGTCGGCACGCCCATCGGCTCGAGCGCCATGCCGCAGATCGGGCAGGAGCCCGGCTTGTCGCGCACGATCTGCGGGTGCATCGGGCAGGTGTACTGGGTGCCCCTGGGCATTGGCGCTGCGGCGGGCCGATCACCGAGATAGCGCGCGGGCTCTGCCTCGAACTTGCCCTTGCAGCCTGCCGAGCAGAAGTAGATCTTCTCGCCTTCGTGGCGGTGGAAGTGCTCTGCGGACGCACGATCCACGTCCATCCCGCAGACCGGATCGGTAGCGGTAAGGTAGGCGTCCGGTTCGGCCATGAACTTGGTGCGGCAGCCAGCACTGCAGAAGTGAAACATGCGTCCGCCGTGCTGGGCGCTCGGCTTGCCTGCCTCCGGGTCGACCGTCATCCCGCAGACCGGATCGCGCACGATCTCTCCTTCGGCGTGCGGCGCAGGTGCGTGATGGGCATGAGGGTTGTGAGAGGGCATCGTCGTCGCCTCCTGTTAAGATGGCACATCTTTCGCGCTTCCAGTCACTGGAAGGTCAAGCACTATCTTGGGCTTGACCTTCCACCTGCTGGAAGGCGGACATTGGTCACATGCCGTCCCCCGGACGGAGTCCAGGACCGCCCGCGCGTATCGCCGACGGTCCCCGGCAGGATGTCGAAGGAGACTACCATGAAGACGTTGAAGACGATCGCGGCAGCCGCCGCGCTGACCACGGTGGCAGCAGTCGCCTGGGCACAGATGAACCACGGCGCCCATGGCGGTGGCATGATGAACATGGACCAGATGCAGTCCATGATGGAATCGATGATGCCCGCCGAGGGCGACTCCGAGTCCACCAAGGCCTTCAAGCAGGCCGACACGGACATGATGCAGGGCATGGCCGTCGAATATACGGGCAACGCAGACGTCGACTTCCGTCTCAAGATGATCCCGCATCACCAGGGTGCGATCGACATGGCGAAGGTCGCGCTCGAACATGGCGCCGATCCGGAGACGAAGGCGCTGGCCGAGGCGATCATCGCCGCGCAGGAACGCGAGATCGCGGAAATGCAGGCCTGGCTGGAGAAGAACCGCAAGTAGGAAGACTCGGTGTGGACGCCAGCGATCTCGACCACCGCCGACATTGGGACGAGGCCTATGTCCAGAAGGGCGAGGCCGGCGTCAGCTGGTTCGAGGAGACGCCCACGGTCTCGCTTTATCTGATCAAGGCCTTGTCTGGACCGAAGGATTCATTGATCGACGTGGGTGGCGGGGCGTCCCGCCTCGCCGCCCATGCTCTTCGGCTGAGGTTCGGGCACGTCGCGGTGCTCGACCTGTCTGCCGAGGCGATTGCCCGGTCCCAGGCTGCGATGGGCAGCGAGGCCGATCGCGTCGAGTGGATCGTTGCCAATGTGACGACCTGGAAGCCCGGACGGCGATACGACGTCTGGCATGATCGCGCAGCGTTCCACTTCCTCACCGACGAGGCGGACCGGGCCGCCTATGTCGAGACGCTCGACGCTGCGCTTTCAGACACCGGACACGCCATCATCGCGACCTTCGCCCTTGACGGCCCGGAACGCTGCAGCGGGCTGCCAGTGCAGCGCTACAGCCCTGAAACCCTCGCCGCGACGCTCGGTCCGCGGTTCACGCTCGTGAACAGTATGCGTCATGAGCATCAGACCCCTTTGGGGTCGACGCAGGCGTTCAAGTTCAGCGTGCTGGCGAGGGTGAGTTGATCTGCTTGGGCCAGAAAACGTTGAGCACGAGCGATCCTGGATGCGTCGCATGACGCTCCGTGCCATCGGATTGATTGCGACGGGTTTGGCGATTGGTGTCGCTCTCGGCGTATGGGGGATGGCCCGATCCTCGCCCCCCGGGATCCTGAAGCCGGACGATGTCTCGTTCGTTGCCATGGGCTCGAAGCTGTACGGCATCCACTGCGCTTCCTGTCACGGCGCGTCGCTGGAGGGTCAGGCAGAGGTCTGGCAGCGCCGCGACGCCGAAGGCTTTGCCCTCGCACCACCACACGACGCCACCGGGCACACCTGGCATCATCCCGATCGCCTTCTCTTTGACATCACAAAGGTTGGCGTGGGGGTCGCGGCGAACCTGCCGGATTACAAGACGCGGATGCCTGCGTTCGAAGGCGTTCTTGACGACGACGAGATCATTGCCGTGCTCTCCTTCATCAAGGCGCAATGGCCGGATGACATCCGTCGACGCCACGACCTCCTCAACGAACGGGACGCTGACGCTCGTCGCTGATCGTTCTCGTCCATAGGGGCAGCATCCGGCCGACCACGCCGTCGCGCCGAAAGCCATGCCAGGCGGCAGCCGTCACATGCAAAGCGATCAGAACGAGGGTGACGTTCCAGATCGCTTTGTGGACACCCGCGGCCGGTCCCCAAAGATACGAGGCGATGAACCCCGTCGCGGCCTGTCCGGCCAGGGAGGCGTAGATGCCCCAGTGAACCGCAAGCGCCGCCAGTTCCATCGGTATGCGGCGAGGCTGTGGTCCGTCGGTGCCCCGCGACAACCGCAGAGCAATCCGGACGAGGACGAGGCAACCGATCGCCATACCATTGTAGTTGTGGACCACATGCAGAAACAGGTCCACTGGCGCGGCCGGAAGGAGCGGATTGTGCGTGCGCGGAATAGCGCCAGACGTTGTCCACTGGACGGCGATCATGCCGACCACGGCCCAATGGACGCCAATCTGCAGTTTCGAGTATGCGGTCATCGGTTGAGCCCCATGTTGGCAGACGAAACTGCCACGAACGCCTTTTCGAGCGGTAAACCGATAGCAGAGCGCCCGAACCAGTCCGCTTGGTCTAGGAGAGCGCCGTGGCAGGCTTGATCCTGGGCATTCTAGGGGGCATGGGCGCAGGGTGCCGCGTTGAGCTTCGACGACGCGTCCGCGCTCGGTGAACCAGACTTCCCGGCCGCCCAGACCCATATCTGGAGAACCTCTTGGCAAGGATTCACGCCTTACCCCGAGGCTCCTTCAGAATAGGGCGACGGACTGGTCCCGGCCGTGCACTACGCGGGGCGAAGCATAATCGATCCCCATGTGGCGCAACTGTTTGCAGAACAGCTCGGTGCACCGACGAGACGCCACAGCACGGCCGACATTGCCCGCGCAGTGGGGCTCAGCCTGCGAACGCTTCAGCTACGGCTGGCCGAAGTGGGCTGGACGCTGGGCGACATCGTCGCCTCCGCACGCGTCCATCTGGCGACGCGGCTGCTTGCCGAAACGGACACACCGCTTGCGCTCGTGGGGCTGCTCGCGGGCTACAGCGGCCAGCCCCAGCGCGCCTTCCGCGCGGCGGTTGGCCCGACACCGGCGGGATACCGGCGCCTGGCCACGCGGCGCGAAGAGGTCAGATTATCCGCTTGATGTCGGAATAGGCGCCGCTGGTCTTCAGCGTCACGGTGACGGGCGCGTCGGTGCGGTTGCGCCAGAACCAGCCGTGATTGCCGTCGAAGGCGGCTTCCAGCACGCCCTCGTCCTCGGCGACGCCGCGACCCTTCTCGTAGGAGATGTTCTCGCCGCCACCGTCGCCGTGGGTGTCGAAGTTCACCAGGGCGCCATTGGCGGTCCAGGCAAAGTTTGCCTGCGCGCCCTTGACCATGACGAGCTTGATCTCCGCGCCTTCGCCGGGCGCGAGCGTCACCGACATCTCGTCGGTGCGCGTCTCCTGTGCGTGGGCGGTGCCGACGAGGAACTCAGCGTAGATGCGGTCGAGAAGGTTAGAACCCTGTTGCGGAGCGGCCGGTGCTGTCGGTACCGCATTCTGCTCGTCACGGATGCGATCCTGTTCAGCTTCCTCGGCGAGCTGGGTCTTGATCTCGCCCATCTCGGTCAGTCCAAGCACACGGCCGGCGCCTGTCGGGTCGATGCCGTATTCGGAGGGCAGCACGATCGCGACGAGGATTGCGATAGCCGCGACGATTGCGATGATCGTCGATTTCAGAAGCTGGGCCGAGGTCGGCAGTTCGGCGCGGGTGGGAGTGTCGGAATTGTACATTTGAGGTTCTCCTTGTTCAGGCGACGAAATAGCCGGTGAGCTGATATCCGATCAGCACGAACCCGGCGGTCATCATGAGGACGTTGGCGGTGTAGGCGTGTTTCCAGAAGCTGGTGGTGCGCCGCCAGTACCCCATCGCGATGAGGATCATGGCGAGCGCGATCAGCTGGCCGAGTTCGACGCCGACATTGAAGGCGAGCAGGTTGGGCAGGAGCCCGTCCTGCGCGATGTCGTATTCCAGGATCTTGGTCGCGAGACCGAGGCCATGGAAGAAGCCGAAGATCAGCGTGGCTGCCTTGGTGTTCGGCTGGACCCCGAACCAGCGCTGATAGGCGCCGAGATTGTCGAGCGCCTTGTAGACGACCGAGAGGCCGATGATCGCGTCGATCAGGTAGGCGCTGACGTTCCAGCCGAACCAGACGCCGAGGATCATCGTCGTCGAATGGCCGATCGCGAACAGGGTCACATAGATCGCGATGTGCTGCAGGCGGTAGAGGAAGAAGACCACCCCCAGCAGGAACAGCAGATGGTCGTATCCGGTGACCATGTGCTTGGCCCCGAGATACATGAACGGGACAAGGTGGACCCCGTAGATCTCCTGGATGTAGCCCTTGTCCCCCTCGGCGACGGCGTGAGCCGCGGCGAGGCCGGTGGACAGGAGCATGGCCAGGACGACCGACAGGATGGCCATCGGGAGGACGAACGGATCGCGCGCGGCGAACCGTCCGCCCTCGGGCGGATGAGATGTCATGGTGTCGTTCCGAAATTACAGTGAAGGATGACGGCCGAAGCCGGAGTCAGTCCATCATGCCGTTCGGGGAGGTCGGTCGCCGGGTGAGGTAGGCCGCGAGGCGACGCGGTCGTCCGGCGTGCCGGGACCCTGGTCCTTCGGGGACCCGAAGCGGAAGCCGATCAGCACGGCGGCCGCCGGCGTGTCGTGGCTGTGATCGCCGACATGGAAACGGTCGTGGTCATGGCCCGAGGTCGCGGACAGTTCGTCCTCGTCGTCGTGGGAATGGCCGTGATGATCGTGCGAATGGCCGACATGGTCGCTCGCGACCGACGCGATCTGTGTCAGGCCGGAAGGATCGGTGACAGGCGCGCGGAACCCCAGCACCGCCAGCGCAAGCAGGCAGATCAGCAGGGTCCTGGCGGTCGCGATTCGATCCGGCATCATCCCGAGCGGTATAAGCGCACGGACAAGGCAAGGTAAAGGCAGGGAGGTAGTACGTGTTTGACACTATCCCCAGGGGGAGGATAGGAGGGGATCATGTCCGATCACCGTCACGCCTCCCATCCTGCGATCGTCAAGCGGCTCAAGCGCGCCGAAGGCCACCTGCGCAGCGTCGTCGCCATGGTTGAGGGCGGCAAGCCATGCCTCGATATCGCCCAGCAGCTCCATGCGGTGGAGAAGGCGGTGGCGCAGGCCAAGCGCACGCTGATCCACGATCATCTCGACCACTGCCTGGATGAGACTGTCGGCCCGCTATCGCTCGAACAGCGCGGCTCGGTCGACGAGTTCAGGGAAATCGCGAAATACCTGTGATGCTGGCCGTCTTCGCCAACCGCACCTACCGTCATCTGTTCGCCGCGCAGGTGATAGCGCTGCTCGGCACCGGGCTGCTGACTGTCGCGCTGGGGCTGCTTGCCTTCGAACTCGCTGGCGAGAGAGCAGGAGCGGTGCTGGGTACGGCGCTCGCCATCAAGATGATCGCCTATGTCGGTGTCGCGCCGATAGCATCGGCCTTCGCCGAGCGCATGCCGCGCCGGGCCATGCTGGTGGTGCTCGACCTGGTACGCGCAGGCGTGGCGCTGTTCCTGCCCTTCGTCACCGAGGTCTGGCAGATCTACGTCCTGATCTTCGTGCTGCAGGCCGCTTCGGCCGCCTTCACGCCGACCTTCCAGGCGACGATCCCGGACGTGCTTCCGGACGAGAAGGACTACACCCGCGCGCTATCGCTTTCGAGGCTCGCCTACGATCTCGAAAGCCTCGTCAGCCCGATGCTGGCGGCGGCACTGCTGACCGTCATCTCCTACCACAATCTGTTCGCCGGAACGGTCGTCGGCTTCCTCGTCTCGGCGGCACTGGTGGTCTCGGTCGTGCTGCCGAGCCCGAAACCGTCGATCCCGCGCGGCATCTATGACCGCACGACCCGCGGCATCCGCATCTATCTCGCCACGCCGCGCCTGCGCGGGCTGCTGGCGATCAACATGGCGGTGGCAGCGGCGGGTGCGCTGGTGATCGTCAACACGGTCGTCTACGTGCAAGCCACATTTGGTTTCGGCCAGAGCGACACGGCTCTGGCGCTGGCGGCCTTCGGCGGCGGCTCGATGCTGGTGGCGCTGGTCCTTCCGCGGCTTCTCGACAGCATCCCGGACCGGACCGCAATGCTGGCGGGCGCATCGGCATTGGCAGTTGCCACGTTGATCGCGGCCGCGATCCCGTCCTATGGCTGGCTGCTGCCGCTCTGGTTCATCATCGGCGCAGGCTATTCGATGGCGCAGACTCCATCAGGGCGTCTCCTGCGGCGCTCGTCGCACGCGGAGGACCGCCCCGCGCTGTTCGCGGCCCAGTTCGCGCTGTCGCATGCCTGCTGGCTGATCACCTATCCGCTCGCGGGCTGGGCGGGCGCGGCCTTCGGGCTTCCGGCGACGTCGGTGATCCTGGCCTTGATCGCGGGAAGTGCCGTCGCGACAGCCGCATGGCTCTGGCCCGCCGACGATCCCGAGATCGTCGAGCATTCGCATGAAGGATTGCCCGCCGGCCATCCGCACTGGAACGAGGGCATCGCCGACGGTCGCAACAACCACGCCCACGCCTATGTCATCGACGACCTGCATTCCGCATGGCCGCATGCGCGGTGAGATCGGCGGACGCGTCCGACGCTGTCGCGATGGATGACCTCGCCGTTCTGGGTGGCCTGTTCGCCATCGCCTTCGTCGCGGCAACGATCCTTCCGGCGCAGTCGGAGGCGGCGCTGGTGGGGCTTCTCGTCGCCGGTACCCATTCACCGGTCCTGCTGGTGGCGGTGGCCAGTCTGGGCAATCTGCTCGGCGCGATCGTCAACTGGGCGCTCGGGCGCGGCGTCGAGCGATTTCGCGACCGAGAATGGTTCCCCGTGGGTCCGGCTTCGCTCGGCCGGGCGACGGGATGGTACCGGAAGTGGGGTCGCTGGAGCCTGCTTCTCTCCTGGGCGCCCATCGGGGGCGATGCGCTGACGGTTGCCGCGGGAGTCCTGCGCGAGCCGCTGTGGAGCTTCGTCGTGCTGGTCACCATCGCCAAGACGGCGCGATATGTGGTGCTCGCTGCTGCCACGCTTGGCGTGCTCGAATGATGGGCCTGTTCCAGGACCTCGTCGCCATCCAGCGCGAGATCTACCTCGCCTTCGCCGACCGGATCGGCGACTTCGCGAAGACGGGCGACTGGACGCTGCTCGCCGCTTATCTGCTGATGGGAATCCTGTTCGGCGCGGTGCATGCGCTGACGCCGGGCCACAGCAAGGCGGTGCTGGCGACGTATCTGACTGGCTCGACCGCCAGCGTGCCGCGCGGGCTGGCGGTGTCGCTGGTGCTCTCCTTCGTCCATGTCGGCATGTCCGTGCTGATCGCACTGCTCTCGCTGCCTCTGGTCTCCGTGGCGCTCGGCAGCGTCGGCCGCGCGCCGCTGCTGGAAGACATCAGTCGTGGGCTGCTCGGGGTGATCGGCCTGTGGATGCTCGGCCAAGGATTGCGTGGAACCGGGCACGCCCACGGCCAGGGGGTGGCTGCAGGATTTGCCGCCGGGCTGATCCCATGCCCACTGACCCTGTTCGTCATGACCTTCGCGATCTCACGGGGCGTGCCGGAGGCGGGCGTCGCCTTCGCGGCGGTGATGATGATCGGCGTCGCAATGGTTCTCGGCACGGTGGCACTTGCGGCCGTGCTGTTCCGCCAGCAGCTCCTGCGTCTGCTGGCCACGCGGCCCCGCGCCGTCGACGCGGTCACGCGTTCGATCCAGGTGCTCGCCGGACTGGTTCTGGTGATCGTCGCGGCGAATGCGATCCGCGGCTGACACGCTTGACAGATCGGTGTCGTCGGCGCGACAAGGCATTCATGGGGACCGCGGTCTCCCCACGAGGCTCCGGCCCAAGAATCGCGTCCATCAACCCGGCAACGGAGGACGCGCCATGCCATCTCCCACCACCATTTCCGTCGACAAGCTTGCCCGCCTGTTCGGGACGCCCGGCTGTCCGGCGCTGATCGACGTCCGGACCGATGAAGACTTCGCCGCAGATCCCCAGCTGGTCCCCGGGTCGATCCGCAGGCCGCACGCGTCCGTCTCGGACTGGAGCGGCAGCCTGGACGCTTCGTCCGCGATCGTCATCTGCCAGAAAGGCAGAAAGCTCAGCGAAGGCGTCGCCGCCTGGCTTCGTCACGGCGGTATCGAAGCCGAGGCGCTGGAAGGCGGTTTCGAGGCCTGGACGGCGGCGGGTCATCCTGTCGTGCCTGCCGAGCGCATCCCACCCCGCGACAGGGACGGCCGCTCGATCTGGGTGACCCGGGCGCGGCCCAAGATCGACCGCATCGCCTGTCCCTGGCTGGTCCGCCGCTTTGTCGATCCGGAAGCGGTGTTCCTGTTCGTCGCGCCGCAGGAGGTTGAAGCGGTCGCCGAGCGCTTCGGTGCGACACCCTTCGACATCGAGAACGTGTTCTGGAGCCATCGCGGCGAACTCTGCACCTTCGATGTGATGGTCGAAGAGTTCGGCCTCGCGACCGTGCCGCTGCTGCGGCTGGCGCGGATCGTGCGGGCCGCCGACACCGCCCGCCTCGACTTGGAACCGGAAGCGGCGGGCCTGCTGGCGGCATCGCTCGGTATGTCGCGCATGTTTTCCGAGGATCTCGCCCAGCTCGAAGCAGGGATGACGCTCTACGACGCCTACTATCGCTGGGCGCGCGACGCGACGGGCGAGGCGCACAACTGGCCTTCGGCCAAGGCCGGAGGCAAGCCATGAGCACTGCAGAGGAAACCACGACTGTCGCCCCCGGCTCCGCGGCCCACGACCACGGCATCCCATTCTCCGAGGCAGTGCGAGTCTGGGCACGCGTGGCCGCGCTCTCCTTCGGCGGTCCCGCCGGCCAGATCGCCGTCATGCACCGCATCCTGGTCGAGGAGAAGCGGTGGATCGGCGAGAACCGGTTCCTGCATGCGCTCAACTACTGCATGCTCCTGCCCGGCCCCGAGGCGCAGCAGCTCGCCGTCTACATCGGCTGGCTGCTCCACAGGACGAAGGGCGGTCTTGTCGCCGGGGCGCTGTTCATCCTGCCCGGCTTCGTCGCTATTCTCGCCTTGAGCTACCTCTATGTTCTCCTCGGCAACGTGCCGCTGATCGAGGGCCTGTTCTTCGGCCTCAAGGCGGCGGTGCTGGCCATCGTGCTGCACGCCGTCCAGCGCATAGGCAAGCGTGCGCTGAAGAACAATCTGATGCTGGCCATCGCCGCGGCCTCCTTCTTTGCGATCTTCTTCCTCGGCGCACCGTTTCCGCTGATCGTGCTCGCCGCGGGCGTGATCGGCTATCTTGGCGGGCGCGCTGGGCTGGTCGCCTTCAAGGTCGGCGGCGGCCATGGCGCGAGCTCGGGTCCCGTCCTGTCCGACGCGGAATCGGCGCTCGGCGAAGGCGTTCCTGCGCATGCCAGGCCGGATATCGGCTGGTCGCTGCGCATCTCGGCGATCTTCCTCGCCCTGTGGCTGGTCCC
Organism: Aquibium microcysteis; assembly: GCF_014495845.1. Classification (NCBI taxonomy): domain Bacteria; kingdom Pseudomonadati; phylum Pseudomonadota; class Alphaproteobacteria; order Hyphomicrobiales; family Phyllobacteriaceae; genus Aquibium; species Aquibium microcysteis. The sequence continues at coordinate 274,045 of NZ_CP061080.1, forward strand.
GGTGGTCGCGCTGGTCGCCGCGCTTGGCGGGGACAATGTGTTCTCCCGCATCGCCTTGTTCTTCAGCCAGATGGCCGTCGTCACCTTCGGCGGCGCCTATGCGGTGCTCGCCTATGTCGCGCAGCAGGCTGTCGAGACCTATGGCTGGCTCAGGCCCGGCGAGATGCTGGACGGGCTCGGCATGGCCGAGACGACACCCGGACCGCTCATCATGGTCGTCCAGTTCGTCGGCTTCCTCGGCGCCTACCGGGACGCCGGCGGGCTCGCCCCGCTGCTGGCGGCGACGCTCGGCGCCGTGCTCACCACCTGGGTGACTTTCGTGCCATGCTTCCTGTGGATCTTCCTCGGCGCGCCCTTCGTCGAGCGCCTTCGCGGCAATGCCGCACTCTCCGGTGCGCTGTCCGCGATCACGGCAGCGGTGGTCGGCGTGATCCTGAACCTCGCGATCTGGTTCGCGCTGCATGTGCTGTTCGCCACGGTCGTGGAGACCCGGGTCCTCGGCCTGACGCTCGACGTTCCGGTCTTCTCCAGCGCCAACTGGGCCGCGATTGCGCTGACGGCGGCTGCTATGCTGGCGATATTCAGGTTCGGCGTATCGATGGGCTGGGTGCTGGCCGCCTGCGCGCTGGCGGGAATTGGTCTCAGGATAATCGGGTAACGGGCTCGGCGACCGAGCTATGCGGAAGGGAGATGCCATTCAGGGGAATTGGAACGCAAGTCCTTGCAGTCGGCTGTCGCATCGCTGCCGTTGAACGTCATCCAGCATGTGAATGGCGGGTTTTGGGGTGGGAGAATTTTTGGCCGAACGACCGGAATGGGGTCGATCGGGGACCTTGGTGGCGGTTCCTACCTGATGGCGAAAACAAAAAGGGAGGCCGAAGCCTCCCTCCTGTGATGTCTCCGCCATCGTTGCCATGGTGCCGCTAGGGTCCCTGATCACATCGACCGCCTCGAATGAGACCTCCCGCTGAACCGCCTGACTGCCGGATCGTGCCGTAGCCAAACCCGGCGCGCGTCCAACGCTCCTCTCCACCGCACGGGTGCGCCTTACCGTGGTGTACCGACCTCTATGGGTGCGCTCTCGGCAGCCACCCTTCTGGAAGCCCCGTTGTCTGCCGACACTTGGACCATGCGTCCCCGGCTCGAAAGCTTCCAGTCAGTTCGCCTTTGCCGGCTGCTTCAGGTCCCCGACGAGGTCCATCGCATATTGCACGGCCTCGGGCGTTCCTTCGAACCGGATGCCCCACTCGGTTTCCGACTCCGAGTAGATCACGCACTCCAGCCCTTCCAGGGTGTCCGGATCGCGCGCGCTGGCGAGGGCTGCTTCGACGCGCCGCCGCAGGCCGCCTACCAGCGGCTCGAGGTCGGGGATGCTATCGAGCGGGGCCTGCTGGTCCATAAAGTCCACTGTCCATGTCGTCATCGTCGGACAATGGCACGGTGTCGGCGGGGGGCAATGGTTTGATGCCCGCCAGAAGGGGCTGCCATGGCTCGCCGATGATGGCGTTCTCGACAAAGGCGCGCAATTCACTCGTTTCTACGCGTCGAACTCGAGCGCGGGCGCGTTCCCTGACGATGGCAGGGACGACCGGGAGGCGAAGGGCCTCGGCCGCGTAATATTCCCGGAGGTCGTCCATCTGGCGCATAGCGTGTTCTCTCCACCCAACTGGGTGCGCGGTCAGGCTGATCGGCACTTCTTCCCATCCGCGAGAGTGGTATTCATCGACAATCCTCATATGCTCGGCGGCATCCAGTTCGGTCCATTCGCGCTCTGCTGCGCCGCGGAAGCACATGATTGACCTTCCGAAGGTGGGAGTGCTTCCGAGGGTCGGCCTCGCCTCCCGTCTGCGCACCTTGCCCGCTAGATGGGCCGGCACGCACACGATCCCCTCGCCATCCGGCGGCGCGCTTATCTCGCCTGCGACCTGCAGGCTCTCTGGGAGAACCATAGGTTCGTCGCCGTCCACGACCAGAATGCGGAGGCTGCCGACGCTGGTCCGCTCGCCGACCTCGATACGCCGCCTATACGGCCTGAGCTCAAGTTCGCCCTCGACGACGAGCCCCTCCGGCAGGGTGATGTCGCCGTGGTCGGTTGTCACGCATACCTGCAAGTCCTTGAACGGCGTCCCGGCCGGGATGTCATAGAGATCGTGCACCGTGCCGGCGATGTCCTTCACACGGGGCCAGTAACCGTACTCGCCCTCCCAGCCGCTTGCCAGGATGAAGGGCTTCAGGATCGCAAGATGCTCGTCCGCGGGATCGTCGTTGCGCTTGCCCTGGACCTGACGGATGCGTCTCTCGACGTGTCCCCCGGCGAGGTCCGCGTAGTGGTCAGCGCCGACCTCCATCGTGATGACGGGCCGCCCCAGCCGATCGCGAAGGCTGTAGATTTCCGAGTATCCTGACTCGACATCGCCGTCATACGCTCCGTGACCGACGCAGTGGTGCATGCGGCTGGACTCGAGATCGAGGGCCGCCGGGGTCAGCAGCCTGACGAGCGTGTAGCCGTCCGCGAGGTCGGCGACGTGCCGCTCGTCGTTCCCGCCTAGGCTTCGGGCGCGCTGGGCGTTGAGGCGGTCCATCGCCTTGTCGGCCTCCCGCACGAGGTCAGCGATCGAGCTGCACTTCATCAACTTCTTCGGTCGCCCTAGACCGTCGACGTTGTGGAGCCATCCCGCGCCCGTCAGAAAACTGGCCTTGAGCCAGTCGGTGATGTGATCGAGCGCGTCTGGCGGCATGTCCGATATCGCCGCGCGCACGGCAAAGTGAGCCATTTGGGCGTTCTTGGTGATGTCGCCCCGGTTGGCCAGCGTGCGGTCTACCGCTCGCGTGCGGTGCGCCAGGATGCGACCCACTGAAGCCTCGAGCAGCGGCATGATGACCGGGCTATCATCAGAGAAAACGTTCATTTCCAAGTAGTCGCGCAAGTACTTTACCTGCGCGTCGGTCAGCGCCTTCAGATTCATCTTCTCCCCATGATGCGTCCTCGTGACAAGAATTGTTCGGCCGGCGGCTTTGACCAAGTAAGCGTCCGCTCGGACTCATCCGTCCAAGGGTCGAAACCCAATCAGGGTATTGAAGGTCCGTCGCAAATCAGATTCCCTGCCGTCGTTTTTCGACGGGGGCGATGGTGAGCAGGCTTGTCTGCCTGGACGACGAGGCGTGGACGGCGATCGAGCCGCACCTTCCAAAGAACCAGCCGGGTGCGCGCAGGGTCGATGATCGACGCGTCATCAGCGGCATCCTGCACGTGCTGAAGCCCGGCTGCCGTTGGCAGGACTGCCGGGCCGAATACGGTCCGCCGACGACGATCTACAATCGCTTCAATCGCTGGTCTCGCCGGCAGCTGTGGAGCCGTATCCTTGATGCCCTTGTTGCCAGGCGCGTGCTTGCGCTGTCGGCGTCGATCGACTCCAGCTACGTGAGGGCCCACCGCTCCGCCCATAGCGGAAAAGGGGGGCGAAGGCGCAAGCCATCGGGCCCTGGCGCGGCGGCCAGACCACCAAGATCCATGCGGTGACGGACCTTCTCGGCCGCCCGGCCATTCTGCGGCTGACGGCCGGCAACGTCGCCGACGTCACCATGGCCGAGCCGCTGATGGACGCGGCCGGTCGGGTGCGCTGTGCCTGATCGCCGACAACGGCTACGACGCCAACGCGCCGCGCAGACGCCTGCATGCCGAAGGTGCCGATGTCGTCATTCCAGGGCGCTCGAACCGGAAGGTGCCGATCGACTACGACCAGGTCAGCTACAAGGGGCGTTGGCGCATCGAGGCAGCATTTTGCAGGCTGAAGGACTTCCGGCGCATCGCCACCCGCTACGACAAGCTCGCCCGAAACTTCCTATCGGCCATGGCGCACGCAACCCTCGTCGCGTTCTGGGTCTGAATGAGTCTCGACCCTAGACCATGCAAGCAAACTGCCGATAACCCATCCGGTCCGCACAGGCGGTCACCATACCTAGCGATACCGGATGACACTTCGGCAGCCCTCCACTGTGGGGCGGCCATGAGCAGCCTGTTCCCCGCGCGCTGGAATAGCGACAAGCCGCCGTCGCTCACGGCTTCATGCCTGTGCGAACGGGATAAGCGTTCTGTCGACTAGGCCGACCCAAAGTTGGTCTCTGTCGATCTGGAACGACTTGTGCGCGGTTGTCGCTGTTATGGCTGACAGCCGAACACCGATGGCGCGCATTTTTTCATCCTGCGAGGCTGATGATCTACGCCCTGTTGAAGTGCTGTCAGGACCTTCGTGACGAACTGGCTCGTCTTGCGTAAGTGCCAGCACCGGGCCGGGATGGGGGTCCGGTCCTTCTATCCGTAGTGCTGCGCTTTGGTGTACGGACTTGACCGTCACAATGCCATCGGGAACACGACGCGCAAGGCCTTGTCGCGTCAGGACAGCCTCGCGCAGGCGCGAAGGATCCTGCCATGCGGTCAGGCCACACGTCGATGGTGGGCTTGAGGTTTCCCAGTAAGGCTTGGAAGGACCTGACGAGCTCGCGATGCGCCTCCTGGTCGTGGAGGTCTTGAGGTTGTGCGTGCTTCACGCGACTGGCGGGGCAGCCGGCGTTGCCATCATTTGCCCGCTGATCAAAGTCGCCAACCACCAGAAGGGAGCCTCGATGCGCGAGGGCCGGATCGGAACTTGATCCGACTCGGGAACCATTCACCGTCGAACGTGTCGGAACCTGTTCCGCCGAATTGACCACGATGGGAACATCTGCAAGCGAGCGAGAGAGGCAAAATTCACCAAAACGATTCCCGGAGAACTATGTGTTTGAGTGGCTGCAGCTGCTCTATGCGATCTGCACCTCAGGGGAGGCTCCCGCGCGTTGGCGCGAGATTGCGTTCGGCGCCAATCTTGCGACCGCGTTGGCCTATTTCTGGATTCCCGCGGTCATGGCCGTGGTCTTCCTGCGCTGGCGGGAGGAGCTGCCCTATCGTTGGCTTTGGGTGGGCTTCGTACTGTTCATTAGCGCATGCGGCATCAGTCACGTGATGCACGCACTCCACGCTTTGCGGTCCTCATCGCCGCATTCGGGAGCAGAGCTAGGAATGCTGGTGGCAACTGCAGTAGTGTCCCTGACAACTGCGGCGGGGTTTACATTTCTGCTCCCGCGCATTCTCGCATTGGCTTCGCCGGCTGCCGCAAGGCGAAGGATGGAGGCGGCGGTCGAGACTGCCACTGCCGAGCTTCAGTCCGCCCTCGAACACCAGCGGCTTCTTCTGCTCGAGGTCCATCACCGCGTGAAGAACAACCTGCAGGTGGTCGCCAGCCTTGTGGGACTCCACGTAAAGCGGCGTCAGGGCGAATCCGTCGGCGGTCTCAAGGACCTCCGCGATCGAATTGGCGCGATCGCGTCCGTTCATGGCCAACTGGAAGAGGTTGCACAGCGTCACTACATGCCTTGCCGTTTATCACCGCCCTCGCGAGGTCGCTTGAAAATCGCATGGACGGCCGGCTAGCACGATTGACGTGCGCGGCGACGATTTCTCGGTCCCGCTCGATCACGCGACGTCCTTTGCCCTCATTGCGCACGAGGTGATCGTGAACGCGCTGGAACACGCGTTTCCGGCGGGCCGGGGAGGAGGCGTGGAGATCGTTCTCGCAATAGACGGCTCGTCACGCTCTCTCACGGTCTGTGACGATGGCGTGGGGATCGATCCCGCGGCCGACGACGGCATCGGCAGGACGCTCGTCAAAGCGCTTGCCGTTCAGCTCGCCGCCGTCGCGACCTGGCTCGCTCGCGACGGCGGCGGGACGCGGTTCGTCCTGGAGTTCGAGGAGCAGTCAATAGCGCCACGGATCTCACCAGGGCGAAGCTCACGCCTGTAACGGGATCGAGACGCTGCCGAGGGCGGGCCCTGGCTTGGCTTTGTGTTTCCTTGCGTAAGGCTGGCGACAACAGGCCCCATCCACCGAAATACTGCAAGGGCGAACAGGAAACGGACGTACACCGGGACCATATAGAGGATTCGTACTCCGGGTTGTTCAACAACGAAGTGCCGGATTCAGACTCCGATCACCTTTGTCGGATATTCCCGACGACGGTCCTACGTGGAAAACCGGGATGTCGACCCTGTTCGAAACGATCGCTGTCGAGCATGATCTCCGCTTCGTTTCGCTTGCGGCGGGCATCTGTGCGCTTGGCAGCCTGACCTCGGTTGCGATCGCCCAACATGCCTTCAAACCCGAGGCCGAGGCATCGAGGGTTCGATGGCTGGCCCTTGCGGGGTTGGTGACCGGACTGGCGGTCTGGACGACGCATTTCACGGCCATGCTTGGGTATCGGAACGATCTCGACGTCCGCTTCGACCTGACCATCGCCTCACTCTCAATCCTGCTGGCCATCCCGATATCTATGACGGGATGGATGCTCGGCTTCCGTGAGCGGGAGAGGGTGCTTCTGGCCGGGTCGCTCGTAGGGCTGAGTATTGCCGTCGCGCACTTCGTGGACATGATGGCGTTGCGTGTGGCTGGGACAGTTCACCACGACCATGCGACCTCGCTGGTCGCTGTGATCGCAGGCATCGCTCTCGTTTGCCTGAGCGCGGAAACGTTCAAGAGAACCCGACACCTTACGTTTGCGTGGCCGGCGACATTGCCGTTGTTCATGGCGGTGACATCCCTTCACTTCATCGCCATGTCGGGGGTGACCATCCTTCCCGGCCACGCCGGGCCCTGGGATATCGAGGGAACCGCAACACCGGACCAACTGGCAACGGTCGTCGTCGTCGCATTCCTCATCCTTCTTTCCGCGGCGATCGTCTTCACCTGGCATTCGGAAAGCCTCGCGCGGGCTAGCGCCGAAGAGCAGCGACGGCTGATCGTTGCACTTGAGCATCTGCGCCGGACAGAAGATCATCACCGGGCATATGTGGAACTCAATCCGCAGATCGCCTGGGTTGCCGATGCCGACGGCCGGGTGACGGAAATAGCGCCGCTGTGGGAAGAGCTTGTCGGCGTGCCGCGCTCCGAGGCCTTGGGCGATGGCTGGGCACGGCCGGTGCACCCAGACGATCTTTCCAGCGTCGGAAAGGTCTGGCGCGAAGCCATAGCCAGTGGCGATGGCGATATGGCCGATGTTCGTTACCGCATCCGGCTCGTAGACGGCGGCTACAGGTGGTTTCGTGCACGTGCGCGCCCTCGTCGCAATGAGGCGGGCGACGTCGTCGCCTGGTACGGCAGTCTCGAAGACATCCACGAACAGGTGCTCGCCGAGAATGCCCTGCGATCAAGCGAAGAACGCTACCGCCTGGCCTCTCGGGCCACAAACGACGTCATCTGGGACTGGTCTTTCGCCGATCAGCGAGCCACCTGGGCAGGGGCACACAAGAAGGTCCTGGGCTACCCCGAACTGCAAGGTGGGACGGACCTGAGCTGGTGGCACGACCGGATCCATCCAGACGATCTGCCCCGCGTCCTTTCCAGCCAGTCCGACGCCCTGGAGGCCGGTGCTGAATATTGGAGCGAAGAGTATCGATTCCTCGTCGCGACGGGCGACTGGATCGACGTGAAGTCCCGCTGTGTCATCGTGCGCGACGACGACGGCGTTCCCGTCCGTCTAGTCGGCTCGATGCTAGACATCACCCAGCAGAAGAAAGCCGAAGCGGAGCTGAACTGGGCGGCGCACCACGATCCCTTGAGCAGGCTTCCCAACCGAGCGTTATTCCGCGCGCGGCTACGCGCGGCGATCGAGTCGGCAGAGGAGAAGGGTCGTTTCGTTGGCCTGGTCACCATCGATCTCAACGACTTCAAGGGCCTGAATGACAGACTGGGCCACGCCGCCGGCGATACCCTGCTGGAGGAGACGGCGCAGCGGCTGGTGAACAGCGTTCCGATCGACGCGACGGTCGCACGACTGGGTGGCGATGAATTCGCGATCATCCTGCCCGATCTCGAGACTGTAGATGGTTACGGCAAGGTGACGACGGTCTTGGCGGACAACCTCAAGGCAGCCACAACGATCGACGGCATGCGGGTTCCGATCAGTTTCTGTGCGGGGGTGGCGATCTGGCCGCGCGACGCAAGGGAGCCAGGTGAACTGCTTATCTCCGCCGACCTGGCCCTCTATGCGGCCAAGGGTGAAATGCCCGGCACCATCAAGGAGTTTGTTCCCTCCCTGCGTGCGGCATCCGAGCTTCGCTCCCGAATGCTGGACCTTGCCCGATCCGCACTCGATGACGACCATGTCGTTCCCTTCTACCAGCCGAAGATCGACCTTCAGTCAGGGCGGATCATGGGTTGGGAAGCCCTTCTCCGCGTCGTATCGCCGGATGGCAACGTGCTTTCTCCCGCACAGATCGAGGCTGCATTCGGCGACGCTGACCTCTCGGTGAGGATCACCGATCGAATGCTGGAGAGGGTGTTTGAGGACATTTCGAACTGGCGATCGCTCGGCATCGACTCAGGCCGGATCGCGGTCAACGTCTCCGCAGGCGATTTCCGACTGCAGGGCCTGTCTTCCCGTCTTAAGGCGCACGCTGCATCCTGTGCGAACTCGCTGGCGAATATCGACATCGAGGTGACCGAGGGTGTCTTGATCGGACAGCTCGGTCCGGAAGTGTCGCGAATGCTCGAAGAACTGCGAACCTTGGGAGTCATGGTCGCGCTCGACGATTTCGGTACCGGATATGCGTCTCTCACTCACCTCCAACAGTTTCCGGTAGATGTGATCAAGATCGACAAGTCGTTCCTCGACAGGCTTGAAGGGGGAGACGCCAAGGCTACCGCGGTGGTGGACGCTGTCCTGCAGATGGCCAAGCGTCTGAACATGCAGACGGTTGCCGAAGGCGTCGAAACGAAAGAGCAGGCGCGTTATCTTCGGGCTCGGGGATGCACCATCGGGCAGGGGTACTTCTTCAGCCGCCCCATCGCGGCGAGCGCGGTGCCTTCGCTCATGACAGCTCAGCCCTTCGGGAACTGGGAAGTCGAAGACATTCGCGGACCAAGACCAAAGCATCTGCGCAGGGCGTAGCCGGGTAAGGGCGCCAGCGATCAGTGGTTATCCGCCCCCGGTACAATCCGCCCCTTGCTGTTCAGCATCGCCAACGTGCCAATGAAGTCCACCAAACTGCTGCGGGACTCCGATTGCCCGCCGGAGAGAGAGGCGGGATTACGGCCGCAAGAAGCGTCGGCGGCCCGTGCTGACGAAGAGGCGGATGGCGTTCGTGCTCGACACGCACTGCGCGCCCTGCTGACCATGACGCCTCGATGTCTTGGCCGAAGGCGATCCATTCAACCTGAGCAAGAGGAGGATGTGGTCCGGCCGCTCACGCTATGGAGGGCGTACAGGACTCACAGTGGCTGTCTGCCCCGGCTTGACGGTGGGAGCGAGATCCCCTTCGGCTTCCAAGCGTGTGCTGCGAATGCCCTGATGAATCCTGGTCCGGCGAGGCGCCGGCGATCTCCGGAATTGGGGGATGAAACGCCATAGAGGAACGATCCGAAGGTCGGCTGCCTGCTTCACGAGCAGAAGGGCTGGAGAACTTCGGGCGCGAGCCTGTCACCAGCGCGGGTGGTCTGTTGCAGTGCCGGGGGATGCATAGAATGCCACCGAAGCATAAACGAAGCGACCCGGGAGGCAATCTCCCGGGTCGTAGGTGGCTCAAGCTGCCTTGCGTGCTTTCGCCCTGTCATTGGCGGATGAGTCGGCGAGTTTCGTCAGGTCGACGTCGGTCTTGGACTCTTCCTGCAGCGTCGCGTCGAGAAGCTTTGCAGCATCCGTCATTCCAAGCTCCGTGGCCCAGCGCTTGAGCGTGCCGTAGCGGGTGATCTCGTAGTGCTCGACGGCCTGCGCGGAGGAGATTAGGCCCGCGTCGAGTGCGGCCGTGCCCTTGAACTCGTCCATGATTTCCTCGCCCTCGGAGATGATGCCCTCGATGGCGTCACAGGTCTTACCCTGGGCGCGCTTGCCCATGAGCTCGAACACCTGCTGAAGGCGCTCGATCTGGCCTTCAGTTTCCTGATGATGCTTTTCGAAGGCGGCCTTCAGCTGGTCCGACTGGGCAGCGCGCTTCATCTTCGGCAGCGCCTTCAGGATTTTCCGTTCGGCGTAGTAGATGTCTTTCAGCGTGTCGTGGAAGAGGTCTTCGAGCGTCTTTTCCTTGGCCATGTCGATGTCCCTTTCGCGAAGTTCCGTGTTGGGTCCCCGCGCTCACGAGGACGTGATCGCTGCGGTTTAAACGAAGCGCCGTCGATGCCGTTCCGTCCCCATCCAAACAATTCAATTGTTGCGGCGAAGCGTTTCGGATCGGTGACGCAGGGCGCGCGAAAAGCCTCGTCTAGTGGAATCGCATCAACAAGCCCGGCAGGCCAGCCGGTTGCGTTGCCGTCTACGGCCGGAAGTCAGCGGATCAGAGCCTCCGACGAACGGGTCCGGAGCGTCCACTGGAAACCGGAGTCCGCGAACTCCACCTCCACATCGGCGTCCAGCGCCGCACCCGCCATGTCGACAATCACAGAGTGGCCAAATCCCTTTTTCGCCGGAGCGACGACCCCCACCAGCCCCGTTTCCCGCCAGCACATCGTGAGGCGTGGCGCCCCCGACTCGTGCGAGATTGTCCAGTGGAGATCCACACGGCCCTCCGACTGTCCGAGGGCTCCATATTTGAGGCTGTTCGTGGACAGCTCGTGAATTGCCATGCCGAGGGTTTGCGCGGCCTTGGGTTCGATCCTGACAGCGCTTCCCCTCAGGATCAGGCGCGTCCCGACGGCGTCGTTCAGGTAGCTCAGTTGCGCCGCGAGCAGCTCCGCGACATCCACGCCTGCCCAGTCGTATTTCACGAGCAGATCGTTGCTGGCAGCAAGTCCCAGAAGCCTCGAGTTGAAGGTCCGATTGAAATCTTCCGGGGCGGCGTGTCGCGCCGTCTGGCGGGCAACGGCCTGAACGACGGACAGGATGTTTTTCGTGCGATGGTTCAATTCACCCATCAGCATGCGGTTGTGTTCTTCTGCAGCCTTCCGCGCGCTGATGTCCCGGATGAACGCCGTGAAGACGGCGGGGTCGCTGTCGGGAATCCTTACCACGGCGATCTCGGCAGGAAATTCCGATCCGTCGGAACGCAATGCGGACATCTCTACACGTCGGTTGAGGATTTGCGTCTGGCCTGTCTCGAGATATCGCTTCATCCCCTCGACGTGCCTCGCTCTGTGAGCTTCCGGCACGATAAGGTCTTCCATGGGTTTGCCGATGACGGACGATCGGGCGTGCCCGAAGATGCGCTCGGCGCCGGCGTTGAGATCCAGGAAGCGTCCCTGTTCATCGACCGACACAATCGCATCCGGAGAGACCAGCATGATGGCGTTTCTCAGCCGGGTGCTTTCCGCGACCTGCTGCTCTGCCTCCAGCCTTTCCGTGATGTCTATGTTGATGCCGCTCATCCCCAGGAAGGACCCGTCAAGCGGATCGAAACGCGGGCGAGCTTCGGTCCTCATCGTGCGATATACACCGTCCGCCCGCCTATAGCGGGCCTCGACCTTGAAGGATGCCTGGTCGGCCATCGCCTGCAGGAAGGGCGTTGCCAGCTTCTGAACGTCGTCCGGATGTGTGGTTGACGACCAGTCGAACGTCGAAAGGTCCTGCGGATCGATGCCCCAGAACTCGCGAAGCGCGGAGTTCAGGAAGACGCATTTGCCCGTCTCATCTCCCATCCACAGCATGGCGGGAGAATTTTCTGCCAGCGTCCTATAGAGATCTTCACCCGCCGCCCTTGTCGAGTGGCGGGCAACGCGATGCGTGATATCGGCGACAGTCCCGACGAAAACACGGCGGTCGTCTTCCGACCGACAGACGACGTTCAACGCAATCCAGCGTGCGTTCTTCAGTCTGAGGTCGAGCGAGAAATCACCGAGCGTTCCCAGCGCGGCAGAGAGCCGCTCGCCGTCTTGGTGATCGAGCAACGCCTTCAGCGCTTCGCCGTCGCGGACGTCTGCGGCGAATATCTTCCTGGCCTGGGGCGAGCAAAAGGCCTCCGTTTCTCCGAGCATCGACCAGGCGAAAACGCCCAGACCCGTTCGCTCCCCCACCTCTGCAAATATGCGCGATGCGTCCATCGTCCTCCCGATCCCGCCGAAGTGGTTACCACCTCCGACATTGCCGTCATGAGCGTATACGCCCGCCCTCGAGACAATGCTATGTGCGGGTCCACGCGCGCCGGCAGAGGGAGGCCACGCTAGTTCGCGACGGTAGGTCACGTCCAGCCGTTGAGCCTGCACCCTCTGGGGAACGTCTGCGCTCTGGTCCCTGTCATGTTCTCCACCGACGCTTCCCGCCGTATCCCCCGCAAGCACATTGAGCGATGCGACCTAGAACGACCTGACCCGTAACGTCACCAGGATGGATACGAATACCAGTATTCATCAGACTTCTCTAAAGCGTTCCCCGCGATAAATGTGTTGCGAGTTTGTTGGCGCACAAAGAAGGTCGGGCAGGCGCGCCGTAGCTTCTCCTCATCGACAACGATGGATCGAAGAAGGAGAACCCAAATGTTCACGCGTCGCCAGGCACTTCTGGGAGCGGCCGCGGCCGCCATGCTGGCCGCGATGCCGCCGCTCGCAGCCGCGGCCAACGAAACCGAAATCGCCACGCTTCCGCGCGAGAGGGTCACGCTTGTCGCGCCGCCCTTCGTGCATACCCATGAGCAGGTCGCCACGGGCGGGCCGAAGGTCGTCGAGTTCACTATGCCGATCGTCGAGAAGATGGTCGTCATCGACGACGAAGGGACCGAGTTCCAGGCAATGACCTTCAACGGTTCGATGCCCGGCCCGATGATGGTCGTGCACGAGGGCGACTATGTCGAACTGACGTTGATCAACCCCGCGACGAACTCGATGCCACACAACATAGATTTCCACGCCGCCACGGGCGCACTGGGTGGAGGCGCGCTGACCTACATCAATCCCGGCGAGCAGGTGAAGCTGCGCTTCAAGGCGACGCGCAGCGGCACCTTTGTCTACCATTGCGCCCCCGAAGGCCCAATGATCCCCTGGCACGTCGTGTCGGGCATGAGCGGCACGATCATGGTGCTGCCGCGCGACGGCCTGAAGAACGAAAAGGGCGAGCCGGTCCGGTATGACCAGGTCTTCTACATCGGCGAGAACGACTTTTACGTTCCCCGCGACGAAGACGGCAACTTCAAGACCTATGAGAGCCACGGCGACTCTTACGCCGACACGCTCGAGGTGATGAAGGGCCTGATCCCCACCCACGTCGTCTTCAACGGAGCGAAGGGCGCGCTGACTGGCGACAAAGCCATGAAGTCGAAGGTCGGCGAGACCGTGCTGATCGTCCACAGCCAGGCGAACCGGGACACGCGTCCACACCTGATCGGCGGCCATGGCGACTACGTCTGGGAAGAGGGCAAGTTCGCGAACCCGCCCGCCAAGGACCTGGAAACCTGGTTCATCCGCGGCGGCTCGGCGGGAGCGGCGCTCTACACCTTCCTGCAGCCGGGCGTGTACGCCTACGTGAACCACAACCTCATCGAGGCCGTGGAACTGGGAGCGACCGCGCACTTCCTGGTCGAGGGCGAATGGGACGACGACCTGATGAAGCAGGTCGAGGCGCCCGGTCCGATCCCGGTGAACTGAGCCTCGGCACCTTAACCCTGGCACGCGGCGGTTCGGACATTCCGGACCGCCGTTCGAGGAACCCGTCATGCATCTCCACCTCTACGAAGCGGCGGTCGGCGCGGTAGCAGCCCTTGCGGTGCCTGCGGCCATAATCGGGATGAACGGCGAAGCCCGGAAAGGAATCCCGCTCGAGGTGCGCCCGATGATCGAGATCGCGGAGACGGTCCTCGACTACCCGTTGCCCGGCGAGTTCCTCGCGGGCGGAACCCCGGCGGCAGCCCCCGTCGAGAAGACGGCCGTGCCGGCTTTCCATGTCATGCAGCAGCAGGTGAGCCTGGCCGACTACGGCCTCTGCGTCGCCGATGGCGCGTGCGATCCGGCGGACGCCGCCTCGACCCATCAGGATGTGCCCGTCACCGGGGTCAGCTTCCTGGACGCCGAAGCCTATGCTCGGTGGTATTCGAAAGCCACGGGTCAGGCCTGGCGGCTGCCGTCGGCGATCGAGGCCGCGACCTACGCAGCCGAACGCTTCGGCGGGGAGTCCTTTTCGGCGGCGGCCGATGATGCCTCCAATCCTTCCGTGCGGTGGCTGCGGCGATACCGCGAGGAGGCGGCGGCGAAGCGCCCCGCCGATCCGGAACCGAAGCGGCGCGGCCACTACGGCCCGAACACGCGCGGCATCGAAGACTTCGGCGGCAATGTCTGGGAATGGACGTCGACTTGCTACGCGCGGACCACGATTGCGGCCGACGGCTCGCTCGAAAGCGTCACCGACAACTGCGGGGTACACGTGCTCGAAGGGCGGCACCGGGCCACCATGTCGAACTTCGTCCGCGACGGAAAGAGCGGCGGCTGCGCCGTCGGCACGCCGCCGGAGAACCTCGGCTTCCGTCTCGTCCGCGACGAGGATTCGATGATTGCCAGGGCTGAGAAATGGCTTCGCGCAGCTTTCCGGCCCGCCACGCACGACGCCGCCTGAAGGATCATTCCATGAGAACGAGAATGCGGGCCTCGCTCGCCGAAACCTTGCCCGCGGGCCACGAATCCGTCGTCGAGCGGCTGCGGCGCGGCATGGCCGAGGCAGGCCTCGACTGCAACTGCCGCGAGGCCGCCAACGACGTGCTCGACCGGGCAAGCCTGGAAGAGGAACTCGTGCGGCGCGCGGGCGGTCTCGCCGACGCGACGAAGATGCGCGATGCGATCGTGATCGTTCTCGCCCTTCTGGGCGAACTGGACGACCTCATGCCGGACGAACCGGACCGCAGCGCGTTCCACGAGATCGCGGGCCTGTTCCAGGACGTCGCCGACTTCGCCGCCTACGGGGCGACAGCTGCCATCCGGGCAGCCGGACAGAGGAACGCATGATGGGCACGAAAACCTCCGACCGCTCCATTCCGAGGGCCGCGCTGAAGTCCGGCGATCTGTCGCGGGACGGCCGGGGACGGATCCGCGCGATGCCGCCGATCCTCCACTATGGTTTCCGTCCATTCTTCTTTCTCGCAGCGCTTTACGCCGGACTAGCGATCCCTGTCTGGCTCGGTGCCTACTTCGGCGGTTTCGACATCGGCGGGCCGTTCGGCGGCATGCACTGGCACGCCCACGAAATGCTGTTCGGCTATCTATCCGCCGTCATCGCAGGCTTCATCCTGACCGCAATCCCCAACTGGACGGGGCGGCTCCCGCTGAGTGGGTGGCCGCTCGCCGTGCTCGTCGGCCTCTGGCTCGCGGGGCGGGCGGCTTGTCTTGCTTCGCCCGACCCATGGCTCGCCATGGCGGTCGACCTGGCGTTTCCGGTGACGCTCGCCTTCGCGATCTGGCGCGAGGTTCTCGCGGGCAGGAACTGGAAGAACGCTCCCGTGGCGGTGATGATCGCTATGTTCGGCATCGCCAACGCGGTCGACCATCTGGCCAGTGACGGACTGCTCGACCACGATCTCGGCCAGCGCCTGGCCCTGGCTGTTGCTGGAATGCTGATCGCGCTGATCGGCGGGCGCATCGTGCCCAGCTTCACCCGTAACTGGCTGGTCAAGGAAAGTTCTGCCACGCCTCCCGCGCCCTTTGGTAGGCTCGACAAGGCAGCGCTTGCCGCGACTGCCGCCGCGATGCTTGGGTGGGTCGTCATGCCCGACAACGCCCTTGTCGGGGCGTTCATGTTCGCCGCCGGAGCGCTCCTCGCGGTGCGCCTCTTCCGCTGGCGCGGCTTGTCCACGGTGCGGGAGCCGATTCTGCTCGTGCTCCATGTCGGCTACGGATGGCTCGCCGTCTCCCTTGCGTTGCTCGGCCTCGCGATCGTGCTGCCCGATGCGGTTCCCCACTCGTCCGCCTTGCATGCTCTGACCGCAGGGGCGGTCGGAACCATGACGCTGGCCGTCATGACGAGGGCGAGCCTTGGCCACACGGGACGGGCGATCGGCGCCGACCGCATCGTCGTCGCGATGTACGGCATGGTCTCGGCCGGAGCCGCTCTTCGCGTCGCCGCCCCGTTTGCCGGGGAGTGGTACGCCCATGTGCTTGCCAGCGGCGGCGCGCTCTGGGCCGGAGGCTTCCTGCTCTTCGCGGTGCGTTATGCGCCGATCCTGTGGGGAAGGCGGGCGTAAGAGGAAGGGTGATCTTCCGTTGCGATCTCACAATGATGGACATCTGCGAATGCTGGGTTAGTATTTTCTACGTATCGGCATGATGCCGAGTCCCAGGCCCATGATGAGGAGGTCATGACCCAGGACACCCGGGAGGCGACAGCATCGGCGGACATCCCGCCCGCAAGCGTGCGGCGGCGGGAACTTCTGACTTTCCTAGTCCTGGCATTCGGCATCTGGCCTGTCGTCGCGGTGGGCGTCGTGGGCGGCTACGGCTTCTTTGTCTGGATGTATCAGATCGTCTTCGGCCCGCCCGGGCCTCCGGGAGGCTGACGGCATGCGCGAACTCACCAGACGAGGCCTGCTCACCGCCGGCGCAGGCGACCGACATCACATTTCAAGCGCTGTAGTGCTGGCGCTGCCGGAGCGGCGTGCCGAATTGTCTGAACGGCTCGCGGGCATGCACGGCGTCGAGGTGCACGCCAGCGAGGGTAGCCGGATCGTCGTGACCATCGAAGGTCCGACCAGCGGGATGCTGGGCGAAACGTTGACGATGATCTCGGCGATGGACGGCGTGCTTGCCGCGAACATGGTGTTCGAACATGCCGAGGACCAGGAGGCGCGGTCATGACGGCTGCCATGAACCGACGCGATCTCCTCAAGGCACATGCGGCCGCGCTTGCGGCCGCTTCCGCGGGCATCGCGCTGCCGGCCGC
Organism: Aquibium microcysteis; assembly: GCF_014495845.1. NCBI lineage: Bacteria > Pseudomonadati > Pseudomonadota > Alphaproteobacteria > Hyphomicrobiales > Phyllobacteriaceae > Aquibium > Aquibium microcysteis. The sequence continues at coordinate 290,911 of NZ_CP061080.1, forward strand.
CGCACAGCCCGTTCCGGGTGGCGTGAATGCACTGGAGATCAAGTGGTCGAAGGCGCCGTGCCGCTTCTGCGGCACCGGGTGTGGGGTCATGGTGGGCGTGAAGGACGGCCACGTCGTCGCCACCCACGGCGACAGCCAGGCCGAGGTCAACCGCGGCCTCAACTGCGTAAAGGGCTACTTCCTCTCGAAGATCATGTACGGCCAGGACCGCCTGACCACGCCGCTGATGCGCAAGTCCGGCGGGGTCTACGACAAGGACGGCGAATTCGAGCCCGTCTCGTGGGACGAGGCCTTCGACGTGATGGCGGAGAAGTGCAAGGCGACGTTGCGCGAGAAGGGCCCCGAAGCAGTGGGCATGTTCGGCTCCGGCCAGTGGACGATCTTCGAGGGCTATGCCGCCACAAAGCTGATGCGGGCGGGCTTCCGCACCAACAACCTCGACCCCAACGCCCGCCACTGCATGGCCTCCGCGGCCGTCGCCTTCATGCGCACCTTCGGCATGGACGAGCCGATGGGCTGCTACGACGACTTCGAGCACGCCGACGCCTTCGTGCTCTGGGGCTCGAACATGGCCGAGATGCATCCGATCCTGTGGACCCGGCTGGCCGACAGGCGGCTGGGACATCCGCACGTCCGCTGCGCGGTGCTGTCGACCTTCACCCACCGCTCGATGGACCTCGCCGACATCCCGATCGTGTTCAAGCCGGGCACGGACCTCGCGATCCTGAACTACGTCGCCAACCACATCATCGAGACGGGCCGAGTGAACGAGGCGTTTGTTCGCGACCACGCCGTGTTCATGAGAGGGGCGACCGACATCGGCTACGGCCTTCGGCCGGACAATCCGGTCGAGATGGCAGCCAGGGGTGCTGCCGATCCGGGCAAGATGGAGCCGATCGACTTCGAGGCGTTCAAGGCGCTGGTCTCGGAATACACGCTGGAAATGGTGTCGGAACTCTCCGGCGTGGAGCCGGGCTTCCTGGAGCAACTGGCCGAGCTCTACGCCGACCCTGCCGTCAAGGTGATGTCGCTTTGGACGATGGGCTTCAACCAGCATGTCCGGGGCGTGTGGGCCAATCAGATGGTCTACAATATCCACCTGCTGACCGGAAAAATCTCCGAGCCAGGCAACAGCCCGTTCTCGCTGACGGGCCAGCCGTCGGCATGCGGCACCGCGCGCGAGGTCGGCACCTTCGCCCACCGCCTGCCTGCCGACATGGTGGTGACCAACCCCGAGCATCGCGAGCATGCCGAGGAAATCTGGCGGCTGCCGCATGGCCTGCTGCCCGACAAGGTCGGCTTCCACGCCGTCCAGCAGGACCGGATGCTCAAGGACGGCAAGCTCAGTTTCTACTGGGTGCAGGTCAACAACAACGTCCAGGCGGCGCCCAACAACTCGAGCGAGACATATCCGGGCTACCGAAATCCCGACAACTTCATCGTGGTTTCCGACGCCTATCCGACTGTGACTGCGCTCTCGGCCGACGTGATCCTGCCTGCGGCGATGTGGGTGGAGAAGGAGGGGGCCTATGGCAATGCCGAGCGCCGCACCCATGTCTGGCGGCAACTGGTGAACGCGCCAGGCGAAGCCCGGTCCGACCTCTGGCAGCTGACGGAATTCTCAAAGCGCTTCACGACCGACGAGGTCTGGCCTGTCGATCTCCTGGACGCCCATCCGGAATACAAGGGCAAGACGCTGTTCGACGTGCTGTTCCGGAACGGCAAGGTCGACCGCTTCCCGCTCGCCGATCTCGACGCGGAATACGAGAACAGGGAGAGCCGCGAGTACGGCTTCTACCTGCAGAAGGGTCTGTTCGAGGAATATGCCGAGTTCGGCCGGGGCCATGGACACGACCTCGCGCCCTTCGACACCTACCAAGAGGTGCGCGGCCTGCGCTGGCCCGTGGTCGACGGCAAGGAAACGAAGTGGCGATACCGCGAGGGACTGGACCCCTACGTGAAGCCGGGCGAAGGCGTGCGCTTCTACGGCAGGCCGGACGGCAAGGCGGTCATCCTCGCGGTACCCTACGAGCCCCCCGCGGAATCGCCGGACGACGAATATGACGTCTGGCTGGTGACGGGCCGGGTGCTGGAGCACTGGCACTCGGGCTCGATGACCATGCGCGTGCCCGAACTCTACAAGGCGTTCCCCGGCGCGGTCTGCTTCATGAACGCCGACGACGCGCGCCGTCGCGGCATCAACCAGGGCGCGGAGGTCAACGTCGTCTCCCGTCGCGGGGAACTGCGTGTCCGGGTCGAGACGCGAGGCCGCAACCGGATGCCGCGCGGCGTTGTGTTCGTTCCCTGGTTCGACGCCAGCAAGCTCATCAACAAGGTCACGCTCGACGCGACCGATCCCATCTCGAAACAGACGGATTTCAAGAAATGCGCGGTCAAGATCGTCCCCGCATGACGCGCCGCGCGCGACTGTTCGTCGCCCTCGCGCTGGTCGCGCTTGCGGGCACCGCTGCGCTGGCTCAGATGTCGAGCGAGATCGTGCCGCCGCTGACGGGCGCGGCGCAACCCATGGAGAACCTGCCCTCCGATCCGATCCCGCGCTGGATCGTCGACGACGTCCGCAAGATGCGCGCCTATCCCGAGCAGCCGCCGATCATCCCGCACTCGATCGAAGGCTACCAGCTTTCGGTGAACGCCAACCGCTGCATGTCGTGTCACAAACGCGAGTTCACCGAAGGCTCGGGCGCGCCCATGATCAGCGTCACCCACTACATGACGCGCGAGGGACAGATGCTCGCCGACGTGTCTCCTCGGCGCTACTTCTGCACGGCCTGCCACGTGCCGCAGGCCGACACGGCGCCCCTCATCGGCAACACCTTCATCGACATGAGCGAGCTTGGCGTCGGCCACGCCGGGGACGAATAGATGTGGACGCGGATCAAGGCCGCCGCGCTGTGGGCCTGGCGGCTTGTCTCGACGCCGGCGGCAACCCTCAGCCTCGGGTTTCTGACGCTGGGTGGGTTCCTCGGGGGCGTGATCTTCTGGGGTGCGTTCAACACCGCGCTCGAAGTGACCAACACGGAAGCCTTCTGCATCTCGTGTCACGAGATGGAGGCCAACGTCTATGAGGAGCTGACGCGCACGGTGCACTTCTCCAACAGGTCCGGCGTGCGCGCGTCCTGCCCGGACTGCCACGTCCCGCACGAATGGACCGACAAGATCGCCCGCAAGATGCAGGCCTCCAAGGAGGTGTGGGGCAAGATCTTCGGCACCATCAACACGCGCCAGAAGTTCCTCGAGCACCGCCTCGAACTGGCCCAGCACGAATGGGCGCGGCTAAAAGCAAATGACAGCCTGGAATGCCGCAACTGCCACTCCTCCGTCGCCATGGACCTGTCGAGGCAGGCGCCGCGCGCCGCCGAGATCCACACCCGCTACCTGCTGTCCGGCGAGGCGACCTGCATCGACTGCCACAAAGGCATCGCGCACGAGCTTCCGAACACGGAAGGCGTGGATCCGGGCTGGAAGGTGCCGCCGGAACTGCAGGGCAAGGAGCTGCCGCAGGCATCGGTGTTCGACAGGCTTGAACGTGTCGCGCGATCACCGCACGGGCTCATGTGGAGCGAAAGCGATCTTGCGGCGATGTCGAAATGACTGCTGTAATGGCTCACCTCCGTCCCAAGGTCCCATAATCGGTCCGGAATTTCTTTAGCACGGTTCCTTGCCCGTCGATGACAATCCGGAACCGTTTCGCGTCCAGCCAGAAGGTGAGCCTGGACCGCCCCGCGTCACTGCCAACGCCCTTCTCGAATCTCGACGTCAATCTGCCCTGTCGCATGAGGGGTTCTACGTCGGCCGCATCTATTCCGAAGCCGTCGGCGAGGATCGCGACGTCAACCGTCGCGCCCTCATCATTCATCGATACTGTAACAACCTCAGCCATCATGGGCGTCGGTCTCCATGACGGTTTTCGTGGCCGCCAGCCAGTCCTCCATCAGGCGGCGGTCTTCCTTCGAAAAACGTGCCCTGTGGCTGAGATCGCTGAAGCTGTCGGTAGGATGGCAGCTGTCGTAGCGAGAGGCGGCCACGTGTAGCATGGCCGCCTCTCGAACCCCTAACCTGCTCTTGTTCCCGTTCACGTCTGTCCTCTCATTTCGCGGCCAGCACCTGGCCGAACAGTTCAGCGAAGACCGCCTTGGCCTTGCCCGTCTGTTTCACGGCCTTCGCTGCGTCCGCGTTGGCGGGTTCGCCGACCGTGATCAACGCGACCATGCCCATGGCGTAGTGGGGCGCGCACTTCACGCCGTAGACGCCTTCGGCCGTGACGGTGACGGTGAATTCCTCGTTGAACTTGCTCTTGAAGGGCTCCGCGCCTTCCGGGAACATGCCCTTGATGGTCTCGACGTTGTGTCCCTTGTCGGTCGGCACGAAGCGGATCGTGTCGCCGGGGGCTGCTACGATGAGGTCGGGCTCGAACACCATCGTGCCCTTTGAGCCCTTGTTGAGCATCAGGACCTCGATTTCGGCCGCCTGGGCCGCGCCGGCTGCGAATACTGCCGCGCCAAGGGCAAGTGCTGTGAGGATGCGTTTCATTTTTCCAGTCCTTTTGTGTACGCGGCTTGATCTGCCGTTGACCAACCAATACCCCGCGATGCCGTGAGGCAGTTTGCGCAAGCGCAAACAAAGGGTAGAAACCTGAACAGCTTCGACTTCCGGAAGACATCCAGCATGCCGCTCGACAGGTCGCTCGTATCGGGACTTCCCGCCTTCGCCGGACTGAGCGGCGAGGACGTCGACGCAGTCCTTGACACGGCGCGCTCGTCGCGGTTCCCGAAGGATTCTGAGGTCTTCTCGCAGGACGAAGAAGCCGGGCAGTTCTTCCTGCTCCTTTCCGGCCATATCAGGGTGGTAAGGACGACGCCCGAGGGCGATCAGATCATTGCCCGCTACATCAACGAGGGCGAACTGTTCGGCATCGCCATCGCGATGGGGCAGGTGACCTACCCGGCGACTGCCGTCGCCGCTGTCGACTGCGTCGTCCTGGGCTGGCCGAACGCGGCTTGGCCCGGATTGCAGTTCCGCGCTCCGGCGTTTGGTGCGAACGCCTACCAGACGATCGGCGCCCGCCTGCAGGACACGCAGTCACGCGTGGTGGAAATGTCGACGCGCCTGGTCGAGCAGCGGATCGCCGGCGCGGTGATGCGGCTGGTCCAGCAGTCCGGCCGCAAGACCGAGGAAGGCGTCGAGATCGACTTCCCCATCACGCGGCAGGACATCGCGGAGATGACAGGGAGCACGCTCCACACGGTCAGCAGGCTGATGAGCGCCTGGGAAGACGAAGGCATCGTGAAGAGCGGCCGCCAGAAGGTGACCGTCACCGATCCGCACGCGCTCATGCTGGTCGCCGAGAACCGACGCAAGAAATGAGCTCCCGGACACCTGGCCGAAACTATGCTGCGTCGAGGGCGCGTCCGAGATAGAACTCGCTGTTCCTGCAGAAGCCCGGCACGCCCCGCGTTCCGGCATTGACCCACTCCGCGCATTCGGACCCGTGCCTGCAGAAGATGCAGCGCCAGATCGCGTTGCGGATCTGGTTCTCGGACGACAGGCCCGAGGACGGCAGATCGATCCCGAGGTTGCCCGCCATCTTGACCGACTGGTCGAGTCGGGCGGCGACGGCTTCGATCACGCGCATGATTGTTCTCCTTTGCGAGGTTCGGGGTTGTGAGCGTTCGTCTCGAAAGCCGACGGGGCCTCCTCAGACGGGTCCGACCTCATCGCGGCGAGCAGTTCGGCCGAGAAGGCGGCCTCGTCGATCGCATGGGCCGCAGCCGCGTCCGCCACGGTGTGGAAGATGCCGATCGGGCAGCCGATGCAGAGAATCCGATGGCGGATCATGACCCGGATGGTCGCTGGCCATCTGCGCATGATCTCGTCGACCGACATGTCGGGGTCTATGGCGGAAGGCTTCATTTCAGGCGGTCTCCTCGAGCCAGAACCGTAGCCGGCAGCGAACGGCCGATCGTTGTTCCGGCGCAAAGAGCGCGAAGAACGCGGGCTGCGACATCCGGGAACTTTCATTCGCCGCGCGCCTACGCTAGAAAGTGGTATTGGAGATACCACATTGGCCCATCCAGCGCCCACGCAGCTGCAACGCCCTCCCGAGGAACGAGCCGTCGTCCATCCGGAAGTCGACCGGACGTTCATCGGCCGCCTCGTGCGCGAGTTCTACGGACGCGTCCGCCGGAACGATCGCTTGGGGCCAATATTCGCCGCTCACATCGGGGACACCTGGGAGCCGCATCTTGGGAAGATGACGGACTTCTGGTGCTCGGTCATCCTGAAGGACGGCTCCTACAGCGGGCGACCAGTGCCCGCTCATCTCAAGCTGAAACAGGTCCGCGAGGAGGATTTCGAGATCTGGCTCGACACCTTTCGGCAGACTGCGACAGAGCTTTGCGAGCCGGAGATCGCTGCCGTTTTCATTGAACGCGCGGAGAGGATCGCCCGAAGCCTGCAGCTCGCCATGTTCTTCCGCCTGCCCGCCGCGGGGGCGGTTTCGAAGGAAGCCTGAGATGTTGCCTCGCTCTACCGATCCCTTTCCGGATGCCGTCGCGGCGTTTGTTTCGCTCGCCTGGCTTGGAATGCTCCTTGGAGTTTCGTTCTTCGCGACCCCGGTCAAGTTTCAGGCGCCCTCGCTAGAGCTCAAAGTCGCGCTCGAGATCGGTCGTGTGACCTTCGACATCTTCTCAAAGATCGAGTGGGGTCTGGCGGCGCTCCTCGCAATAGCGACGTTCTTTCCGAGGGCTCCGCGCGCGGAGATGGTCTTCACCGCCGTAGCGGTCCTGGTCGTTTCGATCCAGACTTTCTGGCTCCTGCCTGTCCTTGACATGCGGGTCGAGGCTGTCATCTCGGGCGAACCGTTACCGCCATCGATGCACCACGGAGCCTACGCAGTGCTTGAGGCAGTCAAAGCCGTTGCCCTGGTGGCGGTCGGGCTCGTCGCGTTGTTCAGACTGGGTTGGCGCGACCGTCCGGAAAACGTCGCGGGCAGCCAATGAAACTGACCCTCCACACCGATTACGCGCTGCGCATGCTGGTCTACCTCGCGGTCAACCGGGATGGTTCGACCCGCGTCGCCGACGTCGCCGAAAGCTACGGCATCTCCCGCAACCATCTGCTCAAGGTTGCCCTGCGACTCGGACGCCTCGGCTACCTAACGACGGTTCGCGGCCGTTCCGGCGGAATCGCGCTCGCGCAGAAACCGGAAGAGATCAATCTCGGAGAGGTAGTCCGGCAGATGGAAGACGGGTTCGCGCTTGTCGAGTGCATGCGCGCGGACGGAGGCGTTTGCGCGATATCTCCCGCCTGCCGGCTGAAGGGGATTGTCAGGAAAGCTGTCGAGGCGTTCTTATCCGTCTTTGACGATTATTCGCTGGCGGACATCGCCGGGAACAGGGAAGTTCTTGCAGAGCTGCTCGGGCTCACGGGCAAGACGGCGGAGCCAGTATGATCGACTTCCGGAGGGCATCATGATCGGAAAACTCACCTCGACCGAACGACAGTACGCGGCGGTCGTCCTCGTCATGCTATGCGCCGCCGGAATCGCGATGGCCGCGCTCGGCAGGAGCGACACGCTTGGCGTTCATGGCCTGCTGGTGATCCTCTTCGCGGGAGGACTGCTCTACCCGGTCCTGTCCGGGTTTTACGAGTCCGAGCCGACCGAGGACCGCGAGGCGTCCTACTACGACGATCCGATCAAGGTCGGCATCGTGCTATCGATGGCCTGGGCCGTGTTCGGCATGTTCATGGGCGTCTGGGTCGCCGCCCAGCTCGCCTGGCCTGACCTCGCCTTCGACGCGGCTTGGTCGACCTTCGGAAGGCTGCGGCCGACGCACACCTCCGGGGTGATCTTCGGCTTCGGCGGCAACGCGCTGATCGCCACGTCATTCCATGTCGTGCAGCGGACTTCGCGCGCGCGGCTCGCCGGGCAGTTCAGCCCGTGGTTCGTGCTTTTTGGCTTCAACCTGTTCTGCGTCCTCGCCGTCTCCGGCTACCTGCTCGGCGTGACGCAATCGAAGGAATACGCCGAGGCCGAGTGGTATGCCGACCTCTGGCTGGTCGTGGTCTGGGTCACCTACTTCGTCCTTTTCCTTCGCACCATCGCGCGCCGCCGCGAGCCGCATATCTACGTGGCGAATTGGTACTTCATGGCCTTCATCGTGGTCGTCGCGATCCTCCACATCGTCAACAACCTCGCCCTTCCCGTATCGTGGGGGCATGCCAAGAGCTACACGATCTGGCCAGGCGTCCAGGACGCGATGGTACAGTGGTGGTACGGGCACAACGCGGTCGCGTTCTTCCTCACGGCAGGCTTCCTCGGCATGCTCTACTACTATCTTCCCGTGCGGGCGCAGCGGCCGATCTTCTCCTATCGCCTCTCGATCCTCAGCTTCTGGGGCATCACCTTCTTCTATATGTGGGCAGGTTCCCACCACCTCCACTACACGGCGCTTCCGCACTGGGTACAGACGCTCGGCATGACCTTTTCGGTCATGCTGCTGGTGCCGTCATGGGCTTCGGCAGGCAACGCGCTGCTGACGCTCAACGGCGCCTGGCATCGGGTCCGCGACGACGCGACGTTACGCTTCATGATGGCCGCGGCTGTCTTCTACGGCCTGTCGACCTTCGAGGGTTCCTTCATGGCGATCCGCCCGGTGAACGCGCTCAGCCACTACACGGACTGGACGGTGGGCCACGTGCATGCGGGGGCGCTCGGGTGGGTGGCGCTGATCACCTTCGGCTCGTTCTACACGCTGGTGCCGACCCTGTGGAACCGGGAACGCATGTATTCCGCCAGGCTCGTCGAGGTCCACTTCTGGCTCGCGATCGCCGGAACGCTGATCTACGTGTTCGCGATGTGGAATTCGGGCATCATCCAGGGGTTGATGTGGCGGACCTACACGGAAGACGGTGCGCTCGCCTACTCCTTCGTCGACTCCCTCGTCGCGATGTATCCCTACTACATCGCCCGTGCCTTCGGCGGCCTCCTGTTCCTGATCGGCGCGGTCGTCTGCTGCTACAACATCTGGATGACGGTACGGTCGGTGCCGCTGGCGGAGCGGCGCGAGAGCGACGTGCCCGCGGCCGTCGCCGTACCGGGAGAATGAGCGATGCCTGAACTCTTCCACCGGAAGCTGGAGCGCTCGGCGATCGGGTTCGTGCTGGCGATCATCGCCGCCGCGAGCGTCGGCGGCATCGTCGAGATCGCGCCCCTCTTCACAATCGACGAGACTGTCGAGGAAGCGCCCGACATGCGGGTCTATACGCCACTAGAGCTGGCGGGGCGCAACATCTACGTGCGCGAAGGCTGCTATGCCTGCCACAGCCAGATGATCCGCACGCTGCGCGACGAGGTCGAACGCTACGGTCCGTATTCTCTGGCCGTCGAATCCCAGTACGACCGTCCGATGCTGTGGGGGTCGAAGCGCACCGGTCCCGATCTCGCGCGGGTTGGCGGCAAGTATTCCGATTTCTGGCACGTCGCGCACCTAATCAATCCGCGCGACGTCGTGCCGGAATCCAACATGCCAGCCTACGCCTTCCTGGTGCGGACCGAGCTTCGGACGAGCGACCTCGGGCAGCATCTCGCGGCCCAGCAGGCCTTGGGCGTGCCCTACACCGACGAGATGGTCGCAAATGCGGCCCGGGACGCCTATGGCCAGGCCTTCCCCGACAGCGAGGCGGCTTCAGGAGTGAGCGAGCGCTATGGCGAAGCCACCTCGGTGAGCGCCTTCGACGGGGTTGCCACGCGGCTGACCGAGATGGACGCGCTGGTGGCCTATCTGCAGGTCCTTGGCAGGCTGACCGACGCCGCGTTCCGCGACACGGCCGCGACTGAACAAGCTGCCGATGCGGAGGACTGAGCCATGTTCGAGATCAGCCACGAAACCCTTGTCGCCTTCTCCAAGAGCTGGGGGCTGTTCTACCTGATGGGCTTCTTCCTTTGCGTCGTCGCCTACGCCTTCTGGCCCTCGAACCGGAAGCGCTTCGACCGGGCGAAGACCAGCATCCTCGACAGGGAGGACAAGCCATGGAAGTGAACGAGCGCGATCCCGTCACCGGAAGGGAAACGACAGGGCACGAGTGGAACGGCATCAAGGAACTGGATACGCCCGTTCCCCGCGGCGTGCTGATGTTCCTGATCGCGACCCATATCTGGGCTATCGCCTGGTGGTTCTTCGTGCCCGCCTGGCCGCTCGGCACGACCTACACGAAGGGCCTTCTCGGCGTCGACCAGCGCACGACGGTCGAAGAGCGGGTCGTCGAAGGCCAGCAGGAGCGGTCTGTCTGGATGACCCGCCTGGGGTCCGAACCCTACGACGCCATCCTCGCCGACGAGGCGCTGATGGCGTCCGTTCGCGGCACCGGGCGGCAGCTCTTCGGCGACAACTGCGCGGCGTGTCACGGGCGCGACGGCCGCGGACGCGCCGGCTACCCGGACCTGACCGACGATGACTGGCTCTGGGGCGGCGGTCCCGAACTGATCGAGCAGACCCTGCGCTACGGCATCAACACCGCCCATCCGGACGCGCGGATCGCGCAGATGCCCGCCTTCGGGCGCGACGGAATGCTGGAGAGGGACCAGGTCCGCAGCGTCGCGGCCTATGTCTATTCGCTGAGCAATCCCGATTACTCGACCGAGGAGAACCTGGAGCGGATCGAAGCCGGACGCGAGGTCTTCGCCACTACATGCGCGGCATGTCACGGCGAGAACGCCGAAGGCAACCGCGAGGTAGGCGCTCCGAACCTGACGGACACGCGCTGGGTCTACGGCGGCGACCTTCAGACGATCATCGCCTCCGTCCATGGAGGCAGGCAGGGCCACATGCCGACCTGGGACGAACGCATGACCGACGCCGAGATCCGGACCCTATCGCTTTACGTCCACGATCTCGGGACGGGGCAGCCATGACGGCCCGGACCGTAGGCGGACGCAAACGCTGGACTTCCGCATGGCTGCTGGTTCCGGCCGGGCTGCTGCTCGTGGCGGCGGCAAACGCCCATCTCGTCTATGTGGCCGTCACGTCGCAGCCGGACTGCGTGCCCCATCTCAAGGAGGCGGGTACGGGCGGCAGCTACCGGGCCGCCAAGTCGGCGTGCTGAGGGAGGAGTTTCGATGAACGAGACCGACAAGTCCTACTGGCTGCTGAGCGAGACCTCGGGGATCGGCGAGACGCGCGACCCCGCTCTGCAGCGCGGCCTCCCGGCGACGGCCGGACTGCGGTGGCTGGCGCTGGGTTGGCGGGATTTCTGGCGCGGGCCTTTGACCAGCATCGCCTATGGGGTCGGCGTGTTCCTGCTATCGGCAGCCTTCGTCTGGACGCTGTTCGAGTTCGGCCGGGACTACATCCTGTTCCCGTCGTTGGCGGGCTTCCTGATCGTCGCCCCGTTCCTTGCGATCGGCCTTTACGCGAAGAGCCGCGCCCTCGGCGAGGGCCGGACGGTCGGGCTCGTTTCCATGCTCAGAACGCGCCCGAAGGCCGGAGCGCAGGTGTTCTTCGCCGGGCTGCTGCTCAGCATGCTCATGCTCCTGTGGACCCGAGCTGCCGTCATCGTCTGGGCGCTGTTCTTCGGGGTCACCGCCTTCCCGGGCCTGGACAACGTCATCGGCGTGCTGATCGGCTCGCCCTATGGCTGGACGATGATCGCGGTCGGGACGGCCATAGGTGGCATGTTCGCCGCCTTCGCATTTTCAATCGGCGTCTTTGCGGTGCCGATGATGCTCGACCGCAGGGTCGACGCGCTGACGGCCATGGGGACCAGCATGAAGCTGGTGTGGAACAACCTTCCGGCGATGATCGGATGGGGAGCGATGGTGATCGTGCTTTTCGCGCTCTGCGTCGCGACCGGACTGCTGGGCATGATCGTGATCTTCCCGCTGCTCGGACATGCGACCTGGCATGCCTATCTCGCCGTGGCGCGGCCGGAGGCCTGACGCGATGAGCTGCTGCGCGCCCGGAGCGGAGGCCGCCCTGATGGCCGGGCCGGGCCGGGACGTGCCGTCCGAGGAAATCCGGCTGGCCAGCCGGGGCCTCGGTGACGGCATCATGCAGACCGACCTGAGCGTTCCCGGCGCGCACTGCGGCGCGTGCATCGGCGCGATCGAAGGCGCGTTGGGAACGCTTCCGGGCGTGACCGCCGCACGCGTGAACCTGACTGCGAGGAGGGCAGCCGTTAGGTGGCGGACGGACGGTCCGGTGCCGCCAATGATCGATGCCGTTCGCCGGGTCGGCTACGCGGCGACGCTGGCCGAGGCCGATCCGATCGGCGACCCGGAGATGGGCAAGCTGCTGCGGGCGACGGCCGTCGCGGGCTTCGCCGCGATGAACATCATGCTCCTGTCCGTTTCGATCTGGTCCGGGGCCGAGGAGGGCACCCGCCATGCCTTCCATCTGGTCTCCGCGGTCCTGGCCTTGCCCGCGGTGGCCTATTCGGGCCGCATCTTCTTCGCGTCCGCCTGGAGCGCGCTGCGCGTCGGGCGTACCAACATGGACGTGCCCATCAGCGTGGGCATCCTGCTCGCCTTCGTTCTCAGCACGTACGACGCGCTGTCCGGAGGAGAGCACGCCTACTTCGACGCGGTGACGTCGCTCCTGTTCTTCCTGCTGGCCGGGCGCGCGCTCGATCACTCCATGCGTGGGAAGGCGCGCGACGCGGTGCGGTCATTGGCGCGCATGATGCCGCGCGGGGCGACCGTGCTGGACAGGAACGGCGTCCGCGATTTCCGGGACGTTCAGGCGCTGCGCGAGGGAGACACCGTGTTTGTGGCCGTCGGCGAGCGAATCCCGGCCGATGGCACCGTGCTGAAGGGCGTTGGAACGCTGGACCTATCCATCGTTACCGGGGAGACCTCCCCGGAGAGCATCGCGCCGGGGTCGCGGGTGCTCTCGGGGGCGCTGAACCTCAGCGGCCCGATCGAGCTGCGCATCGACCGTCGACCTGGCGACTCGTTCCTGGCCGACATGGTCAGGCTGATGGAGGCCGCCGAAGGCAGCCGCGCACGCTACCGCAGAATCGCCGACCGCGCCGCTGCCCTTTACTCGCCCGTCGTCCATGCGGTCGCGCTGGCGACGTTCGCGAGCTGGCTCGTGACGACGGGCGACTGGCACCGTTCTCTGACGCTGGCGATCGCCGTCCTCATCATCACCTGTCCCTGCGCGCTCGGCCTCGCCGTCCCCATGGTCCAGGCCGCCGCCGCGCGCCGCCTGTTCGGAATCGGGGTCACCATGAAGGACGGCAGCGCGCTGGAGCGGCTTGCGGAGATCGACCACGTCGTCCTCGACAAGACCGGAACGCTGACGACCGGACGGATGCGGGTCTCCTCGCATGACGTTCCCCAGACAGAACTGCCTGTCGCTGCTGGCCTGGCGCGGCTGTCACGCCATCCGGCGGCCAATGCGGTCGCGGCACTTGGCGGCGGCGAAGGGGTCGAGGTATCCGAGGCGCGTGAGATTCCCGGCAACGGGGTCGAAGCCCGTATCGGAGCCTGCATCTGGCGGCTTGGCAGGCCCGGCTGGGCGGTCGAAGGAGACCGCGTTCTGGGCGGCTCAGGGCCGTGGCTTTCCCGCGACGGCATCTTCGTCGGCGGTTTCGCCGTGTCGGATACGGTGCGCGAGGGAGCGGCCGCGGCGGTGACGGCCCTGAAGGATTCCGGGCTGTCGGTGGAACTGCTGTCGGGGGACGCCGAGGAAGAGACCCGGCGGGTCGCGAAGCTGACGGGCATCGGACAGCTGTCGGGAACGCAGCGTCCGGAAGACAAGGTCAGTCGCCTGGAAACGCTCCGCCGGGAGGGGAGACGGGTATTTATGGTCGGCGACGGCATCAACGACGCGCCTGCCCTTGGAGCGGCGCACGTCTCGATGGCACCATCGACGGCAGCCGATGTCGGACGCAGCGCGGCCGATCTCGTCTTCCTGGGCTCCAGCCTGCGCAGCGTGCCGGAGGCGATATCCGTGGCGCGTAAGTCGATGCGCCTCGTCCGGCAGAACATCGCGATCTCGATCGCCTACAACGCGCTCGCGCTGCCGCTCGCCGTGGCGGGCTACGTTACGCCGCTCGTCGCTGCCGTGGCGATGTCGACGTCATCCATCCTGGTCGTGGCCAACTCGCTGCGGGTGCTTTCCGACAGACGCGAGCCAGCGCCAGAATCGGGGGCGGACGTCCTGCGTCCGGCGACGGCATGACCGGGCTCCTGGCGTGGCTGGTTCCCGTGGCCCTGGGCATGGGCCTGGCGGGCCTGCTTGCCTTCCTCTGGTCGATGAAGAGCGGACAGCTCGAGGATCTCGACGGAGCGGCGGAGCGCGTTCTTCACCAAGGCAGTGATGCGCCGCTGCCCGGGCCGGAATGTCGTCCCGGAAGCAGGCGTTGAGGACGAAAAGGAACGATCATGGGAATGACGGCCGACAGGAAGTTCGACTGGATCGCGGCGCTCTCCGTCGCCGCTGGAGCGGCGGTGATTGTTCCGAGCATCGCAGCTGTGGCGGTCAGCCTGATCGCTGTAGCGGTTCGGATGTTCTAGCGGATCGACGTTGCTCGCTCATCCGATGAAGATACCGACCGTTTCGACATGTTTCATTGCGCGGCCGCAGGGGGTGGCGAAACGTTCATGTCACTGGCGTTGAGCTTGATCAGTCAAATGAAAATTTGAGACGTTATATAGCGAAAAAATTCTATTGAGTTGCCATCGGGCAGGGGTCATCGGTGACGATGAATTCTCGCTTCCGGAGTGAAACGATGCTGTCCGATCTGCTCGAGAACAACCGCGTGTGGGCTGCGGCGCAGGTCGAGAATGATCCTGGCTATTTCGAGAGACTGGCGACCTTGCAGCGGCCCGAATATTTATGGATCGGGTGCTCCGACAGCCGGGTGCCCGCCAACGTGATTGCGGGATTGCAACCCGGTGAAGTTTTCGTTCATCGAAACGTAGCCAACCTTGTTCATCCCGGCGACCTGAACCTGCTTTCCGTGCTCGAGTACGCGATCGAGGTTCTGCACATACGCCACGTGATCGTGTGCGGGCACTACGGCTGTGGCGGCATACGGGCAGCGATGGAGGACCAGCCCCACGGTCTTGTCGATCATTGGCTGCAGCCCGTCCGCGAACTAGCGGAACTGCACGCGGCCGACCTCGATCGTGTCCAGGATCCGTTGACGCGGGCAGATCTGCTCTGCCGCCTTTCGGTGAAATCGCAGGTGGATCGACTCTGCAACTCGACGATCATGCGATCCGCATGGAAACGGGGAAGCCGCATCAGGGTTCACGGATGGATATACGGGCTGCGCGACGGCCGGTTAGCCGACCTTGGTTGCAGCAGGCCGCCGCTACTTCCGTAGACACGCGTGCAGTGGCCTGGGTCCGCGCCCTGCATGTCGACGGTGCAAGAAAGCTGTCGGCTAGCCCATGATCTTTTCGTTTGTCAGGCATTCCAGTGACGCAAAATAGTGAGTTCTGACAAATTTCGACGGACGCGAAAGGCATTCACATGGACTGGCCGAACAAAGGAATTCTCGAGATGATCGGCATGGAACTGCCGATCATTCAGGCACCCATGGCAGGTCCTGTATTCGCCGATATGGTAGTGGCGGTCTCGGAGGCCGGCGGCCTTGGGTCGCTGCCATGCGCCACGATGACGGCCGAGGTTGCGCGATCGGAGCTTGCGCGAATACGCGAAAGGACCTCGCGGCCGATCAACGTCAACTTCTTCTGCCACGATCAGCCCTCCGACGACGCCGGGAAGGATATCGCCTGGAGGCGAGCCCTGGAACCCTACTACCGCGAATTCGGCCTCGATCCGGAGGCGCCTTACGCGTCGTCGAGCCGGAATCCTTTCGACGATGAATTCTGCGGGTTGGTCGAAGAGTTCCGCCCGGAAGTGGTGAGCTTTCATTTCGGCCTTCCTTCAAGGGCCCTGCTCGAGCGGGTGAAGTCCACCGGCGCCAAGGTGCTGTCGTCCGCCACGACGGTCCGGGAAGCGCGTTGGCTGGAACTGAATGGCTGCGATGCCATCATCGCGCAAGGATTCGAAGCAGGAGGACATAGGGGCAGCTTCCTCACGGCAGACATGGCGACCCAGCTCGGCACCTTTGCCCTCGTTCCACAGGTGGTAGACGCCGTTCGGGTGCCAGTCATCGCCGCGGGAGGCATCGCCGACGCTCGCGGGATCTTGGCGGCGCTGGCGCTAGGAGCGTCCGCCGTGCAGATCGGCACGGCCTATCTGTTCACACCCGAAGCACGTCTCGCGACGCCGCATCGACAGGCGTTGCAAAACGAACGTGCCGAAGAGACTGCGCTGACCAACGTGTTCACCGGACGGCCCGCACGAGGCATCCTCAATCGCGTCATGCGTGAACTCGGTCCAATGAGCTCGGTGGCTCCTTCCTTTCCGTTGGCGGGCGGAGCGCTAGCCCCCATCAGGGCCGCGGCAGAGGAGACGGGGTCCGGCGAGTTCATGTCGCTATGGTCCGGTCAGGCGGCAAGGCTCTGCCGCGAGCTTCCTGCAGGCGAACTCACACGGCAGCTTGCCGCTGACGCTCAGGGAATGCTCGCCCGGATGGGAGAGAGGCGGGGATGACCCGACGCGGCCGCGGTGAAGTCCTTCGGGAACGAACGCCGCTCACGCTCCGGCCGGACGGAGACGGCCCCGAGGCAGCCGTCGCTTGGGATCAGCTCGACCGAGCCGAACAGGCCGCGCTCATGCGTCTCAACCGAGGCCGTTGCCTCGCGATCGATCAGGTGACCGTCGCTCGATTGCTCTGTCTGGGTCTCGCGACAAGACTCCCGTCGGGCTTGGGCATCAGCAGGAAAGGACGCGAGCTTGCGATTTCAGCGCTTCTTTCCTCCGGGACCGTCACCGGACCACCTGCTTGAGACCTTCAATCGCCGCCTGGAGATCCGCGCGCACCTCGCTACCGTCCGGATAGATCGCGTACGCCGGATAGGTGTAGCGCGGCGCATCCGCAACGAGCTTGAGTTCTGCCTTTTCAAGATGCCGTTTCACCGCCCCTCTGCGAAAATAGCCCATGCCGCCGGCACGAAGGATATAGCTCAGGCCCAATGGCCCAAGTCCTACCGCAAGACCCGGAGCCTCGGCGGTTGCGCTCGCGAAACCGTGCGCCGCGGCAAACTGCGGACCCCAATCCACGTGTACGTAATCAGGCTGGTGTCCATCCTCATGGTGTTCCGGCGTACGCACGAGCACCAGTTCTTCCTCTTCGACGAGTTCAATCCTGAAGCCGGGCAGCAGCGGCGGCGCGTATAGAACCGCGATGTCGAGAACGCCCGTACGGAGCTGTTCGATTAGCTGGTCGGGCACGCCAACGTTGGCACGGATGCCTATCTCAGGATGCCGTTTCTTCATCCAGACCAGCCAGTCGAGCAGAACGGGATTCCAGAGACTGAGTTCTCCACCCAGAGCGACGACGCTGGTGCGCCCCGGCGGGACGGAAAGCTGTTGTCTCGCACGCTCCCACACCTGGACGAAAGACTGCGCGTAACGCTCGAACTCTCGGCCTGCGGCAGTCAGGGTCACGCCGTTGCGGCTGCGCACGAAAAGCCGATTCCCGAGGCTTTCTTCCAACGTGCGAATACGGGCGCTTACGGTCGTCTGGGTGACGTGGAGGCGATCGGCAGCCTTGAGAAAGCTCCCGGTATGAATGATCTCGAGGAACGTGCGTGCGCGATCGACATCCACGTCGGCCTCCCCTTCGAAGCAACAATTTTGCATTGATAGCGCATTTAATTCCGTTTGCCTTCATGTTTCCTCGGGCGCAGTTTCAAGCCGCACCTCACGACGAAACGGTCTCCGATGTCAGACGAAGACGAAACCGACCTGCCTCAATACGCTTCTCCTCCGTGCTTCATGCACGAGCTGTCACGGGGAGCGCCGCTCGCGCCCAAGCGCAGCGATGCCTGGGACGATGTCTCACGGTGGAGGAAAGCGGAGCGCAGGCGGCTGATCGACGAGCGGTTGGCGCTGGTATCGGCGGACCGTATCGCTCGGTCCGAGCGTCTCGCGGAAAAGCTTGACCAGGCAATCGGCCGGGTCTCGGGGCGCATCGTCTCAAGCTACTGGCCGTTTCGTGGCGAACCGGACCTTCGCAACTGGGCCATAAAGGTGATCGAACGAGGCGGGCGGATCGCGCTGCCCGTCGTGCTTCGGAAGTCAGAACCGCTGGAATTCCGGGTCTGGCAACCGGGAGATCCGCTGGAGCGAGGCGTCTGGAACATCCTGGTGCCCTCCCGCGGACCAGCCGTCCTTCCGGACGTGGTGATCGCGCCGGTCGTCGGTTTCGACACGGCAAACTATCGCCTGGGGCACGGCGGCGGGTATTTCGATCGAACGCTGGCGGCTATGCCCCGAATGCCTCTCAGGATCGGTATCGGCTTCGCCACCGCGAAGATTGCGACCATCTACCCGCAGCCGCACGACATTCCCATGGATACGATCGTCACCGACTGACCACGGAAGGCAGGCATGGCCTGCGCACCGATGGCTTCGACGGCATCGCCGTCAAACTGCCACGTCTGCGGTGGAGAAAGGCAGGACACGATGTCGGATATTGCGACGACAGGAGAGGACCAGCGGTCTCGCTTCTTCGTGCGCTGGGCTTTTTCCACCAACCACAAGGATATCGGAACCCTCTATCTGCTCCTTGCGATGCTGTCTGGAGTGCTCGGTACCGGGCTGTCGGTTGCGCTGCGCATGGAACTGCAGGAACCCGGGATGCAGCTATTCGCCGATCCCGGACTGTTCAACGTCGTGGTGAGCGCGCACGGGCTTGTGATGATCTTCTTCGTCATCATGCCAGCGCTCATCGGCGGCTTCGGCAACTGGTTCGTGCCTATCATGATCGGCGCGCCGGACATGGCGTTCCCGCGCTTGAACAACGTCTCGTTCTGGCTGCTGGTGGCTTCCCTGGTCCTGTTCGCCTGCTCGATGTTCGTACCCGGGGCGCCCGGAATTTCCGGACACGGCGGCGGCTGGACGCTCTACCCGCCATACTCGAGCACTGGCCAGCCCGGCCCCGCCGTCGACTTCGTCATCCTTTCAATACATCTGTCGGGAGCGTCGTCGGTGCTCGGCGCTATCAACTTCATCACCACCATTTTCAACATGCGGGCGCCGGGCATGACGCTGCACAAGATGCCACTCTTCGCGTGGTCGATGCTTGTGACCGCCTTCATGCTGCTGCTGGCTCTCCCGGTTCTTGCAGGCGCGATCACCATGCTCCTGACGGACCGCAATTTCGGCACGACCTTCTTCGTGCCGGAAGGCGGCGGGGACCCTGTCCTGTACCAGCACCTGTTCTGGTTCTTCGGTCACCCGGAGGTCTACATCATGATCCTCCCAGCCTTCGGCATCGTAAGCCATGTGATTTCGACGTTCGCGAGAAAGCCGATCTTCGGCTATCTCGGCATGGCATATGCGATGGTGGCGATCGGCATGATCGGCTTCGTCGTCTGGGCACACCATATGTTCACCGTCGGACTCTCTTTGGACAGCCAGCGGTACTTCGCTTTCGCTTCCATGGTCATCGCCGTGCCGACCGGCGTGAAAGTTTTCTCCTGGCTCGCCACCATGTGGGGCGGCTCCATCACGATGAGGACGCCCATGCTCTGGGCGGCGGGCTTCGTGCTGCTGTTCACGATCGGCGGCGTGACGGGCGTGGTTCTCGCGAATCCCGGCATCGACCGCGTCCTGCACGATACCTACTACGTCGTCGCCCACTTTCACTATGTGCTGTCTCTCGGCGCCGCGTTCGCCATTTTCGCGGGCTGGTACTACTGGTTCCCGAAGATGAGCGGCTACCTGATGAGCGAGACGCTCGGGAAGCTCCACTTCTGGCTCACATTTTCGGGGGTCAATCTCGTCTTCTTCCCCCAGCATTTCCTCGGCCTCGCCGGCATGCCGCGCCGTTACGCCGACTACCCCGACGCGTTCGCAGGCTGGAACCTCGTCTCTTCGATCGGATCCTACATCTCGGCAGCCGGCCTGTGCGTATTCCTCGTCGCGGTCGTCGAAGCGTTCGTCCGGAAGCGCCTGGCGGGCGCGAATCCTTGGGGGAGGGCGCGACGACGCTGGAATGGACGCTGTCCTCGCCTCCGCCGACGCACCCATTCAGCCAGCTGCCACTGATACGGTGAGGACACGGCCATGAACGAATCCAGCGAACTTGTCGCCAACCTTCCAGCGATAATCCTTCTGTCGTTCTGGTGGGCGGTGATTTCCGCATTCGATCGACACCTGTCGCGTGAGAAATCGGAACAGGCGCGGCAGCAGGTTCCGGCGTCTGGGGTTCCGCCGGACCGACAGAACCAGCCCGATCCCCGCCTCGAAGCCCTGTGTGCGGTCGATCCCGGGTTCGACTTGGACACGTTCCTTGCGGGTGCGGCACGAGCTTACGAAGAGATCCTGAACCTGTACGCAAACGCCGATCTGGAAGCCCTCAGACCGCTGATCTCGGCGGAGGTCCATGCGGCCTTTTCCGACGTCAGGAAAGCTCAGGATGAACGAGGTGAAGCGGTCGTCTTCGCCTACGTGGGCCTCACGTCCGCCGAAATCGAGTTCGTGGCGGTGAACGGCGATCAAGCCGAGATAGGCGTGCGCTTTCGGGCCGAAATCGTGAGCGCGGTTCTATCGGCGACGGGCGCCGTGGTGAGCGGGGAATCCACCGCCGTGACGGGGACGGACGAGGTATGGACCTTCGCGCGCCAGTTGGAGAGCGGTGACGTCAACTGGATCCTTGTGGCAACTTGCCAGGATTGATGAGAGCGTAGGCACAATGCCACGGCAGTGCAAAGAGCCTGCCTTCGCCTCCTAGCCGACACCACAGCGGCCTCTAAAGCCAGGCGCATACTGTGCTCGGACCATGACACCTGTCGCAAAAGCTTGATGCGGACAGTGCAAGGAATGCGGATTCAGGCTGCATTTCTATTCGTTTGATTGACGACGACCGAGGCGCGACGATGCGAGCGAGGGTCGAGGCCCGTGCACGTGGTCGCCCTCAATCAAGGAGGCGTCGACATGCTGCACGCGCAAGACATCATGACCCGCAAGGTCGTCACCGTTCGATCGGAAAGCACGATTTCAGAGGCTGCGGCCCAGATGGTCCGTCACCGCATCAGCGCCGTCCCGGTGGTCGACGACGGTCTGCTCGTGGGGATTATCAGCGAAGGGGATCTCGTTCACCGCGCCGAAATCGGAACCGCGGAACGAAGCCGCTCCTGGTGGCTCACACTTTTCCGGGACCCGTCGACTATGGCCAAGGAATACGCCCGGTCCCACTCCAGGCACGTCGCAGACCTGATGACCCGGACCGTCCGATCGGTGGAGGAGAAGGCGTCGGTTGAACAGATAGCGGAACTCATGGACCGCGCCCGGATCAAGCGGGTTCCTGTGACTAGGGGCGGCGCTGTGGTCGGCATCGTCAGCAGGGCGGACCTCGTCAAGGCGATCGCGGGCGCGAAACCGGAGGATACGGATGCGCATCCGAGCGACGAGGGAATACGAACACGGCTGCTGGAGGAGCTCGGGCTTCAGCCTTGGGCAAGCGCGACACAGATCGGCGTCGAAGTGCGCGACGGATTCGTCTCTTTCTGGGGGACCGTGAACTCGGAAGAGGAACGGCGCGCTTCTCGAATCCTGGCGGAGAACCTCGCCGGCGTCCGTGGCGTCGAAGATCATCGGCTAGTGATCGATTTCCCCGCCTACGCCCTCTAGCCACGTCGCGCATTCCCTCCGCGATCCCCGACGGCTGCACGCTGGGCAAAGCCGTGCGACTTTGCAAACTGCCCCGGAACGGTTATCAACGTCGTATAGAACAGAGCGTCTCCAATTGCTGTCGCATCCTGAAGGCCACATTGTCGAAAGTTTCCGCGGGCGGTTCTTCAACCACGCCGGCTGCCTCATCGCATGCATCTAGCCCTGGCGCGGCCGCGAGGCCGTCGACCGGGGGCCGGAAATCCAACCAAGCCTAAAATTCGGTTCTGATTTCCGGGTCCGCCACCGCTGGCCCGGTGGAGATGCATCATGACAGACGAAATCCATGGTCGCCCAGGCGTGGCATTCATCTTCGTTGTCCGCGGGAGGCGGATATGAGGGTGGTCATCGTAGGAAGCGGGGTCATCGGCGTGACCTCGGCGTGGTACCTGGCTCGCGAGGGCCATGAGGTCACCGTGCTGGACCGCCAGCCCGGTCCGGCGCTCGAAACAAGCTTCGCCAACGCGGGGGAAGTATCCCCCGGCTACTCGTCTCCCTGGGCAGGCCCCGGGGTGCCGCTGAAGGCGATCAAGTGGCTCCTGATGAAACACGGGCCGCTGGCGATCCGCCCACGTCTGGATCCCGCGATGTGGTCTTGGATCCTGAAGATGCTGTCGAACTGCACCTCGCAGCGATACGCGGTAAACAAGGCACGCATGGTGCCCATCGCGGAATACAGCCGCGACTGCCTTCGCGAGCTGAGAACGACGACCGGCATCGAATACGACGAACGGTCACATGGCACCCTGCAGCTCTTTCGCACGCAAAAGCAGCTCGACGGGATCGTCAGCGACATCGAGGTCCTGAAGCAGTTCGGGGTTGAATACACGGTCCTTGCCGCCGCGGGCTGCGTCGCCGCGGAACCCGCGCTCGAGCGCGTGAGCCACAAGTTCGTGGGGGGCCTCCGGCTTCCTGACGACGAGACAGGAGACTGTCGAGTTTTCACGGAAAAGCTTGCGGCGCTCGCGTCCGCAGCTGTCGACTTCCGCTACGGTGTCGCCGTCGACGGTCTCGTTCAGGAACGCGGCAAGGTTTCGGCTGTCCGCACGGCGAAAGATGTGTTCCCCGCCGATGCCGTTGTCATCGCGGCGGGGAGCTATTCGCCACGCTTGCTGAAGCCCATGGGCGTCCGCATTCCGGTCTACCCGGTCAAGGGCTACTCGCTGACGTTCCCGATCGCGGACGAGGCTGCCGCGCCTGTGTCCACGGTGATGGACGAGACCTACAAGATCGCCATCACGCGGCTTGGGGACCGGATCCGGGTGGGCGGCACGGCCGAGATTTCCGGCTTCGATCTCTCCTTGCCACGCTCGCGCCGCGCACCGCTCGAACATTCGGTCGCGGACCTGTTTCCAGGAGCCGGACTCGCCAGCGAAGCCTCCTTCTGGTGCGGCCTCAGGCCGATGACCCCGGATGGCCCCCCGATCGTGGGCGCCACGTCCGTGCCGGGCGTTTTCGTCAATACAGGGCATGGCACCCTCGGGTGGACGATGGCCTGTGGTTCCGGACGTATACTCGCCGACATCGTGTCCGGAAAGATTCCAGAGATCGACGTGACCGACCTCGGTCCTGGGCGGTACCGATCATGAGCGCCGCGGCCCTGCGCGCGGGTGCGATCCTGACGGTGGACCTCGATGCGGTCGTTGCGAACTGGCGGCTGCTGTCGAAGCTGGCGGAGGGCGCCGAATGCGCCGCCGTGGTCAAGGCGGACGCCTACGGCCTCGGCGCGGGGCGGGTCGGCGTCGCCCTTCAGGCGGCGGGTTGCAGGACCTTCTTCGTCGCCCATCTCGAGGAAGGACTCGAACTCCGGAAGGCGATCGGCTTCAGTTCGCGTGTCTTCGTCCTGAACGGCACTCCTGCGGGTACCGAAAGCGAGTTCCTCAACTCGGTCCTGATCCCGGTCGTCAACACGGCGGGAGAACTCGCCGCCTGGCGCGATCATGCCCGGGAGAAGGGACGCAGCATGCCTGTCGCCCTCCAACTCGACACTGGCATGTCGCGCCTCGGGCTGTCGCACGGCGACGTGGCCGAGCTGGCGGGGGAGCCGATGGGCCTTAGCGGCCTCTCCGTCGAGCTGGTCATGAGCCATCTCGCCTGTGCCGACGCGCCGGCGCACCCTGCCAACGGACGGCAGCGGCGCGCGTTCGCCAAGCTCCGGACTGTTCTGCCCAGGCGGGCGGCATCTTCGCTCGCGAACTCCGCCGGAATTCTCCTGGGGCCGGAATTCCGCTTCGACCTGGTTCGGCCGGGAGCGGCGCTCTACGGGATCAACCCGGTCCCAGATGGTTCGAACCCCTTCAGGCAGGCCGTTACGCTATCGACGCGTGTGATTCAGATCCGCGAGGTCCCAGCCGGGACAAGCGTCGGCTATGGCCACGCGCGGACTGTGGAAAGGCAAAGCCGTCTCGCGACGCTTTCGCTCGGCTACGCGGACGGCTGGCCACGCGCCGCGAACATGTCCGCCTTCTACAAGGGTCAGGCACTGCTCTTCGCGGGGCGCGTATCGATGGACAGCATCGTCGTCGATGCGACCGACTGCGCCAAGGCCCCTCGCGAAGGCGAGTTCGTAAGTCTCATGTGTCGAGAACAGACCGTGGACGATGTCGCCCGTGCCGCCGGCACGATCGGCTATGAGATCCTCACCCGGCTCGGCCGACGCTTCGCTCGAGACTACGGTCGCCACGCAGCGCTCGCTGCCTGATCCGCGCCATCGCGGCAACACTCACGACCAAGCAATATCAATGAAGGAAACATGATGGCTGAACACACCCTGCTCGATGACGCGCTGATCCGCCTCGACGAAGCCGCGGCTCACCTGAGCATCGATCCCGACGTGATCGAGAAGCTGAAATACGCCCGCGAGACCACCAAGGTCAGGCTGATGATCCGCATGGACGACGGATCGCGGAAATCGTTTTTGGCGTGGCGCTGCCGCTACGACGACACACGCGGACCGACGAAGGGCGGCATCCGCTTCCACCCGGCTTCGACCGCAGAGGAAGTCGAGACGCTCGCTTTCTGGATGACGTTCAAGTGCGCGGTGATGAACCTGCCCTATGGTGGCGGCAAGGGGGCCGTCCAGGTGGATCCGCGAACTCTGTCCAAGGCGGAGCTCGAGAGGCTTTCCCGCGCGTACATCCAGGCGTTCGCACGCATCATCGGACCCGACCGGGACATACCCGCGCCGGACGTCTACACGAACTCCATGATCATGGGCTGGATGGCCGATGAGTACGCGCAGATCGTCGGCCAGCACCAGCCTGCGGTTATCACCGGGAAGCCGATCGCGCTCGGCGGCTCCCTGGGACGCAGCGACGCCACCGCGCGAGGCGGCTACTATCTCGTGAGACATCTGACATCGGACCTGCAACTCGACGAGACGATGCGGGTGGCGATCCAGGGCTTCGGCAACGCAGGGCAGCATATCGCGCGGCTGCTTGCCGCGGACGGCCACAAGATCGTCGCCGTATCGGACTCCGAGGGAGCGGTCTTCTCCGCAGCGGGCCTGCATGTCGACCTGCTCATCGACGCAAAGGCCAACGGAAGATCCGTTTCCAGCACCGCCGGAACCGGCGGCCACGAGCGGGCGGGGCCGGACGAGCTTCTTGCGGCCGAGTGTGACCTGCTCGTTCCCGCGGCATTGGAGAACATGATCCACGAGGGAAACGCCGGAACGGTCAAGGCGAAGCTCGTGCTTGAACTCGCCAACGGCCCCCTCACGGCGGAAGCGGACGAAATCCTGCAGGCAAACGGAACCGTCGTGCTTCCCGACATCCTGGCGAACGCAGGAGGGGTCACCGTCTCCTACTTCGAATGGGTCCAGAACCGACAGGGCTTCTACTGGCCAGTCGAGGAAATCCACGAGCGGCTGCGGACGATCATGGAACGCGAAGGACGCGAGGTCTGGAACGTCAGCAGGAGCAAACAGGTTACGATGCGCACCGCGGCCTATGTCCACGCGCTCGGCCGTCTCGCCGAGGCGATCGAGGCTCACGGCACCCAGAGCTTCTTCACCAGCTGATGCTGCGGCATGACCTTCATCGGAGATCGCGTTGAACCTGCTGCTCACCCGTCCCAAGGCGCAGGCTGCCGCCATGTCGGAGGTTCTGGAGCGAAGAGGGCACAGTGTCCATCTCGCGCCTCTGCTGCAGGTGGATCCCCTGCCATTCGACGGCAGGACCCTCGGGACAGCCTCGGCGATCATCCTCACCTCCGCCAACGCGGTGCCTGCGCTCGAGGGTCTGGATCCGGGGATCCGGGTTTTCGCGGTAGGTCCCGACACGGCATCGGCCGCGAGGGCTGCGGGCCTGTCGAACATCGTGGCCGCTTCCGGCACGGCTGGAAGCCTGCTCGAAATGGTCAGGCACCACTGGCGGCCGGAGTATGGGCCGTTGGCATATCCCAGCGGCCGCCATGTCTCGGTGGATGTCGCGGGAGCGCTTGCGGCGCAGGGCTACAGCTGCGGGCGGGTGGAAGTCTACGCTACCTCCCAGGCCCGGCAGCTGCCCGAGGAAGCGAAGAACCTCCTGCGACGCGGACAGATCGACGCCGTGCTGTTCATGTCGGTGCGGACAGCGGATGCATTCTGCGGACTGGTCGCGTCGACGGGCAATTCCGAAGTCTGCAGGAGGGCGAGGTCCCTGTCGCTGTCGGACAAGATCGCCACTCGGCTGGGGCAGCTGCCGTGGATCGAGTCCCTCACGGCCGCCTCGCCGACAAGGGAAGGAATCCTTCGCGCGGTCGACGGGCTGGAGACGGGTCACGGCGCAGAAGGATTCCGGCCTTTACCCCGCTGACGCCGCGGGCCGGAGGGCACCCGGACTGCCGGGCGCGCTCCGCAGAAATCATGGGAACAGCAGGATCCGATCGTCGCATCCCTCGCTGAGATGCGTGGACAGTCCGAGCTGGCCCAGCAGCCCGAG
Source organism: Aquibium microcysteis (assembly GCF_014495845.1). NCBI lineage: Bacteria > Pseudomonadati > Pseudomonadota > Alphaproteobacteria > Hyphomicrobiales > Phyllobacteriaceae > Aquibium > Aquibium microcysteis. The sequence continues at coordinate 317,612 of NZ_CP061080.1, forward strand.
GAAGGGTCGCGGCGGCAGCTCTTCCACGTTCGCCATCCTGCCCACGTCCCAACGGCCAGTGGCGACCAGGATTGCCGCGGCCACGGCCGGCACACCTGCCGTGTACGAGATGCCCTGGCTCCCGACCTCTTCGCAGGCCTCCTCGTGATCGGCGACGTTGTAGATGAAAATCTCGCGCTCGCGGCCGTCCTTCACGCCTTTTGCAAGGGTGCCGATGCACGTCTTGCCCGTGTAGCCGTCAGCCAGTGACGACGGGTCCGGAAGCACCGCCTTCACCACCTTGAGCGGAACGACATCGACGCCCTCCGCCGTGGTGACGGGCTTTTCGGACAGTAGACCCAGGTTCTTCAGGACATTGAAGACGTTGATGTAGTGATCGCCGAAGCCCATCCAGAAGCGGACGTTCGGGATGTCAAGCAACTGCGACAGGGAATGCACTTCGTCATGCCCGGTCAGGTAAGCCTTCTGCCGCCCGACCACGGGAAGTTCCCACTCCTGCCCGACCTCGAACATCCGGTTGGAGGTCCACTTCTCCTCCTGCCATGACCAGACCTGCCCGGTGAACTCCCGGAAATTGATCTCCGGGTCGAAGTTCGTGGCGAAGTACCTCCCGTGGCTGCCGGCGTTGATGTCGATGATGTCGAGCGAGTCGATCAGGTCGAAATAGTCGTCCTTCGCGAGCCGCGCGTAGGCGTTCACGACACCTGGATCGAAACCTGCACCGAGGACGGCGGTCACGTTGGCTGCGGCGCATTCCTCGCGGCGCTTCCACTCGTAGTTCTCGTACCAGGGCGGGGCCTCGCACACCTTGGCGGGGTCTTCGTGGATCGCGGTATCGATGTAGGCGGCGCCTGTCGCGATGCAGGCCGAGAGCACGGACATGTTCACGAATGCCGAGCCGACATTGATGACGATCTGCGCGCCTGTTCGCCGGATCAGGTCTTCGGTGGCTGCGGTATCGAGCGCGTCCAGCTGGTGGGCCTCCAGTTTGCCCTCGGCGTTCAGCACGTTCTTTTCGCGGATCGACGCGATGATCGCCTCGCACTTTTCCAAGGTCCGGGAGGCGATGTGGATGTCGCCGAGGATGTGGTTGTTCTGCGCGCATTTGTGCGCGACGACCTTCGCTACGCCGCCCGCGCCGATAATCAGGGCATGCTTTTTCATTTCGGGGAGGGTGCTCCTTCCTTGCTTGGATGAGGATTTCACGAGAGGCTGGATTCGTAGTCGGCGTAGCCGAACTCGCGGACGGTTCGGATGGACCCGTCGAGTTCGCGCACGGCAATGGAGGGCATCGCCACGCCGTTGAACCAGTTCTTCTTCACCATGGTGTAGCCAGCCGCGTCCTGGACCGAGACGCGGTCGCCGACTTCGAGCGGGGCCTGAAAGCGGAAGCTGCCGAAGATGTCTCCCGCCAGGCAGGACTTGCCGCAGACCATGTATTCGAAGGGTCCGGTGTCAGGCGCGATCCTGGCATCCTGCCTGTAGATCAGCAGATCCAGCATGTGCGCTTCGACCGAGGCGTCGACGATCGCCAGCTTCCGGCCGTTGTCGAACGTGTCGAGCACCGTCACTTCGAGCGTCGCGCTGTCGGTGATCGCGGCCTCGCCTGGCTCGAGGTAGACTTGGGCGCCGAATTTCTCGGAGAAGCGCCGCAGGCGTTCGCACAGCGCGTCCAGCGGATAGCCGTCTGCTGCAAAGTGGATGCCGCCGCCCAGGCTTATCCAGTCGGCGTAGTGCAGCAGGTCGCCGTACCTCGCTTCGATCCGGTCGAGCATCTGGGAAAACAGCGCGAAGTCGCCGTTCTCGCAGTTGTTGTGGATCATGAAGCCGTTGATCCGGTCGAGGACGGCTTCGATCCTGCCCGGGTCGGTTTCGCCGAGGCGACTGAACGGACGCGACGGATCGGCAAGATCGAAGTGCGACGCGCTGATGCCCGGGTTGAGCCGAAGCCCGCAGGCGAGGCCGCCCACGCGCGCGCCGAAGCGATCAAGCTGGCCGATCGAGTTGAAGATGATCTTGTCGGCAAGCATCGCCGCTTCGTCGATCTCGTGGTCAGCCCAGGCGACGCTGTACGCGTGGGTTTCGCCTCCGAAGCGGGTTCGCCCAAGCCTGACCTCGTTAAGCGAGGAGGAGGTCGTGCCGTCCATGTAGGGGCGCATGAAGTCGAACACGCCCCAGGCCGCGAAACACTTCAGTGCAAGCAGCGCCTTCGCACCGGACTTCTCGCGCAGGTAGGCGATCCGCTCGAGGTTGCGGAGCAGCCTGGACTTGTCGATGAGATAGTGCGGGGTCTTCGTCATGGCTGGCCCTTGCCTTTCCGGATTGCCGACATCTTCAGCGGATCGACCACGGCGAGGCCGAGCGCCCGCCTCTTCATCGCGCGCGCCGCCAGAGACACGTTGACCGAAACCTTCGCCGCGTAGGATTCGGCGAAGGACCGGAGCGGGATGTCGGACGGTCCCTGCCTCATCCCAGGGGAGCGCTCGGAGAACCTGTCGGGAGCAGGGTGGAAGCGACCGTCGGCGACAGTCCCGATCCACTCGCAGACGTGGTCCTCCGGCTCTCGCAGCCGGGCGAGCAGTTCCAGATACCCTTCCTGGAGCGCAGGCGTGTCTTCCCGCCTGCTTGCGCATGACAGACGGTGGAGCTCGCAGGCGAGCGCGTGGGCGTCGCGCCGCGGCTTCCGCCAGTAGACGCGCCTGCCATCAGCTACATCCAGGTACTCGTCGGCCGCGGCGATCGGGATTGCTTCCGCCGCATGCGCGGCGAACAGCATCAGCGGATCCGCGCAGCCGCCGTCCGGAAGATCATCTTCGCCCGGTCGGAGGCCGCGAGGACGGAACTCAAGGAGCTTCGTCAGAGACGCGGAAACCTGCCGGCTTCCCGCCGACACGGCAGCCGCGTCGGTGAGGCCAAGTCCAGCCACCTTGTGGAGTGCGTGCGCGATCGCCAGCCTGATGCCGGCTTCCGTCCCGTGACATCGTTCGACGGGTGCGAATCCAGCCGTCGAACGCGCGCGGAACAAGGCGTCGACAATCTCCCGAGCCATGGCTACGTCGCATTCCAGCGCATCCGCGATTCCGAGATCGGTCTTCATCTTTTCATGCCAGGCAATCTCGCGGCAGGCATCGACCTTCGCCATCATCTGAACCCCGCCCGTCTTGGTGCTTCCGCCCCCGTCGAAGGAGGCGGGATTGCAGTTGGTGATTGCTGGGCGACGCCGTCTGAAGCCCCAAGGCATGTGAGGACCCCGTCAGACGAAAGAGCGCTTCGGATTCGTTTGAGGACGTCCGGATTCGACAGCTTGCGACAGAAGCGCGCCACCGCGGGCGAGAATTCACCGCCACGTTCCCGGGGCCAGATAACCGCAAGCACCACGTCGACAGGCTGTTCATCGGGAGCCCGGAACCAGACCGGGCGGTCAAGGATCGCAAGCGTCGCAGCAGGCGCCCGGAGCCCGGTCAGAAGGGCGTGAGGAACGGCTATGCCATGTCCGATACCAGTAGAACCGAGGCTTTCCCGGTTCAGAAGCGCCGCCAGGACCGTCTCCTCAGGTGCGCCGGCCCGGGCAGCCAGGCGGCCGGATAACGTCCTGAGCAGTGGCCGTCTTGCCTGTGCCGGCTCTCGGACGTGAATGTCCCGCAGATGCAAAAGATCGAGAATATCCATGATGGCCTCCTCGCGCCGGCCCAACTGCCGAGGCGGTCGCGCCCGGGCGATGGGCGCGAAGTGGATGTCTGTTGTTTGAAGCCTGGCTGACCCGGACGCTGAGCCAGGGGTCAGATCGCGTCCGGGTCAGGATCCCGATTTGAGGAGCCGTGCTCCACTGGGGGAAACGAACTGCGGCAGGATCAGCATGGGCCGATCCCGGCCGTTCCGGCCAGCGGCGCGGACCCTGACAGGCGGCGGTCGTCCCGAGCTGGGATGACGCGTAGCGGCTCGTCCGGGTCTTGAACTGTCGCGCCCGACATGACGGAAGCGAGCAGCTCTGCAAGTCCGGAATCGGCTGCCAAAGCCCGTGCCTCGCTCAAGGGCATCCACCGCCTCAGGACCTTCGTTTCGTCTGGCCAGTTGACCAAGGTGCCCCACACGTGCAGTCCGAATACGGTCACCTCGCAGGAGTCCTTCCGGCCGTCGGCAAGGGTGAGGGTGGTGAGGAAGCGCCCGACCGGTGCCGGTGCAAGCCGTCCGGTGACGCCTGCATGCTGGAATGCAGCCCGCTCGGCCGCCCGAAACTCCGTTCTCGTTCCGGAACGGGGGCCGCTGGGGACGGTCCACCGCTTCTCCTGCCGTTGCCGAATCAGCAGGACCTCCATCGTTCCCTCGCCACTCATGCGCCACGGAAGCGCCGCGTACTCGGCTCGGTACGATGCCTCGGCGACGGTCTGACTTGCCAGCCCGGCGGTCATTGCCGCACCACCTGCGCGGCCGTCGAGCCTAAAGTGCGGGCGAAGGAATGGAAGAGGTTCCGAGATGGCTCGACCATCGTCGACAGGCACCAAGGACACCTGTTTGCTGCTCTCGGCAGCGAGCGGTTACATGGAAGGCATATCAGCCGGACATGGGAGGTTCTCATCATACGCTCCATCGATGCGGCGCATCAGGCCGCAGGAGTAGACCGCAATGTATTCGATAATTCCCGGAGCAGGCTTAGGTGCGGGATTCAGGGTGAGGCAACATGCTCCGGGAAGGGATGCGCCCGTTCCCGGTAAGCCTCGACACCCTGATGAAATTCTCCATGCACATGTCGCATATGTAAGCTCACGCTGTGGGCTTTCCGAGGTGACATTATGCCGCCCGTGCTACGGTTGCTATCGCACAACACGTTGGATGTGTTCGCTTGGGTCGCGACCCGGGCGGACCAAGCAACCTCACATCCGGCGTTGCCCTGTGAAAACGGGCAAGGCAATGCCGCGGCGATCGCCACGACGAAAACATCCGGTCGCGTTCGACGCGATTGACGACGGATACGTCGAGCTGCTGCTCGACCTCCTGTGGCCGAGCAGCTTGGGAGCGCTCCTTCACTTCCTGTAATAATGGACCGAGTGACCCGTCGGCAAAGCCACCGGAATGTCTCCGCAGGCGGCCTCGCGGGCCGAAGCCCGCCCGGGTTACTCGCCCTCGCGCCGATCGGAGCAGGCCATTTGGACTGATCCGGCATCGGGACGTGGTGAGAGCGGAGCGCTCTTTCCTAGCCGATCTTCAGTACTGAAGGATCACGGCACCCGGTCGTTCGCGACGATTCCTCCTTCGCCCTCCAGGCGAGCGATCCGCTTCGCCTCCGATTCCGTGAACTTCAGCCGAACGCCAATTCCGCCGCCGTTCTCGTCGATGAACACCGCGCCGAGCTCTTCCAGCGCCGTCTTGAGCGCGTCGATGGTTCTGTCGTCCGGCTTGTCAAGCTTGCGTTCGAAGTCTTGGATGACGGTCTCATCGATGCCGGAACGGATACAGAGTTTCCCGCGGGTGATCTCTACGAGCGCTCTTGCCGCTCGACACTGTGACCCGGTTATCATGCTGTCCTCCTTCGTTTCCTTGTGGCCGGCAGTCTTCTCCCCGCGCTCTCTAGTTGCAATGGAGACGCGGGATCGGCTGGTGACGGTGGCGAGCCATCGGAGGGCTCGCGGTAACGTATCTGCGAGCAATTCCGATGCAGCGTCGAACGCTTTCCTTTGGTCGTGCGCCTAGCAAGAGGTCGCTTGTCCCCAAGCAGGTCGCCGCGCTTCATGACAGCCTCGGTGCCATGTTGCGCCCGCGCGGATCGCGGTGCGGGATCGGTCGGTCCAGCAGCGCCGCCGGCACGACGATTGAATCGATGCACCACGGGCAACGGGACGCCGCTCTCGGAAGGGATCGGTTGCAGGAAAGGCAGACGCGCTTCGACCGGAATATTCTCATGTCACGCTCCATCGTGCGGCGAGATGGCGCCGCGGGAATGAACCGCATTGTCGGGGGTAGTGCCGGAGCAGGGCGTTGCATGCGGGATTGAGGGTTGGACTGCCCGCTCCGGCGAAGGATTCGGCCTGTCCCGACAAGCCTCGAAATCCTGATGAAAGTTTCAGTGCACATGGCGATATTTTACCTGCCTGCCTCTCGAGACTGCGTGCCTTCGCCGGAGGCTTGTTTCGTTCAGATCACCAAGAACGCGATGATCATCATGCTGAGAAGCCCTACGGCCACGATCGTCCTGGTCGTCATATCCATCTCTGCCTCCTTCACTGGTATCGGGCTGCCCTCAGGAGCCTGGCGGCATGCGCCGAGATCCGGGCGTCCTGCGTCGAGGTCTCGATGTTCGAAGGGACGAGGCCTGCGACGACGCGGGGGATGTCGTTTCGCGAGATCCCGATGTCTTCCAGCTGCCGGTCGTCGAGGCGATGGAGCGCCGCGGCCGCCTGGCCGCGATGCCAACGCTGCGCCGCGCGGGAGATGAGATCCGCTACTGTCGCGCGAAAACCCGCGCGAGGGGATGATGCTGGATGGGTTCCTGATCGCTTGAATTCGGACATGATTGCCGCTCCGTTCACAAAGTTGATCGAGCCGCGCGCGCAAGAATGCGAAGGCGGCGTGCATGGCAACGGGTGCGTTCGCGTGAGGAGCGCGCCGTCGCGATATGCTCTGATTGTCTTCTTGGAAGCCCCGAGGCGGCGAACGCGTGCGTTCGAGCCGCTCGGGGCTAGGAGCGGGTCAGGGATGGCGCTAGGAAAGCAAACCAGTTGTTTTCTTGGATGAAGTTCAACATAGCAAATATATAATCAATTCAGAGAGATATTTCAACAGACAAAGGTCGAGTGCGGCCTTGCGTCGCTGCTTGTCTTCGCCTAATTATGTTTGACTTTATTTTTAACTTCGTCATGATGTGGGCCATGACTAGAATTCCTTCATACGGACTTTCCTTCCGTAGGCGGCCCAAAGCAGGCTTGTAGCCCTGGTCCGCGGCGAGCGCCCAGGACCAGGGCTATCCTTTCCATAGATCGAAACATTCCCACCGACGGGGCTCGAGCGTTCAGACGCGGCCCGGGCGGTGGGACATTGGAAGAAGGAATGCCGAAATGGCGACAAGAAGAGGCAACCGCGAGGTCCGCAAGCCGAAGCAACCCAAGGAGAAAAAGGCTCAGGCTGCGTCGACAGTGTCGGCGATCGCCGCGCCGGGACCTGGAGCAAAGCGGCGTTAGCGTTCCGGAACGGGCAGGGCCGCGCGAATGCTGCCCTGCCGCCCCGCCGATGTCTCCGGATCGTGATCCGGGGACATGCCGTCAGTCCGTTCACGCCACGAGCCTCCAGAAGAACGCCGCGCTCATCGCGACGCCGACCGCGATGACTCCCGCTCTCACCATCCACGCAGGTAGGGCCCTTGCGACAGGTGCGCCGAGGTAGCCGCCAAGCGTAGCGGCCGCCATCATCACCACCGCTTGCGGCCAGGCCACGAGGCCAGCTGCCGCGAACGTCGCGACGGAGATCGCCGACACGATGAAGGACAGGCCGTTCTTCAGCCCGTTCATCTGGTTGAGGTCGCGCATTCCCCAGAGCGAAAACAGCGCAAGCAGCATGATCCCGAGACCACCGTTGAAGTAACCGCCGTAGATTGCGACGGCGATGGTTCCGACGTGTCCGGCAGCACCGGCTCCGACGGCATGCTTCTCCATCACGTTCTTGAGGCGGTCGCCGAACGCGAAGACGAACGTGGCCAGCGCCAGAAGGAACGGAACCACGGCCGCAAAGGCTTCGTTGGAAGACACCAGAAGCAGCAGCGATCCGACAAGACCGCCCAAGGCAGTGGCTGCGGTGGCCTTCAACAGGCGGCTCCGGTCGAATGCCCGGATTTCCCTACGAAAGCCCGCCGCCCCGCCAAGATACCCCGGAAAGACGGCGACGGCGCTGGTCGCAGTGGCGGCCACCAGCGGCACGCCCGTGTAGACGAGGGCGGGGAAGGTCAGGAACGTGCCTCCGCCCGCCACCGTGTTCAGCATGCCTGCGAGGAAGGCCGCAACGGCCAGCAGCAGATACTCAGTCATCGTGTGCTTCTCGAGTTCACGACGCTGCCGTCATGCAGCCGAAGGGCCGGGATCGTCGAACCCGTCCGGGGAGACGGCGACGAGCGGTTCACGATCGTAGAACGCGCCGCGGATCAGTCTCAGCGAAGGTTTGCCGGGAGCTTGTCCAATCGAGTGTCTCTCCAGGGCTTCCTTTTCCCGTCGTGCCGCTTCCGGCTGGTAGTGGACCTTCTCGAGCAGAATCCGCTCTTCGATACCGTCGCTGTTCGTGAACACGAAGTGCTCGCCCTCGGCGAGACCGAGAAGCGCCAGCCCGCGCAAGGTGGTGACGGGCAGGAACATCCCGACCGGAGACGTCATCCGGTCGTGCGAGATGATCCTGGTATCGGGATCGCGCCCGTTCACACTGAACGTGACGCGGCTGCTCATGGTGGCGACATCGTCCGGAACGTCGTCGCGGAACATGACGATGGCGGATTCGAGCTTCCGCTTGAGTATCGGCGCGAGCGGATCGTCCTTGCCGAGGCAGCGGTCGCGCATGACCTCGACGATCGTGAAGTCCTTCGTGGTGAGGATGCAGGTTTCTTTTGACATCGTAGTTCTCCATTGCTCCGCCTGGGAGCGGGAAAGTCGGGACGAAGTGGAGAACCCCTGGCCGCGCGGGTGCGGCACAGGGGGCTACGAGCCTGCGATGAGACATCCTCCGTAAAGCGAGAGGCGGCTGAGGGGCACCGACATGGTCATGCCGTCCGAAGTTCCGGCTGCGGCCGTGGCGGTCGTGCGACATCGTTCTGTCCAACGTGCTCGACGGTCAGCCTGTGGACGCGGCCGTCGCGCGACGTCCAGTCGATCGACTGCGAGGCGGACAGGCCGATCAGGGCCGCGCCGATAGGCGTCAGGACCGAGACCTTGCCCATGGCGATATCTGCCTCCCCAGGGAACACAAGCGTGACGGTCCGGTCTTCGCCCGTGTCGGTGGTGAACCGCAGCGTCGAGCCCATGCGGACGACGTCGGCTGCGATGCGCCTGTCCTCAACCACGCGGGCGCGGTCGAGTTCGGCGAGGAGCTGATCGGACATATCCGGATCCCTGGCAGCGCGGGATTCCGCAAGACGCGACAGGCTCAAATGGTCGGAGCGAGTCATCGTGATGGCAGGCTTGCGCCCGCCCGTGGTGGTGGCCATTTCAAAACTCTTTCAAGATTATCCAACCGCGCCGCAACAGGCGGCGAACGGCTGAAGGATTGTATGTGTGGATTGGTTTGTCGCTGTTCCTACATCGCCGCGTTTCGCAGCGCGTGTAGCCCTATGCCCCGCGGCCGGGGCGCGACGCGACCGAGCCGGGGGTTAGGTGCCCGCGATAGGGAATGCCCGTTCAAGCGGGAGGAGGCAACGATCAGTCAACATGCGGGAGAACGTGGGACACCCTAGACATAAAGTCAAGCTGGGCGAATTCCTGCATCGCACAGGACCTGTCAGATGCCCGCCGCTGCCGCGACGGATGCTTGACAAGCATGGCGAGAACGCCCACCTCATCAGGTATGACCAGCGTCTTCCCCATCGGCGGAATTCTCTTCAGGGTGTGCCCCATCGCGGGCAACTAGCCCCCGGTCGGGACGCGTTGCGCCCGGCTGTGGGGCGCAACGCTGGTGGCGGCCGATCGACGCCGCGCAGGCAATCTCTTTTTCTCAAATGATGATCAGGACCGTCGACACGCCTTGGGCGCGGGGCGGTTATCGCACGACGTAGGCCGGAAACGGATCCGTCCCGACAAGCGGCTCAAGCCGCTGATCGCGCCGACGCGCGACAAACCGGACGCGCATCCGCGTCCAGCGATCTCCCCGCGCACTCAGAACAGCGCGCCGAACAGGCGCAGAATTGAAGATTGGACAGTCTCATGAACAACAACGAATGGCCGATCCACGGCAGGATTACGGGACCCCTCGTCATGATCGGGTTCGGCTCGATCGGAAAAGGCATGCTGCACCTGCTGGAGCGCCATTTCGAGTTCGACCGCTCGCGCTTCGTCGTCATCGATCCGAACGACGCGGACCGGGCGCTCCTCGACGCGAATGGCATTCGCTTCGTCCATGCGGCTGTCACCCGCGACGGCTATCGTGACCTCCTGACGCCGCTGCTCACCGAAGGCGGCGGGCAGGGATTCTGCGTGAATGTGTCGGTCGATGTCTCGTCGCGCGCCGTGATGGAGCTCTGTCGCGAGGTCGGGGCGCTCTACATCGATACCGTCGCCGAGCCCTGGGCGGGCTTCTACCTTGACGAAAGCGCCGGGCCGGAAGCACGCACAAACTATGCCCTGCGCGAGATCATCCTCGAGGCGCAGGCGGAAAACCCCGGTGGCCCGACAGCCGTTAACTGCTGCGGCGCAAATCCGGGCCTGGTCTCATGGCTGGTCAAGCAGGCGCTGCTGAACCTCGCGACGGACACGGGCATAGAAGCTCCGGAGCCGAAGACGCGGGATGAGTGGGCCGCGCTTATGCAGCGTGTGGGCGTCAAGGGCATCCATATCGCCGAGCGCGACACCCAGCGTTCCCTTTCCCCGAAGCCGATCGGAACATTCGTCAACACCTGGTCCGTAGAAGGATTCGTCGCCGAAGGCCTGCAGCCGGCCGAACTCGGCTGGGGCACGCACGAGACATGGATGCCGGAGAACGGCCGCAGGCATGAGAAGGGCGCGCGGTCCGCGATCTACCTTTTGCAGCCCGGCGCCGACACGCGCGTCCGTTCCTGGACCCCGACCGCCGGCGCCCAGCACGCTTTTCTCGTCACCCACAACGAGGCGATCACGCTGTCGGACTATTTCACGGTGCGCGACAAGCACGGAACGGCTGCCTATCGCCCGACCTGCCACTACGCCTACCATCCGTGCGACGACGCGGTGCTCTCCCTGCATGAGATGTTCGGCAAGGCCGGAACGCCGCAGAAGACCTTCCACATCCTCGGCGAGGACGAGATCGCCGATGGCGTCGACGAACTTGGCGTGCTGCTCTACGGCCACGGCAAGAACGCCTACTGGTATGGCTCGACGCTTTCCATTGAAGAGGCGCGCGCGCTCGTTCCTCACCACAATGCGACGGGGCTTCAGGTGACTTCCGCGATACTCGCCGGAATGGTGTGGGCGCTCGAAAACCCGTCGGAGGGCATCGTCGAGGTCGAGGAGCTGGACTTCCGTCGCTGCCTGGAGATCCAGACGCCCTACCTCGGGAAAGTCTCGGGGACGTACACCGACTGGACGCCGCTCGAAGGTCGGCCCGGATTCTTCCCGGAAAACATCGACACAGCGGATCCGTGGCAGTTCCGCAACGTGCTCGTCGGCTAACCCGAACTGTGCATCCCGGCCGCTGTTGTCAGAGGGCCGGAGCTGGGTCACTGGCGGCCCGGCGTAACGACTCAGGCGAGATGAGATTGGACAACCCCATCTTCACGGTCGGGCATTCGAACCGAACCATCGACGAATTCATCGACTTGCTGCGCGTCCCCCGCATCGACCTGATCGTGGATGTCCGAAGGCTGCCTGGGTCCCGCACGCATCCTCAGTTCGACAGCGAACGTCTTGCGCAGTCATTGGTCGGAGCCCAGATCGGATACGAGCTCGTCGTTCCGCTGGGCGGAAGACGCGGGAAGGTCGATGTCATTCCCGCCGAAACGAACGGCGTGTGGCGCAATCGCATCTTTCACAACTACGCGGATTACGCGCTCGCCGACGAGTTTACGGCTGGCCTTCATCAGCTCATCACCTTGGGAACGGAGCGCCGATGCGGCATCATGTGCTCAGAGGCTGTCTGGTGGCGATGCCATCGACGCATCATCGCGGACCATCTGCTGACGCATGGCATTGAGGTCCGCCACCTGATCGGCAAGGGCAGGATCGAGCCAGCCACGCCGACTGACGGGGCCGTCATGCACGAAGATGGGTCGGCCACATATCCGGCGAGCTAGTTACGGGGATCGTTTGCCGACCTGCTGCCGAGTTCTAAGAGTCGGACTAGGCGATACAACGCCTTTCCAGCCGCTACCGCATCTATCGTAGCTCCGACTCCTTATCGGCGAGCATTTCGTGGGTCACAACGTCGCCTTAGCGTCTATGGCATGCGATCACCACTTGGCAGTTCGGGATCATGAGCCGATTAGCGACACCTACAAACATCTTTAACCGGATCGGAGTTACCGAATTCGCTATGATCATCATACAAGAATTCTTCGCAGCTTCGATTGAAGCGACTGAACGGCCGACGCTCCCCGGACATTATGTGATCGAAGTGAACCACGGCCGTTGGACCGCTTCCCTGGCTATCCCTTCGACGGAAGGGTTCACCGCGCGTCTGTTATTCGTTCCGGATGAGGGCGAGAAAGAGCGCACCATGGTTCCTTGGGAACGAGTTGCTGCTGAAGCTGGTGATGTGGAGGCAGCGCAAAAAGCGCATGATGCAATGTTGCCGCTTCTAACCGCGTATCAAAGCTGGTTTGACAGAACTCGTATGCGCTGGGAAGTTTTGCGCCTCCAGCGAGAGCAGCAACGAATCCGGGCGAAAAGAGAAGGCCGACAGCCGCCGCCGCCGCTTCGGAAGAGGCCGCCGAAGACCGGCAACGGTCCACTCTGAACCGCGTCTTCGCCATCAATCTCCAATATGGCAGGAGCCGGCGGGAGTGGCGGGAGGACGAAGAATCGCTGATAGATGTGCTGGTCCAACACGGCTGGAGCGATCTCTAACTGAAGGCTCTCTGGAGTGCGCCCCCTGCGGGCGGACAGGATCAGGCGGCGGTTTTGACAGAGTGCCGGGTGTATTGATCCTCGAACTGCTGCGGGCTCAGATATCCTAGCGCCGTGTGTAGCCGGCGCTCGTTGTAGACATCATCAATGAAGCGCGGAAGGTCCGCAGCGATTCAGATCCGACGGCAATCACAACCTAATGCGCGTCGTGTGTCGCGCGAAGGCGAGCGATGGGGCGACACCGTCTACTGTTAGATCTCTGCCAGGCATGCCGGCGAGTTCTCCGGACCTCTGGGTTGTCCTAGGAATAAGATCCTGCCATCTACCTGCAGTGTTCTGAGTTCCGGAGGCCGCATTATGGCACATCATCATCGTTCCGTTCCGTGTCCCGCGCAGGGCGTGGGGAATACTTTCTTGGCTCTCGGGATGGCTGGTGTCGCTGTAGCCGCATCCGCCCATCAAGCAGGCGTGCAGGCGGTCCGCGAGCGCCGTGAGGCGCAGGTCTCGAGCCTCTGGCACGCCAGGCTGATCCGCGCCCGTTCCTCGGCTGCCGAGGCGCTGGCGGTTGCGCGGTCGGCGGTCCACCGGGTACACGATCTCGAAGAGGAAGTGGCCGCATTGCGCAAGGCCGTCGCCAGCCGCGACACGCTCATCAGGAGCCTGTCCGGACATGCGTGACGAAGACGTGGCCGCAGCATTCCTCGTAGCTGGAGACATGGACCACGAGATGCTCGAGATTGTCGACGCAATAGCGAAGCAGCGCCGCGAGGCAGCCCGCCGGAGGGCCATGCGCGAGGCATGGAAGCGCTACCGTGACGGCCGCCTAGCGGAACAGCTCTGCGGCTACTTCCCGGACGGGATCGACCCGTCGACCGGGCAGCCAGTGGAAAAGAAGGAGTGAAGGCTCGCCGCCTCGTGTGACCGGCTTCCGCGTCGTAAACTGCGCGGTCTCATAACGAGCTGTGGGGTGATTCGATGTACCTCCTCTACTGCGACGAAAGCAACATCGACGAAAATGCCGGGGACTTCCTGGTCTACGCCGCGGTGATGATCTCTTCAGATGCCGCGCCGAGCCTTTCAGCGGCAATCGAGAAGATCAGGGACGACGCTGGCATCCCGCGTGACTTTCGGCTGAAGTTCAATCCGCGCCCCGACAACCTGACGCACGAGCAGTTCCGGAACCTGAAGCAGGCGATCATTCAGGCTGCCGTGGCGCATAACGTAGGGCTTCTATCCTATCTGATCCTGCACAATATCTGCAGCAGCATGGACGAGGCGCGCCGGAACGGTATCAACACGGTCTGCTTCCACTTCGACTGCTGCCTCGTGCGCATGAAGTCGCAGGGGCTGGTGCTGCTGGACCGCTTCAACGACCAGAATAACCTCATTGACGGGCACCTGACCGAAAAGTTCTCGGTCGGCCTCAAGGACATGCCCTATTCGAAAGAGTACAGGCTGAAGCATATCCTCGGCCCGCACTACACCGCGGTCGGGCAGTCGCGCTTCACTTCCCTGATCGACATCGTCGTCAGCTCCATGCGCTACGCCATGAACGTCCACACCCGAGGCAACGATGCCCAGCGCGAAAGCGCACTTGCTCTTCTCGCGCTCCTCTCGCCGCTGTTCGTGCGGAACAACGGCAAGGATGAGGTCTCCGAGTTCGGCCTTCTGTTCTCGCCGAAGGTGATCAAGTCCGCCCGCTACCGGGATACATACCAAGGCCTCAAGGACTTCCTCGCCGAAGCCGGATCGCCGTCGCCCAAGAGATCACGGGGGAGCGCACCTACTGACCGGCCGGCCACCGTCAGGCGAACAATTCGTTGGTCCCATGCATCGGCGGCCCGAACCCTCACCCTATCGCAACGGGGAAGAGCGGCGATGGGGAGAAGACACCGGGCGACATAGTCGCCGAGCGCATCAAGCAGCGCGCGAAGCTGCTGAGCATCCACAACGACCATCTTCTTGAGTGCTACGTGCTTGAGCGGGCCGTCTACAGACTCAACGAGGCGTTCGGCGCATCGATGATGCTCGAGGGATCGCTGGTGGCCTTCGTCGCCGATCCCGCGCATGCCCTGTAAGCTCCGGACACGGACACGCATCTGAGGGACCGGTCGAGGACCTGGACCTCGTCATCCCCGATCTGCTGACCCGGACCTACTACGATTCCATGTCGCCGACCGGGCTGCTGGAGGACCACGTCCGGTTCGCCGCCTTCCGCGCCTACGCGTCGTCCCACTCGGGCGGTGGGGTAAAATCAAGCTGCAGGCGATGCTGGGCGCGACGCGGATCAACACGTCAATCGACATCGGCTTCGGCCACGGGACCGTCGAGAACTACTAAGTCCGGACGGTGCCGGCATCTTCAAAGGGCTGCCAGAGGCCAACGGGCTTGTCGACAAGATCAGAGCCGCGCTCGAATTCGGTGCCGACAACACGCGGGTCATGGACCTGTTCGAAATTGAGGCTGCGGTCCATGCCGGCCGCTTCGATGCGGAGGCCGTGCGCCGCGCGCGGGGTGGAGATCGATGAGACCCCGAACTGCTTCACGGCTTCATATACCGTTCGACATCAAGCTACCTGGGAGACTTGGGCGGCGAAGTCCGGGCTCAAGGAGAACCGGACCCGCGCCGAGGTAGCTGCCGCGATCAGGCAGCCCGTCGAGCAGGCCTATAGGCAGGCGCTTCGTCCTGCTCGTTGGGAGCAGAGCCGTCCTTTGCAGCGGTTGGTCGCCTGAGCCAATCCCGATCCGGGAGCGGCACCCCGACGACACCCTTGCATCCCTCGGCCCACCTACCGCAGGCTTCCGGACCCGCAAGCGCGAGGCGCGCAAGCTGGCTCGGGTGCATGGTCAGCAATGCCACAGCGACGTGCTCCTCGAGTTTCGACGCGTCGAAACTGTCGCGCGTCGCGCGGTGGCCCGTGGCGTAGGCGTGGACGATGTGCCCGGCGCTCGCCTTCGGGAACTCCGGAACGACGGAGGGAGCGGCCGCGAGTTGCTGGCGCAGTTCGGTGGCCTGCCTGTCGATCACGTCCTCAGCGATGGCCGGCGGCGGCATCGGAGTCCCGGGCGAGCCGAGGCCGATCATGCGCGCGATGTCGGCGAGCACGTCGAACGGCAGCTTTACCCCGGCCAGCAAAGCCCCGGCGATGCCCGCGAGTATTCGTCTGATCATGGTGTCCTTCTCCACATTTCGGAAGACATGGTCCAGCCGGCGGCGGCATTGGACAACGGACTTGAAATTAACGTTAAGACTTTTCCAGCGTCTCAAGCGATAATAACCCGGTCCGTCCCAGAAATAGGGTAAACGACTGATCCGGCTCTGAAAAACCTGAACGAAAGGTGTTGCAAAAATCCGCTGACAGACTCACCCTTTTCTCATGCCCGGCCACGAGGAGCCGGAGAGAAGGGGGATCGATGAGTTCCAGGTACCTACCTGCAGACGGCAAAGAGAGGCGCGCCGCTTGGCGCAAGGCACGGGCGGTGTGCAGCCTGACGGACGCGAAAATCGCAGACCTGATGGAGAGATCGGAAGCGCTGATCCGGCATTACAGGTGCGCGTCGGGTACGTGCCCGCCGTGGAAGGCGATCAGCATCCTCGATGAGTACAACCTGCAGGTCGCGATGAAGACGATCGCCGACAGGTTCGGCGAGGAGGCGGTTGTTCGCGTGAAGGAGGCCGCATGACCTTGCGCGTCTTCTCCACATTCTCCGGGATCTCCGCGGCCTCGGTGGCGTGGAAGCCCTTCGGCTTCGACTTCGTCGGCTACTGCGAGCCGGAGCCGCTGCCCTGCCACGTGCTGAACGCCCGGTGCGATGCGACGGCTCCCGTGTACCTGCCGGAAGGCTACCGGGCGGCGAACTACAAGCACATCAAGGGCGGCTCTGTCCCTAACTGGGGCGACGTGACCCAGATCACCGACAAGGACCTGCTCTCGATGGGTCAGGTCGACGTGCTGGAGGGTGGCAGCCCGTGCCAGGATTTCAGCATCGCCGGGCTTCGCAAGGGGCTCAACGGCGACCGCGGGAACCTGACGCTGGCATTCGTACAGCTCGCGTTGCGCATGAAGAAACTGAACGGACTGCGGTTCGTCGTTTGGGAGAATGTCTACCATGTCCTCACTGACAGAACGAACGCCTTCGGCAAATTCCTGGCAGCGCTTGTCGGAGGACCCGAGTGTGGTCTGGTCTCTTCAGGGGACGGCTGGCGAGGAGGGTGGACAGGTGCAGGTCATGTTATTGGACCTGCAGGACAAGCAGCGTGGCGCGTACTGGACGCGCAGGGTTGGGGAGTTCCACAGCGCCGCCGTCGCATCTTCGCTGTCTGCCGTTTTGGAGACGAGCCCGTCTGTCCAGGCGAGGTACTCTTTGAGCCGGACCGCCAAGGATGGGGTGCTGCGGCGGGCGGAGAACCGAAACAAGAAGCTCCCGGCGCTTCTGGAGGAAGCGCTCAGGGAGTAGCTCCGATCGCGTTCTGCGACGATTACGATCCGAAGGCATCTTTCAATCTTGCGTACACTCTGCTGGCCGGGTCGCCCACCGGAGGTGGCCATAAGCAGTGCGTCGCGTACTACGACAGGCAGAAAAGCGACCAGTACGGCGAGGCCGGCATCGCCTCGACCTTGCGGGCGTGCGGAAGCGCCGCATACGAAACTGACCTCGTGGTTTATCCGGCGGTGACCGGCACCCTGTGTGCGTCCGGTGCCGGCCTTGCGCGGGCAGCCGGCCAGGGCAACGAGACGGATCTCTGCATCGTCCTGAGGTCTGCGGCAAACTCGAACCGAAAATGGATCGTCCGCCGGCTCACGCCTCTGGAATGCGAGAGATTACAAGGGTTCCCCGACGGCTGGAGCGATGTGCCGTACAAGGGCAAGGAATCCCCTGAGGACGGCCCCCGCTACAAGGCGCTTGGGAACAGCATGGCGGTGCCCTGCATGGCCTACATCGGCCGAGAGTTGCAGCAGCGGGTGACGCAGGCGCAATGGGATTGGGAAGAGAGCTGGAGGGAAGCAGCGTGATGGAAACCACAACGCTCAGAAACGTCGCCCTTGCGCCCACCCCTTGGACCAAGGGGCAAGGTGCCTTTTCACTGGCGATGCGCCAGTGCGCCGACTACCGGGTGCACAGGGAGGCTGTCATCAAGTCAGGAGCAAAGCGGAGCCCGGCACTCCCCATGTCGCTGCTCACGGCGGCGCGCGCGAGCGGCATGCGGCCCGACCAAATTGCGCATGCTACCGGGGTGGGTCCGCAGACTGTGCGGCTCGCGCTCCAGCGCAACGGACTCGACGGCCCCGTGCCGGCACAGGCGCGGCTTGCTTCGGACACGCCGGCGCTTCCCATCGCGATCACGGCAGCGCCCCGGACGATCCAGCCACGTCGGCGCGACCAGGTCCGCTCCAACGTACCTGCGGAGGAGCGCCAGCGTCTGCGGGACGAGTACTACGCCGTGTCTGAGAAGCTTCGCGCGTACGGCATGTCTTTCACGCAGATCGCCGCGCTGTCAGGCCGCGCCGTTCAGTCGGTCCACCAATGGCGGGTGCGCAAGCCCGGGCCGTATCCGGCGCCGACGCAGGAGATCGTCGACGATCTGTGGGTGGCTGCCCGGGAGCACGAGGAGGTGCTCGCCAAAGTAGAGTCTCTACTGGAAAAGCTTAGATAGACCCCATGGCCCAGGAGATCGCGAAAGAAGTCCGCGCGCGAATGATGTCAGCTGTCCGCGGCAAGGACACGAAACCCGAACTTGCCGTGAGGCGGGGCCTTCATGCCCTCGGCTTCCGATACTCCCTGGCCGCATGACCAGACGGTAGTGCAGGCCAGTCGGTTTGCCCCGCAGGTGGTACTTCTCGAGGCGGCCGAGATGGTCTTCCCATTCTTCGTCTTTCTTGGCGACGAGTTCGGGATAGGTCAGCTGCAGGCGGACGTATTCGAGGTAGCTGGCGAACGTGCTCCGTGTGAGACCCTTCACGTTCTCGAACATGAAGGCCTTCGGCCGTAGCTCGCGGACGGCGCGAACGGCTTCCGGAAACATGTCTCGAGCGTCGTCCTTGCCGCGATGCTTGCCGCCGAGGCTGAAGGGTTGGCAAGGCGGGCCGCCTGAGACGAGATCCACGCCATCGGAAATCTGGGAGTAGTCGAAATCCCGCACGTCGCCGTGCGTCAGGGGCCAGTGAGCGACGTGCTCGAGGTCTCGGGTCGCGTTCTCACGGATCGTATCGGCGCACCAGCGGTCCCACTCGACCACCGCCTCGGGCTTGAATCCAGCCCGTGACGCGCCAATTCCCAGCCCGCCGGCCCCAGCGAACAACTCCACAGAACGCATTGCCTCTCCCCTGGCGCAACGAATCCTTTTCGAATCCTTTGCGGCTCGCGAGAGTCAGAACATTCCGTGATCAGACAGTCAAGAAAAACGGGAGCGAATCCTTGCGGCGGGCTGACGCTACAAGGATTCGAGTGGGCCGGCGCGACTCCGACTTCCTCAGGTCCAGCTTCCGGGCCTCGAGCCACAGGCGCATGTTATCCCGGCGGCCGATGTCGCCGTCCGGAACTTCGAGCGTCGCGTCGAAGCAGGACTTGTCCGAGGCTGTCAGTTCCAGCGCCTCGCGAGGGGCCGGGTCGCGGAAGCTACCTCCAGAGCTCGCGCAGCCCGTCCGCGTCAGGACCGATAATGCACTCGCCGT
Organism: Aquibium microcysteis; assembly: GCF_014495845.1. Lineage (NCBI taxonomy): Bacteria > Pseudomonadati > Pseudomonadota > Alphaproteobacteria > Hyphomicrobiales > Phyllobacteriaceae > Aquibium > Aquibium microcysteis. The sequence continues at coordinate 337,005 of NZ_CP061080.1, forward strand.
CAGCCATCCCAGCGATGTAATCCTCATGTTCCTTGAACCCCCTGCCGGGCATGATGTCTTTGGTTTCACCGTAACTGGCCGTCCACACGCCGATGATATCTTGATAGGCCACGAGGCGCAGGCCTTCCCCGCCAGCGATGGCGGCGAGGAAATTGGTCATTCCGACAGCCCCCGCTGGGCGACGATGCGCGCGATGAAAGCGCCTGCTGTCGTCACGCACGACAGCGCGGCGAACGTCCCGGTGCCGACAGACAGGAGCCCGTCGAGGAATGGCAGCGCGACTTCGAGACCCGACAAGACGGCGGCGAGCGCCATCAGGCGGATCGACCAGGCTTTCCAGAGGATGTCGCGCCACTGCTGATGCAAGCGCATGGCGGCCACGGCGGCTCTCCGTTAGAAGGCCTCATGGTCGAGCGCCGGCTCGAAAGGGAAAAGGATCCGGGGATGGAGGTGAACGAGTTTCTGAAGCTGCGAACCGCCTTCATCCGGCGGCACTACGACGTGGGAGCGTCACCGTTCTGGGAGATCATCCGTAAGATTGAGGCGGAGGAGGAACCTTACGAGCCTCCCTACAGCGAAGACGGCGGCGAGCCTGCCTTCATGTCGGAATGGACGGATGCCAGAACGTCGCTCGATGTACTCGGCGCGACCTGCGTCTCCATACTCTCTGACACGCTCAAGCTCTACTTCATGACGTGGGAGCGACAGCTGGGGATCGAGTGCCAGAAGCATCTGCCCAAGGAATTCAAGAAGGGCTTCGTCAACGGCTACAAGGCCTGCTACGGGCAGCTTCTGAAGACCGACTGGTCCGACTGCCCGGCGGACTGGGATATCATCGAACAGGTCGTGCTGGCACGGAACGACGCGAACCATGCCAAGAGCATCGACGACATGCGGCTGGAGCACAGCTCGAACGTCCGGGAGAAGCATCCGCTTCCGCTTTTCCTGAGCGAAGACGAGCGGCGGGTTCTCGAGACGGATCAAGCGGAGGACTATGCCTGGTTCAGCCTGTCTCTCGTCGTTACGCGCGACAACCTCTTGGCAGCCATCGAGCAGGTCGAGGGGCTGGCCGCCTGGATGGAAGACCAGATGTTCGAGGTGAAGTACGGGCACCGCTGATCAGGCGGCCAGCGCTTCCGCGTAGAGCGGGTCGTCACCCACGGCGCGATGCCGACCGTCCGCCACGAGGCAGACCAGCGTCCGGTGATCGTTGTGATGCTGGATGACGTGGCCGTGCGCCGCCGTCATCGGGCCAGCGCAGGGTTTAGTCCAGGGCGCAGCGTTGATGCCAGACCCGATGCGAGGCAGCCGTCCGGAAGGCGGGCCGAGGCCGCGCCAGGCGCCCCGCAAGGGCTGCCCATGCCTGCCTGCATGCCACGGTGATGGGTGTGCCGGCGGCGGGCGCGCTATGGGCGCAGCCGAGCTGAGGAGGCTATGGCCGCCGGCTTGGCAGGGTCCGGGGGACGGGTGCCTGCGAAAGAAAAGTCCGGGTCATCGCTGGCCCGGGCGCAATTGCTGATCGTGATGAAGAAGATCGCTTCGTGGTTCGCAGGGGACAAGCCCCCCGCAATCCGCCGGCAGGCCTAACCGTCGACGAGGGCGCGGTCCGCACGGCTGAGGCGGTTCACATGCCGAACGCTGTACTGCGGCCGGCTGCTCTCGTTGTGCGCGATCCGGCATTCGCCGTCGTCCAGCTCCTGGATGCGGGTGTCGGCTGCGGATCGGGTCTCATAGACTTCGGGCTTGCCGCAGGGGTCAAGCATCAGGCCCGTCGCCGACGACGGACCGAAGAACTCGCGCTGCTCGATGATCGTAAACATGTCCTGCTCCTTTCAGGCCGCCTTGCGGCGGATTACGTCGAACCCGGTTTTCCGGATGCGGTCTATTGCCTGCCCGACCAATTCGGCCTCCATCGCCTCCAGGACTTCCTGAGGGGGCTGGAGCCGGCTGGCGGGCGATGCGTAGGCGCGCATCGTGCCGTGGCCCCTGCCGAGCAGGCGGGCGAGGTCGTCGAGGGGAAGCCGCAGCTCCCCCCTGAGTTCGTTGAAGCGCGCTTTCGCGTCCATGTCAGGCTGCCCGCCTGATGACGGTGTCTCGGGCCAGCCAGTAGCCCACGGTCGTCCCCAGAGCGGCGACGCGTTCGCCGTCGCCGGCTTCCCAGTCGAGCAAGCCGATCTCGACCGCGCGATAGATTGCGCCTTCCGGATGCGGGCTGACCGAGGCCACGCGACTGCTGGATTCCGACCACGACAGCGGCTGCCCGTTGACGCGGTCGAGGAAGGCCTTCGCCTCGTCGAGTGTGGGCTCTGCGGCATGAACGAGGCCGTCGTTGCCATTAACAAGGACGATGCCCTTGGGAGCCGTTGCGAGGTGCTGCAGCATGTCGATCGCGGTCTGTACGGCCTCGGTGACCTCCGGCTCGGTTTCCGCATCGAGTTCACTTACGTCGACCGCATGGGTTCCCATCTCGATGGCACCGGCGACGTTCCAGCCAGCATGCGTTTCACTGCCGTCCTCGAGCATCGCATCGACGGCGGCCGCGGTCAGCTGCCAGGAGAGGCCGAACATGTCGGTGCGGCCGATCAAGGCCTCGATCTGGGCGTTGCGGCCTGCGCCGCGGATGATGGTCTCGTTGTAGCTGAACATGGGATGCCTCCTCAGTGATCCCGTGTCCCCGGTCCCCCCGGGGGCTTCCGGCGCGCCGTGCGCCATCCACACAACAAAGGTGGATGCTTTCGTCTATCGGCGCAACAACTAAGTTGTTGACGGCGTTCGCGGAATTGACTTTTCGAACGCTATATAGTGACTAGCGCAAGTCATTCCCTGCTAGCGTTAATATTATGGTTGCAGCATTTTTTCGTAGCGGGTCCTCGATCGGTCGGCGGGAGCGCTTCAGTCGAAGACACTGCCGGAGCCGCTCGGCGGTGGGCTGGGTGGTTGAGGCCCAGGCTGCTGACCCGGATGGTCAGGCAGCTTCTTCTTTACCGCGTCGAGGATGTCTTTGACGAACTTCGGGGTGTGTCCGCGCTGGACGAGGGCCTCGGCAATGAAACGCGCCACCAAGGGTTTGTTGCGGTCTCCGGAAATGCCAAGTTCCGAGCGCGCCTGTGCCTCGAGCTGGTCGAAGAGGCCTGTCTCGATAACCTCCACGTGCGTTTTGCACTGGTCTTCCCAGTTGCCCTGCAGGATGGCGTAGTCAGCCTTCACGCACGCCGCCGGCTCGTCGGCCTCGGGCATTCCAAGCAGCCTGCATAGGGTGCGGTTGGCCGCTCGTTCGGATAGCTTGCCGCCATCGTTGTCAAACACGGTGTAGGTGCGGATGCCATGCACATCATAAAGCTGCGACAGCGTGTCGATTGTGGCCTTGCCGCCCGCCGACACGATGGAGATGCCGTGCGTGTCGAAGTCCATACCATATGCCCGGGCAAAGATCGGGATGGCCTCGCGCTCCGACGGCCCCTCAACCACGATGACAACGCGGGCAAAGAAGGCTTCGGTCATCTCAGAGGTGCGCACGTTCCGGACGAAGGCACGGACGGAGTCTACGGTCATCTGGTCGCGCGCCGGATGCAGCTGCTTGCGGGCCTTCAGCAGGTCCCCGCTGGAGGCTGTCTTCACCTGCGTGCAGACCTCGTCGTCTTCATCCTCGCAGCGGTCGACGAGCACGATGCGGTCGCTTCGCGCCACGTCGAGGAAATGGGCGCTATGGGTCGAGATGAAGATCTGGTTCCCGGCCGCCGCCAGCTCCTCGAATTGCTTCATCAGGCTGCGCTGGGCATGCGGGTGCAGATACAGCTCAGGCTCTTCGATGCCCAGCACCGCATCGCCGCGGAACGACTTGGCGAAGGCCTGGAAGAGTGCCAGCACTAGCACGTTGCGCACGCCCGAGCCGACCTCCAAGGGATTGCGGGCCACGCCACGCTCGACCAACGTCGGATAGAGGCTGCGGTACAAGTTGGTCTCTTCCAGTGTGCGGAATTCGAACGATACGTCATAGCGGGCCGTCTTCAGCTGAGCAGAGAAGGCATCCTTCAGCTCCTGCTCGAACTTCTTGTACTGCTCGGTCTGCAACAGGCCGTGAGCCGTGTTGAGGGCATCGCGGAGCTGGGCCAGCTGGTCACCGCTGTTCTTCAGGGTCTGATGAAGGTGGCGCAGCGCCTGACCGAAAATTGACCAGCGGGACGTGCTGAATTGCCTCTCGTAATTCCGGCTTGCGTCGACGTAGGCGAAGGCCAGCTCCTCCCGGTGAGCGTTGGTGAAGGGGCGCACGCCGCGTCCATGTTTGTCCAACGCGTTCAGGGCGTATTGCGGCTTCGACGTGTCGAACTCGATCTCCGAAACATACGGATGATCGAGCGTCAGCTTGATGTAGACGCTGTTGTCCCGGTTGCGGGCGTAGAAGTCGGAGTCATCCAGATTCGCGGGCATCGGCCAGCGCTCGCCGAGTATGAAATTGACCGCCGACAAGATGTTTGTTTTGCCAGCGTTATTTGCTCCGACGAGGATGCAGATATCCTCCGGAAAGAAGTCGACGTATTTGATCGACCGCCAATTGGCGATCTGGACACGGGTAATCTTCAACGAGGAATCCCCCCATCCGTGTAGACTACACGGATGGGGGGGATTCCGCGACGCTCAGCGGCGGTTATTCATCGGCGGATTGTTTGCCTCCATCCCCGCTTTCATCGCCTCTAGCTCCGGAACCGACTAACGGTCCATCCGGCTCCACGCAATCGCCTGGAGGTCGTCGTCGCTAACCCCTGCAGCCGCCGCGGCATCGGGCCACGACACCTCTCCGTCGCGCAGGAAGTCGCTGATTGCGATGGAGAGGTCTGCCTTCTGGGTGCGCGACTGCCAGTCGGCGAAGCCGAGCTGACGGAAGATGTTGTACTGCTCGAAGTCGAAGTCGTCGTTCATCCGCCGTACCTCGGACCATGCGCATCGATCGCCTGCAGCACATCGTCGAGAGCTTCAAGCGTGAACCCCTTGTTGTCGCGCCGTTCGACCAACGTCCGCATGTCTTCCGGATGGACCCCGGCGATGGCCGCGGCCTCTTCGGTGCTCAGCCCGCGTTGGCGGATGCTGTCGAGGATGGAGAGCGTGATGGTGGCGCGGAGTTCGCGTTCTAGTCCGAGCATGGCAGCCTCCCTGCGTCGCCCCGCCAGATCAGGCCGCTCACGTCTTCATTCATGCGGTCGAGCGTGTCAGCGGGATCGAGAAGCCAACGCGCTAGCCGGAGTCGGTCCGCACGGCCCCAGACTCAACATGACCAATCCCTGCGATCGCGCTCCCATCCATTGGCGCGTCGCCATCCGGAGCTCTCGATCACGACCTCTGTCCCGTCCTCGGGCATGTATCCTCCGAGCGTGTGCCCGAACGTGTGACAGGGAGAGAGATCGGCCACGTAGTAATCTCGCCCATATCTGCCGAGGTGGCGACTCCGTGAAGATCGTGCCTGCGGGCAGTTCAATAAATTCGTTCCAAGTAACCCGGCGCATCAGTGCCACCCTCCCATGTCCGGCCGCGCAACCGCGAGCGCCAGTTCCTCCGCCGAAATCCATTTGCCCAAGTAGGCGACCGCCCCGAACATCGTGACGGCGATCAGCCGCGCGGTCTCATGGTCCTGTTCGCCGACAAGGCGGTAAGTCCGCCCGCTCTCGGTCACAGCAGTCATCGTGTTCACGTCGAAGGATTCGACAGGCGAGGAGCGGCGTGCGCGGGTGGTGCCGGAAGGCGAGCCGACGACGTGCAGGGTGTCCCACGGGCTGGCGTAGATGCCCCAGGATTCGAGCGTGATGTCAGGCTCGTCTTCGACCGATCTGACTGGCATGGTCCCCCTCCGAGAGGCCGTTCCTCAACGGCGTTCTCAAGAAGGGTGTGTCCGCCGGCGGAAATGACCAACCGCCGGCCGGAATGATCACATCGACAGCGCCCATCGCCGCGGATCGGGCTCGGGCAGGTCCACCTTGATGCGCCGGACCAGGTCCTCGTAGCGGTCCATCTCGAGTTTGAGCCGCTCGGCATGCAGCCGGAAAACGGACTTGCCGTATTGCATGTCGTAGTAGTCGGACCTCCATTTGTCGCACTCGCGCCAGGCATCCACGAGCATCTGCTGAAGGATGGCCGGGTTGTCCGGAAGGGTGGGCCGCTCCTTGCGCCGCTTGCGCTCCCAGTCGACCATTTCAAGGGCGGCCTCGAGCATCGCCTGGGCGTGCTCGACCTTGCGCTGGGACGGGATCTCGTCGGTCGGTGGAGGGGGTGGCGTATCGTCGATCATAGGGAGGCTCCGGTTTGTGGGGGCCTTCCTATGGCATGGCGGGTCAGTCGATGCCGGACTCGGGTGTCCCGAGATCTGTCGCGATCCGTACCTGCTGCTTGCGTTTCCCCGGCGCGCCATGTTCCCCTCGAAGGCGTGTCGCTGGAGTTGACTGCCGAGACGAAAGGGAATGGGGGTGCAGCCGATAAATCGGCCCGCTCAAAAGTAGTTGACGTTATACCGTGACGATAAACGGGGCCTAAACTATCTACAGATTATCGCCATAGTATATGAGATTTATCCCATGCCCCGCGCCGCCATCGCCGTTCTGACCTTCAAGTCTCGGGAACATATCCTGAGCGTTGGAGGCACCTGTTCCTGGGCGCTGAACCGCGCCAACGCCCGCAAGTTCGAGTTCGCCGTCTGCACCCGTAACGCCAACACGCGCGAAGCCGAAGGACCCGAGCGGCACGCCACCGCGTTCCTTGTCGGCCGCATCTCCGACGTGGTGCCGTCTCCGGAGCGTCCTGAGCGCTGGCTGATCCAGTTCTCAGAATATGCCATCGCCGACATCCCCAACGTCTGGGGGAAGGGCTGGCGTAACCCAGTCCGCTACACGTGCATGGAAGATCTCGGTATGGACCCGGACACGCTCGACTGGCAGCCGATGCCCGAGCCCGATGCCATCGTGCCGGCCGCCAAGGATGAGGGAGATGATATTGATGCCGACGATGATGAACCCGCGCCGCGCCCGCTGACTATCGCCGAAGCGAAGGCTGGGCTGGCCGAAACATTTGGCGTGTCGCCCGACGCGATCGAGATCACGATCCGGGGCTGATCAGCCGAGGACCATCCATGCCACGAAAGCGGCGCTTGCCGTCCCGGCCAGAAACGGCCGTTTGTGCCGGACGTGCATATCGATCCACTCCCGCCAGCTCAGCGACGCGACGAAAGCCCGGTAGTCCTCCTGCCGGGCCTTTTCGTAGTTGTGATCCGTTTTCCAGCCCATTTCTACGCGTCGAAAAAATCGAGTTGATCCGAAATGCCTTGCCTGAACCTCGATCCGGCGGAGACCTGACGACGATACCGCGCCGCCAGCCGCATGACGAGGGCCGCGAAAGCGCCGCCGGGATAGGTCGCCGAGGGGAGCGGAGGCAAGGGCGTGACCGAGCGTTACGTCGCCCTTGGCGAAGCCCAGTCCGTTCGCTTCCTCGGCGTGGTCCGGGTCGTAGCCGGCGACCGTGCGCAGCGCGGCGTGAGCGGCTTCGAGGGCAGCTGCGGAAGGCCGGGTTTCGCGGTCGAGTTCTGGAAGAGACATGCCGCACAGCGACGGGCTGGCACGGGCTGCGATGCGCTCCAGTCCGCCGCGCCGGCGGGTCGTGGTCTGCCCGCGCAGCTGTCGCGCGTCGCCGCTGCCGTTGAACGCGTCGACGAAGGCGGCCGGGTCGTCGTCCCAGAGGCTCACGGTCTCCGTCATCGAGCGTCACTCCGAACGAGGCCAAGAGAACGATTCCGAACGGTGGAGTAATGGGGGGATCCGTGGGTCATGGTGCGAGCCTCTTTTCGATGGCCTCGAGCCGTTCCGGAATGGCTGCCGTCTTCGCCAGGTCCAGGAGGTCGTCCCTCCGAAGTCGATGCCGAACCACGCGGACCGCTTCCTTCTGGTCGTAGCCACGCTCCACCAGCAGCGCGATCGTTGCCGCGATGAGGGCCGTGACGACTTTCCGGTGGCCGGGACCGCCGCCCTCGATTGCCGCGGAGTAGCGGTAGGCCGCGAAGGCCGCCGCCAGCGCCACGTCGACGTGGCAGGACTCGGGCGCGCCACGACCTTCAGGCTTCCCCGGCTCGGGCGGCGCGCCGCGCTTCCTCAGCCGCGCACGGTAGTCCCGTGTACGCTGCGCGTTGCTGGCGTTGGCAGGATGACCCACCCTCGGCATTTCCCCCGTCCTCCCGTCACTACGAGCGTCACTATGAACACATCTCGCCCGCCGCACGAAAGGGACAAAGCCTCAGTAGCCAGATCGGCGAAGGAAAGCCGGAGGCTCGAAGCCGTCCAGGTCGTCCAGCACGTCCGCTACTGGCGCGTCCGGAACGAGGTCGGGCGCGGACGGCAAGGCGGCCTTCGGCACAGGGGACCAGTCGACCGGGAGGAGTCGGGGCGGCAGCCGTCCGGTCCGCGCCATCCCCGTCACGGTCATGCCCATGGCCGGCGCCTGGAAGGCCTCGGCAAGCGCTGCGCGGATCACGTCGGCACCGTGACCGTCTGACCGCAGGAGCACCGCGGCGGCATCGGCAAGCACGTCACGGATGGCCGGCACGGTCGCCTTCGGCTTGCCTGCCTCGCCTGCGGCACGAAGGGCGGCGCGGCGTTGCCGTTGCTTCTCCGCCTTGTATGCCCGCTTCCCGGCATCGTCGAGCCGCAGGAACTTCGTCCGTGCCAGTCGCCTGGACCGGATTTCATCGTGGAGCCTCAGCAGCTCGTCGTCCGTCGCTTGTCTCATCCCCGTCCTTCTCAGAACCCGGCCTACGATCATGCTGACCAGCGCCGGAGACAATCGCAACATGTTTCTATGCGTAGAAACAAAAAATGGTTTTAGCCCAACGGAGGCCTGCGGCGCACCCGGCAAGATGACGAGCCTTCCGAAGGAGCCATCCATCCCGGGAGCGGGAGCCTCTGTCGCCGTCCCGGAACTGGGGGCGTGGCTGTGCGGCCGGCAGGGATCGAAGCCCGGTGGGTCAGGCTCGGCGAAGCAAATGCCACTGCCCTTGCAGGATAAAAACGGAGCAAGCCACTGGCACAACCTGAACAGACAAAACCGCGAAGCGGCACGGTCCTTCTTCAGGCCGGGATGACGGGGAAGCGTCGATCGGAGCCCCACGGTGGCGGCCCAGGAGCCTAAAGGCGACAGCTGCCCCGACCACGGATTCAAGGACGGAATCCGTCCCCGATTTCTTCCTGCTGGAATCAGGGGGGTCTGGCCGACCTCCGAAGCACCGGGAAAGGCAGGCCGGACCTGCATCGGTCAACTGGCTTTAAAACCCGTATTCCGCTGTTTCGGCTTTTCACCGAAAACGTTCAAAACCCGTATTCCGCAAACTTATCCCATCCTCTGGGCCGGATGGGTTCAGAACGTCCGCTTCTCTTGAACCCATGGCGTGCGATGGGTGGGTCGAAACCTTGCAGATCAAGGGATTGAGATCAAAACTCATGCCTCGGGATGGATGGGTTTTGATCTTTCGAACCCACGGCTTCGGAAAGATGGCTTCGAGACCTTGTCCCACTGCGCCGGCCGGCCAATCCTCGATGGAGGCAGACGACGAGGAGGAGGACGATGCCGAGCCAGATCAAGCCACCGAGGCCAAGGGCACCCACCGGGCACTTCCGTCCGGCCCCCCGGGGAACGGTCGCCAAGGCTCTCTCGACGCTTGGCGGGCTGGCGCAGGTATCGCCCGAGTCGCCGCGTCCGGCGGAGATGTTGGATAGCGTGGCACTGCACCAGCCGGCCGGGTTCAACCTGACCGTCGACGACGAGATCCTGCACGACCTGCTCGCCAGCAAGGCGTACGAAGCCGACCAGTCGATGGCAGACCAGATGCACACTCTCCGGATCGCGGACGCGCAGCGCTACCTCAACTCGCGGGCCATCGAGCACAACGCCAAAGCCGAGAAGAATGACGACCGGGTTCCCCGCGGCCGGGTGGAACGCAGCGACGTTCTGGCTAGCCTGCGCCGTCTGAAGATGGCGACCGTGACCTACGGCGCGGCCGGTGGCCGCAAGTTCGCGGATGTCTCCCTTCTGGAGTGGTGGTCGGAGACAACCGAGGACGAGGACGTAGTCCGCTACCGCCTCCCGGCTCCGATCCGAGAGCTGCTCGGCACCCAGCCGCGCTACGCCTACCTCGAACTGGCGGCGCTGCCGACCATGTCGAGCAAATACTCCTTGCGACTTTACAAGCGTCTCGCGCTGGAGGCCTCGAAGCGGAAGTGGGTCCCGGGCGAGGACAATACGATCCGGCTCTCCCCGACACCCGCGGAGTTGGCCGGCTGGGTCGGATTTCCGCTCGATGCCAGCGGTGGCGTGAAGGCGGGCAAGCTGCGGGAGCGCGTCCTCGATCACCTTCCGAAGGATTTCGCCGACGTGCGCGCGTTCCGGATCGCCGTCGCCCCGAGAAAGGGAGGCGGCAGGGGTGCTCCCGTTGAGGCAATTGACATCGAACTGACGCTATCTCCACCCGAACGCCGTGCGGTTCGCCTGTTCTTCCAGCCATCGCTCGATCCCGTCCGCGTTGGCCGCAAGGACCTCGAGGAATACATGCTGGATTCCAGGACGGTCCGCCGCGCCAACGCCACCTTCGGTCGCGCGATGGGGCTGATTCACGGCAGCGAGTTTTCCGCGCTCTGGCAGATCGCGCTTGAGGAAGCGCTTTCCGGCGATCCGATCAGCGACGGCTACGCGACCCGGCCGACCCGAGGCGAACAGTTGCTGGCGGCGATAGCGTCCCGCGGCGCGGACCATGCCGCCTGGGACTTCTTCGGACAAGAGTGCGCGGAACCGGACATCCGGCTCATCCGTCATGAGGACTTCAGCGCATACCTCGCACGGGAGAAGGCGGCCGACGAGGCACGCTACGAACGCCTCGGCGACGAGGCTCCGCGAGGCACCCGTAAGCGGGCCCCGGCGTTCATCGCCGACGAGACCGCAGCCGCACCGGTAGCCGAGCCACAGGCAGTGCCGACGGACCTGACGCTCGAGGACTGCAACGCGGTCGTCTTCCCCGTCGACCCGGCTTGCGGCAGCCTAGAAGTCGACGATGTCGGCACCTTCATCGCGAAGATGACATGGACGGGCAACCGCGCGGTCGATGTCATCCTGCGCTTCGGCGCGCACGGCCACGAGACATGGACGGTCGGACGCTACCCGGTGTCCGAGGACGACATCGACACTGTCCTGCGGCGTTTCAGGACAGCAATCAGTGACATCGAGGAGTTCGAGTGATGCAGCCCAATATCTACGCGCGCAAACGGATTGAGCCCAAGGCAGCCCCGGTCCTCCCGGTCGCGGCAACTTCCGTCCAGCCCGGCCTCCGTTTCCTACTCGATCCGGAGGCGATGGCCGAGGCCGGCCAGTTGTCCCGCCATCTAGCCGGCCGCCAGCTGAGGAAAGGCTGGCTGGCATGGTACCTGCGCGAAGTCATGCCGCGGGAGCTTCCGAACCTGATGCGCGCCGACGAGGTCCTGCAGGGTCTCGTAAGCCGGGCAATCACGCACGTTTCCGATCATCCGGAGATGCCTGCGTGGTGGCATTCGATCCTGGTCTGCGTAGCGAACGGTCACCCGCAGCGCCTGCGCGAAATCTGCGAGCGGGTCCTTGATTGGCGGCCGGCAGGCGGCAGCACGGAAGTCGACGAAGAGGGAGGCGACCGCCTGTGGCACGAGAAGATCGTCGTCAGGCAGACCGCGCGCGGGGCGCAAGGGCGTGGACGCTGGGCATCCGACTGGGACGTGTCCGACGACGAGGCAATGGAGGTGGAGAAGGCGAAGGACTTCGAATTCAGCCAGCTCAAGCCGAAAGGCGAGGTGTCGATGGAGATCCCGTTCTGATGCCGGGGCGTTGACGCGGCTGCTGGGAGCCCTGTATCCCGATCGCACCTTGTTAGATCCTGCCGGCTACGCTGCGGGCAGCATAAGGACACAGAAGACATGGCGAGGCTCTCGATACGCACAGCGCGCTGACCGCCGCCCCCTCAAGGGCCGATCCCGCATGCACGTATTCAGGAGCCTACCTATGTCCTTCACCCAGAAATTCTACACCGCCGATCATCACTTCGGACACGCGTTGATGCTGTCCGAGACCGCCTGCGCGCGACCCTTCGCGTCGACGAAGGAGATGGACGAGTGCCTGATCGACTGCTGGAACAGCGTCGTCCGGAAGGACGATTTGGTATTCCATCTCGGCGATTTCAGCATGGGCCTCGGCGATGCTGCCCGGGTTGAGTCGGTCTTCCGTCGCCTGAATGGCCGCAAGCGTCTCGTGCTTGGCAACCATGACTATGCCAAGGCCAACGTCATCCATCCGACCCTGGCCGGACTGGCTTGGGACGCACCGCCGGCGGCAGCGATGGAGACGATCGACGAGGGCGAGCGGGTCTATCTGAGCCACTACGCCGCACGGACGTGGCCCGGCCAGCATAAGGGCAGCTTCCACTTCTTCGGCCACTCGCACGGCCGGCTGGCTCCGTTCGGCCGTAGCCGCGATGTCGGGGTTGACTGTCCGGACACCGGATACGCGCCGCGAACTTTCAAGCAGCTCGTCTCGGGGATGGACCTCGAGCCTATCGTCGCCGAGGAGGCCGAAAGCTTCGCGCCGTGACACCCGGCGGCGACATCTCGGACGCATGGGACCTAGCAGCCATCGCCCGCCGGCGCTGGCCCGACCTCGTCGACGACTGCTGACGCTCGAAGACATCGGCAGGGCGCTCGTCAGGCGGGCTTCAAGCGGCCCGCCGCACTGGGCCGGACTACGAATCCTGCGGGCGGTTGGCGTGCTGATCGGGCCGAAAAGCCAAGGATTTCAGGGCTGAAGGCGCGAAAGCCGCCACGGGGTTTTCGTGGCGGTTTTCGTGGCGGTTCCGGCAAGCACGCTGGCTAAGTGCCTGAAATGATTGGTGGGCGATGAGAGACTCGAACTCCCGACATCCTCGGTGTAAACGAAGCGCTCTACCAACTGAGCTAATCGCCCGGACCGGCGCGATTTAAGCGCTTTGGCGCGTCCGCGCAAGTCGCGTGCGCGCCAAATCGCGTCCGGCACCGTCGGGCTGCAGGGCCTGCCCGGACGTCCGGCCGGCATTGCGCCGGTCCCGTGCTCCCCGTCAGGCCGACGGCCTCGGGCGCGCTCGTCCGTCCGCCCCGCCGACGTCTCTCGACAGCCTGCCCGCACTCTGATGCCGCATCTCCCGGACCCGTCCTCTTTGCCGCCCGCGGCCTCGTCGCCCACCCTCGGGCCTGGGCTTCCGCTGGGGCATCCGGCCCGCCGCATGAAGAACTTCCTGCCGGCCTCTTTTTCGTCGGCTGAACCCGCCTGAAGGCGCTTGACACTCCCGTCCGAACCCCGTAATCACCCGCCCACGACGACGGGCGCAGCGCCGCCCCAGTCCAATGCGCGGGTGTAGCTCAGTCGGTTAGAGTGCCGGCCTGTCACGCCGGAGGTCGCGGGTTCGAGCCCCGTCACTCGCGCCATTTTCTCTTCAGCGAATGTCCTGTGTCGCCGGTACATCCTGGCCGGTGCGGCTGCGCCCGGGAATGCGCCATCTCCCGGTCTACCTCGGATGTTCTCCCGGGAATCGGACCCGCCATCACGTCATCCGCCGTCACCCTTGACCCGCCCCAAGAAAACCCCGACCTTTCCAGGACGATCGGACACGAGGGCGGCGAAGGCTTTGGGCGGGAATTCCGAGACCACCGGGACGGGCGAGATGCCGCTTCGCCGGGCGCTCGTGCCGGCTGCGCCCGCGCGCGAGGTCGAACTCAAGCTCGTGGCGCCGCCCGACGCGCTCGACGCGCTCGCCTCGGCTGACCTCGTGCAGGCCGTGGCCCGCAATGCCGGAACCGTGCGCAATCTCGCCTCCGCCTATTTCGACACGCCCGGCCGCGACCTGACGAAGGCCGGATTTGCGCTGCGCGTGCGCAGCGTCGGCCGCAGGCGGGTCATGACCGTGAAGACCGCCGGGGGCGGTGCGGCCGACGGGCTCGTCGGCCGCGGCGAGTGGGAGGTCGACATCGCGGGCGAGACGCCCGATCTCGCCGCCGTGCCGGACGCGGTGCCGCAGGCCTTCCGCGATCTCCTTGCGGACGCCGTGCTCGAGCCCGTCGTCGCAACGAAGGTGCGTCGCCGGTCGCGCAAGCTCGACCTGCCGTCCGCCTGCATCGAACTCTGCATCGACACCGGCACGGTGGAAGCGGGCGGCCGCACGGAGCCGCTGAGCGAGATCGAGCTCGAACTCGTTTCCGGCGAGGCGAGTGCGCTCTACGACGTGGCGCTGGCCATGCTGGAGCGTGGTCCCGCCGAAATGAGCCTCTACTCGAAGGCGGCGCGCGGCTTCGATCTCGCCTTCGACCGGCCGCCCGCCTGGCGCAAGCCGCGCCGGGCGGCGATCGCGCGCTCCGCCGCGCTCGACGATGCCTTCGCGGCCATGCTGTCGGAGGCGCTGCGGCATTTCCTGGACAACCGGCCGGCCGCGCTCGACGGCCGCGACGCCGAAGGTATCCACCAGACGCGGGTCGCGCTGCGGCGCCTGCGCACGATCCTCAAGGTCGTGGCCGGGGCGACGGGAAGCGCCGCCGCGCCGGATTTCGCCGCGACCGCGCAATGGCTCGCCGGCGAACAGGGGGATGCGCGCGGCTTCGACGTCTTCCTGGCCGAGACCGTCCCGCCGGTGGAGGCCGCCTGCGCCGATCCGTCCGGCTTCGATGCCGTCCGCGCGGCCGCAGACCCGCTGCGTGCGGAGGGCTATGCCCGCGCCCGTGCCGCCTTCCGCGATCCGGCCGCGCTGCGGCTGCCGCTGGCGCTCGCCCGCTGGATCGAGCTGCGCGGCTGGCGCGACGGCGCCGCGCCCGAGGCGCTGGCGCGTCTGGCCGAACCGGCGGCGGACCTCGCCCGCGATCTTCTCGACCGCCAGCACCGCAAGGTCCTGAAACGCGGCCGCCGCTTCGGCAAGCTCGATGCGGAGGGGCGGCACGAGGTGCGGCTCGCGCTGAAGAAGCTGCGCTACCTCAGCGACTTCCTGCTGCCGCTGTGCACGAAGGACAGGAAGGCTGCGGCCTTCGTCAAGGCGCTGTCGCGGCTGCAGGACGGGCTCGGCCGCTACAACGACGTCGCCACCACCGACCCGCTGCTGCACAGGCTCGCCGCGGGCGATGCGACGGCGGCGCTCCTCCGCGCCTGCGGCGAGATCCGCGGCTGGCAGGCGCGCGATCTCGAGGCGACCGAAGACCGGCTGCTGTCGGGCTGGAAGGCCTTCGCCTCAGTGAAGCCGCCCTGGACCGACTGAATCAGCACGCTCCGGTGCCGGCGGCGGGTAGAGCCGGCCAAGCAGGATCGGCGTCAGGTACATCGGCACCTGGTAGCAGCCGATGAACAGCAGCAGCGGCTCGGTCACGGCCGCCGGCAGCGCGGTCAGGAACAGCGCGATGTTGCGGTTGCCGGCGATGATGCCGAGCGGCGCCACGAAGCGCTGCGGCGCCGTCCGCCTCAACACCGTCGCCGCCGCGATCTGCAGGCCGAAATTGCCGGCGAAGGCAGCGCCGAGCGCCAGCGCCAGGTCGGCCGGGCTTTCGCGGATCGCCGGCCCCACGGCCGACATCAGCCCCACCACCACGATCGCCATCGCGATCGCCGACACCCCGTCCAGCGCGGCGATCGCCGCGGGCGAGGGGTTGCGGACGAGGAAGCCGCGAATCAGGAAGGCCGCGCCCGCCGCGCCGCCGATGATGCCGAGCAGCCGCCCGGCCGAAGCCACGACCGCGCCTGCCTCGCCCAGCATCGGCGACAGCCAGAACACCGGAACCACCGTCAGCGGCAGGATGGCGGTGCCCAGAACCATCAGCCTGAGCGCCGGCGCCGGATCGTTGCCGGTCAGCACCGTCAGGTTCGGGCTGCCCGAGATCGGCGCCGCCGCCGCCATCAGCACCAGCCCGGTGGCCAGCGCGCCGTGCCAGCCGGCAAGGCCGAAGGCGGCGATGAAACCCACCGGCAGCGCCACCTGATAGACGAGGGCGACGCCCAGCGACGCGCGGATGTCGGACAGCGCGCCGAAGGCCTGGCGCGGCCCGACCCTGAGGGCGGCGATGAACAGAAGCCCGGCCACCAGTTCGGCGATCCAGTCGCGCATGGCGAGCGCCACGCCCGGCATCAGGATCCCCGCCACGAGTCCCGCCACCAGCACGCCGCGGCCGTGGCGGGCGGGCCAGGCGAGCAGTGCGGCGGCGGTCACGCGATGCCCCGCAGGACGAGCAGCACGGCCGCCATGCCGGCCATGGCGAGCAGGGCCGGGCGGTAGCGCCGGTCGAAGCGGCCGCGCAGCCGCCGCGCGATGAGGATGCCGGCCAGCATCGGCGGCAGCATCAATGCGGCCAGCGCCACCTCGCGCAGCCCGGCGCGGCCGGCCATGGCCAGGCCCGCGAGCGCGAGCAGGCAGCCGAGCGCGAAGAAGGCGGCGAGCGTCGGGCGCGCCTCCCCGGGCGGCCTGTCCTGGTAGATCAGCGCCAGCGGTGGCGCGCCGACCGAGGTGATGGTGGCCATCAGGCCCGACAGCGCCGATACGCCGATCAGGTTGGGCCGGTTGAACGGGATGCGCCTGCCGAACACCGACATCGCCACGGCCAGGCCGACCATCAGGCCGAAGGCGATGGAGAAGCCGCGCTCGTCGCTCAGGACGGCCAGCACGCCGGTCGCCGCCGCCACCCCTGCCACGCGGCCGATCGCGCCGGTGGCGACCTCGTTCCAGGCGATCGCGTGGCGTTCGCCGAACGCGCCCCAGCCGGAGCTCAGCATGCCGAGAATCAGCGTCGGCACGGGCACCAGCTCCGGGTCGATCAGCGCCAGAAGCGGCGCGGCGGTCAGGCCGAAGCCCATGCCGAGCCCCAGCTGCACGATCGCCGCCGCGACGATGATCAGCCCGACGAGAGCGAGCCAGGGCACGGTGAGCCCCGTATAGGCGACGAGATCCATGCGCTGCGCGTCCGTCAGCCGGCCGCGGCCGGGCGCATGTTGTCGGGCAGCCAGGTCGCGAGCTGGGGGAAGGCGATCAGCACGAACACCATCGCCACCATGATCAGGAACATCGGGAAGGCGGCCTTCGCGATGTAGTTCATCTCGTGCCGCGTCATGCCCTGCAGCACGAACAGGTTGAAGCCGATCGGCGGCGTGATCTGCGCCATCTCCACGACGACGACGATGAAGATGCCGAACCAGATGATGTCGATCCCCGCCGCCCGCACCATCGGCTCCACCACGGCGATCGTCAGCACCACCGACGAGATGCCGTCGAGGAAGCAGCCGATGACGATGTAGAAGACGAGCAGCACCATCAGCAGTTCGAACCGCGACAGCTGCATGGAGCCGATCCATTCGGCCAGATGCCGCGGCAGGCCGGTGAAGCCCATCGACAGCGACAGGAAGGCCGCACCCGCCAGGATGAGCGCGATCATCGCCGAGGTGCGCGTCGCGCCGAGCAGGCTTTCGGTGAAGGTCGACCACGTCAGCGAGCCCTGCGCGGCGGCCAGCACCAGCGCCCCCACCACGCCGATCGCGGCGGCTTCGGTGGCGGTGGCGAAGCCGAGATACATCGAGCCGATGACGGCCATGATCAGGAGCAGCACCGGGATGAGGAAGCGCGAATTCGCCACCCGTTCGGCAAGGCGCATCGGCGGCTCCGGATCGGGCCGGTAGTCTGGCGAAAGTCGCGACACCGCAACGACATAGAGCATGAACATCGCCGCCAGCACGAGGCCGGGCACGACGCCGGCGATGAACAGCTTGGTGATGGATTCGTTGATCGTCACGCCATAGACGATCAGCGTCAGCGAGGGCGGGATCATCAGGCCCAGCGTGGCGGCACCCGCCAGCGTGCCGATGATGTGCTTCTCGGGATAGTTGCGCTTGCGCAGTTCCGGGATCGACATCTTGCCGACCGTGGTCAGCGTCGCCGCCGACGAGCCGGAGACCGCGGCGAACACGGTGCAGCCGACGATGTTGGTGTGCAGCAGGCCGCCCGGCAGCTTCGCCATCCAGGGCGACAGGCCCTTGAACATGTCCTCCGACAGCCGCGTCCGGAACAGGATCTCGCCCATCCAGATGAACAGCGGCAGCGCCGTCAGCGTCCAGGACGAGGCCGAGCGCCAGATCACCGTCATCATCGCGTCGCCGGCCGGACGCGTCGTGAAGAGCTCCATGCCCACGAAGGCGACGCCGAGCAGGGCAAGCCCCACCCAGACCCCGGTGCCGAGCAGGAGGAACAGGACGAACAGGAAGATGCCGATCGGGAGAAGCTGTTCCACCGCGCCTACTCCGCCGCGTCTTCGATCGCCGAGGCGCGGATGTTGTCGCGGCCGCGGGCGATGAGGGTAACCAGATTGTCGGCGAAGCACACCGCCAGCAGGATCGCGCCGGCCGCCATCGGCAGCTGCGGGATCCAGATCGGCGTCGCGTCCTGGCCCTGGCTGATGTCGTTGAAGCGGATCGACAGATGCACCGTGCGCACCGCGTACCAGGCGAGATAGGCGCTGGCCGCCGTGCCGACCGCCAGGCCCCAGAGCTCGCCCCAGCGGCGGTAGCGGCCGAGCGCGCCGAGCAGCAGGCTGACGCGGATGTGCGCGCCGTGGTTCAGCGCATGCGCGAAGGCGAGGAACGACGCCGCGGCCATCAGGTAGCCGGCATATTCGGAGGAGCCGTGAAACGGGATGCCCGTCCAGCGCGAGGCCATCTGGAGAACGATGACCGCCAGGATGAGCACCAGGCAAAGCGCCGCGAGCATGGCGGCAAGATCGTAGACCGCGTCGAGCGCGCGGCGGATTGCGGAAGCCATGTCGGTACCCCGGTTGATAAGGGGCGATCCGGCCAGCGCCCGCAAGCGGGGCCGGATCGCGTCATGGGAACCCGCGGGCGGTTACTTCGCCTTGTAGGCGTCGATGATGGCCTTGCCGTCGTCGCCGGCGGCCTTCACCCATTCGTCCGTCATGGTCGCGCCGAAGGCGGCGAGGTCGGAGCGCAGCTGGTCGCTCGGGCCGGCGACCTTCATGCCGTTGTCGGCCAGCGTCTTCAGGTAGCCGGCGGTCAGCTCCTCCGACTTCGTCGCGCCGCGCTCGGCTGCGGCTGCGCCGCAATCCATCACGGCCTTGCGGGTGGCCTCGTCCAGCGCCTCGAAGGCCTCCTTGTTGGCCACGATCACGTTGCGCGGCAGCCAGGCCTGCACGTCGTAGAAATGCGTCAGGCTCTCCCAGACCTTGGAATCGACGCCGGTGGAGCCCGACGAGATGAAGGCCTCCGCCACGCCTGTGGCCAGTGCCTGGCTGAGCTCGGCCGCCTCGATCTGCACCGGCGCCATGCCGGCCAGTTCCGCGATGCGGGCGGTGGCGGCGTTGTAGGCGCGGAACTTGATGCCGGCCATGTCGGCCACCGAATTCAGGTCCTTCTTGGCGTAGATGCCCTGCGGCGGCCACGGCACCGAATAGACGTAGACCAGGTTCTGGTCGGCCAGCACCTTCTCCAGCTGCGGCAGTGCCGCCTCCCAGAGCTTCTTGGAGTCGGCGAAGGAGGTGGCGAGGAAGGGAATGGAATCGACCCCGAACAGCGGGTTCTCGTTGGCATGGGCCGACAGCAGCCGCTCGCCGATCGGCGCCTGGCCGGTCTGCACGGCCCGCTTGATGTCGGCGCCGGAGAACAGCGAGCCGCCCGGATGGGTGACGATGTCGAGCGCCCCGCCGGTGGCGTCTTTCACGCAGGCGGTGAAGGTGGTCGCGTTCTCCGAGTGGAAGTTGGTGGCCGGGTACGCCATCGGCATGTCCCAGGTTTCGGCCGTGGCGGCATTGGCGGCCATGCCGGAAAGGGCGGTGGCGGCAAGCAGCGTCCTGAAGCTCTTCATCATGGTCTTGTCTCCCATTGTTGTGGTTGCTGGATGAAGTTCCCTGTGGTCGTCTGTCCCTGTCCTATTGGAAGCGCGAAGGCGCATAGGGTGCAAGGTCAATGTTCGGGGTTCGCCCCGAAACGAGTTGCGCCAGGATGCGGCCGGTCTTCGGACCGCCGGTCAGCCCGACATGATGGTGGCCGAAGCCGAGATAGGCGCCGCGGGCGCCGGGCACCTCGCCGATGACCGGGATGGAATCCGCCGGCGCCGGCCGATGCCCCATCCACTCGCTCTTCTCCCTGAAGGTCAGGCCGGGCAGGGCAGCCTTCACGTTCTTCATCAGGAGGTCGAAGGGCGCGCGCGAGGCCGGCGCGTCCAGCCCGCCGAACTCCACGATGCCCGCCAGCCGCAGCCGCCCGTCCATCGGCGTCATCACGAATTTGCCGGAAGCGATCATCATCGGATTGCGCGGCGCCACCGACGGGCCGAAGAGCTCGACATGGTAGCCGCGCTCGCTTTCGAGCGGAACGTCGAGCCCGAGCGTCGCGCAGAGCCGCTTCGACCAGACGCCTGTGGCGATCACCGCGGCCGCGCAGGCGATCGTCTCGCCGCCCGCGCGCACGCCGGTCACCGTCCCGTTCTCGCGCACGATGCCGGTGACCTCCGTCTTCACCAGCCGTCCGCCGGAGGCCACGACATGGGCGGCGAGGTCCTGGACGTAGCGGCCGGGATCGGTGATCGTGCCGTGGTTCGGGAACCTCGCCGCGAAGCCGAGCGATGGCGACAGCGCCGGATCGTAGGCGCGCAGCGCCTCGCCCTCGATCTCGTCCCAGGCGATGCCCCGCTCCCTGCGGATGCCCCAGCCGAAGGCGTCACCCTCGTAGTGGGCCCGGTCCCGGTAGATGTAGACATAGTCGGAGGGGCGCAGCCAGCGCTCCGCGCCGGTGCCGGCTGCCAGGGCCTGGTGGTCGGCCAGGCTGTCGCCGACGATCGGCAGCAGCGCGTCGGCGATGCGGTTCACCGCCTCCGGCGTGCAATGCGCGAGATAGCGGCGCAGCCAGGGCAGGAGCCTGGGCAGGTAGGACCATTTCAGGAACAGCGGCTGGTCGGGGCTGAGAAGCATCCGCGGCGCCCGCGCAAGCAGGCCGGGCACGGTGACGGGCACGACGGAGGCGGAAGCCAGCACGCCGCCATTGCCGTAGCTGGTGCCCGATCCCGGTTCGCCGCGATCGATCAGGACGACCTCCTGGCCGTCGCGCTGCAGCCAGATGGCGGTCGAGACGCCGACGATGCCGGCGCCGATCACCACGATCGGCCGTTTCGTGCCGGTGCTCGATCCGATCGGATCCATGCGGTTCCCTGCGTCAGCCTTGCTGATCACGATCCTGTCACACGATGACAAATTGTCAACGTTTTATCTGCGAAGTCTCGATATCGAGTGTCGACGCTGGCCGGAGAAGTCAATCCGACGCCTCCGGAATGGACGGAAGATGACGCGATGTCAGGGGCTTGCACGGCGATGCGGAATCACCGCCGCAACGCCCTCGGTTCGCTCGGCAGCATCCGCTCCATCTCGGCCCGCACCCGCACCGCGGCCTCTTCCTTCACGGGTCCGTAGCCGCGGATCTGCATCGGCAGGGCGAGCGCCTCCGCGAGGCGGGCGTGGTTGTCGCGCGTGAGCCGGTCCAGTGCCGCGTCGACCTTGGCCTCGTACCAGCCGATCAGCTCCCGCTCCATGCGCCGCTCCGCCGTGTCGCCGAAGGGGTCGAACGGGGTGCCACGCAGCCGCTTCAATCGGGCGAGGGCCTTGAAGGGTATCCGGATCCACGGTCCGAAGGCGCGCTTCAGCGGCCGCCCGCGGGCATCGTGCCCGGTCGGCAGCAGCGGCGGAGCGAGGTGGTGGGCGATGCGGAACCCGTCCTCGAACTCCTGCGCAAGCCGCTCCGCAAAGCCCGCCTGCGTGTGCAGCCGCGCCACCTCGTACTCGTCCTTGTAGGCCATCAGCTTGAACAGCGACCGCGCCACCGCCTGCGTCAGCGCCTCGCCGCCGATCTCGCGCTCGAGCCGGCGCACGCGGTCGACCGTCCGGCGATAGCGCGCGGCGTAGCGGGCGTCCTGATAGTCGGTCAGGAAGGCCTCGCGGCGAGCGACGATCTGCTCGAGCGTCTCCTTCGCACGCGTCTTCGGCGCCAGCACGTCCTCCAGCCGCTCCGGCATGGCCTGCGCGATGCGGCCGGCGAGGAAGGCGCGGTGGTTCGCCTCGGTCGCCACGCCGTTCAGTTCGATCGCCTGCCGCAGCGCTTCCAGCGACACCGGCACCAGCCCCTGCTGCCAGGCGAAGCCGAGCATCATCACATTGGCGAAGACGCTGTCGCCGAAGAGCTTTTCCGACAGATGGTTGGCGTCGACCGTCGTCAGCGCCTCCGGTCCGGTCACGCTGGCGATGGCGGCGATCCGGCGGTCGACGGCGAGGTCCGCGTCGCGCCGCCGCACGATGTCGCCGGTCGGCATCTTCGCCAGATTGACCGCGGCCTTCATGCCCGGCCGGTAGGTGGCCGAGGCCTTGGGCGAGGACGACACGACGACGTCGCAGCCGATCAGCGCGTCGGCCGAGCAGGCGTCGATGCGCACCTGGTGCAGCGCGTCGGGACTGCGGGCGAGCCGCACGAAGGAGAGCACCGGCCCGAACTTCTGGGCAAAGCCCGTGAAGTCGAGCACCGTCGCGCCCTTCGCCTCCAGATGCGCCGCCATGGTGATCAGCTGCCCCACGGTGACGACGCCTGTGCCGCCGACGCCGGTGATCAGAAGGTCGAAGGGCTTTTCGAGCGACGGCAGGTCCGGCGCGGGCAGGGCTGCGGCTACCGCCGAAACGTCGATCCCGACGCCGGTCTGCTTCCGGCGCGTGGCGCCTCCCACAGTCACGAAGCTCGGGCAGAAGCCGTTGAGGCAGGACATGTCCTTGTTGCAGGACGACTGGTTGATGCGCCGCTTGGTGCCGAATTCGGTCTCCACCGGCTCCACCGACAGGCAGTTCGACTCCACCGAGCAGTCGCCGCAGCCCTCGCAGACGAGTTCGTTGATCACCGCGAAGGTCTTCGGGTCCTCCATTGTGCCGCGCTTGCGCCGCCGCCGCTTCTCGGTGGCGCAGGTCTGTTCGTAGATCAGCGCCGTGACGCCGGGGATCCCGCGCAGCTCGCGCTGCACGGCGTCGAGATCGCGGCGGTGGTGGATCGTGGTGGCCGCCGGGAAGTCGCCCGGCTGGAATTTCTCCGGTGCGTCGGAGACGAGCGCGATGCGCTCCACGCCCTCCGCCCGCACCGACTGGGCGATCGCCTGCACCGACACCGGCCCGTCGACCGGCTGGCCGCCGGTCATCGCCACCGCGTCGTTGTAGAGGATCTTGTAGGTGATGTTGGCGCCCGCCGCGACCGCCTGTCGGATCGCCATCGAGCCCGAATGATACCAGGTGCCTTCGCCGAGGTTCTGGAACACGTGGCCCCTGCCGGTGAAGCGCGAGGACGCGGCCCAGTTCACACCTTCGCCGCCCATCTGGATCAGCGACGTCGTCTCGCGGTCCATCCAGCTCGCCATGAAGTGGCAGCCGATGCCGGCCAGCGCCTTCGAGCCCTCGGGCACCTTGGTCGAGGTGTTGTGCGGGCAGCCCGAGCAGAAATAGGGCGTGCGAGTCGCGCCGGGCACGCTGATCGTCGGCGCCGTTTCGCGTGCGATGCGCGCCGCCCGTTCCGCGAAGCCGCGGCCGGGGAACAGGCCTTCGAGCCGTTTCGCCAGGATCGGCACGAGCAGCCGCGGCGACAGCTCGCCCGTCCACGGCACCAGCCGCTCGCCCGCTTCGTCGCGCTTGCCCACCATCACGCGCGGCTTGTGGCCGGGCCAGTCGTAGAAATATTCCTTCAGCTGGCTCTCGACGATGCCGCGCTTCTCCTCGACGACCAGCACCTCCTCCTTGCCCCGCACGAAGTCGAGCGCATCGCGCCGCGCCAGCGGCCACACCATGCCGACCTTGTAGACGTCGATGCCGAAGCGACGGCATTCCGCCGCGCCGATTCCCAGAAGCCTGAGCGCCTCCATCAGGTCGAGATGGCCCTTGCCGGTGGTGACGATGCCGAACCGGGCATCCGTCACGTCGTGGATGCGTCGGTCGATCGGATTGGCCTCGGCGAAGGCGAGGACGGCCTGCTTCTTGGCCTCCATGCGCTCCTCGATCTGCGGGCCGGGCAGGTCCGGCCAGCGATAGTGAAGCCCGCCCGGCGGCGGCGCAAAGTCTGGCGCGGCGAAGGCGCGGTCGGGCGACAGCTCGACCGAGGCGGCGGATTCGACCGTCTCGGAAATCGTCTTGAAGCCGACCCACATGCCGGAGAAGCGCGACAGCGCGTAGCCCCATTCGCCGAAGGCGAGGTATTCGGCCACGCTCGCCGGGTTCAGCGTCGGCATGAACCAGGCCATGAAGGCGACGTCGGACTGGTGCGGCATGGAGGACGAGACGCAGCCATGGTCGTCGCCCGCAACGACGAGCACGCCGCCCTGCGGCGAGGAGCCGTAGGCATTGCCGTGCTTCAGCGCGTCGCCGGCGCGGTCGACGCCGGGACCCTTGCCGTACCACAGGGCGAACACGCCATCGACGGTGCGGTGCGGGTCGGTCTCGACCTGCTGGGAGCCGAGCACGGCGGTGGCCGCCAGATCCTCGTTGACGGCCGGCAGGAACTCGATCCGGTTCTCCTCCACCAGCGTCTTCGACCGCCAGAGCTCCAGGTCGAGCCCGCCGAGCGGCGAACCGCGATAGCCCGAGACGAAACCGGCCGTGTTCCGCCCGGCGGCGCGGTCGCGGCGCGCCTGGTCGAGAACGATGCGCACCAGCGCCTGCGTGCCCGTCATGAAGACGCGGCCCGCGGGCTGCGTGTAACGGTCCTGCAGGCGATAGCGGGACAGGTCGCGGATGGGGTCGTGTGCCGTCATGGGACCTCCCATTGGGTATCCCGGACATTCTACCCGCCGAACGCCGGAAAAAGTCACCGCAATCGCCTCCGGACGGCTCCCCTCTGGAAAGTTCTGCCGCTACACCGTATCGAGACGGTAGGATCGTTCGGGAAAGGGCCTGCAGCATGGACGGGATCGGCGACGCGGACCGGCGCATCCTCAACGCCCTGCAGGCGGACGGCCGCCTGTCGAACCAGCAGCTCGCCGACCTCGCCGGAATGTCGGCCTCGGCCTGCTGGCGGCGGGTGAAGGCGCTGGAGGAGGCCGGCATCATCCGCCGCTACTGCGCCATCGTCGATCCGGTGCGCGTCGGAATGACCTTCCATGCCATCGTCCACGTCACCCTGACGCGCCACGACGAGCGCAACGTCGAGACCTTCATCGCCGAGGTGCGGCGCCGACCGGAGGTGCTCGGCTGCCAGGCCACCACCGGCGAGGCGGACTATCACCTGCGCGTCGTCTGCGCCGACCTTTCCGCCTACAACGACTTCCTCGAGCGCTTCCTGTTCCGCCTGCCCGGGGTGGCCACCGTCCGCACCAACCTCGTCCTGAAGGAGATCAAGCAGGAGACGGCGATCGCGCTGTGAGGCTGCGTGCCCGGCGGGACCGCGCAAAAAAAGGGGCGGCCGCATCGCGGACCGCCCCGAGGTTGCGGAGGCCGTTCAGCTGCCGGCGATGGCGCCGGCGATGGTCTCGATGTTGTGGCGCATCATGCCGATATAGGTGCCGGCCGGGCCGTCCGGATCGGACAGCGCGTCGGAATAGAGCGTGCCGCCGATCTTCAGATTGGTCTCGCTGGCGATCTGCTCGATCAGGCGCGTGTTGGTGATGTTCTCGACGAAGACGGCCGAGGCCTTGTCCTCGCGGATCTGGCGGATCAGAGCGGCGACGTCGGTGGCCGAGGCTTCGGCCTCGGTGGAAATGCCTTCCGGCGCCAGGAAGGTGAGGCCGTAGGTGGCCGCGAGATAGCCGAAGGCGTCGTGCGAGGTGATCAGCGTGCGCTTGTCCTGAGGAATCGCGTCGACGGCGGCGCGGATCTCGGCGTCGAGCGCGTCGAGCTTGGCCGTGTAGGCGGCGGCGTTCTGGCGGTAGCCGTCGCAGCCCGCCGCATCGTGGTCGCAGAAGGCGTCGGCGATGTTGGCGACGTAGATCTTCACGTTCGGCACCGACTGGAAGGCATGCGGGTCGACGCCGCCTTCGTGGTGGTGCCCATGCCCTTCCTCGTCATGGTCATGCCCGCCGGCCGCTTCCGTCGCATGGTCGTGCTCGCCTTCGGCATGGTCGTGCCCGTGGTCGTCGGCCTTTGTCTTGGCCTCGTCCTCGTGATGGTGGCCGTCCTCGTCCATGGCGATCGGCGTCACCCCGCGCGTCAGTTCGACCACCGGCACATCCTTGCCGCTGGCCTCGGTGAGGCGCGCCAGGAAGCCCTCGAAATGCAGCCCGTTGATCAGCACCAGATCGGCGCGCGCGACGGCCGCGGCATCGGCTGGGCGCGGCTCGTAGACGTGGGCGTCGCCGTTCGGCCCGACGAGCGTGGTCAGTTCGATGCGGTCGCCGCCGACGTTGCGGGCAAGGTCGCCGATGATGGAAAAGCTGGCGACCACCTTGAGCGGCTCGGCCGCCGCGCCCGAGAGCATCGCCGGGGAGAAGAAGACAGAGCCCGTGAGGGCAAGCAGGAATGAACGCATGTCAGGCTCCTTGTCAGACCGCGCCGGAGCCGCCCGGTCGCGGGAGGAGAGCGGACCGATCCGGCACGTTCGACATACGGTAATGTTATTACATTCGTCAATGGGTCCGGAGGGCCTTCTCCCGCTTTCGCGGCTGCCGCGACGCACCTGCGGAGCCCGGTTGCGCTTTACAAATAGAACCCGCCCTTCCAATATCGCGCCACGGTTTCCGCCGCACGTCCGGCGCGCGGGAACGGCGGTCCGGTGCACGGACAGACAATCACGGACATTTTTGGGAGAGATTCTTCATGCGTAACGCGTTTCGCAGCCTGATCGCCGCGACCGTCGCGACGACGGCGCTCGTCGCAGCCGGTGCCGCGCAGGCCGAGGACGTCAAGCTCGGCTTCCTCGGCGGCTTCACCGGTCCGATCGAGAGCCTCGTGCCGCCGATCTTCGACGCCGCCAAGCTGGCGGTCGCCCATGTCAACACCCAGGGCGGCATCCTCGACGGACAGCTGTCGATCGTCTCGGCCGATTCCACCTGCATCGACGCCACCGCCGCCTCCAACGCCGCCGACCGCATGGTCAACGCCGAGAAGGTGACCGCGCTGGTCGGCCCGCTCTGCTCGGGCGAGACGATCGCGGCGGCCAACAGCGCGGCCATCCCCGGCAACGTCGTCATCGTGTCGCCTTCGGCGACCTCGCCGGCCGTCACCGCCGTGGCCGACAACGACCTCCTGTTCCGCACCACGCCGTCCGACGCCTATTCGGGCGAGGTGCTGGCCAAGATCCTGAAGGCCAAGGGCCACGACACCATCGCGGTCACCTACGTCAACAACGACTACGGCAAGGGCTATGCCGACGCGCTGAAGTCGTCCTTCGAGGCGCTCGGCGGCACCGTGGCGGCCAATGAGGCGCATGAGGACGGCAAGGCCGACTACCGCGCCGAGATCGGCTCGCTCGCCTCGTCCGGCGCCGACATGCTGGTCGTGCTCGCCTATGTCGACGGTTCCGGCCAGACCATCGTGCGCCAGGCGCTGGAAAGCGGCGACTTCGCCAATTTTGCCGGCGGCGACGGCATGGTCGGCGACAGCCTCGTCACCGCGGTCGGCGAGGGCAAGCTCGACGGCTTCATCGGCACCAAGATCGGCCGCGCCGAAACCCCGGGCACCGCGCTCTATGCCGACCTCGCCAAGGCCGGCGGCATCGATCCCAACGCCTCCTTCGGCCCGCAGGCCTACGACGCCGCCTTCCTGCTCGCGCTGGCGATCCAGAAGAACGGCTCGGCCGGCCGCGAGGGCCTCAGCGCGGCGCTGCGCGAAGTGGCGAGCGCGCCGGGCGAGGCGATCTATCCGGGCGAGTGGGAGAAGGCCAAGAAGCTCCTCGCCGAAGGCAAGGACATCAACTACGAGGGCGCCTCGGGCGCCCAGGAGTTCGACGAGGCCGGCGACGTGCCGGGCGTCATCATCGAGATGGTCGTCGAAGGCAAGGGCTTCAAGGAAGTCGGCGAGGTCAAGTAAGGCCTGGCCTGCGAATAACGCGAAAGGCCCGGGCGGGAGACCGCCCGGGCCTTTCCTTTGGGGGGTGCGATCCTGTCGAAGGTCGTCAACCGCGGTCGGGATCGACGATCTCTCTGAACCGTTTGATTTCGGCCTCCATCTCGTCTGCGATGTGTCTCGCCGCCCGTATGGATGGCGCCGCGAGACCCGGATCGAAGCGGTCGTAGCCGTGCGCAGCGATGTGGCGGAAGCGGCGCGTCTCCTGGAGCGCCGCCGCAGTCTCACGCGAAAGGACGGCCGGCCGTTCGCGGCTGCCCTCCATCGGCCGTGCCAGCCTCAGGATCAGCGTTTCGTGCCAGTCCTCTCCGGTCGGCCGCTCCTCGCCGAGAATGTCTAGGATGCGCTTGAGCGCGGCTTCCGCCGACGTGTGTCCTGCCTGCATGGCATGCATCATGGCCATCGAAGGCATGTAGCCTTCGAGACCCGGCGCATCGAAGCCGCCGCGCCAGTAGAGTTCGAGCGAATTTCGGAAATGCAGCACCGCGGACTGACAGGCGGCTCCGACGTCCGACCAGCGTGCGTCGCTCATGCGATCACGATCGCGGACGATTTCACGCGATCGACGAATGCCGGCGAGGCGAAAGCCGTCGTCAGGATGTCGACGGCGATGCGGTGGCGTCGCCCGGCCTGTTCCGCCTGTTCCCATGCCGCACGTTCGAAGGCTGGAGGCACGTCGATGAGGATGTCCACGTCGCTGTCGTAGCGGAGCCTGTCTTCGGCAACCGAGCCGAACACGTAGAACCGGCCGCCGTGCGATCTGACGAAATCCCGCAGATCCTCAATGACCGCAGCGGCCGCCTGCCGACGACGCTCCGTCTCTCTGGCCTTGCGCTCCGGAACCGTGACGATGCTGGACATGATGGTTCCTGCGGTACTCCCGACCAAAAAATAGTCGAGCAGGGCAGTCGCTGCAAGCGACCACCTTCGACGCCACGTCACCACCTTCTTCGCCAGCAGCCCTTCCGGCGCGAAATGCGGCAGCGGCGTGATCGCCGCGGCCCCGGTCCCACCGACCGTTGCAGCCTTGCAGCGATGCCGCTGCGAAACCCGTCCGGTGCAACGATCCGATGGACGTTCCGTCGGAAGCCTGCTTATGATCCGGCCACCGTGATCGGGGCATGAGCATGGCAGAGACGTTCGATTCCGTAGACACTTACCTTGAATCGCTTCCGGAACTTTCACGCTCGATCATGGGCAGGATCCGGCAACTCATCGCCGAAGCGGCGCCCGGTGCGCAGGAGGCGATCCGCTATGGCATGCCCACCGCGCTGCTCGACGGCGCGAGCATCGTCTACTATGCGGCGTGGAAGAAGCATGTCGGCCTCTATCCGATCCATCGCGGCTCGGCCGAGTTCGAGGAGAAGGTCGGGCCCTGGCGGGACTGGAAGGACACGGTCCGCTTCCCGCTCGACGGCAACGTTCCCTTCGACGTCGTCGAGATGATCGTCGCCGCGCAGGTCGCGCGTCTGCGCCGCGAGCGCGAGCCGGCCTGAGGCCGGCTCCCCACGGCGTCAGTCGTACCGCATGACCTTTTCGGGCAGCAGACCCTTCGGGGCGAAGCGCAGCACCAGCGTGATGGTCAGGCCGATGACGAAGACGCGCATCTGCAGGGCGCGCGTGTAGAGATCGTCGGGCGCCTGCCAGCCGAACAGCTTTTCGCCCCAGGCCTCCGCGCTGGTGAACAGGAAGAGCGCGACCGGCTCCGACATGATCCAGATGACGTAGACCAGCAGCGCCCCGAAGATCGCGCCGAGATTGTTGCCGGCACCGCCGAGGATCACCATCACCCAGATCAGGAAGGTATGGTTCAGCGGCGCGAAGGAGGAGGGATCGAAGATCGTCGTGAAGGTGATCAGCGCCGCGCCGCCTAGCCCGATGATGAAATTGCCGACGACGAACATCTCCAGCCGGCGCCGGTTGATGTCCTTGCCCATGGCGGCGGCCGAGACCTCGTTGTCGCGGATCGCCCGCATCATCCGGCCCCAGGGGGAATGCCACGCGCGTTCGAGCAGCACGTAGAGCACGACGATCATCACGGCGGTCACCGCCAGATAGGCCGAGCGCGAGGCGACGAAACCGAGTTCCTGCGGCGTCGGCACCGGCCAGGGCAGGGGCGAGACGGTGAGCGTGCCGCGCGTCAGCCAGTCGGCATTCTTGAGGAAGGCCTTGACGATCTCGGCGATGCCGAGCGTGGCGATCGCCATGTAGTCGGCCCTGAGGCCGAGCGTGATGCGGCCCATCGCCCAGCCGAGCAGCCCTGCGACGACGCCGCCGGCCACCCAACCCATCCAGACAGGCAGGCCGAGCCCCCCGACGAAGCCCGCTTCCCGCTCGATCAGCGTCGCCGCCGGATCGAGCTGTCCCTGCACCGCCAGATAGGTGATCGCGGCGGCGATGAGCGTCAGCGCCGTGCGCAGGCCCTTCGGCATGCCGATCCGGGTCGAGCGCGACAACAGGATCGTCACGGCGACGCCGATCGCCAGCGTCAGCGCCGCCTGCCCGAGCATCACCGGGCCGTCGCCCTGCCAGAAGGCGTCGTTGACCGGGAAGGAGACCAGCACCGTCGTGAAGGCGGCGATCGCCACGAAGCCCATCAGGCCGACGTTGAACAGGCCCGCATAGCCCCACTGGATGGTCAGCCCGAGGGCGATGATGGCATAGCAGGCGGCTTCCGCCAGCATGCGCACGCCATAGGCGGCGCCGAGCCAGGCGAAGATGCCGGCGACGAGGAGGGCCAGGCCGGCGAAGAGGCCGGCTTCGCGCAGCGACGGACTCACGTGTTGACCCTCCCTCTGAAGATGCCGGTCGGCCGCCAGATCAGCACCGCGACCAGGATGAAGAAGGGCACGACGATCTTGTATTCCGTCGGCACGAAGGCGAGCTTGGCCGGGATCTCGATGAATTCGGGCAGGTAGGGCCGCAGCGGCCGCAGCAGCACCGACCAGTTGAACACCGCCAGCGTCTCGCTGAAGCCGACGAGCAGCCCGCCGGCGATCGCGCCATAGGGCTGGCCCACACCGCCGACGATGGCGGCCGCGAAGATCGGCAGGATGATGTTGTAGGAGAGGTCCGGCTTCAGCGTCACGTCGAGCGCGAGCAGCGTGCCGCCGGCCGCCGCCAGCGCACCCGCGATCAGCCAGGTGGTACGCACCACATGGTCGATCGATATGCCCGAGACGCGCGCGAGATCCGGATTGTCGGAGACCGCGCGCATCGCCTTGCCCATGCGCGAGCGGGTGAGGAACAGGTGCAGTGCCACCACCGCGACGATCGTGGTGGCGAAGAGCAGCAGCTGCGGCTCGGTGATCACGAGGTCGCGGCCGCCGAGCGGGATGCGGTAGATGTCCTTGGCGTCGGTGTCGACATAGAGCTGGCGCGTGCCGGTGCCGGCGAAGAGCCGCAGCAGCCCCTGCATCATCAGCATGACGCCGATCGAGGTCATCACCATCACCACCGGCTTGACACCTGCCTTGCGCATCGGCCGGTAGAAGGTCCGGTCGAGCCCGACGGCGAAGAGCGCGGTGACGGCCATGGCGATCGGCATCAGCACGAAGGCCGTCGGCAGCCCGACCGCGGCACCCGCGCCGGGGAACATCCACAAAAGCACCAGCGCCACGAAGGCGCCGGCCGTCATCATGTCGCCATGCGGGAAATGCGCGAAGCGCAGGATGCCGAAGATCAGCGTCACGCCGACGGCGCCGAGCGCATAGACCGAGCCGATGATCAGCCCGGCGATGACGACCTTGTTCAGGAAGAACACGATCTCGTTCATCGGCAGGATCGTGAGCAGGCCGGCCTCAGGCATGGTCGGCTCCTCCGCCCAGAAAGCTCTTCGCCACCTCGGGATCGGCGAGCAGTTCCGCGCCGGTGCCGGTGAAGCGGTTGCGGCCGCCGGCCAGGACGAAGCCGCGATGCGCCAGCGCCAGCGCCTGACGGGCGTTCTGTTCCACCATCAGGATGCCGACCCCGGCCCTGTTGACCGCGACGATCCGATCGAAGATCTCGCCCATGTAGCGCGGCGACAGCCCCGCCGTCGGCTCGTCCAGCAGCAGGAGCCGCGGTTCGGTCATCAGGGCCCGGCCGATCGCCACCATCTGGCGCTGCCCGCCCGACAGTTCGCCCGCCGGCTGGCGACGCTTGTCCTTCAGCGGCGGGAAGAAGCCGTAGACCTGGTCGATCAGGTGCCGGAAGGAATCGCGCCGCACATAGGCGCCCATTTCAAGATTCTCCTCCACCGACATGGTCGGAAACACGTTGAACTCCTGCGGCACGTAGGACAGCCCTTCCAGCACCAGCTTCTCCGGCGCCATGTTGGTGACCGTCCTGCCGTCGAAGACCACGCTGCCTTCGCCGACCTTGAGCAGCCCGAACAGCGCCTTCAGCGTCGTCGACTTGCCGGCGCCGTTGGGGCCGACGATGACGCCGATCTGGTCGGCATCGATGGCGATCGACACGCCGTTGAGGATGTTGGCGCCGCCATAGCCGCCATGGATGTTCGTCATCTCGAGCAGCGGCATCAGCGTGACTCCGCGGCCGGCGCGCCGCCGAAATAGGCCTCGATCACTTCCGGATCGTTGCGGATCTGCGCCATCGGCCCCTGCATCATCACGCTGCCGGCCGCCATCACGATGACCGGGTCGCAGAGCCGGGCGATCAGGTCCATGTCGTGCTCGATGACGAAGAAGGTCAGGCCCTCCTCGCGGTTGAGGCGCTGCACCACCGCGGCGAGGTCGTTGAGCAGCGTGCGGTTGACGCCCGCCGCGATCTCGTCTAGCAGAACGACGCGCGGCTTCGCCATCATCACGCGGCCGAGTTCCAGCAGCTTCTTCTGCCCGCCCGAGAGATTGCCCGCCCGCTCGTTCTTCACGTGGCCGAGGCGGATGATCTCGATCACCTCCTCGGCGCGGCGCCGCACCTCGGCCTCCTGCGCCATCACGGCGCCGCGGCGGAAGCAGGCCGAGAACAGGCTCTCACCCGACTGGTCGGCAGGAACCATCATCAGGTTCTCGATCGCCGTCATGTTGGAAAAATCCTGCGCGATCTGGAAGGTGCGCAGCAGGCCGCGGCCGAACAGTTCGTGCGCCTTCAGTCCGGTCACGTCCTGCCCGTCGAGCAGGATCCGGCCGGACGAGGGCGCAAACGCGCCTGCCACCATGTTGAACAGCGTCGTCTTGCCCGCACCGTTCGGACCGATCAGCCCGGTGATCGAGCCCTTCTCGACCGACAGCGAGCAATGGTCGACCGCCAGCACGTTGCCGAAGCGCTTCGACACGTCCTTTACGTCGATGATGGTCGGCATGCGCCCGCCGGACTCCCTTTGCCGGGCGCGGCGCTTGCTGCGCCTGTTCTCATCGTCCCGGATGCGCCCGGTGATAGACTGGCCCGGCGGCGCTTGACAAGGAAAAGCCGGCCGGAAGGCCCGCTTTCGCGGCTTATCCCCACGTCCCGCGCGTCATTTGGCGGGAATGCGCGCCGTCCCGCCCCGCTTCAGGTTCAGCATGTTGCCGAACAGGATCATCCCGGCCCCGAGCGCGGTGAAGACGTCGATCGCCTCGGCATAGACGAGATAGCCGACGACGGCGGCGAGCGGCACCCGCAGGAAGTCCATCGGCACGACGATCGTCGCCTCGGCATGCACCATGGCGCGCGCCATGCAGTAGTGGGAGAAGGAGCCGCAGAAGGCGACGAGCACGATCCAGGGCCAGTCCTGCGCCGACGGCGTCTTCCAGACCATGAGCGCGGGAACGAGCCCCAGCACCGACTGGATGACCAGCATCCAGAAGATGATGGTGGTGACGCTGTCGCGCCGCGTCAGCGCCTTGACCATGATCACCGAGACCGCGAAGGTCACCGCCGAGGCGAGCGCGAGCAGCTGACCGAGATTGAAGTCGGCTCCAGGCCGCACGATGATCGCCACGCCCGCCAGGCCGAGCGCGATCGAGGCCGACTTGCGCCAGCCGATGCGCTCGCCGAGGAAGATCGCCGCCAGGATCGCCGTCCAGATCGGCATCGTGAACTCGATCGAGATCAGCTGGGCGATGGGGATGAGCGTCAGCGCGTAGAGCCAGAGATACTGGCCGGTATAGTGGACGACGTTGCGGCCCACGTGCTGGCCGAAGGCCGTCGTGCGCAGCGACCGCAAGCCCCCCGCCATCATCACCAGCGGCATCAGCAGCACCAGCCCGATCGACGAGCGCATGACCATGATCTGGAAGACGTCGAGTTCGCGCGTGGCTTCGCGACCGGCGACCGTCATGGTCAGCATCAATGCGAGCCAGCCGCCCATCCAGAGCGCGGCCTTGGGAAGGGAGGCCTGATCGTTCATCGCCCGTCTGTGGCAAAGCCCGCCCGACGCCGCAAGCCCGCGCCGACGGGCGGATGTTGGGCCAGGGGAGCCGGATCACCCGTGCGCGCGAAGGCGGTTCATGAGGTCGGGGAGGGGGAGCGCCGTCACCTCGTCGCGGAGTGGAAAGGCCTCGCTGCCCGGATAGACCAGGAACCGGGCCGTCGGCTTGACGTCGTCGCAGGCGTTGTGGAAGCCCTTCGTGCGTGCGGGCGCGCTGCTGCGCTTCACCTCGATCGCCCAGAGTTCCTTGCCGAAGCGGAGCAGCAGGTCGATCTCTGCCCCGGCACTGGTCCGGTAGAAGGAAGGCTCCGTGCCATTCGGGGCGACCGCCAGGAGGTTCTCGATGACGAAGCCCTCCCAGCTGCCGCCCACCACCGGATGGCCAAGGACTTCGTCGAGATCCTTCAGCCCGAGCAGGGCGTGGACGATCCCGCTGTCGCGGACATAGGTCTTCGGGCTCTTGACCAGCCGCTTCCCGACATTGGCGAACCATGGCTGCAGCCTGCGGACGAGGAGCAGGTCCACCATCAGGTCGAGATAGCTCGCGGCCGTCGGGCTGGTCACGCCCAGCGAGCCGGCGAGATTGGAGGCGTTGAAGATCTGTCCCTGGTGATGCGCCAGCATCGTCCAGAAGCGGCGAAGCGTGGTCGCCGCAATGCGCGGCCCCAGCGACGGAATGTCCCTTTCGAGGTAGGTGCGGATGAAATCGAGGCGCCAGTCGAAGCTCTCCGCCGCGTCGAGGAACGCTTCAGGAAATCCGCCTCGCGTCCACAGTGCGTCGATGCGATCGGTGCCCACTTCGAGCAGGTTGAGCGGCGGAAGGTCGATATAGGCGATGCGGCCCGCAAGCGACTCCGACGACTGGCGCAGCAGGTCGTTGCCGGCCGATCCCAGGAGGAGGAATTGACCGGTCCGGCGTCCGCGACGCCGGTTGATGTCGATCTGGCTGCGCAGCACCGGAAACAGGTCCGGCAAGCGCTGGATCTCATCGAGGATGATCAGCCGGTCGGGAATGCTCTCGAAGTAGAGGTCGGCGTTCTGGATCTTCGCAAGGTCGGACGGCCGCTCCAGGTCCAGGTATACGGAGGGCATGCGCTCGGCGATATCGAGGGCCAGCGTCGTCTTGCCGACCTGACGTGGACCGAGCAGGGCGACCGCGGCGCGCCCGTTTAGAGCCGCCAGAACGCGATCGAGGTGAATTCGCCGTAACATCCTTGCAAATTTAAAGCGGGATTTTAAATTTGCAAGGATAAAGGCGGGTGCGGGCGCTCCGGCCGGCGAACGGAGGCGGTATCCTCACCCCGGCAGCACCGCCGTCGCCTCGATCTCGACCTTCGCCCGGTCCTCGATCAGCGCCACCACCTGCACCATGGTCATGGCCGGGAAATGCTTGCCCATCACCGCGCGGTAGGCCTGGCCGATTTCCGGCAGACGGGTGAGATACTCGGCCTTGTCGGTGACGAACCAGGTCAGCCGGACGAGGTGGCGCGGCTCCGCGCCGGCTTCCGCGAGCACGGCGGCGATGTTCTCCAGTGCCTGGCGCACCTGGCCGACGAAGTCGTCGGTCTCGAACTCCTGGTCGCCGTTCCAGCCGATCTGTCCGCCGATCCAGACGGTGCGTCCTTCGGCCAGCATGCCGTTGGCATAGCCCTTTGCCGGTTTCCAGTGCGACGGGTGCAGTTCCCGCGTTTCGGGCGTGTTCGCCATTCGAGGTTCCTCCAGTCAGACGCCGAGAAGGCGGTCGCGTATGTCGTCGGTGAGGGCTGCCGGCACGCCGCTCCAGGCGGTGCGGCCCTTTTCGATGATGGTGCAGCGGTCGGCGACCGGCAGCAGTTCGGCCATGGTCTTGTCGACCACCAGGATCGACTGGCCCTCGGCCTTCAGCGTGCGGATCGAGGCCCAGATGTCGTGCCGGATGACCGGGGCCAGGCCCTCCGTGGCCTCGTCGAGGATCAGCAGCCGCGGATTGGTCATCAGCGCCCGGCCGATCGCCAGCATCTGCTGCTCGCCGCCCGACAGCGTCGAGGCGAACTGGTCGCGCCGTTCGGCGAGCCGCGGGAACAGGCTCTCGATGCGCGCCAGCGTCCATTGCCCCGGCCGCGCGGCGGCGACGAGGTTCTCGCGCACGGTCAGGTTGGGGAAGCAGCGGCGGCCCTCCGGCACCAGTCCGATGCCGAGCCTTGCGACGCGGAAGGCGCGCAGGCCGGCGGTGTCGCGGCCGCCGAAGGCGATGCGTCCCTTGCGCGGCGGGTTGAGCCGGCAGATCGAGCGGATCGTCGTCGTCTTGCCCATGCCGTTGCGGCCCATCAGCGCCACGACCTCGCCCTCGGCGACCGTGAGATCGACGCCGAACAGCGCTTGGCTGGCGCCGTAGAAGGTCTCGATGCCGGAGACGTCGAGGAGCATGGTCACGCCTCCTCTCCCAGATAGGCGCGGCGCACCTCGGCGTCGGCGCGGATCTCGCTCACCGTGCCGGTCGCGATCACCCGGCCATAGACCAGCACCGAGATGCGGTCGGCCAGCGCGAAGACGGCGTCCATGTCGTGCTCGACGAGCAGGATCGGCGCCTCCGCGCGCAGCTGGTCGAGGAAACCGGTCAGCGTCTTGGAGCCTTCCGGGTCCATCCCGGCCATCGGCTCGTCGAGCAGGAAGGCCTTGGAGCCCAGCGCCAGCGCGATGGCGATCTCGAGCTGGCGCCGCTCGCCATGCGAGAGTTCGGCGGCGGGGATGGCCGCGCGGTCCGCGAGGCCGACCCGCTCCAGCATCGCCAGCGCCGGCTCCGTCAGCGAGCGGTCGCGCATCACCGGCTTGAAGAACCGGAAGCTCGTGCCCTGGCGCGCCTGGACGGCGAGCATGACGTTGCGCAGGGCGGAAAATTCCGGCGTCAGCGACGAGATCTGGAACGTCCGCCCGAGCCCCATCCGCGCCCGTTCGGGCACGCCGAGCGCGCCGACGTCGCGGCCGAGGAAGCGGATCGTGCCCGTGTCGGGCCTGAGGCTGCCGGCGATCTGGTGGATCAGCGTCGACTTGCCGGCGCCGTTCGGCCCGATCAGCGCGTGGATCTCGCCGGGCCTGAGGTCGAGCGACACGTCGTCCGTCGCCTTCAGCGCGCCGAAGGTCTTGGTCAGGTTGGAAAGCTGCAGGATCGGCTCAGCCATGGCGTGCCTTTCCGGCCAGCAGCCCGACGACGCCGCCGCGCGCGAACAGCACGACGGTGAGCAGGAGCAGGCCGAGGAACAGCTGCCAGCGTTCGGTGATCCCGCCGAGGAAATACTCGAACGCGACGTAGAGCATGGCGCCCGCCACCGGGCCGGCCAGCCGCCCGACGCCGCCGAGGATGATCAGCACGATCAGTTCGCCCGACATGTGCCAGGACAGCATCGACGGGCTGACGAAGCGGTTGAGGTCGGCAAACAGCGCGCCGGCGACGCCCGTCACCATGGCCGAGACAACGAAGGCGGCGAGCCGGATGCGGTAGGGCGCGATGCCGACGGTCGCCAGCCGCCGCTCGTTCTGCCGCGCCGCCTGGAGCGCGGCGCCGAAGCGCGAACCGCGCAGCAGCGCAAACAGCGCCAGCCCCGCGAGGAGCAGCCCGAAGCAGATGAAGAAGAAACTGAGCCCGTCGAGCGTGTTGACGCCCGGGAAGCGGTTGCGGACGTAGATCGACAGCCCGTCTTCGCCGCCATAGGCCGGCCAGGAGATGGCGAAGTAGAAGATCATCTGCGCGAAGGCCAGCGTGATCATGATGAAGTAGACGCCGGCCGTCCTGAGGCTGATGGCCCCGATCGCCAGCGCCACGAGCCCCGACGCCACGATGGCCACGCCCCAGATGACGGGCATGGCGTTGGTTCCGGGCAGGCCGAAGGCAAGCGGCTCCATGTTGAACGCATGGCTGGCCAAAATGCCCGCCGCATAGCCGCCGATGCCGAAGAAGGCGGCGTGGCCGAAGGAGACGAGCCCGCCGAGGCCGAGCGCGATGTTGAGGCCGACCGCGGCCAGCGCCAGGATCGCCATGCGAGTGGCGAGCGTGACGTAGAAGGTCTCGCCCGCCGCCGTCGCCCAGAGGGGGATGGCCAGCAGTGCGAGCACGATGGCGGTACTGATCAGGGTTTCGCGGCTCACGGGCGCATCCTCAGCCGGCAGCGGCAAACAGGCCGCGCGGGCGGATCGCCAGCACCAGCGCCATGAAGACGTAGATCAGGATGGAAGCGAGCGAGGCGCCGATGCTGGCCGCCGCCGACGGTCCCATGAAGGCGGCGAGCGCGGCGGGCAGCAGGAAGCGGCCGAGCGTATCGATCAGCCCGATGAGCAGGGCACCCACCAGCGCGCCGTGGATCGAGCCGATGCCGCCGATGACGATGACGACGAAGGCGAGGATGAGCACCGGTTCGCCCATCCCCACCTGCACCGACTGGATCGCGCCGACCAGCGCGCCGGCAAGCCCGGCCAGTGCCGCGCCGAGCGCGAAGACGACGGTGTAGAGCGTGCGGATGTCGACGCCGAGCGCGCCGATCATCTCGCGGTCGCTCTCGCCGGCGCGGATGCGCATGCCGAGCCGCGTGCGGGTGATGAGCAGGTGCAGGCCGATGGCCACGGCGATGCCGACGCCGATGATCGCCACGCGATAGAGCGGATAGGCCGAGCCGCCGGGCAGCGGGATGGCACCGGAGAGCAGCGGCGGTATGTTCAGATAGAGCGGGATCGAGCCGAAGATCCAGCGCGTGCCTTCCGAAAAGACGAGGATCAGCGCGAAGGTGGCCAGCACCTGGTCGAGATGGTCGCGCTCGTAGAGCCGCCGGATGACGCTGACCTCGATCAGCGCGCCGGCCGCCGCCGCCGCCGCGAGACTGGCGATCAGCCCGAGCCAGAACGAACCGGTCGCGGCCGCCACCGCCGCGCAGGCGAAGGCGCCGACCATGTAGAGCGAGCCGTGCGCGAGGTTGATCAGCCCCATGACGCCGAAGATCAGCGTCAGCCCGGCCGCCATCAGGAACAGCATGACGCCAAACTGGAGGCCGTTGAGGATCTGCTCGATGAGGAGGGCGGTTTGCAAGCGTCGGTCCCCGGACCGGTGGATTTGCGATCCCTTCTCCCCGTTCACGGGGAGAAGGTGGCCCGAAGGGCCCGATGAGGGGCAGAGCAGGTGCTGAAAGGGCGGCCGCGGCACTGCTGCCGCAGCTCCTCATCCACCTGCCGGTACCTTCTCCCCGCAGCCGGGGAGAAGGCGGCCGTCACATCTTGCAGTCTTTGGCGTAGGCGTCCTCGTGGTTCTCGAAGGCGGTGCCGACGATCTTGTTGGTCAGCACGTCGCCTTCCTTCACCACCTCGCGCACGTAGATGTTCTGGATCGGGTGCTGGTTGGTGTTGAACTTGAACGAGCCGCGCACGCTGTCGAAGTCGGCTTCCTTCAGCGCCGCCTTGAAGGCGTCCTTGTCGGAGATCGATGCCTTGCCCATCGCCGAAAGGATCAGGTTCGCCGTGTCGTAGGCCTGGGCGGCATAGACCGAGGGAAGGCGATTGTATTCGGCCTTGAAGGCCGCGACGAAGGCCTTGTTGGCCTCGTTGTCGAGGTCCGGCGACCAGGAGGCGGAGTTCTTCACGCCGATCGCCGCGTCGCCGATGGCCGGCAGCACGTCCTGGCTGAACGAGAAGGCGGGGCCCATCAGCGGCAGGTCGACGCCCGACTGCGCCCACTGCTTGGTGAAGGCGATGCCCATGCCGCCCGGCAGGAAGAAGAACACCGCGTCGGCGCCCGAGGCGCGGATCTGCGCGATCTCCGCCGCATAGTCGGTCTGGCCGAGCTGGGTGTAGACCTCGCCGGCGAGCTCGCCCTTGTAGAAGCGCTTGAAGCCGGTCAGCGAATCCTTGCCGGCCGGATAGTTCGGCGCCAGGATGAAGACCTTCTTGTAGTCCTTGTTGGCGTACTCGCCCATCGCCTCGTGGAAATTGTCGTTCTGGTAGGCGACGTTGAAATAGTTGGCGTTGCAGTTGGCGCCCGCCAGCGGCGAGGGACCGGCATTCGGCGACAGGTAGATGATGCCCTGGCCGGTGACGCTCGGCACGACCGCCATGGCGAGGTTCGACCAGATGATGCCGGTCAGGATGTCGACCTTCTCGCTCTGGATCATCTTGTCGGCGATCTGCACCGCGATCTCCGGCTTCATGGCGTCGTCCTCGGTGACGACCGTCACGTCGGGATTGTTCGCCTGCTTCATGGCCAGCGCGAAGGCGTCGCGCACGTCGACGCCGAGGCCGGCGCCGCCGCCCGACAGCGTGGTGATCATGCCGATCTTGACCGGCTCCGCATAGGCCAGGCCGCTCGCGCTCATGGCGAGGCCCATCAGCCCGGCTGCGATGATCTTGTTCATGGTCAGTCTCCCTTTTCTTGCCCTCTGGCTTTCGACCGGCTGCCGCCTCGCGCGGCCTTTGTCCGGCATTTCCTTCCGGCGGATGTTTCCGCTCAGAGTTCCGTTCTGACTTTCCACAATTCCGGGAAGAGTTCCACCTCCAGCATCCGCCGCAGGTAGGAAACCCCGCCGGTGCCGCCGGTGCCGCGCTTCAGCCCGATGATGCGCTCCACCGTGGTCACGTGGTTGAAGCGCCAGCGGCGGAAATAATCCTCGAAATCGACCAGCTTCTCGGCCAGTTCGTAGAGCGCCCAGTGGCGTTCCGGATCCTGGTAGACCGCCTTCCAGGCGCCCATGACGACGTCGCTCGCCGCCCGCTGCTGGCGCAGGTCCGGCCGCTCCGCCTCTCCCGACAGGTCGAAGCCTTCGCGCCCGAGCAGCCGGATCGCCTCGTCGTAGAGGCTCGGCCGCGCGAGGATGCCCTCCAGCACCGCCGTCGTCGCCGCGTCGTGGCCATGCGGCTTCAGCATGGCGAGGTTGCGGTTGCCGGCCAGGAACTCGATCGCCCGGTACTGCCAGGACTGGAAGCCCGACGACTGGCCGAGCGCCGAGCGGAAGCGCGTGTACTCGCTGGGCGTCATGGTGCGCAGCACGTCCCAGGCCCCG
Source organism: Aquibium microcysteis (assembly GCF_014495845.1). Taxonomy (NCBI): domain Bacteria; kingdom Pseudomonadati; phylum Pseudomonadota; class Alphaproteobacteria; order Hyphomicrobiales; family Phyllobacteriaceae; genus Aquibium; species Aquibium microcysteis. The sequence continues at coordinate 378,461 of NZ_CP061080.1, forward strand.
TTCAGCTGCTCGAAGATGCGCGCCACCCGGCTCAGCATCTTGAAGGCGGGGCGCAGGTCGTCGCGCGCGATGGCCGCCATCGCCGCCGTGAGCTCGTGGATCGCGAGCTTCATCCACAGTTCCGACGTCTGGTGCTGGACGATGAACAGCATCTCGTCGGGCGAGGAGGACAGCGGCGCCTGGGCGGCGAGGATGCCGTCGAGCTTCAGATAGTCCGAATAGGACATCCGCCGGGCGAAATCGGTGACGGCACCTTCCGTCGAGGGATCGTGCGGCGTGCTCATGTCACCTTGGCCCGCTGCTTGAATTCCGGACGGTCCCACAGCCGCTCGCCCATCACGCGCTCCAGCGTCGCGGCGGCGCGAAGCACGTCGTCGAGCCCGACATAGAGCGGCGTGAAGCCGAAGCGCATGATGTCGGGCGCGCGGAAGTCGCCGACCACGCCATTGGCGATCGCCGCCTGCATCGCGGCATACCCCTCGGAAAACGCGAAGGACACCTGGCTGCCGCGCCGTTCCGGATCGCGCGGCGAGGCCAGCGCGAGTTGCGGACAGCGCGCCTCCACCTCGGCGATGAAGGTCTCCGACAGCTCGATCGACCGCGCCCGCAGATCCGCCATCGACACCCCGTCCCACACCTCGAGCGCGGCGTCGAGCGAGGCCATCGACAGGATCGGCGGCGTACCGACCCGCATCCGGTTGACGCCTTCGGCAGGCGCATAGCCGAGATCGAAGGCGAAGGGCGCGGCATGGCCCATCCAGCCGGCGAGCGCCGGCGAGACACGGTCGCCGAGCCCGGGCCGCACATAGATGAAGGCCGGCGCGCCGGGGCCGCCATTCAGGTACTTGTAGCCGCAGCCGATGGCGAAGTCCGCGCCTGCGCCCTGGAGGTCGACCGGCAGGGCCCCGGCCGAATGGGCGAGGTCCCAGACCGTTACCGCGCCGGCGGCCTGCGCCTTCGCCGTCAGCGCCGCCATGTCGTGCAGCCGTCCCGTGCGATAGTCGACCTGGGTCAGCATCAGCACTGCGACCGTCTCGTCGATCGCGTGCTCGACCGCCTCGGGCGCGACGATCTTCAGGTCGTGCCCGCGTCCCAGCGCGGCGAGTGCCTGCTGCGCGACGTAGAGATCGGTCGGGAAATTGCCGCTGTCCGACAGCACGACCTTGCGCTCGCCCGAGAGCGAAAGAGCCGCCGTCAAGGCCTTGAAGAGATTCACCGAGGTGGAGTCGCCCGCCACCACCGATCCCGCCGGCGCGCCGACCAGCCGGCCGATCTTGTCGCCGACGACCTGCGGCAGGTCCATCCAGCCGGCCTCGTTCCAGCCGCGGATCAAAAGCGTCCCCCAGGACTGCGACACCTCCCGCGCCACCCGCTCGCGCGACGCGCGGGGCAGGGGGCCGAGCGAGTTGCCGTCGAGATAGACGACGCCCTCGGGCAGGTCGAACAGCGCGCGGGTCGCGTCGAAATCGGTCATTGCGTGGACTCCCGCAGCCTGAACCGCTGGATCTTGCCGGTCTGGGTCTTCGGCAGCGTGTCGGTGAAGATCACCGAGCGCGGATACTTGAACGGGGCGATGGTGGCCTTGACGTGGTCCTGCAGCCGCTTGATCGTGGTGTCGTCGGCCGCGCAGCCGGCGACCAGCACCACATGGGCCTGCACGATCTGGCCGCGCGCCTCGTCGGCGACGCCGATGACGGCGCATTCGAGCACGTCGGGATGAGCGAGCAGCGCCGCCTCCACTTCGGGTCCGGCGATGTTGTAGCCGGCCGAGACGATCAGGTCGTCGGCCCGCGCGGCGAAGTGGAATCGCCCGTCCTCGTCCTGGTAGAAGGCGTCGCCGGTGATGTTCCAGCCCGCCTTGACGTATTCGCCCTGCCGATCGTCGGCGAGGTAGCGGCAGCCGGTCGGGCCGCGCACGGCGAGCTTGCCGACGGTGCCGCGCGGCACCTCGTTCATCGCCTCGTCGACGATCCTTGCCTCGTAGCCCGTCACCGGCCGGCCCGTGGTGGCAGCGTGCCGGTCGTCGAGCCGGTTGGAGATGAAGATGTGCAGCATCTCGGTCGCGCCGATGCCGTCGAGGATCGGCTTGCCGGTCTTCCGCGTCCAGTCCTCGAACACCGGCCCCGGCAGCGTCTCGCCGGCCGATACCGCGATCCGGAGCGACGACAGGTCGGCGCCCTCGTCCATGGCCGCCAGCATCGCCCGATAGGCGGTCGGTGCGGTGAAGGTGATCGTGGCGCGGTACCTCTCGATGATCTCGACCATGTTCGGCGGCGAGGCGTTCTCGAGCAGGGCCGCCGCCGCGCCGAAGCGCAGCGGGAAGATCGCGAGCCCGCCGAGCCCGAAGGTGAAGGCGAGCGGCGGCGAGCCGACGAACACGTCGTCCGGCGTCACGCCGAGCACCTCCTTGGCATAGCCGTCGGCGATGATCAGCAGGTCGCGGTGGAAATGCATCGTCGCCTTCGGCACGCCCGTGGTGCCCGAGGTGAAGCCGAGCAGCGCCACGTCGTCGCGCCCCGTCTTCACCGCCTCGAAGCGCACCGGCTTGTCGAGGGCGGCGCGATCGAGTTCGGCGTCGTGGTTGGCGGTGCCGTCGAACCCGACCACCTGCTTCAGGAAGCGGCTCTGCTTGGCGCAGGCCACCATCTCGTCCAGCGCCCGCGTGTCGCAGAGCGCCAGCGCGATCTCCGCCTTGTCGACGATCTTGGCGAGCTCGCCGGCCCGCAGCATCGGCATGGTGTTGACGACGACGGCGCCGGCCTTGGTGGCCGCGAGCCAGCAGGCGACGACGGCGGGGTTGTTCGGCCCCCGGATCAGGATTCGGTTTCCGGGCCTTACGCCGTAATCCTCCACCAGCGCATGCGCCAGCCGGTTGGTCCAGTCCGACAGTTCCTTGTAGGTGCGCCGGCGGCCATTGCCGATCAGCGCCGTGTTGTCGCCGAAGCCGCGCTCCACCATCCGGTCGGAAAGCTCGACGCCCGCGTTCAGCCATTCCGGATAGTCGAAGCCCTCGAGCAGCAGATCCGGCCACCGGTCGGCCGGGGGGAGGTTGTCGCGGGAGAAGGTGTCTGTGTGGGCGGAGGGACCGAGGATCATGGCTGGGCGTCCGTGCATGGTAACTCTCCGCGTTCGAAAAGCACCCCCTCACCGACCCTGCGGGCCACCTCTCCCCCTGCCCGGGGGAGAGGAACCCAGGCTGGAGACGCGTCCCTGCAGAGAGCGATTTCGTCCAACTGCGGATGTGCCGCCGACGGTTGGCGATTCCTCTCCCCCGGGCAGGGGGAGAGGTGGCACGCGAAGCGTGACGGTGAGGGGGTGCTTCGGCCTCGCGAAGACACTGCCGCTTGCGACATCATACCCCCTGACCCCCCATCACCTGCCGCGCGATCACCACCTTCTGCACGTCCGACGCGCCCTCGTAGATCCGCAGCGCCCGGATCTCGCGATAGAGGCTCTCGACGATGTGGCCCTTGCGGACCCCGTCCCCGCCATGCAGCTGCACCGCCGCGTCGATCACCGCCTGCGCCCGGTCGGTGGCATGGAGCTTGGCCATCGCCGCCTCGCGCGTCACCCGCGCGGCACCCGAATCCTTGGTCCAGGCGGCGCGGTAGACGAGCAGCGCCGAAGCATCCACGTCGAGCGCCATGTCGGCGACGTGGCCCTGCACCATCTGCAGGTCGAACAGCGGTTTTCCGAACAGTTCCCGTTGGTTGGCGCGGATAAGCGATTCATCGAGTGCACGCCGCGCGAAGCCGAGCGCGGCTGCGCCCACCGTCGAGCGGAAGACGTCGAGCACCGACATGGCGATGCGGAAGCCGTCGCCCGGCCTGCCGATCATCGCCGCCGCCGGCACCCGCACGCCGTCGAAGGCGAGGCGCGCCAGCGGATGGGGCGCGATGGTCTCCAGCCGCTCGGCCACCGTCAGGCCGGGCGTGTCGGCGGGCACGAGGAAGCAGGAGATGCCGCGCGCCCCCGGCGCTTCGCCGGTGCGGGCGAAGACCGTGTAGAGGTCGGCGATGCCGCCGTTGGAGATCCAGGTCTTCTCGCCGGTGAGCACGTGGTCGGAGCCGTCGCGCACGGCCTGCATGTCCATGTTGGCGACGTCCGAGCCCGATCGCGGCTCCGACAGCGCGAAGGCCGAGATCGCCTCGCCGCGCCGGGTCTTGTCGAGCCAGCGCCGCTGCTCAGGGCTGCCGAACAGGCTGATCGCGCCGGTGCCGAGCCCCTGCATGGCGAAGGCGAAGTCGGCGAGCCCGTCATGGCGGGCGAGCGTCTCGCGGGTGAGGCAGAGCGTGCGCACGCCGAGCGGGCCGGGGGAGGCGGGGTCGACGGCGGTGGGCAACAGCCAGCCGTCGCGCCCGAGATCGGCCACCAGCCTGCGGCAGGCGGCATCGACGTCATGGTGGTCGACGGGCAGGTTTTTGTTGCACCACGCCTCCAGCCGTTCGGCATGGGCGCGGTGGTGGTCGTCGAAGAACGGCCAGGCGAGGAAGGAGCGGTCAGGCATGCCGCGTCCCTCCCTCGTTCGACGTCAGCGCTCTGCCGCGCCCCCCTCTGGCCTGCCGGCCATCTCCCCCACGAGGGGGGAGATCGGCAGCTTCAACGACGACGCCTACCATGCAACGTTCGCGGTTGGCGAAAGCCGATGCGACAGCTGATCTCCCCCCTCGTGGGGGAGATGCCCGGCAGGGCAGAGGGGGGCGCGACGGAACGCGAGGTTCGCAAGTCGAGCGAAATGCAAAGCCCTCCATCCCTCAATCCCCCGCAAACACCGGCCGCACCTTCGCCACGAAGGCCTCGTAGGCGCGGCGGAAATCGCCCGTTTGCATGCAGATCGCCTGCGCCTGCGCTTCCGCCTCGATCGCCTGCTCGAGCCCCATCGACCATTCCTGGGCGAGCTGCGTCTTGGTGATGCCGTGCGCGAAGGTCGGGCCGGCGGCGATCTGGGCCGCCAGCGACAACGCTTCCGCCTCCAGCGTCTCGGCCGGCACCAGCCGGTTGTAGTAGCCCCAGCGTTCGCCCTCGGCGGCACTCATCGTGCGTCCGGTGTAGAGCAGTTCGGCCGCGCGGCCCTGGCCGATGATGCGCGGCAGCATTGCGCAGGCGCCCATGTCGCAGCCGGCGAGGCCGACGCGGGTGAACAGGAAGCCGGTCTTGGCCTCGGGCGTCGCCATCCGGATGTCGGAGGCCATGGTGATGATCGCGCCGGCCCCCACCGCCACGCCGTCGACGGCCGAGATGATCGGCTTGCCGCACTGGAGCATCGCCTTGACGAAGTCGCCGGTCATGCGCGTGAAGGCGAGCAGGCCCTTCATGTCCATCCTGGTCAGCGGCCCGATGATCTCGTGAACGTCGCCGCCCGAGGAGAAATTGCCGCCGTTGGGCAGGAACACCACCACGTCGACGTCGTCGGCATAGGCGAGCGCCCGGAACGTGTCGCGCAGCTCGGCATAGCTCTCGAAGGTCAGCGGGTTCTTGCGGTCCGGACGGTTGAGCCGCACCTGCGCGACCCCGTCCTTCGCCTCCCACAGGAAGTGCTGCGGCTTGAACCCGGTCATGGCGGTCAATGTTCGTCCTCCCAGTTGCTGCGGAACGTCTTCAGCATCGTCGACAGCCGCCGCGCGTCCGGTTCGCCCACGTCGCCGAGCAGGTCGTCGATCCAGCCCTCGTGCGCGGCAGCCATGGTGCGGAACGTCTCGGCGCCGCGCTCGGTCAGCGTGACGATCGAGGTGCGGCGGTCGCCGTCGCGCCGCGTCCGCGCCACGTGGCCGTCCTTGACGAGCCGGTCGACGATGCCGGTCACGTTGCCGTTGGACACGAGCAGGTAGCGCGACAGGTCGCTCATCAGCATGCCGTCCGGCGCCCGGTTCAGCGCCGCCATCACGTCGAAACGCGGCAGGGTGGTCTCGAACTCGCGCTTCAACCGGGCCTGCACCTCGTTCTCGACGATGCGCGAGACACGCAGCAGCCGGATCCAGAGCCGCAGTCGCTCCTTGGAGGCCGGCGGCGCGTCGAGCGTGGCGAGCGAGGCCTCGGCCATCACCCGCCTCCCGAGATGGCGATGGGCTGGCCGGTCACCGAGACGGCGGCATCGCTCGCCAGCCAGACGACGGCGGCGGCGACCTCCTCGGGCTGGATCAGCCGGTGGTTCGGGTTGGATTCGGCAAAGCCGCGGCGCGCCGTCTCGCGGTCGCGGCCGGTCTTCTCCATCACCCGGGCGATGGACTCCTCCAGCATCTCGGTCTCGACATAGCCCGGGCAGACCGCGTTGACGGTGACGCCGGTCTTGAGCAGTTCGACCGAAAGCGCCCGCATCAGGCCGACGACGCCGTGCTTGGAGGCGACGTAGGGCGCGACATAGGCGGCCCCCCGCAAGCCGGCCACCGAGGCCACGAAGATGATGCGCCCGCGCCGGCGCTCCGCCATGCCGGCCAGCGCCGGCCGCACGGTCAGGAACGCGCCCGTCAGGTTGACGTCGATGATCCGGCTCCAGTCGGCGAGCGCGGTCCTGTGCGCCGGCGCGCTCGAGGCGATGCCGGCATTGGCCACCACGATCTCGATCGGCCCGCGCGCGGCTTCGGCCTGCCGGTAGAGCGCTTCGACGGAGGCTTCGTCGGTCACGTCGGCGGTGACCACATGGAGCCGAGTGTGCAGCGCCGCGACCGCCTCCAGCGGCTCCTTGCGCCGGCCGCAGATGGTGACTTCGACGCCCGCTTCGGCGAGCGCGAGCGCCGCGGCCTTGCCGATGCCCGTGGCGCCGCCGGTGACGAGGGCGTGGGTGAGGGAGATGGTCATCTGGCGGAGCCTTTTTTCGGATCGACCCCAGCGGAGCTGTCTGACCACGGCCAACCTCCAGCCGGACAGGAACGTCGCTGTTCCCCCTCACCGTCTCGGGCTTCGCCCGAGCCACCTCTCCCCCACATTGTGGGGGAGAGGAACCGCGGCCCCGCCGCCCTGCCTTTCCTCTCCCCCGGGCAGGGGGAGAGGTGGCTCGCGAAGCGAGACGGTGAGGGGGCGCTTGACGCCGAGCGAACAGGCATGGAAGCGGACACCCCCATCACACCTTCCCCGTCATCTGGTCCTGCCGCTCCGCCAGCCGGTACATCTGGTCGCGGCCGGCGAGATAGGGCTTCGGCCACGTCACCCCCCGGTCGCCCAGTGCCGCTGCCGCGTGCAGCGTCCAGTAGGGGTCGGCGAGGTGCGGGCGGGCGAGGCAGACGAGGTCGGCGCGCCCGGCCATCAGGATCGAGTTGACGTGGTCGGGCTCGTAGATGTTGCCCACCGCCATGGTCGCCATGCCGGTCTCGTTGCGGATGCGGTCGGAAAAGGGCGTCTGGAACATCCGGCCGTAGACCGGCTTCGCCCGCCTCGACGTCTGCCCGGCCGAGACGTCGCAGATGTCGACGCCGGCCTCCTTCAGCATCCGCGCGATGGCCACCGCCTCCTGCGGCGTCACGCCGTCCTCGCCCACCCAGTCGTTGGCCGAGATGCGCACCGAGATCGGCTTCGCGTCCGGCCAGACGGCCCGCACCGCATGGAACACCTCCAGCGGATAGCGCATCCGGTTCTCCAGGCTGCCGCCATAGTCGTCCGTGCGCCGATTGGTCACCGGCGTGATGAAGGACGACAGGAGGTAGCCATGCGCCATGTGGAGTTCGATCATGTCGAAGCCGCAGCGCTCGGCCATCCGCGCCGACGCCACGAACTCGTCGCGCACCATGTCCATGTCGGCGCGGTCCATCGCCTTCGGCACCGCATTCGCCTCCGACCAGGCCACCGCCGAGGCCGCCATCAGCGGCCAGTTCCCCGAAGGCAGCGGCGCGTCGGCGTCTTCCCAGCCGACCTGCGTCGAGCCCTTGGCGCCGGCATGGCCGATCTGGGCGCAGATCTTCGCCTCCGTCTCGGCATGGACGAAGTCCACCAGCCGCTTCCACGCCGTTTCGTGCTCCGGGGCGTAGAAGCCGGGGCAGCCGGGCGTGATGCGGCCTTCCGGCGACACGCAGGTCATCTCGATCGTCACCATCGCCGCGCCGCCCTTGGCGCGCTCGGCATAATGGGCGAAATGCCAGTCGGTCGGGCAGCCGTCGATGGCCTTGTACTGCGCCATCGGCGAGACGACGACGCGGTTGGCGAGCTCCATGTCGCGCAGCCTGAACGGCGCGAACATCGGCGCCCGCGCCGCATTGCCGGTGCTGCCGGCCTGCTGCTGGAACCAGCGTTCGGCGCCCGCCAGCCAGGCCGCGTCGCGCAGCCTGAGGTTCTCGTGGCTGATGCGCTGCGAGCGGGTGAGCAGGGAATAGTTGAACTGCACCGGGTCGAGGTTGAGATAGCGCGCGATGTCCTCGAACCATTCGAGCGAATTGCGCGCCGCCGACTGCAGCTTCAGCACCTCGGTGCGCCGCGCCGCCTCGTATTTCGCGAAGGCGGCGGCGAGTGTCGGTTCCGAGGTGACGTAGTCGGCGAGCGCGATCGCGCTCTCGACGGCGAGCTTGGTGCCCGAGCCGATCGAGAAATGTGCGCTCGCCGCCGCATCGCCCATCAGCGCCAGGTTCTCGTGCGACCAGCGCTCGCACAGCACGCGCGGGAAATTGATCCAGGCCGAGCCGCGCACGTGGTTGGCGTTCGACATCAGCGGATGGCCGCCGAGATGGTCCTTGAAGATCGCCTCGCAGGTGGCGATGGACTCCTCCTTCGACATGGTGCCGAAGCCGAAATTGTCCCAGGTCTCCTGGCTGCACTCGACGATGAAGGTCGCTGTGTCGGGATCGAACTGGTAGGCATGCGCCCAGACCCAGCCCTTGTCCGTCTCCTCGAAGATGAAGGTGAAGGCGTCGTCGAACTTCTGGTGCGTGCCCAGCCAGACGAACTTGCAGGCGCGCATCTCGATGTCGGGCTTGAAGATGTCGGCGAAGGCCGTACGCGTCTTCGAGTTCAGGCCGTCGGAGGCCACGACCAGATCGTAGCGCTCCATGTAGAACCGCGGCTCGCGCGCCTCGGTCTCGAAGGCGAGTTCCACGCCGAGTTCGCGGGCGCGCGCCTGCAGGAGGATCAGCAGCTGCTTGCGGCCGATGCCGCAGAAGCCGTGACCCGACGACACCGTGCGCGTGCCGCGGTAGGTGACCGCGATGTCGTCCCAATAGGCGAAATGCGCGCGGATGCGTTCGGCGCTGACCGGATCGTTTTTCGCCAGATTGTCGAGCGTCTCGTCCGACAGCACCACGCCCCAGCCGAACGTGTCGTCCGGCCGGTTGCGCTCGATGACGGTGACGTCATGCGCGGCATCGCGCAGCTTCATCGAAATGGCGAAATAGAGACCGGCGGGACCACCGCCAAGGACCGCGATCTTCATCTCGCTCGTGCCTCCATCGCCAGACTGTGGAGGCAGCATGACAGCGGCCCCGGGATATTTCAAGCTTGAAATTTCAAGATTGAAGGAATGGTCTTGGCGGCGCGGCCGCTCCACCGCCACTGCCACTGCCACTGCCACTGCCACCGCCGCTCCACCGCCGCTCCACCGCCGTCATCCTCGGCCTTGTGCCGAGGATCTGCCGACCGTCGAGAACCCGGCGTGTCCCGGCACTCCGGCACGTACCCGGAATGCGTGAAACCCGAGGCTGGGGCAGATCCTCGGCACAGGGCCGAGGATGACGGCCGTCGGCGTGCGATGCCGCTTGCCCGCCGGACGATCACCGAGATGCCCGGCCGAGCGTTGACGGCATCGGCGCTCCACCGCCGTTGCCGCTCGAACGCCGCCGCTCCGCCGCTGTAGCGCGGCCACCGCTCCACCGCCGTCATCCTCGGCCTTGTGCCGAGGATCTGCCGACCGACGAGGGTCCGGCGCGTCCCGGCACTCCGGCACGTCGCCGGAATGCGTGTAACCCGAGGCCCGGGCAGATCCTCGGCACAGGGCCGAGGATGACGGCCGTCGGCGTGCGATGCCGCTTGCCCGCCGGACGATCACCGAGATGCCCGGCCGAGCGTTGACGGCATCGGCGCTCCACCGCCGTCGCCGCTCGAACGCCGCCGCTCCGCCGCTGTAGCGCGGCCACCGCTCCACCGCCGTCATCCTCGGCCTTGTGCCGAGGATCTGCCGACCGACGAGGGTCCGGCGCGTCCCGGCACTCCGGAACGTACCCGGAATGCGTGCAACCCGAGGCCGGGGCAGATCCTCGGCACAGGGCCGAGGATGACGGCCGGTGTCGTGCAGTCACGCCTGCCCGGCGGACACGCGAGGAAGAGGAGTGATGGCATCGACAGGTCTCCAGGCCGCCCGAAAATACCCGCCGGCTCTGTTCCCCGCCCTCGACAAGCCGCTACAATCCGGTCAAAGGGCAGGGCGGTCCGCCGCCGTCGGAAAGGCCGCCATCAGGGAGAGAGTGCCATGATCCACCGCCAGATCGCCGATTGGGACGACGCCTATGCCAACGGGCCCAACATTCCCGGCGGCGACCGCTGGCCGGCGGCCTGGGTCGAGCCCGCCCGCGCCTATCGCGAGGAGATGGCCGCGGCCGGGCGCGCGCGGCTCGGCGTCGCCTACGGTTCGGGCGAGCGCAACGCCTACGATCTCTTCCTGCCGGCGATCGAGCCTGCCGGTCTCGTCGTCTTCGTCCATGGCGGCTACTGGATGCGCTTCGACCGCAGCCTGTGGTCGCATCTGGCCAGGGGCTGCGTCGAGAGCGGCTTCGCCGTCGCCATGCCGTCCTATTCGCTCTGCCCGTCCGTGCGCATCGCCGACATCACGGCCGAGGTCGGGCAGGCGATCGCGCATGCGGCGGGCGAAGTGGCCGGGCCGGTCTTCCTCACCGGGCACTCCGCCGGCGGCCATCTCGCCACGCGCATGGTCTGCGCGAACACGCCGCTGCCGGATGCCGTGCGCCGGCGCATCCGCAACGTCGTCTCCATCTCCGGCGTCCACGACCTGCGCCCGCTGATGCGGCTTGCGATGAACGAGACGCTGCGCGTCGACGCCGCCGAGGCTCGGGCCGAGAGCCCGGCGCTGCTCGAACCGCTGCCCGGCACGCGCCTCTGCTGCTGGGTGGGGGCCGGCGAGCGTGCCGAGTTCATCCGCCAGAACGCGCTGCTCGCCAATGTCTGGACCGGCCTCGGCGCCGCCACCGCCTGCGTGGAGGAACCCGACCGCCATCATTTCAACGTCGTCGACGGCCTCGCCGATCCCTCGCACGCGCTGACGCGCACGCTGTTGACAGGCTGAACCGATCCGCCGAAGGTCGCCGCGCGGCAGCCGGTTCGACCTTGGCCGCACAGCAGATGGAGTGCCCATGCGAGCCGTTTTCGTCCAGGTCCAGTGCATCCCCGGCAAGACCTATGCCGTCGCGGACGCCCTCTTCGAACGCGAGATCGCCTCGGAACTCTATTCCACCAGCGGCGACTACGACCTGCTGATGAAGCTCTACATCCCCGAGGACGTCGACATCGGCAAGTTCATCGACGAGAACGTCGCCGACGTCCCCGGCATCTTCCGCACGCTGACGACGCTGACCTTCAAGGCGTTCTGAGGCCGGGCAGGCGAGGGCGAAACGCCGGCGACAGCCGATCTCCCCCCTCGTGGGGGGTCCGAAGGACGGGCGAGACCGGTGGCTCGCCCCGCCCGGCAGGACAGAGGGGGGCGCGACGGAACGCGGCCCTTCCCGGTGGTCGTCTCGACGCACTGGCCGGCCCGCCACCGCTTGCACTTTACGACACCCCCCTCTGCCTGCCGGCATCTCCCCCTCAAGGGGGGAGATCGCAGTGTCGGCGGCGGCGTTCGTCTGGCGACGACTGCATTATCGCGAAGCCGGCGGCGCGCCTGATCTCCCCCCTTGAGGGGGGTCCGAAGGACGGGCGAGACGAGTGGCTCGCCCTGCCCGGCAGGGCAGAGGGGGGTGCGACGGAGCGCCAGGTCTGAGATTGGCTGTTCGAACGGCTGTTTCGGCTTTCGCGTCTGCGCTCTACGGCGCCCCCCTCTGGCCTGCTGGGCAGGGCGAGCCACTCGTCTCGCCCGTCCTTCGGACCCCCCTCAAGGGGGGAGATCCGCAGCGTCCCCCCTCTCACGCCAGCGCCGCCTCCCGCCTCGTCCGCGTCTTCGTCAGGATCGCCAGCATCACGCTCACGTTGAGCACGTTCCAGGCGATGCCGTTGAGGAAGGCCGCCGCATAGGAGCCGGTCCAGTCGTAGATCACGCCGGACATCCAGCCGCCGACCGCCATTCCGGCGATCGTCGCCATGATGACGATGCCGATCCGCTCGCCGGCCTCGCGCGGCGGCAGGTATTCGCGGATGATGATGGCGTAGCAGGGCACGATGCCGCCCTGCGACAGGCCGAAGACGAAGGAGACGACGTAGAGCGAGGCGAGCCCGTCGAAGGGGATGTAGAGGAGCAGCGACAGCCCCTGCAGCACCGAGCCGATGAGCAGCGTCTTCACCCCGCCGATGCGGTCGGCGACGAAGCCCGAGGCGAGCCGGCTGACGATGCCGGCGGCCAGCATCAGCGACAGCATCTCCGCGCCCCGCGCCACGCCGAAGCCGAGGTCGGCGCAATAGGCGACGATGTGCACCTGCGGCATCGCCATCGCCATGCAGCAGCCGAAGCCGGCGACGATGAGCAGCGTCAGCAGCGCCCGGTTCGACAGGTCGATGGCGAACTTCGGCCTCGGTGCTGCGCCCGCGCCGCCCGCCGGTTCCGGCGCCCGCCCGCGCAGCAGCATCGACAGCGGCACGATCGTGACCGCGCAGAAGACGCCGATGCCCATCGATGTCATCCGCCATCCGCCATGTTCCAGCCCGTACTGCACCACGAAGGGCCAGATCGCGCCGGCGAGGTAGTTGCCGGTGGCCGATGCCGCCACCGCGATGCCGCGCCGCTTCTCGAACCAGCGCGAGACGTCGGCCATCAGCGGCCCGAAGGTCGCGGCCGTGCCGATGCCGATCAGGAGCTGCGCCGCCGCCAGCATCCAGATGCTCGGCGCCCAGGCCGCCGCCACGAAGCCGGCCGCCGAGACGACGGCCGCGACGGCCACCGGAACGGCCACGCCCATCCGGTCGACGAAGCGGCCGATCACCACGTTGCCGATGGCGAAGCCCACCATGGTCAGCGTGTAGGGCAGCGACGCCTCGCCGCGCCCCACCCCGAACTCGGCCTGCGCGGCCGGCAGCATGACGACGATCGCCCACATGCCGACGCTGCCGATCGTGCCGAGCAGCATGGCGACGGCGAGCCGGAACCAGGAATACGAACTGTCCGGCGCATAGGCGCGGCCGGGCGAGGGGGCGGCTTGAATCACGATCTTCCTCCCGGAGCGTCACGCGCCCCGGACCGACGATGGCGGAGCAGGCGGTCGCGCACCACCCGCCAGTGGCGCAAGGGTGGTGGGCCAGGGGAGAGCGCGCCTTTCCGGGTCGCCCGGCGACCGTCTGCGTCGGACGGTCGTCCGGGCAGAGCGGAAACATCGGGGCGGCTTCGGCGGTGGGTCGGCAGTCTCGCGCGGTTCGGCCGGACGCGCGGGGGAGCGAATGCGAGACGCGCAGGGCACGGCTGCGCAGCTTCGAGCGACCGGCACGGCGGCTTTCGGTCCGCGACCGTTCACTGCATCCGGGGTCCCGCCGGCCGGAACCGCCGCGCAGGCCGCCCGGGTTCGGCTCACCGCCCCTTCGTCCGCCCATGCGCCTGCGGGCCGCGCGGAGACCTCCGCCGGCTGATAACATTCCGGGATGATCGCACGGGCCGGCCCGCGGCCTCAGGACGTGTCCCAGGGCCGGCGCGCGACGAGGACCGGCGTTGCGGCCCGCGCCGCACCCAGGCCATGCCCGGCGCCCGGACGGCGCGGGCCGTGGACGCCCGCCGTCCAGGCGTGGCGCAGGCAGTCGGCCTCGAGCAGGCCCTGCAGAAACGCGGCGATCCAGCGCAGGCGCCAGGCGAGGATCCCGGCCGTGGCGGGGCTGCTGCCGGAGAGGTCCTCGTCTTCGAAGAAGCGCCCGTCGAGGCCGGCCTCCTCGGCGCATAGCGGGTCGCGATGCCCTCGGCGCGGCGCAGCGCGGCGAGCACGATCCAGCGGACGAGGAAGGAGCGGACGGCGGCGCGCTCGGCGAGCGCCGCCAGCGCGAGCAGCGTCGCGATGATCCGTCTCACGATGCGTTCGTCCACGTCCATTGCCGCTCCTTTCACCGCGCGCATCGTACGGCCGGTGGCGGGGGGCGTGGAAAGAGCGCCTGAGATTTCGCGCAAGCGGTTGATTCTGCCGGCGGCGACGTGCGCAGTTTTGTTCGAGCGCGCGAGCGGAAGGCGGCGGCGCTGGCGGCAGCCTGTCCTCCACCCCACGCAGTGGGGGCGGAGGTGGCGTCGCGAAGCGACGACGGAGGGGGGGGACGACGCTGGAGGATGCGGCGACGACCGTGGAGCGGCGGCTACGGGCGACGGCTCGGGCCTCGTCGTGCACCGGATCGCGGGCATGTCCGGCGAGGCATGGATCCCGGATACGGCGTCCTGCGCTGCGCTCGGACGCCTTTCCGGGATGACGAAGAGGAGGGGAGCGGTCCTGATCTTCGGCGCGCCGATGCGCGGGAAAGTCGCTGCGATCTCGACATGCCGGCCGTGCCGGACGTCCACCGTCCCGGACCGGCGGGGTCCCCCCTCCGCCTCGCTCCGCTCGGCACCTCCACCCCACTGCGTGGGGTTGGAGGATGGGCGTCAGCGCCGGTGGCAGCCTGTCCTCCACCCCACGCAGTGGGGGCGGAGGTGGCGTCGCGAAGCGACGACGGAGGGGGGGCCACGCTGGGGGATGCGGCGACGACCGTGACGACGGCGCTGACGCGCAGCGGCATCTGCCTCGTCGCGCACCGGATCGCGGGCATGTCCGGCGAGGCATGGATCCCGGATACGTCGTCCTGCGCTGCGCTTGGACGCCGTTCCGGGATGACGAAGGGGAGGGGAGCGGTCCTGATCTTCGGCGCGTCGATGCGCGGGAAAGTCGCTGCGGACCTCGCCGCATCCGTCGTGCCGGACGTCCACCGTCCCGGACCGGCCCGGCGGGGTCCCCCCTCCGCCTCGCTGCGCTCGGCACCTCCACCCCACTGCGTGGGGTTGGAGGATGGGCGACAGCGCCGGTGGCAGCCTGTCCTCCACCCCACGCAGTGGGGGCGGAGGTGGCGTCGCGAAGCGACGACGGAGGGGGGGGACGACGCTGGAGGATGCGGCGACGACCGTGGAGCGGCGGCTACGGGCGACGGCTCGGGCCTCGTCGCGCACCGGATCGCGGGCATGTCCGGCGAGGCATGGATCCCGGATACGGCGTCCTGCGCTGCGCTCGGACGCCGTTCCGGGATGACGAAGGGGAGGGGAGCGGTCCTGATCTTCGGCGCGCCGATGCGCGGGAAAGTCGCTGCGGACCTCGCCATGCCGGCCGTGCCGGACGTCCACCGTCCCGGACCGGACCGGCGGGGTCCCCCCTTCCGCCTCGCTCCGCTCGGCACCTCCCCCCACTGCGTGGGGTTGGGGGATGGGCGTCGGCGCCGGTGGCAGCCTGTACTCCACCCCACGCAGTGGGGGCGGAGGTGGCGTCGCGAAGCGACGACGGAGGGGGGGACGACGCTGGAGGATGCGGCGACGACCGTGACGATGGCGCTGACGCGCAGCGGCATCTGCCTCGTCGCGCACCGGATCGCGGGCATGTCCGGCGAGGCATGGATCCCGGATACGTCGCCCTGCGCTGCGCTTGGACGCCGTTCCGGGATGACGAAGGGGAGGGGAGCGGTCCTGATCTTCGGCGCGCCGATGCGCGGGAAAGTCGCTGCGGACCTCGCCATGCCGGCCGTGCCGGACGTCCACCGTCCCGGACCGGCCCGGCGGGGTCCCCCCTCCGCCTCGCTGCGCTCGGCACCTCCACCCCACTGCGTGGGGTTGGAGGATGGGCGTCAGCGCTGGCGGCGGGCTATCCTCCACCCCACGCAGTGGGGGCGGAGGTGGCGTCGCGAAGCGACGACGGAGGGGGGGCGACGCTGGAGGATGCGGCGACGACCGTGACGACGGCCACGACCGTGGAGCGGCGCCGACGGGTGACGGCATCTGCCTCGTCCTGCACCGGATCGAGGCGCAACCGGCGAGGCATGGATCCCGGAGACGTGCCGTCTCGCTCCGCTCGCCGCCGCGTTCCGGGATGACGAAGGGGGGAGGGGCGGCCGGGGAAGTGCAGCGGCAGCGGCACCCGTCCTGCATCGGATCGGGGCGCAGCCGCCGAGGCATGGATCCCGGATACGTCGCCCTGCGCTGCGCTTGGAAGCCGTTCCGGGATGACGAAGGGGAGGGGCGGCGGGGGCCTGGCGGAGCGGCGGCGTGCCGCGGACCGCTTGTCGCGGTCCGCCGTCGTCAGACCTTGACGACCACCTTCATGAAGTCCGGCAGGTCGTCGCCGAAGCCGACGGTGCCGTCGTTCATGTCGTCGTTGCGACGGTGGCGGTTCGAATTGGCCGGCGCACGGGCGGCGGCCGGTGCCGGGCGCGGCGGGGCGCTGCGGCGGGCGGTGTTCTCGCTGCGGATGGCGTCGCGGCGCTCGCGACGTTCGACGGGCGCGGCTTCGACAGCCTCGTCGAGTTCCACCGATTCCGCCACGGCCTCGGCCACGGGGCTGCGCACCGGCCTGTCCTCGCGCTCGACCCGGGCCTTGCGCTCGACCCTGTCCTCGGCGGGCTTCTCCGCGCGCGCCGGCCGGTCCTCGCGGGCGGGCCTGTCCTCGCGCGGCGCACGGTCGCGGCTGCGGCCGCGCTCGCGCCCGCCATCGTCGCGCTCGCGGCGTCCGGAGGCGCGCTTCGGCGCCCCGCGGCCGCGGCGCGGCGCGTCGTCCTCGCCCTCGCTCTGCACCACGGTCGACAGGTCGCCGTCGTGCCACTCGATCTTGTTGCCGGTCAGCTTCTCGATCGCGTCGAGATACTTGGCGTCCGACTTCGTCACGATGGTGAAGGACTTGCCGAGCCGCCCGGCGCGGCCGGTGCGGCCGATGCGGTGGACATAGTCCTCGGCATGGATCGGCACGTCGAAATTGAACACGTGGCTGACGTCGGGAATGTCGAGCCCGCGCGCCGCCACGTCGGAGGCCACCAGATAGCGCAGCTTGCCATCGCGGAAGCCCGCCAGCATCGCCATGCGGGCCCGCTGGTCCATGTCGCCATGCAGCGCGCCGGCGTCGAAGCCGTGCCGCACCAGCGAGCGGAACAGTTCCGACACGTCGACCTTGCGGTTGCAGAAGATGATCGCGTTCTTGAGGTTGTCGTCCTCCTCGCGCATCAGCCTGCGCAGCGCCTCGCGCTTGTCCCAGCCCTTGGTGCCGGACTTGACCAGCCGCTGCGTGATGTTGACGCCCGTCGAGGCGGCCTTCGACACCTCCACGCGCACCGGCGCCTGCAGGAACTGCTCGGTGAGCTTGGTGATCTCCGGCGGCATCGTGGCCGAGAAGAACAGCGTCTGGCGGGTGAAGGGGATCAGCTTGCAGATGCGCTCGATGTCGGGAATGAAGCCCATGTCGAGCATGCGGTCGGCCTCGTCGATGACGAGGATCTCGACGCCGGTGAGCAGCAGCTTGCCGCGCTCGAAATGGTCGAGCATGCGGCCGGGCGTCGCGATCAGCACGTCGGCGCCGCGCTCCAGCTTCTTCTCCTGCTCGTCGAACGACACGCCGCCGATGAGCAGCGCGATGTTGAGCCGGTGGTTCTTGCCGTACTTGATGAAGTTCTCTTCCACCTGCGCGGCGAGTTCCCGCGTCGGCTCGAGGATCAGCGTGCGCGGCATGCGCGCCCGGGCGCGGCCCTTCTCGATGCGCGTGATCATCGGCAGCACGAAGGCGGCCGTCTTGCCGGTGCCGGTCTGGGCGATGCCCAGCACGTCCTTGCCGGCGACCGCGTGCGGGATCGCGCCCGCCTGGATGGGGGTGGGGGTGGTGTAGCCGGCGTCGGTGACGGCGGCGAGCACCTTGGCCGACAGGCCGAGGTCTGAAAACTTCACCGCTTCCGGAGCGTTCTGGTCGTCTGATGACACGATATCGATTGTCTTTTATTGTCTGCGGGCCGCGTCGGAGGTGCGCGGCGGACCGGGCGCTTTTGCGCAATGCGTCAGTGCCGTTACGGTGCAATGCGGCAAAAGTCAACCTTTCGCAGCGTCCGCGCGGCGGAAAGCTGAACGGAAACCGGCCACTGGGGTTCCGTCCGCCGCTTCGGCCGTCCGCTTCCGGCGCTCGACCGGCCCGCATGGCGCCCGGCGTTCCCCGCCCGCGCGCCCCGGGTGGCGGCCGGCGGCGCTTGCAGCCGGGCGCTCCGCTCCCGCCTCAGTAGCGGAACTGCTCGGCCAGGATGCGCTCGTCCCAGGAGTGGCTGGCGTCGAACAGGATCGTCGCCGTCGCGTCGGATGTCTCGCGGATGGTCACCGAGATCACCGACTTCACCTCGGTATGGTCGGCCACCGCGTTGACCGGCCGCTTGCCGGCTTCCAGCACGTCGAAGCGCACCGTCGAGCGGTTGGGGATCAGGGCCCCGCGCCAGCGCCGCGGCCGGAACGCGCTCACCGGGGTGAGCGCCAGAAGCGGCGCGTCGAGCGGCAGGATCGGTCCCTGCGCCGAGAGATTGTAGGCCGTGGAACCCGCCGGCGTCGCCACCATCACGCCGTCGCAGATCAGTTCGTCGAGCCGCACGTGGTCGTCGATGGTGATGCGCAGCTTGGCTGCCTGGTAGGATTGCCGCAGAAGCGACACCTCGTTGATCGCCAGCGCGTCGACCTCCGCGCCGTCGGCCGTGATCGCCCGCATCCGCAGCGGCCGGATCGTCTCGGCGATCGCCGCCGCCACCCGCTCGCGCAGGCCGGCCTCGCGGTATTCGTTCATCAGGAAGCCGACGGTGCCCTGGTTCATGCCGTAGATCTTGCAGCCGGCATTCATGTTGGCGTGCAGCGTCTGCAGCATGAAGCCGTCGCCGCCGAGCGCCACGATGACGTCGGCCTCCTCCGGCCGCTCCTGGCCGTAGAGCGCCGAAAGCCGGCGCGCGGCCTCCTGGGCCTGCTCGGTCTCCGAAGCGATGAACGCCAGGGTCGGCAGCGTTGCGTCCATGATCTCTCCACCCGCCGCCCGCAACGGGCCGCCGGGGCGGGGTAGCATGGCGGGCGGAGGCGGGAAAGCCGCGATCCGCCCGGCTCGACGCGCCGCAAGGGCCTTTACTGCCGCGCCGATTGTGCTAACCAGCGCCCATGCCCTTGTAGCTCAGCTGGTAGAGCAGCGGTTTTGTAAACCGAAGGTCGCGGGTTCGATCCCTGCCGGGGGCACCAGCCACACGATCCGTGCCAGCATCGGCGCTCGATGAGGTTCCGAATTCTGTCGATCGTCGCGCTGGGCGCAGCAGCCGTTGTTTGCCTGGTTCTGCGAGCTGTGCCATCGTTCCGGCACGGGCGAGGGTAAGCATGCTGGTGGGGACGTCATCGTCTGCCACTTCGTGACCCGGTGGAAAAGCGATACTCTGGACGCGGAGTTCCGCCGCCTCCTGGCGTTCGTCCAGGACGTCGATCGAGGGTGAGGACCGAATGACGATCCCGGACTATCAGGCCCTCATGCTCCCCGTTCTGCGCCACGCCGCTGCCGGCGAGCAGCGCGTGCCCGACGCCGCCGAGCGGATCGCCGACGAATTCGACCTCTCGGCCGAGGAACGCGAGGAGTTACTGCCGAGCGGACGGCAGCGCGTGCTGCACAACCGCATCCACTGGGCGAAGTTCTACATGTCGAAGGCGGGGCTGATCGCCTCGCCGTCTCGCGGACGGTTCGTCGCCACCGAAACCGGGCGCGCGCTTCTGGCCTCCCCGCCCGATCGCCTCGACACCGAGTTCCTGCTCACCTATCCGGCGTTCCGCGCCTTCTACCAGAAGGAAGCAGCTGAGGCGGAAGGCGCCGCCGTCCCGCCGGTCGAGACGCGGGCCGACAAGGCGCCGGAGGCGACGCCGGAAGAGCAGATCGAGGCGGCGTACCGCGCGCTCAACGCTTCCCTTCGTGCGGACCTTCTGGAGCGAATCCGTGACAACTCCCCGGCCTTCTTCGAACGCCTCATCGTCGAGCTTCTGGTCGCGATGGGCTATGGCGGCGGCCACAGGAACGCCGCCGAGCAGCTCGGCCGTTCGGGCGACGGCGGCGTCGACGGCGTCATCAACGAGGATCGCCTCGGCCTCGACCGGATCTACGTCCAGGCCAAGCGCCTTGCCGGAGGCAACGCGATCAGCCGCCCGGACGTGCAGGGCTTCGTCGGTTCGCTCGTCGGCTTCGGCGCCGGCAAGGGCGTCTTCGTCACGACGTCGAGCTTCACGAAGGCCGCCGTCGACTATGCGCGAAACCTGCCGCAGCGGGTGATCCTGATCGACGGCGAGCGGCTGACGGCCCTGATGATCGAGCACGGCGTCGGCACCCGGCTGCACAGCCGCATCGACATCCAGCGGCTGGACGAGGACTTCTTCAGCGAGGAATGACACGCCGCGAAGCCGAACCGCGACCGGCTCTCGGAAGCGATGCCGTCATACCAGAAGCCTCGCGCAACGTCCCGAAGACGAAGGATTACGCTATCCAGGGCTTCTCCGGTCAAGCCTGCGACCGATCCAACTGGCTCAACCGAAGCGACGCACCCGCCTGCTCCGGTTGGACAGCTTCCAGCACTGTGCGGGATTGGAAGGCAGGAGCCCGGTGCGGCACGACAATCTCAGTGTCTTCGGACGACGTTCCCCCCCCGCCGCCCGCTCCCGCCATTTCCACTTTTCTAACCACTCCCTGCAACCGGAAGTTCATAGCCAGGGGTGTATGAAGCCGTCGTGTAAAGGAAAACCGCTGCGAAAAGAGCGGTTTGGCGTTGTCGCGGCAAAGCGGCGGGAAAGGGGTCGTGGTGACTTTGGTCGGGCCGATGGGCAGGGTATTGAAGCGGTTTGCGGCCGATGCGTCGGGCAACATGCTCGTGCTGTCGGCCCTGTCGATGCCTGTCGTCATCGGCTGCGCGGGGCTTGCGGTCGAGTACGGCTCGGCCGTCGGCCTGCGGGCGCAGAACCAGCGCATGTCCGATCTCGCGGCCTATGCCGGCGCGGTCGCCTATGCGCGCGAGCAGTCCGAAGAGCGCATGCGCGCGGCGGCCCTCGCTGTGGTGGCCCTCAACGGCGGCGACCCGCAGCAGGCCGAGGTCAGCCTCGTCGCCTCGCCGCTCGACCCTGACGCCCTCGCCGTCCGGGTCGACGTGGCGGGCGTCCAGCCGGCCTTTCTGTCGGCAATCCTGAGCGACGTGATCGCCATTCCAGTGCTTGCCGGGTCCACCGCCATCCTCGGCAGTCCGGCGCGGGAGGAGGGGGGCGGCTGCATCGTGGCGCTCGATGCCGCGCAGTCCGGCATCACGCTCTCCGGCGGAACCACGCTCAACGCGCCGGATTGCGCCATCGCCTCCAATGCCGCCGTGGTCGTGCCCTGCGGCACCCGGGTTTCGGCGCTGAAGGTCACCTACGGATCCACCCTCGACAATTGCAGATGGGACACCAACGTCCGGGAAACGGTCGCCCGCCAGTCCGTCACCGATCCGCTCGCCGGCCATACGGGCATCGCGGCCGCATGGGCCCGCGTGGCCTCCGTGAACGCGATGCAGTGGCCGCCGGTGCCCTCGGTCAAGAGTGGCACGGACGTGCATTTCGAGGGCGGGTGGAACCAGACCACCGTCGCGGCAGTGAAGGCGAAGATGCCCATCGGCTGCAGCGCGGCCTGGAACGCGCCGCGGTGGACCGTCGACTGTTCCGGCGTCTCGTCCGGGCAGGAGATCCGGTTCGGGAACATCACCGTGGCGGGAGGCGTCACCCTCGACGTCGATCCCAACGGGAAGGGGCGGACCTATTACGTCAACGGCGGCATCGAGACGGGCTCGTCGGGCGAGTTCAGGTTCGGCGGCGGCAACTGGACCATCCGCCAGGGGCTGCGGGTCCAGGGGTCGGCGTCGGTCACCTTCGGCGCGGGAAGCTTCCTGATCGGCAACGGCAAGTTCACCTGCGGCGGCAGCCAGCCGAGCATCTGCGTGCAGGGAAGTGGGAGCCTCGTCTTCGGGGACGCCTCGATGTTCAACCTCGGATACGGCCTTCGCATCGAGGGCAGCACCAGGGTGGAACTCGGCGGCGGCAGCGGCAACGCCTACCACATCGGCAACAGCGGCGGCACGGCGGTGGCCCTGGAAGGAAGCAGCCGTCTGAGGACGGGCGACGTCTCGGCGGCCGACGGGTTCCGGATCAAGGGCGACGTGAAGACGGCCGGCGGCTCCTGCGCGTGGTTCGGCCGCGCCGCGCACAGCGACGTCGACGGCCAGATGTCGCTCTCGGGCGGCAGCCGCCTCGGCGCGGGCACGTGGACGGTGAACGGCGGCTTCCAGCTCGGTGCGTCGGGCGGCGGCGGCGTGACCTGCTTCGGACAGGAGGTGAGCCTGCTCGGCCAGGACGTCACCCTGGTCGTCTCCGGCAAGGGCGTGAAGTCGTCGGGATCGTGCGGCGACGCCGCCTTCTGCGCGACGGCCGGTTACAGAAACGTCACGCTGTCGGCGCCGACGACGGGCGCGAATGCCAACGTCGCGCTGATCGGTCCGCAGACCTCCGCCACGACCACCGGCGCTTCGTTCGCCGCCGGCGCCGCGAGCGCGCGGATCTCCGGTGCCTTCTACTTTCCGAACGGCCCGCTGGAGATGTCCGGCGGTGCAGGCGTCGGCGGCGGCACGGGCGGCTGCTTCCAGGTGGTGGCCTCGCGGGTCACGCTGACGGGCGGAACCACCGGAGCGTCGAACTGCGAGATGAGCGCAGAGAGCGGAGGCGCGCAGGAAACCGTGGCCGTGAGGATCGTCCGGTGAGCGGCATGGCGGAATCCCTGCGCGCGCGGCTGCGGCGCTGCCTCGCCCGCGCCCGCGACGCCGAGGCGGGCCTGTCCAGCGTGGAGTTCGCGCTGATCGCACCGGTGCTCATCGTCATCATGGCAGGAATAGCCGACGTCGGCGATCTGCTGGTCTCCCGGTCCGACGTCAGCTCCGCCGTGTCGGCGGGCTCGAATTTCCTCCTGGTCAATGCGGGCCGCGTGGCGGAAGCTCCCGAAGAGGTCGCGCGCCAGACCGCCGCAGTCGCCGCGAACCGCCTTCCCGGCGGCGGGGTCGTGCGCGTCATCGTCAACGGCGACCTCACGGTGGTCAACCGGGACGGACGCTTCTCGACCGAAGGGAGTGCCGCATCCGCTGCCCGGTGCTTCTGCGCCACGCCGTCGGGCACCGCCATGTCGTTCGGAAGCGCGCTCGAATGCGGCCGGCCCTGCGGGACGGGCGGCTACGCATCCCGGTACGTGCAGATCGTCGTGTCGCGCAGTTTCGAACCGAAGTTCGGCGGCCTCCTCCTGGTCTCGTCGGGCGATTCCATCACCGTCGATTCCACCGTGAGCGTGCCGTGAGACGCGCGCTGCGCCGCTTCCTCGCCTGCCGTGCCGGGTCCAGCGCGGTGGAGGTCGCCATCCTGGCGCTGCCGATGTTCGCGCTGCTGTTCGGAAGCATCGAAGGCGGGAGGGCCTACTGGACCAGCCAGGCCGTCAAGGACGTGGCCACCTCGGTCGCCCGGTGCATCGGCATTGCCCAGCCGGAATGCGCGCCCGGCGGGACCTTCGACGCGGCGCAGGCCCGCACCTACGCCGTCGCCGCCGCGCGAGGGCTCGGCGTCCTTCTCGATCCGGATCTGGTCGAGATCGACGGGGAGGGCACCTGCGCGGGCATCGGCGGCTTCGCCGTCGTGACCGTGTCCTACAGGTTCCTCTCGCCCGTCGGCTTCGTCTTCCCGGAAGACATCGTCATGACGGGACAGTCATGCTTTCCGGTGGCGGGAGGCTGAGCCGCAAGCGGAGGGGTGTTCGGTCGCGCCCCTACCGCAGTTCCTCCCCCACGTCGTCGAGATATGCCAGCTGGTCCCGCGTCAGGTGCAGCCAGGGACGCTCCTGCCGCTGCCGGGCCTCGAAATCCGAAATCTCGGCGAGGTCGTCGGCGAGGATCAGGCCGATCTCGTCGAGGCCCTCGATGAGCGTGCGCCTGCGGTGCGGGTCGATGGCGAAGGGCAGCGTGCGGCCGTCCTGGAAGCGGATCTCCTGCGCCTCGAGGTCGATCGTCAGCGGCCGCGCGGCGTCGGCCTCGGCCATCACCGACGCATGCGCGGCCTCGTCGAGCACGATCGGCAGCACGCCGTTCTTGAAGCAGTTGGAAAAGAAGATTTCGCCGAAGCTCGGCGCGATCACGCAGCGGATGCCGAAGTCGGCGAGCGACCACACCGCCTGCTCGCGGCTGGAGCCGGTGCCGAAGGCGCGGCCGGTGACGAGGATGCGGGCCTCGTTCCACGGCGGCGTGTCGAGCACGAAGCGCGGGGCCTCGCCCTTGCCGTCGCGGTTGGTGCGGCGCTCGTTGAACAGCTGTTCGCCCAGCCCCTTCTTGTCCGGCAGGAGCAGGAAGCGGGCGGGGAAGATCACGTCGGTGTCGAGATGCGTCTCGGGCAGGGGGGCGGCGATGCTGGTGAGCGTGGTGAACTTGTCCATCGTCAGCTCCTGAGGTCGCGCACGTCGGCGAGCCGCCCGGCCACGGCCGCGGCCGCCGCCATTTCGGGGCTCATCAGGTGCGTGCGACCGCCCTTGCCCTGGCGGCCTTCGAAATTGCGGTTGGAGGTGGAGGCGCAGCGCTCGCCCTCGGAGAGCCGGTCGTCGTTCATCGCCACGCACATCGAGCAGCCGGAGGCCCGCCACTCGAAGCCGGCGTCGCGGAAGATGCGGTCGAGCCCTTCGGCCTCGGCCTGGATGCGCACGCCGGCCGAGCCCGGCACCACGATGGCCTGCACGCCGGGCGCGACGCTGCGGCCCGACAGCACGCCGGCGGCCCGCCGCAGGTCCTCGATGCGGCCGTTGGTGCACGAGCCGATGAACACCCGGTCGATGGCGATCTGCGTGAGCGGCATGCCGGGGGTGAGCCCCATGTAGTCGAGGCTCTTCTGCAGCCGCGCGCGCCGCGCCGGGTCGGCCTCGGCGGCGGGGTCGGGCACGGCGCCCGTCACCGGCAGCGTCTCCTCCGGCGTCGTGCCCCAGGAGACGTGCGGCGCGATCGCCGAGACGTCGAGCTCCACCTCGCGGTCGAACACGGCGTCGGCGTCGCTGGCGAGCGTGCGCCATTCCGCCACCGCGCGCTCCCACAGCGCGCCCGTCGGTGCCAGCGGCCGGCCCTTCAGATAGGCGAAGGTGGTCTCGTCGGGCGCCACCATGCCCACCCGGCTGCCGGCCTCGATCGACATGTTGCAGAGCGTCATGCGCGCCTCCATGGAGAGCGCCGCGATCGCCGGCCCTGCATATTCGATGGCGTGGCCGAAGCCGCCGCCGGTACCGATCTTCGCGATCAGCGCCAGGATGATGTCCTTCACCGTCACGCCGGGTCGGAGCGCGCCGAGGAGCTGGACGCGCATGCGCTTCTGCTTGGTCTGGCGGATGGTCTGGGTGGCGAACACCGTCTCGCATTCGCTGGCGCCGATGCCGAAGGCGATCGCCCCGAAGGCGCCGTGCGTGCAGGTGTGGCTGTCGCCGCAGACCAGCGTCGCCCCGGGCAACGTGAAGCCGAGCTCCGGACCGATCACGTGGACGATGCCGTGCCGGCGGTCGTTCATCGGGATGTAGGGCACGCCGAAGGCCTTCGCATTGTCGACGAGCCGCGCCACCTGCCGTGCGGCGAGCCCGTCGGGCAGCGGCTTGTGGCGCATCCGCGTCGGCACCGCGTGGTCGGCCACCGCCACGTGCGCGTCGGGCCGGCGCAGGGGCCGGCCCATCGCCTTCAGGCCGTCGAAGGCCTGGGGACTCGACACCTCCTGCACGAGGTGGCGGTCGACGTAGAGCAGCGTCGAGCCGTCGCCGTAGGTCTTGACCGCGTGGCTGTCCCAAACCTTGTCGTAGAGCGTCCGTCCTGTCATGCGCCGAAGGTCCCTGGATGGCGAGGGGCGGAACGCCGCAGGTTTAGCCCGCGGAATCGCGCGCCGACCCTCTTGCGAATGTCGTCCGGTGCAATCTATGCTGCAATGAATACGCATTCAAGAGCGGTTTGCTCCGCTGGGTTCCGAAGCGAAAGGGTGTTTGCATGAGACTGGGAGTCGATGTCGGGGGGACCTTCACGGACCTCCTGCTGCACGACGAGGCGACGCAGCGGACGTGGCAGGCCAAGACGCCGTCCACGCCGGAGGATCAGTCGATCGGAGTCGCCGCGGGCGTACGGCTGATCTGCGAGAAGGCCGGTATCTCGCCCTCGGACCTCGCGCTGGTCCTGCACGGCACCACCGTCGCCACCAATGCCGTTCTGGAAGGGAAGGGCGCCCGTGTCGGCCTGCTCGTCACCGAAGGCTTCGAATACACGCTGCATCTGGCCAAGTCGTGGACGCCCGGCCCGCTGTTCGGCTGGATCGTGATGGACAAGCCCGATCCGCTGGCCTCTCTCGCCGACACCCGCGGCATCCCCGAGCGCGTCAACGCCCGCGGCGAGGTCGTGCGTGAACTCGACGTCGCGGCTGCGACCAGGGCGATCGACGACCTCTGCGGCTCGGGCATCGAGGCGCTGACGATCTCGCTCATGCATTCCTATGCAAACCCGGCCCACGAGCGCGCCCTGCTCGACATCGTGGCGAAGCGCTGGCCCGACATCCCGGTCTCGTTGTCCTCCGACATCCTGCCCGAATTCCGCGAGTATGATCGCACCATCACCACCGTGATGAACGACTACGTGCGGCCGATCATGAAGCGCTACCTGTCGCGCATCGAAGACCGCCTGAAGGAGGAGAGGGTCGCGGCCAAGCTGCACATCGTGCGCTCCGACGGCGGCCTGATGAGCGCGCAGGCGGCTTCCGACCGGCCGGTCCACACCGTTCTTTCCGGCCCGGCCGGCGGCGTCACCTCGACGGTGATGATCGCGCGGCGCACCGGGCTCGGCAAGCTGCTCGCCTTCGACATGGGCGGCACCTCCACCGACGTCTCCGTCATCATCGACGGCGAGCCCACCATCTCGCGCTCCACCGAGGTCGGCTATTTTCCGGCCAAGGTGCCGACGCTCGACGTCCGCTCGGTCGGCGCCGGCGGCGGGTCCATCGCCGAGGTGTCGGACCTGACGAAGTCGCTGCGTGTCGGCCCGCGCTCGGCCGGCGCCCGGCCTGGACCGGTCTCCTACGGCCGCGGCGGCACCGAGCCTGCCGTCAGCGACGCCAACGTGGTGCTCGGCTACCTGCCGCCGGTCCTGCTCGGCGGCGACATGACGCTCGACGTCGAAGGCGCGCGCAACGCCGTCGCCCGCATCGGCGAGGCCATCGGCCTGTCGGTCGAGGACGCGGCCAAGGGCATTCTCGACATCGCCAACGAGGTGATGCTGGGCGCGCTGCGCGTCATCACCGTCCAGCGCGGGCTCGATCCGCGCGACTTCGGCATGGTCGCCTTCGGCGGCGCCGGGCCGCTGCACGCCAATGCGCTCGCCGAACTCCTCGGCTGCTATCCCGTCGTCGTTCCGGCCAATCCGGGCGTCCTGTCGGCGCTCGGCTTCCTGGAGGCCGAGTTCAAGAACGAGTTCGTGCAGACCTTCATCCGCTCCACGAAGGGCATCGACTCGGCCGACGTCTGGTCGCTCTTCGCCGACCTGCGCGCCAAGGCGGTCTCCTGGCTGGACGAGCAGGAGGTCGAGCCGGCCGACCGCGGCATCGCCTATTCGCTCGACCTGCGCTACGAGCAGCAGGGCTTCGAGGTCAGCGTCGACGTCCCGGCCGGACTGGTCGACGGCGGCGGCGCGCTCGACGCCGTGCTCGACGATTTCCACACCGTGCACGAGCGGCTCTACGGCGTGCGCTTCCACGTGCCGGTCGAACTCGTCGCGCTGCGCGTGGTCGCCACGGGCGCCACGCCGCCGGTGGACGAGCATCCGCCGGTCGTGGAAGGCGCCGATCCGAAGGACGCGGTGATGGAGACGCGGCCGGCCTATTTCGACGGCGCCTGGATCGACGTCCCGCATGTCGACCGCAGCCGGCTCGCCGTCGGCGCCCGCGTCGAGGGTCCGGCGATCATCCGCCAGTACGACACCACCACCGTGCTCCTGCCGCGCCACCATGCCGAGGTGGACGTCCACGGCAACCTGCTGATCTGGCCCGTTTCGAAGGGGAACTGACATCATGGCGACCAAAGTCGATCCCATCACCCTCGACATCATCGAGAACGCGCTGAAGAACGCCCGCTTCGAGATGGACGGCGTCGTGGTGCGCATCTCGCTCTCGCCCGTCATCCGCGAGCAGCATGACGAGTTCCCGATGATCTGCGACGCCCGCGGCCGCATGATCGTCGGCCAGTTCGGCTCCTACATCCCCGCTATCGTCGAGAAGTTCGAAGGCGATATCAACGAAGGCGACGTCTTCGTCTGGAACGATCCCTATGCCTGCAAGGGCTCGATCTCGCACAACAACGACTGGTGCGTGATGATGCCGATCTTCCACGAGGAGGTGCTCGTCGGCTTCTCCTCGATCTTCGGCCACATGGTCGACGTCGGCGGCAAGGTGCCGGGCTCGATGCCCGCCGACGCCCACACGATCTGGGAGGAGGGGCTGCGCGTGCCGCCGGTGCGCATCTACGACCGGGGCGTGCTCAACAAGGGCGTGCTCGACATCATGCTCAACAATTCGCGCACGCCCGACATGAACCGCGCCGACCTGATGGCGCTGATCGCCGGCTGCCGCACGGCGGCCACCCGCGTGCGCGAACTCTGCGACCGCTTCGGCCGCGACACCTACACCACCGCCTGCGACATGCTGCTCGACCGCACCCGCGAGGCGATGAAGGTGCTGATCGACAAGTACATCTCCGAGGAGCCCGTCACCTTCACCGACTATGTCGACGACGACGGGCTCGGCAACGGCCCCTTCAGGATGACGCTGTCGATCTACCGCCGCGGCGACATCGCCGTCTTCGACTGGACGGGAACCGACCCGCAGGCGCCGGGCCCGATCAACTTCCACATCCACGAAGGGCTCTGCAAGCTGTTCTTCGGCGTCTACATGATCATGGCCTTCGATCCCTCGGTGCTGTTCAACGAGGGCTTCTACGACCTGTTCGAGGTGGTGCTGCCCGAGGGCAGCCTGCTCAACCCGAAATTCCCGGCGGCGCTGTCGAACCGCCTCAACACCCACACCCGCTTCTTCGACTGCCAGGCCGGCGCGCTCGGCCAGCGCGCGCCGCATCTGTCGATGGCGGCGGGCTACGGCACCAGCCCGCACTTCATCTTCACCGGCCACGACAAGGACGGGAAGTATTTCCAGCTGATGGAACTGCTCTTCGGCGGCGTGCCGGGCCGCCCGCGCGGCGATGGCCTCGACGGCCACGCCTGGTGGCCGCTCTTCTCGGCAACCCCGATCGAATATATCGAGAACTACTATCCGGTCCTCGTCGAGGGCTACCGGCCGATCCGCGATTCCGGTGGTGCCGGCCTGCACCGCGGCGGCGCCGGCATCGAGAAGATCTATCGCGTGCTGGAGACCGGCAAGGTGTCGATCCACGACGACCGCGAGGTGGTGCCGCCCTGGGGCATCAATGGCGGCCTCTACGGCGGCACCTCGTCCAAGTGGCTGCTGAAGAAGGGCGAGACCGAGCCGACCCGCATCCCCTCCAAGATCGACAATCTGGCGGTGGAAGCCGGCGACCGCATCCTCTTCCGCACCGCCGGCGCCGGCGGGTGGGGCGATCCCCTCGACCGCCCGGCCGAACAGGTCGCCCGCGACGTGCGCTACGACCTGGTTTCGGCCGAAGCGGCGAGCGAGAAGTACGGCGTCGTGCTGACGCCCGACAACCAGGTGGACGCCGCCGCCACGGAGAAACTGCGCGCCGAACAGCGCGCCGTGCGCGGCGCCCCGGAGCCCTTCAGCTTCGGGTATTTTCCGCAGGCGGCGGAGTAGGGCGGGGCGGCACTCCGGCGACCCCACCTGTCGTCGGCCGCTTCGCCGGCGTCCCCCCCGCTTGAGGGGGGCCGAAGGACGGGCGAGACGCGTGGCTCGCCCCGGCAGGTAGGGGTGGGGGTCTGCCGCGCGCCGAGTCCTGAACGCCGGGGGCACCCCGTACATCCCGCCCTTCGCCCGAGGTGCTAGGACGAACGCAGACGCCGGTGTCCCCCTCCCCCTTGAGGGGAGGGTAAGGGTGGGGGTCTGCTGGGTGATACCTTGGGGTGACTTGTCAGGTTGCCGGTGGGGCGTGCAGGGCTGGTCCTTAGTGGGCCCTGCGGGCCGACCCCCACCCCTTACCCCTCCCCTCAGGGGGGAGGGGGATCGCGAGCCCCGGTGCCCAATCCATCAAGGGCGGGACGATCCGGTTGAACAGCCGTTTTGGGTCGAATTCGTCCGCAGAGCCGTGGCCTTCCTCGCCGCCGCCGCCCCCTCCCCTCGAGGGGATCGCAACCGCCGGTGCCCCGTCCCGCCTCAGGCCCCCGGCAGTGCCGGATTGGGGATCGTCCCGCGCCAGACCAGCCGGCCCGGCACCTGCCGGTCGATGCCGGGCTCGATCGCCAGCGCCGGCTCGTCGAGATGGAGGATCGCCAGCGCCTCGTCGACCATCTTCTCCACGGGCTGGCGCACCGTCGTCAGCTGGTAGGGGTGGCGTCGGCTTTCGGGGATGTCGTCGAAGCCGCCGATCATCACGTCCTGCGGGATCTTCAGCCCCATGCGCTGGCGCAGCGCGTCCATCGCCCCCATCGCCATGATGTCGTTGATGCCGAAGATGGCGTCCGGCAGCCGGTCCGGTTCGCGGCGATAGGCGGCGAGCACGGCGCTGAATGCGCCATCATAGGTGGAGGCGCCCTCGATCTCGCGGATCGCGCTGCGCGCAATGCCGGCTTCCAGCAATCTTTCGGTGAAGCCGCGGGCGCGGTCCTGGCTGGTCGTGCCCTTCGGATCGCCCTTGATCATGGCGAAACTGCGCGCGCCGGCCGCCAGAAAGGCCTCGGCCATCAGCCGTCCGCCGCCGGCATTGTCGCAGCGCACGCCCGAGGCATCGCTGCCGGGAATGTAGCGGTTGAACAGGACGATCGGGATGCCGCGATCGTGGCACATGCTGGTCATGCGCGTCGACAGCTGCGCCGAGGTCAGCACGACGCCGTCCACCTGATAGCGAAGCACGCGCAGGATGGCTTCGTCGCTGTCGGCGCCGTTCTCGACGGTGAAGGTGAGGATCTGCCTGCCCTGCGCCTGCAGCCGGTCGATGAAGGTACGCAGGACCTCGACGTAGAAGGGGTTGGCGAGGTTGCCCAGGATCAGCGCCACGATGTTGGTGCGCTTCGTCGTCAGGCTGCTGGCGATCGAGTTCGGCACGTAGTTGAGCTTGCGCGCCGCCTCCAGGATGCGCTGCCTCTTGGCCGGCGCGATGCTCGATCCCGGCGTGAAGGCCCGCGACACCGCCGATTGCGAGACGCCGGCCAGCGCGGCCACGTCGAACGACGTCGTCCGCGACTGCACCCGTCGCGCCGCGCCCGTCGCCGGCTCGGATCCGGGCAGGGAGAGGTCTGCGCCGTCGCTCATCGCTCGACCGTATTCAGCTGTCGCATGATCATGTCGCTCCGCCCCTTCCCGTCATGATGGGTAATGCCTCTCGGCTGCCGATTCAACCGTCGAGAGCGCGGATCATGATTGACTCGGATCGGCCGATGCGCAACATTTGCATGCGTATTCATAATCCGGACGGCGCCATGGGGAACCGGCGCGCGTCCCCAAGGGAGAAGATCATGCTGAGACGCCTCGTTCCGCTCGTAATGCTGGCTTCCGTCGCGCTGGGGGCCGGAGCTGCCTCCGCCCAGGACGCTCCCGGCGTTGCCAATGCGAAGAAGTTCCTCGAGCCCTATCTGTCCAAGCCGGTCTTCACGGCGCCCGGCGAACCCTTCGACGCCAAGGCCTGCGCGGCCGGCAAGAAGATGCTGTCGATCCCGAATTCCTCCGCAAATCCCTTCCTGAAGGGCATCATCGACCGCATGAAGAAGGTCGGCGGCGAACTCGGCCTCGAGGTCGTCGAGTGGGAGAACCAGGGCCAGCCCAGCCAGTGGGTGCAGGGCTTCGAATTCGCCATCCGCGACGGCTTCGACATCATCGACCTGATCTCGGGCATCGATCCGGGCACGGTGGCGCCGCAGGTGAAGGCGGCCAAGGAAGCGGGCGTCAAGGTGATGACCTCGCACTTCTACGATCCGTCCTTCGAGCAGCATCCGGACGTCTCGTCCTCGCTCACCATCGGCTTCAACGAGGTCGGCAAGATCCTCGCCAACTGGGCCATCGCCAACACCGACGGCAAGGCCAACATCCTCACCATCGTCTCGCGCGAAGTGCCGCCGACCATCCCGCTGACGGCCGGCATCGACGAGATGCTCGCGGCCAACTGCCCCGACTGCAAGATCGTGCAGGAGATCAACGTCGGCGTCACCGAATGGGCGACCAAGATCCAGCCGGCCGTGCAGGCGGCGCTGCAGGCCAATCCCGACATCAACGTCATCATCCCGATCTATGACTCGATGTCGCAGTTCGTCGTCCCGGCCACGCGCCTCACCGGCAAGGTCGGCCAGGTGAAGGTCGCGACCTTCAACGGCACGCCCTTCGTGCTCGACTTCATCGCCCAGGGCCTCGTCGACATGAACATCGGCGAGAGCCTCGACTGGATCGCCTACGCCACCGTCGACGGCCACCTGCGCGACGCCTGCGGCATGGAGAGCCCCAAGGCGCTGAACGTGCCCTTCTACATCTTCGACAAGAGCAACGTCGCCGACGCCGGCACGCCGGCGCAGTTCGACACCGGTTACGGCGACGCCTACGTCTCCGGTTTCCGCAAGCTCTGGGGCCTCGACAAGTAAGCGGACGCCCGCTCCGAGAAGGTCCCGACATGACCACATCCGAAACCCCGGCGGCGCGGCCTGCGCCGCCGGTCCTGCGTCTCGACCGGATCGCCAAGACCTTCGGCGGCGCCCGCGCGCTGAAGGGCGTGTCCTTCGAGGTCACCCCCGGCGAGGTCCACGGACTGCTCGGCAAGAACGGCTCGGGCAAGTCCACCCTCGTCAAGATCCTCGCCGGCTTCCACGCGCCCGATCCGGGGGGCGTCATGGAGTTCAACGGCGAGCCCGTGGCGCTTCCGCTGAAGCCCGGCGACTTCCGCCGGCTCGGCATGAGCTTCGTCCACCAGAATCTCGGGCTCATCCCCTCGCTGACGGTGCTGGAGAACCTGCGCCTCTCCGATCTCACCGCCATCGGCCGCGGCGTCATCAACTGGCCGGCCGAGCGCCGTGCCGCCCGCGAGGCGCTGGCGCGCTTCGACGTGCCGCTCGATCCAGACCGCCGCATCGACCGGCTCTCGGCCGTCGACCGCGCGCTGCTGGCCATCGTCCGCGCCTTCGAGGAGGTCCGCGTCGCCCGCGAGGCGACCGGCCGTCCCGGCCTCGTGCTGCTCGACGAGCCGACGCCCTTCCTGCCGCGCGAGGGGGTGGAGAAGCTCTTCACCCTGGTGCGGAGCATCGCCTCGCACGGGTCCAGCGTCGTGTTCATCTCGCACGACATCGACGAGGTCATGACCATCACCGATCGTGCCACGGTGCTGCGCGACGGCGACGTCGCGGGCAGTCTCGTCACCCCCGAGGCGACCCACGAGCAGATGGTCGAGATGATCGTCGGCCGCAAGCTCGCCCGCGCGACGCCGGTCCGGTCCGCCCATTCCGCCCATCCGAAGCCGCGGCTTCGCCTCGACGGCGTCGCCAGCCGGACGCTCCGGCCGACCAGCCTCGTGGTCGGGGAGGGCGAGATCGTCGGCCTGACCGGCCTGATCGGCTCCGGCTACGAGGAACTGCCCTATCTCGCCTTCGGCGCCCGGCCCGTCACGGGCGGCACGCTCGCGCTCGACGGCGGCCCCGCCGTCGCGCTCGCGGAACTGTCGCCGCGCCGGGCGATCGACCTCGACCTCGCGCTGCTTCCGGGCGATCGCCAGGGCGCCAGCGGCGTCGATTCGCTGCCGATCGTCGACAACATGTTCCTGCCGGACCTCGACCGCTTCTTCACCGGCGGCCTGCTGCGCAACGGCCGGATGAAGCGCGAGGCGCGCGACCTCGGCGCAGCTTTCGAGGTGCGCCCCAACGATCCGCTGCTCAAGCTGTCCGCACTCTCCGGCGGCAATGCCCAGAAGGTGCTGATCGCCCGCTGGATGAACCGCAGGCCGCGGCTGCTGCTGCTCGACGAGCCGACCCAGGGCGTCGACGTCGGCACCCGCCAGCACATCTTCGCGGCGCTGCGCCAGGCGGCGGCGGGCGGCATGTCGGTTCTCTGCGCCAGCTCCGACGCCGAGCAGCTCGCCGACATCTGCGACCGCGTCCTGATCTTCGCCCGCGGCGCCGTCTGCGGGGAACTCGTCGGCGACCAGATCTCCAAGGAGAGCATCGCCGAAGCCTGCTACGCCTCGCTCGACCGCGCTGCCGCGTCTTCGCCCGTCAACGGAACACCGTCATGACCGACACCCCCTCCACGACCGCCTCCGCCGCAGGCTCCGGCGCCAATCTGACGCGCCTGTTCGAACGGGTGGCGCTCATCCTCGTCTGGCTGCTCCTGATCGGCGGCTTCGGCGCGGCGATGCCGACCTCGTTCCTGAACTGGGGCAACTTCGCGATCCTCTTCGCCTCCTACGCGCCTGCCGCGCTGCTGGCGCTCGCCATCATCGTGCCGCTGACGGCCGGCGACTACGACCTCTCGGTCGGCGCCACGCTCACGCTCTCGTCCTGCGTCATCGGCGTGCTCAACGTCTGGCAGGGTCTGCCGATCGGGCTGGCGATCGGGCTGGCGCTCTGCGCGGGTGCCGCCGTCGGCCTGATCAACGCCTTCTTCATCATCTACGTGCGCATCCCCTCGCTGGTCGTGACGCTGGGCACCACCTCGCTGATCACCGGCATCGTGCAGTGGATGACCAATTCGTCCACCATCGGCGGCATCGACAACGGCCTCGTCATGGCCGTCGTCGGCGGCCGTTTCCTCGGCGTGCCCTACGCCTTCTACTACGCCATCGTCGCCGCGATCCTCATGTCCTGGGTCTTCGACTTCACCCCGCTCGGCCGTCGGCTGCTCTTCGTCGGCCGCGGCCGCGAGGTGGCGCGGCTCAACGGCATCGCCGTCGACCGCGTCCGGCTCGGCGCGCTGCTGACCTCCGGAATCCTGGCGGCGGCGGCCGGCGTGCTCTATGCGGGCGTGCTCGGTTCGGCCGATCCCTATTCCGGCCTGAACTTCCTGCTGCCGGCTTTCGCCGCGGCCTTTCTCGGCGCCACCACCATCCTGCCCGGCCGCTTCAACCCCTGGGGCGCCATCGTCGCCGTCTACTTTCTCGCCACCGGCATCACGGGCCTCACCATGCTTGGCATCCCGCTCTGGGTGACCAACGTGTTCAACGGCGGCGCGCTCATCCTGGCCGTCACCATCTCGCAGTTGACGCGCGGCCGCGAGGCGAGCGACATCGGCTGAACCGGGCCCTGCCCATCATCATCGCCCCGGCGCATCGTGCCGGGGCTTTCGTTCTTTTCGAGGAGACATCCATGATCCGCCATCTCAAGACCGCGAGGGCCGCAGAGGAGCGCGCAGAGGCCGACGGCAAGGTCCGCGCCACCGTCGAGGGCATCCTGGCCGACATCGAGGCGCGCGGCGACGCCGCCGTGCGCGATCTCTCGCGCACCTTCGACCGCTGGGAGCCCGAGAGCTTCCGCCTGTCCGACGCAGACATCGACAGGGCGCTGTCGGCCGTCTCGAAGCGCGATCTCGACGACATCCGCTTCGCCCAGGCGCAGGTGCGCAACTTCGCCGAACACCAGAAGGCGGCGCTGCGGGACATCGAGGTCGAGACCCTCCCGGGCGTCTTCCTCGGCCACCGCAACATCCCGGTCAACGCCGTCGGCTGCTACGTGCCGGGCGGCAAGTATCCGATGGTCGCCTCGGCTCACATGAGCGTGCTCACCGCCAAGGTCGCGGGCGTGAAGCGCGTCGTCGCCTCCGCCCCGCCGTTCAAGGGAAGCGCGCATCCGGCCATCGTGGCCGCCATGCATCTCGCCGGGGCCGACGAGATCCTCGTGCTGGGCGGCGTCCAGGCCATCGGCGCCATGGCGCTCGGCACCGAGACCATCGCACCCGTCGACATGCTGGTCGGCCCGGGCAACGCCTTCGTCGCCGAGGCCAAGCGCCAGCTCTACGGCCGCGTCGGCATCGATCTCTTCGCCGGCCCGACCGAGACGCTGGTGATCGCCGACGACAGCGTCGACGGGGAGATCTGCGCGACCGACCTGCTCGGCCAGGCCGAGCACGGCCCGACTTCGCCGGCGGTCCTGCTCACCAATTCGGAAAAGCTCGCACGCGACACCATGGCCGAGATCGAGCGGCTGCTCCAGGTCCTGCCCACCGCCGACGTCGCCGGTGCCGCCTGGCGCGACTATGGCGAGGTGATCGTCTGCGACACGGAGGAGGAGATGCTCGCCGAGGCCGACCGCATCGCCTCCGAGCACGTCCAGGTGATGACGCGCGACCCCGACTGGTTCCTCGCCAACATGACCAACTACGGCGCGCTCTTCCTCGGCCCGCGCACCAACGTCGCCTACGGCGACAAGGTCATCGGCACCAATCACACCCTGCCGACGAAGCGCGCCGGCCGCTACACCGGCGGCCTCTGGGTGGGCAAGTTCATGAAGACCTGCACCTACCAGCGCGTCATGACCGACGAGGCGAGCGCGCTCGTCGGCCGCTACGCCTCGCGCCTGTCGATGCTGGAAGGCTTCGTCGGCCACGCCGAACAGGCCAATGTCCGCGTGCGCCGTTACGGCGGCGGCAATGTCGACTACGGCGCGGCGGCGGAGTAGGCGAACGGGCAGCAGGTGAGCGAGGCCGGCCGGCGGCTCCTGGACTGCCGGCTTCCCTGTCCCGTACCCGCGCGCGCGGCGATCCGCTGCCGGAATGGTTCCCGCCGACCCGAAAGCACTGGCGCGGGTTCTCTTTCCGGCCGTTCCCCCGCGGTTGCGGTCGCCCACCGCCTTTCGGCTTTTCCGACCCGAACGCCACGCCCGCCCGTCACCTCACGCTGAACCGGACCGGAGCAGTGATGGTTCTGTTGACTCCGGGCGGTGGCGCCGGGACCGGCGAGGCGCGGCGAACCAGCGACAGCACCTCGTCGTCGAGGGAAGAGTATCCGGACGAACGAGCCAGTGCGACGGAAATGACGTTGCCTCCGTCGTCGATACGGAAGCGCACGTAGACCGTGCCGTGTTCGCCGCGTCTGCGGGCGTCGGCCGGATAGGTCTTTCGACGCTCCAGATGCGCCATCAGCCGTGACTGCCAGCGCGCCGGCGTAAGGGAAGACACACCCGAGGCAGACTGACGGGCGGCGGTGCGTTCACCCTGCCTGACCTCCACTTCAGCCTGACGGATCGTCTGCGACGCCGCCTGCTGCCGTTGCGGGCGCGGGCGTTCTTTCGTCACCAGATCGTGCTTCGGCTTCTCCTTGCGGGGCTCGGGCGGACTTGGCCTCGCCGTCGGAAGCGGAACCTCCGCATCGGGAAGGCGGACCGTCTCTTCGACCGGCTGCTCCTCCGGCGCGACGACATCCTGCTCGACCGGCTCCGCCTCTGGCACGTCTTCCGCGACGTCCTCGACCGGTTCGGGCTCGACCCGTTCCTCCACGATCTCCTCCGGCACGGGGTCCGGAGCCTCGACCTCTTCGGCGGGTGCGCTCGCCTCGGCATTCTCCATCTGCTCGGAGATCTCGTTCTCCTCGGTGTGCACCGCTTCCGGCTCGTCCGCCAGTTCGATCATGATGGCCGCCGGCGGCGCCTCGTCGGCTGCGACGACGGGGGGCTGATGCATGAGCCACGCGGCCGCGCCCACATGCGCCGAGAGTGCGAGCACTGCCGCGACCATCCATTGGGCCTGTTCCGCAAGCCGGGCAGTCCGCGAGGAACTCGATTGCCAGGCAGGCCTCCTCATCGCCCGCTTCCGGCGGGCGCGGTCGACGGAACGCGCACCCCCTCGTCGTTGCCCGGGCCGGCGGGCGCAGCCGCAGGCCCCCTCGAATCGCCGGGTGCCGCACGTTCCGCCGCCTCGAGGCCGACCAGTGCGATCTTCAGATAGCCCGCCTGTCGGAGCAGGTTCATCAGTTCCATCACGTCGCCATAATCGACGCCCCGGTCGGCGCGCAGGAACACGCGCTTTTCCTTCTGGCCGTCGGTGGAGGCATCCAGGGCGGCTCCGAGATCCTCCCTCGCGACCTCGTCTTCGCCGAGATGAAGCGTCAGGTCCGGTTTCAGCGTCAGGTAGAGCGGCTTGTCCGGTCTCTCGGCGGGCTTGCCCGTCGAGGCCGGAAGATCGACGTCGATGTCGACGGTCGCCAGCGGGGCCGCCACCATGAAGATGATGAGCAGCACCAGCATGACGTCGATGAAGGGGACGATGTTGATGTCGCTGTTTTCCTCCGGCAACGAGCCGGCGTTCCTGCGTATGCCTCCGGCCATGACGTCACTCCGCCGCGGGAACGACCGCTTGGCGCGCGTCCAGGCACGGCGGTACGGGAGCCGCATGCGGCTCAGGCACGGGGGAGCCTGCCTGCCGCGGCACTTTGCGCAGGTCGAGGTCGAGACTGACCAGCTGCTCGACGCCGGATGCAGCGTCCGCCAGCAACTGACCGTAGCCGGCGATCGCGCGAGCGAAAAGGTTGTAGACGATCACGGCGGGGATGGCTGCGACGAGACCGATTGCCGTCGCCAGCAGGGCCTCGGCAATGCCGGGCGCCACGACAGCGAGATTGGTGGTGTTGGCCTGGCTGATGCCGATGAAGGAATTCATGATACCCCAGACCGTGCCGAACAGGCCGATGAAGGGCGCGGTCGAGCCGACCGTCGCCAGAAGATCCGTGCCGCGTGACAGGCGTCGTCCGGCCTGCGCCTCGATGCGGGCGAGCCGTGCGCCCAGACGTTCCTTCACCCCGTCATTGCCGGCATGATCCAGCACCGCGGACGAGCGCCGCAGTTCGTGTTCGGCCGAGCGCACCATGAAGGCGGCCGGCCCGCCCCGCCCGGACACGAGTCGCGCGGCATCCGCAAGGGTGGACGCCGACGCGATCGCAGACGCGCCCCGCTTCGCCCGCGCCTTCGCGCAGGCGATTTCCGTGGTCTTGGCCGCCCACACCGTCCAGACGCAGAGTGAGGCGAGGGCAAGCCCGATCATCACCGCCTTCACCACCCGGTCGGCGGCCAGGAACATGCCCCACGGCGACAGGTCGTGCGGCGAGCCGGATCGGTCTTCCGCATTCAGAAACCGGGAGGCCGCCTCTGCCGTGTCGTCGAGAAAGGACGGGGCCGGCGCTGGTGGCGGCGCTGCATCGACGGTGGCGGGTTCGGAACGATCGCCCGCGGTCGGAACGGGGTCGGTCGGTGCCGGTGCCGCCGACGAGGCTTCCTGGACGCTCGGGGAATGCGAAACAGGTGCTGACGGGTCGCTGTCGGGATCCGCAGCCTGCCCGAACGCCCTCCGCGGGTCGGACCGCCGGCTCTGCGGCGTCTGCACCTGCGGCGCGACGTCTTCTGCCGATACGGGGGAGGCGGGTGGCGCGGTCTCCTGCGCGGCGGCCGAAACGGCGACCGACAGGACGAGACATGCGGCCAGGATCTGGGAGATCGCGCCGGTCGCGCGGGGCCGGACCATACGCCGGACGCGGAAACCGGCGATTGCCGGCATCGGTCTTCCTGCAGGCCGACTGCGACCGGCAGGCGCGTCCTCATGGAGGGCATCGACCTCGCGGCGGAACGCATTCTGCGGCCCGGCGAACGAGGCACGGCGGATCCGGTCCGCGAACGGTCTCCCCGCCGTGACCGACGGGTCCACCCGCCCGTGTGTCTGTCCCGTTGCAGCCCTCGTCCGGTTCGGGCGGGGCAAGGCGGATGGATCGTCGAGAAGGGAAGCTTCATTCATGGATACGCCTCGCGGGACGGGCTCGAAAGAAGGCCGGACCATTCCTGCGCCCGGCGTTCGCAGACGGAGGGGCGCAGGACCGATCGGGCCAAAGCATGTCTCCTGACACGCCTTAGAACCGGTAGTTCAATCCGATCTTGATCGCATGCAGGTCGAGACTGTCTGAGGCGCGTCTGCCGTTCACACTGTCGTAGCTGCCGGTCTGTGCCCCCGCGCGAGCGGACTTGAAATCGAAATTCGTGCTTCCGAAACGGCTGTAGCTATAGCTCGTATCGACGGACCAGTTCTCATTGAGAACATACTCCGCCCCGGCACCCACGATGTAGCCGACGCGGGTCTTGTCCTCCCGTTCGACAGAGGCGATGACCGTTTCCGTAGACCAGGTTTCGGGCTGCTTGTACTGCTCGCGGGACCGACGTTCTCCTGCAAGCGCGACGCCTCCCGTACCGTAGATCATCCAGCGCTCGCCCAACGCATAGCCGAGACGCCCGCGGAGACTGGCCGTCCAGTCGACGTCGTAGTAGGTCAGCGCCTGCGTCGATCCTGCGGTGGCCAGTTCTCCCTCCGTGGAGACTGCCTTCTGCTTGCCGCTCATCCAGCTCTTGCTCCAGTCACCTTCGGTGCCGAACACGATGCCGTTCCCGAGATGCCAGTTGTAACCGGCCTGCAGGCCGAAGAGCCCGCTGGTCATGTTCAGGTTCGCCGACTCGGTGGCTGCGATGGCATCGGGCGTGCCGTCGAGAGCGGTCGTCGATCCCCACACGCCGGACACGCCTCCCGCGCCGTGGACACCGGCGAAAGCGCCGGTCCAGTCGCCGGATCCGGACGTGCCGGTCGAGGAGCGGCCGAAGAACGGCGGGAGGATAGACGGCAACTTCTGGTCGCCG
The DNA here is from genome assembly GCF_014495845.1 of Aquibium microcysteis. Taxonomy (NCBI): domain Bacteria; kingdom Pseudomonadati; phylum Pseudomonadota; class Alphaproteobacteria; order Hyphomicrobiales; family Phyllobacteriaceae; genus Aquibium; species Aquibium microcysteis. Next base: position 419,360 of record NZ_CP061080.1, read on the forward strand.
CCGAAGGAGCCGGTCAGGCTTGCGGAAAAGGTGCGGCCGGGTCCTGGTTGGGTGACGAGACCGAGGGGATCGACATAGTACGTGTCGAACAGATTCTCGACCCTGAACGTTGCAGTGACGTCGTCGCTGATCTTGTACTCGGCAAACACGTCGGCCAGGGTGTAGGGCTTCCAGAGAACGGGGGCGATGAACTGCTGGGCACCCTGTGCCGTCACGTCGCCGTGGCCGATCGCCCGCGGGCCGACGTAAGACACCCGTCCGCCGAGGGTGAGCCTGTCCTCGAACAGCTTCTGGGACAGTGCCACATCGACGGTGTATTTCGGCTGGACATGATTGGTGGCATAGTCGCCGTACAAGGTGCCCGCACCGCAGCTCGCAGCGGTTCGGCAGTATTCGACGTTGAGGAAATAGTTGGCCGTCAGTTCCGCGGTGAATCCATTGATCTCATAGCGGCTGGACAGTTCCAGTCCCGAGAACTTCGCGCGATCGATGTTTCCGATGTTCATCGACATCTGGCCGGGACGGGACGGATCGACGATGATGTTCCGAGCGAGGTAGTCCTTCACGTCCCAGTTGAAATAGCCAAGCTTGAGCATGGCGCGGTCGTCCCCGCCCATCAGCCTGTCGAGGTTGAAATTCGCGCCGATCTCCCAGTTGCTGGAGCGCTCGGGCCTGACGGCGTCGTTGGCTACGACGCTGTTGAAGGCCGAGACCGTCTCTATGATGCTGGGCGCGCGCATGGCGTTGGCGTAGTTGACATAGAACTGGGTTCCGTCGAACGGCTCGACGGTCACGCCCAGGGACGGACTGAAGCCGCCGGCATCGATCTCGTGTCCGAGCACGACACGGTTGTTCCCGATCTGGCTTCGGCTGTACGGGTCGACCCGGTCCTTGGACCAGAAGTGCGAATAGCGGAGCCCGGCATTCAAGGTCAGCCAGTCGAGTTCGGCGGGCTTGTAGCTTGCTTTGGCGAAGCCCGCGATCTCGTGACGGATCGCATCGCGCGGGGTGAGCCATGTTTCGAGAGCGGCCGCGTGGTTGCTGCCGCGGGTGTCCTCTCCCCGGTAGGAGAGACCGTAGGTCAGGTCGAGATCGCCGGATCCGAAGGTGAATTTCGAAAGATTGCTGACATCGGCGCCCCAGAGATCGCTGTCGGAGCCCGATCGGTAGTCGGATCGCAGGCCCAGAGAGTTCGGCGGGCTGTTGTAGGCGCCGGCACGAAGCGGATTTCGCTGTTCAAGATGCGACCAGTAGGCGTTCGCCTTCACGTCGACGAGGTCGTTGTCCTCGGGATTCCAGCGGTAGCGGGCCGTCATGGTGTCGAGGCTGGTGCCTGTCGTCTGCTTCTGCTGGATCGCCTGGCTCATGGGCCCCGCCTGAGCGGAGGCCAGACGGTCGCCGGCTTCGCTGCGGAAGCCCGTGTAGCCGAGCTGCAGCGTCTGGTCGTTGCCGATGTCGGCGTTCAGCTTGACGAGCCAGGATTCGGTTTCGAGCTGCGTGTTGAGCACTTCCTCCCCGGCGCGGTAGTTGGCCAGTCCTTCGTTTTCGACGACATCCCTGTAGAGGTACTCGGGCGGGCAGTACCCGCCGGAGTAACAGAAAGGCCTGGGGCCCGTGCCGATCGGCCGCGCGGCAGGACCACGTGTACCGGCATGGTAGTTGCCCCGGCTTCGACGCGCATAGCCGGCGAGCAGGTCGAAACCTTCGCCCTTGTAGGCGCCGACGACGCTGCTGGAGCCGCTGGTGGGAGACAGGAAGGAGGGACGGTTCAGGCCGGTCGGAGAAGCCGTGGCAGAGCCGTATCCGGACGCGGGGTCGTTTGCGCTGCCGAGGGGATTCCTGAACAGATAACCTGCCCTGTTGCCGGCCATAGGATCGCTGGTGTTGCCGCCGATGCTGCCCTTCACCCGGACGCCCCAGGTGTCACCCGGCTTGACGATGTCGTCGGCGCCGACCGTCCGCATTGCGACGGAACCGGCATTGCCCCAGGCCCCTGCATCCGCGCCTTTGGTGATGTCGATGCCGGCGATGAAGTCGGGATCGACGAAGGTGCGGTTGGAGAGACCCTGATAGCCCTGATAGATGGTGACGCCGTTCTCCGCACCGTCGATGGTGGTCGCGACACGTCCCATCCCCTGCATGCCCCGAATGTTCGGATCGATCGAGCCGGCGCCGTTCCGCGCCTCGCCGGACATGACGCCGGGGGTACCGCGGAACATGTCGGCCGGGCTGGACCCGCGAAACCGTTCGATGGTCTCGCCGGAAACATGGGAGGAGGGCGCTGCGGTCGCGTAGGGGCTGTACACCGAGCTCTCGCCTCCGCCCGTCACGTCGATCGTGTCGAGCACGAGCGAACCGTCGGAAGGCGCTCCCCCGTCACGCGCCGCTGCAGCGCGATCCGTTATCACCACGCTGGTCGGGTCGGTGAACGACCAGGAGAGGCCGGAACCGCGGAGGATCTGGACGATCGCCTGTTCGCGCGTGGCCGCACCGCTGATGCCGGGCGACGTCTTTCCGGCTGCTATCGAAGCCTCGTAGGAAACCTGCGTGCCTGACTGGCTCCCGAAGACGGCAAGCACCCTGCTCAGCGACCCGGACGGAATGTCGTAGGTGGTTTGCGAACCGACCTGGGCCAGACTGTCGGTCGACGCGATCACCGCGCTCGCCGGTATCGCCGGCGCCGCCAGCAGCGCAGCCACCAGGACTCGGCCGCCTGCGCAACCAAGATTGTACTTCGGAGACACGTGTCCCATACCCATCCACTCCATCGGTCGTTGGAGGGCCGGCGTGCCTGTTCACTGGGTAAAGCAGCCCCTATCATGCTCTACGAACGGGGCACCGGATTTTTCAGCCTTCTCCGAAGAAATTCAGACGGGCGAGATGACCGTCAGGAAGCTGCCGATTTCGCGCACCCGCGCACCGAAGGGCCGCACGACGGCATCGAGCGCGCGAACCGGATCGCTGAGATCGAACACACCGCTGACCACGCGCGCGCCAAGCCCTGGATCCGCCACGACGACATGTCCGGGCTGCCAGCGGGCGATCTTCGCGACCACGGCTGCGACGGTCTCGTTCTCGGTCACGATCATGCCGCTTCGCCAGGCGGCGATCTGAAATGTCTCGCGCGTGCCGCGCGTGAAGCGGCGCGTCGCGGGGGCAAGCGTGAGCCACTGGCCGGCGGCAAGCTTCTCGGCCCCGCTCGGCTCCGTCTCCCGTGCGCGGACCTGAACCTCTCCATGCGCGACCGAGACGGAAACGAACCGCGCATCGTTCGACACGTCGAATGCCGTTCCGAGCGCGGTCGCAACGAGGCTGTCGGAGGTGACGGCGAAGGGGCGCGACGGATCATGCGCCACTTCGAAATAGGCCATGCCCGCCAGAAGGTCCATGTGGCGCCGGGTTTTGCCGTAGGCGATGGCAAGCGCGCTGTCGGGGCCGATCGTCGCCTTGCTGCCGTCGGGCAGATCGATACGCCTGATCTCGGCAGTCGTTGTGATGTGGTCCGCCTTCACGCGGCGGATCAGTGGAGGCAAGGTCAGGGCACCCGCCCCGATCAGGCCGAGGCCGGCCGCCCCGCCGATCACGAAGCTGCGCCTCGAAATCCCGTCCGTGTCGCGGGTCCTGGATTCTTCGGCCAGTATCTTTCCGGTCATGCCGTGTATCTCGGCAACGCGCGCCCAGGCATCTGCGTGCGCCGGACTGCGAGCGTTCCATGCGCGCACCATCTGGAGGGAAACCGGATTGGAAGGATCGCTCTGGAGGCGGATTGCCAGATCGGCAGCCTCCCGGAACAGGCGACGATCCTCAGATGATCCAGCCATGTATCCCTTGCCTGCGCCTTTCGCGGTGCTGCGGAAGGAGCCCCGACCGTCAGTACGAATGTCGGGCCGGAACCTTCTGCCGTTCGGTGAAGGCTCCGCCGCCAGCCGTCAACCGTTCGTCGATATGTTCGTAGGCGGTTCGGATCAGCGTCCAAGTCCGCGACACCGACAGGCCGAGTTCCGCCGCCACGGCCGCGATGGTCATCTCCTCCACGCGGTGCAGCACGAATGCCTTGCGGGTCCGCTCCGGCAGTTCGGCCAGTGCGGACTGCGTCAGGGCGAGGCGCTGCCGGTCATAGACGGCCGCTTCCGCTGACGGGGAAGGATCGACCACCGCCGCGAAGTCCTCGGCGGGAAGATCCACATAGGTCACAAGCCGCTCGCGACGCTGATGGTCGGTCCCGAGATTGCGGGCGGTCCGGAACAGATATCCGGCGGGATTGTGGAAAGCGGTGCCGGCCCTCGGGGGTGAGGAAAGGACGCGCACGAATGTCTCCTGCGTCAGATCGGCTGCCGTGTCCTCGTTGAATCCGCGACGACGAAGCGACAGCGCAATCTCGCGTGCATGCTTCCTGAAGAGAGTTTGGATGTCCCACATTCATCGCCTGCCTGCCCAGTCTCGTCCAACGCCGGGAGACCGCCGACATGGGCGGCCGTCCGGCGCTCGATCAGCCAGGGCCCTATCTGGCGATGTTCCGGGTAAGGTGCCTGATCGCCAAATCCTGACTAATCAAAGAAGGTTTTGATGACAAGCCGAAACTGAGACCGGTGGTGCGGGAACGGTCATGCCCGCGCGGGTGCTGTCTCTCGACGGCACTGGAGATGGGCGCGTTGGCAGGTGAAGCGCGGGCTGTGCGAACCGGCGAACCATGGCCGACCACCGACGAGATGACGATCTTCCGCGCCGGGCGGAGACCTTCCCGACGCGGATTTCCGGCGTGATGTGCCCGGCGTATCGTGCCGGTTGCCGCGCCGAAGGATGACGCCGCCCGAGCCTCGGCCGGTATCGGTCTTCAGCCCTCTCCGTTCAGTTGCCCGAGCAGGAGCCTTCGCCGCGCGAAGGCCGGATTGCCGAGAGGCGCGGAGCCTGCGGCCGCGCGGCGGCCTTGTCGGCGAGCGTCCTGTTCCGGACGGGCTCGCGCGTGGCCGGCATGGCGCCCCAGGGTGTCCACTGCGCGGGGCGGGCGCGGGAGCGATCGGACTGTCTGACATGCAGGGTCATGCGTCTGCCTCCTCTTTCCGTATGGTTAACAGTTTGGGTGGCAAACCGTCCGGATTTGAGGCCGAGGCATCGCCGAAATGTGGCGACGGCGGATGGCGCCGCGTTCAGGAACCGCCGTCGAGATGCCGGCGGGCGGCGTAGAGCGACACGGCCGCCGCATTGGAGACGTTGAGCGAACGGATCGCGCCCGGCATCTCGAGCCGGGCGAGCGCGGTCACCGTCTCGCGCGTCTTCTGGCGCAGGCCCTTGCCCTCGGCGCCGAGCACCAGCGCCAGGCGGTCGCCGGAGAGCGTCCCCTCGAGCACCGCCGGTCCTTCGGAGTCGAGACCGATGCTGGTGAAGCCGGCCGCGTGGATCTCGTCCAGCGCGGCTGCAAGGTTCTTCACCTCGATCATGTCGATGTGCTCCAGCGCGCCCGAGGCGGCCTTGGCCAGCACGCCCGATTCGGCCGGGCTGTGGCGCGACGTCGTCACCAGCGCGCCGGCGCCGAAGGCCACCGCCGAGCGCAGGATCGCGCCGACATTGTGCGGGTCCGTCACCTGGTCGAGCACCAGGATCAGCGGCGTGTCCGACAGCGCCGACAGCGCCTTGGGCTTCAGCGGCTTCGCCTCGATCATCGCGCCCTGGTGCACCGCGTCGCTGCCGAGCAGCCGGTCGATGGCGCGCGGCTCGACGATCTCGACCGGGAAGGGGAGGGCGGCCGGATCGGCGACGCCGAGCCGGTCGAGCGCGTTCTTCGTCGCCATCAGGCGGGTGACCTTGCGCCGCGGGTTGTCGAGCGCCGCCCGCACCGTGTGCAGGCCGTAGAGCCGAACCAGACCGTCCGGCGGCGGCTCGCCGGCAATCGGCGGCCCCGCGCGCCGCACGGGCGCGCCGGCCGGGCCGTTCTGGTCGCGATGGGTGCGCCGCAGCCTGGCGTAATGGCTGTCCTTCGGCGTCCCGCTCTTTTTCTCGTCGCTCATGCCGCCTCTATAGCGGGGCCGCGCGTGGAAGGATACGGCCGCGGCGCGGCGATCGCGCCGTTGCCCGCCGGTCAGCCGGCCGGCTCGTGCGCCTTCGGCCAGTAGGTGCCGAAGCTCCAGACGTTGCCTTCGGGATCGCGGCAGATGAACTCGCGGCTGCCGTAGTCGCGCTCGACCAGACCCTGCAGGATCTCTGCACCCGCCGCCCGCGCCCGTTCGAAGGCGGCGTCCGCATCGTCGACGGCGAGATAGAGCGCCTTGCCGCTCCGCCCGTCGGCCGCGCCCACCATGGCGCCGAAGGCGTCGTCCTTCTCGTCGCCGCACATGATCATCGAGGAGCCGAAGGCGAGTTCGGCATGGATCACCTTGCCGGCGTCGTTGGTGTACTTCGCATGCACGGCGAAGCCGAAGGCGTCGCAGAGAAAGGCGATCATCCTTTCGGCATCGCGGAAGCGCAAGGCGGGGTAGAGGCGGGGGGCTTCGATGGCGGTCATGGCGTGTTTCCCTTGTTGGAGCCGACGCTGCACCCTCGCACCGGCGCCGCTGTCCGGTCTTGAAGAAATGGTACCTCGGCGAAAGATACCGGATCAGGCGATCACCGGCGCCCGGGCCGGCAGTGCCACCGCGGTCGGCGGGGCGCCCGCGAAGTCGCGGAACTCACGCACCAGATGCGCCTGGTCGGCATAGCCGCAGGCGGCCGCGATGTCGGCCCAGTCGCGCGCCGCGTCGCCCTTCGCCAGCGCCAGCACCCGGTTGAACCGCGCCATCCGCGCCACCGCCTTCGGCCCGAGCCCGATCTCCTCGCGGAAGCGCTGGTTCAGGTGCTTGCGGCTCCAGTCGAGCCCGCGCGCGACGTCGCCGATGCGAACCGCCCCGCCCGAGCCGAGGATCCGGCTATAGGCATGCGCCACGGCCGCGTGGGGCTTCGGTCCGTGCGCCAGCCGGTTCGACAGGAAGGCCTCCACCCGGTCGAACCGCCGCTCCCAGTCCGGCTCCTCCGCGAGCCGCAGACGCAGGTCGCGCAGGTCTCCGTCGGCCAGTTCGTCCAGCGTCACCATCCGGCTGGCGATCGCCCGCATCGGCAGGGCGAAGAAGCGGAAGGCGCCGATCGGGGTGAAATCCACCTGGATGCACTCCGCCCCGCCCGTCGAACGGATCGTCACGAACCCCGGATGCAGGCCGGAGGTGAAGCTGCCGTAGCGGTCTTCGGCGGAAGGCGCGCGGCCGAGCGCGATCTCGAAGGGTTCTGCGAACGAGAGGATCAGCGGCACCACCAGCGGCGCCATCTCCACCGAGCCGGACAGCCCGAACCCGGTCTCGCGATAGCCGACGATCGACGCCACCAGCCCGCGATGCTCCTCCCGCACCGCGCGGCGGCGGAACTCCGGCGCATGGCGGGCCGGTACCGTCGAATTCCGCCCGGCATCGCCATCCATTCCGTTCACCTCCGTTGCCGGCAGGATAGGGCAGGTGGGCGGGGACGGCAAAGGTTCAGATACGTCGTCACGGAGCCGAAGCCTCCGCCCCGATCGTCCGCACCCCGTCGCGCCCCCCTCTGCCTGCCGGCATCTCCCCCACGAGGGGGGAGATCGATGTCGCCGCGGACGCAGCCATTCTTCGACGTTGCAGAATGAACGCCCGGTCGGAAGCTGCCGATCTCCCCCCCTCGTGGGGGAGATGCCGGCAGGCAGAGGGGGCGCCACGGAGCGCAGGCGCGTGCAATCCCGGGATTCGACGCTGGAACCCCGTTCCCACCCCGCGGGAATCCCGCTACTCTCCGGGCCAGACCCATGGGGGACGACGATGGCGGACGGATTCCTGTCGCGGATCATGTAGCTCTTCGAAGGCGATCCCGGCATCCGCCGCGTTGCCGACGATCCCGTGCTTACCGCCGAACTCCTGCTGCTCTTCCGCATGATCCTCGCTGACGGCGCGGTCGAGGAAAAGGAACTCGCCACCTTCAAGCGCATCTGCACGGACTCCTTCGGCATCCCGAAGGAAAGCCTCGTCGGCGTCATCCGCTACCTGCAGGACTATGGCTACGAGACCACCGGCGCCCAGGCGCTGGCGCTGTTCCAGACCCTCGACCGCGACCGCCGCATCCAGCTCGGCCGCCATCTCGCCGAGATCGCCAAGGCCGACGAGGACCTCTCCGAGCACGAGGTGCGGCTGCTCAAGCGGACGCTGGAAGTGCTCGACATCGACGCGAAGGAGATCGTCGGCGAAGGTGTTTGATTCTCACGTCCGCCAGCGCGCATAGGAGTCCACAAGTTCGCGGAACGCGCCTGCATCAGGGAAACGGTCGTAGCTGCGAACGGCGCCGGTCTCGGCGAAAGGCAGTTTCTCGATCGTGTATGTCTCCGCAAAGACCGCGAACCAGGACAGGTCCTGGAACAGGGTGGGCCGCACGTTGACGAGGCCTTCCAGCCCCGGCGGCCGCGTGAACATCCAGCTCATGCAGGCCGGGCAGAAGAAGTGCTGCAACGCCCCTCTCATTCCGCCCAGAACCGGTTCGCCTTCCACGACCTCGAAATCGTCCGCCGAAAACAGCGCGGACAGCGAGTAGGCCGAGGCAGACATCTTCTGGCAGCCGGTGCAGTGGCAGGCGCAGGTGAACAGCGGCGCGCCCTTGACCCGCATCCGGACACCGCCGCAGCGGCAGGTGCCGTCGAGTGGAAGCGAAATGGCCGACATGTCGCGCGTCTCCATCTACCCCTGCTCCATCATCCGCCGCCGGATCGCCCGCTTCAGGTCGGGTGCGGCCGCGACGAGGTCCTTCGCCGCATCCGAGCGCGGGTCGTCCAGCACCGCGTCGGTGCGGCCGGTCTCGACGATCCTCCCGTCATGCATCACCATCACCTCGTCGGTGATGGCGCGCGCCACCGTCAGGTCGTGGGTGATGAAGAGATAGGCGACGCCGAGCTTCTGGTTCAGTTCGGCGAACAGGTCGAGCACCTGCGCGCGGATCGACACGTCGAGCGCCGACACCGGCTCGTCGGCGACGACCAGCTTCGGCCGCGTGATGATGGCCCGCGCGATCGAGATGCGCTGGCGCTGGCCGCCGGAGAACTCGTGCGGATACTTGTCCATGTCGGGCTTGCGCAGGCCCACCTCGTGCAGCGCGTCCGCCACCATCTCGCGCCGCTCGGCGGGCGCGGGCTGCCGGTCGAGCAGATAGAGCGGCTCTGCCACCAGCCGCTCCACGGTGTGGCGCGGGTTGAACGAGCCGTACGGGTCCTGGAACACCACCTGCATGTTGCGCCGGAACGGCTTCAGCTCGGCTTCGCTCCTTGCGGTCAGCGAGGTGCCGAGGAAGCGGATGTCGCCGCCGGTCGGCCGGTCGAGCGCGAGAATCATCCGCGCGAGCGTCGACTTGCCGCAGCCCGAGCGGCCGACGAGGGCGACCGACTGGCCGGGCTTCATCGAGAAGGAGACGTTGTCGACGGCACGGAATTTCTCGGCGGGCCCGAACAGCGAGCGCCTGCGTCCCGGATAGTCGCGCACCACCGCGTCCACCTCGAGCAGATTGTCGCCCGCGGCGTGCGCGGCATGTCGGTTCGGCCGCGCCGGCACGTGCATGGAGGCTTCGGCCAGCTGGCGCGTGTAGGGGTGCACCTGCGCCGACAGCGTCGGCGCCGTCTCCCCTTCCTCCATGACCTCGCCGTGCCGCAGCACGGTGATCCGGTCGGCCATGTCGGTGACGACGGCAAGGTCGTGGGAGATCAGGAGCAGCCCCATCCGGTCCTCCGCCACCAGCCCGCGCAGCAGGTCGAGGATCTGCTTCTGCAGCACCACGTCGAGCGCCGTCGTCGGCTCGTCGGCGACGAGCAGCTTCGGCTTCAGCGCGCAGGCGATGGCGATCACGACGCGCTGGCGCTGCCCGCCCGAGAGCTGGTGCGGATAGCGCGACAGCGGGAACTTCGCTTCCGGCAGCCCGACGCGGTCGAGCATGCGCCGCGCCGAAGCCTCGGCGTCGGCGCGGCTGGCGCCGGTGTGCCAGCGGATGCCCTCGGCCACCTGCTCGCCGATCGTCTTCACCGGGTTCAGCGCCGTCATCGGTTCCTGGAACACCATGCCGATGTCGTTGCCGCGCAGCCGGCACATCGCCGCCTCGGGGGCGGCGAGGATGTCGATCCCGTCGAAGGTGACGCGGCCGGTGGCCTTCGCTGGGGTGGGCAGGAGCTGCATTAGCGTCAGCGCCGTCATCGACTTGCCGGAGCCCGATTCGCCCACCAGACCCATGGTCTCGCCGGCGCCGATGGTCAGGTCGATGCCTTTGAGGATCGGCACGCGGCCGATCGACAGAGACAGTTTCTCGATTTCGAGCAGGGCCATCAGCGTTCCCGCCTCAGCCGCGGGTCGAGCACGTCGCGCAGCCCGTCGCCGAGCAGGTTGAGCCCGAGCACGGTGACGACGATGGCGAAGCCCGGGAACAGCGCCAGGTGCGGCGCCACCATCATGCGCGTCTGCGCGTCGAACAGCATGCGCCCCCAGGAGGGCGCCGGCGGCTGCGCGCCGAGCCCGACATAGGAGAGGCCGGCTTCCGCCAGGATGCCCAGCGCGAACTGGATCGTGCCCTGCACCAGGAGCATCGAGGCCACGTTGGGCAGGATGTGCTCGACGGTGATGCGCGCCTTGCCCTTGCCGGCGGCGCGTGCGGCCAGGATGAACTCGCGCGGCCAGATCGACAGCGCGCCGGCCCGGGCCACGCGGGCGAAGACCGGGATGTTGAAGATGCCGATGGCGATGATGGCGTTGATCGCGCCCGGGCCGAAGATCGCGGTGATCAGCACCGCCGAGAGCAGCGCCGGAAAGGCGAAGACGAGGTCGTTGAAGCGCATCAGCGCCTCGTCGACCAGCCCGCCGCGCGCCGCCGCCCAGGCGCCGAGCGGCACGCCGATGCCCATGCCGATGCCCACCGCCACGATCGCCACCGCGATGGAGTTGCGCGAGCCGATCATGATCATGGTCAGGATGTCGCGGCCGAAATGGTCGGTCCCGAACGGGTGTTCCCAGGACAGGCCCTGCATGCGGTCGGCCACTTCGAGGCGCGTGATGTCGTAGGGCGCCCAGACGAAGGAGAGGAGCGCCATCGCCGCGATCAGTCCGGTGATGACCAGCCCGGCCACGAAGGACCGGTTTGCGAGCGCGGCGGCCAGGAACGACCCTTCCTGCGCTGCGGGCGAAATCGGTTCGGCGCTCACGCGTTCGACCTCAGGCGGGGATCGACCAGCGCGTAGCAGATGTCGACCACGATGTTGACCAGGATGACGGAGGCGACCAGCAGCATCACCACGCCCTCGACCACGATCAGGTCGCGCTGCGTGATCGCCTGGAAGACCAGGCGGCCGAGGCCGGGCAGGTAGAAGACGTTCTCGATGATGATCGTGCCGGCGAGCAGGAAGGCGAACTGCAGGCCGAGGATCGTCAGCACCGGGATCATCGCGTTGCGCAGCGCGTGCCGCCACAGGACGTGGCGCCGCGGCATGCCCTTGGCGCGCGCGGTGCGGATGTAGTCCTCGCCCAGCACCTCGAGCAGCGCCGAGCGCGTGACGCGCGACAGGATGGCGGCCTGGGGGAGGGCGAGCGCGACGGCCGGCATCAGCAGCGCCTTGATGCCGGGCCAGACGCCCGCATCCCAGCCGGGAAAGCCGCCGGAAGGCACCAGCCGCAGCCAGACCGCGAAGATGTAGATCAGGATCAGCGCGAACCAGAAATTCGGCACCGCGACGCCGATCTGAGCCGCACCCATGGTGATGGTGTCGGCCGCCTTGCCGCGCCGTGCGGCGGCAAACAGCCCGACCGGAATCGCGATGACGGTGGACATCGCCAGCGCGATCAGCGCCAGCGGCAGCGACACCACCGCGCGCTCGGCGATGAGATCGAGGACCGGCGAGGAATAGGTGAAGGATCGGCCGAAATCCCCGGTCAGCAGGCCGCCGATCCAGCTCGCGTAGCGGACGAGCAGCGGCTGATCGAGGCCCATCTGCTCGCGCAGCGCCGCCACCGCCTCGTCGGTCGCGTTCATGCCGAGCATCAGCTGCGCCGGATCGCCCGGCAGCACCTCCAGCACCGCGAAGACGACGACGGACGCGACGATGAGCGTCACGAAGCCGACCGAGAGTCGTTTGGCGAGAAAGGCGATCATGTCATGTCGGACGGTTTCCGTCCCCCGGCATGCGGGAAGACGGACGGGGCAGGGAACGCGGGACAGCCGGACCGGAGAAGGGCGGCGCGAGGCCGCCCTTCATGTCCGTGATCTGTCGGCCCGCGGCTCGGCGCGACGGCGCCTGGCCTCAATCCGCCCACTTCACCCCGGTCAGGTCCGTGGCCTGGATCGGCGCGTTCTCCCACATGCCTTCGAGCTTGGCGTCCCACACGCCGACCTTCGGCAGCTGGAACAGGAAGCCGTTCACCGCGTCCTTGGCGAGGATTTCCTGCGCCTGCTTGAACAGCTCGTTGCGCTTGGCCGGGTCGGAGGCGACGTCGAGCTCGGCGATCACCTTGTCGAAGTCCGGGTTGTCGTAGTTGAAGTAGTAGTCCTTGCGGGCATAGATCCCGATGTCGTTCGGCTCCGTGTGCGAGACGATCGTCAGGTCGTAGTCCTTGCCCTTGAAGGCCTGCTCCAGCCACTGCGCCCATTCCACCGGGATGATCTCGAGCTCGATGCCGATCTCGCGCAGCTGCGAGGCGATCACCTGGCCGCCGTCGCGGGCATAGGCAGGCGGCGGCAGCTTCAGCGTCGCCTTGAAGCCGTCCGGATAGCCGGCCTCCGCCAGCAGCGCCTTGGCCTTCTCGATGTCCTTCGGATAGGTGCCGGTCAGGTCGACATAGGCCTCGTTGGCGGGCGAAAAATGCGAGCCGATCGGCGTGCCGAGGCCCGACGAGCCGGCCGCCATGATGGCCTCGCGGTCGAGCGTGTGCGCGATCGCCTGGCGAACCTTCAGATTGTCGAAGGGCGCCTTCTTGTTGTTGGTCGCCAGAACCGTCTCGCCCTCCGTCGCGCCGATCACCACCTTGAAGCGTGGGTCGGACTGGATCTGCGGCAGCGCGTCGCCTGCCGGCATGTTCGGGAAGGCCTGCACGTCGCCCGACAGCAGCGCCGGCACGGCCGCCGCGGCATCCGGGATGATGCGGAACTCGGCCTTGTCGAGCGCCACGGCCTCGCCCCAGTAGTCCGGGTTCTTGACGATCGTGATCGACGAGCCCTTGGCCCAGCTGTCGAACTTGAAGGGGCCGGTGCCGATCGGCTTTTCCTTGTTGCCGTCGGCGCTCTCGGGCGCGACGATCACGGCGTCGCCCCAGCCGAGATTGTAGAGGAACGAGCCCTGCGGCTGCTTCAGCGTCACCTTGACCGTCGTGGCATCCACGGCCTCGACGGAATCGATCTGCGCGAACAGGCCCTTCTGGGCATTGGTGGAATCCTCGGCGCGGGCGCGGTCGAGCGAGAACTTGACGTCCTCCGCGGTCAGTTCGGTGCCGTCGTGGAATTTCACGCCCTCGTGCAGCTTGAAGGTGTAGACCTTGCCGTCCTCCGAGATGTCCCAGCTCGCGGCCAGCGCGGGCTCGACCTCGCCGGCGGGGCCGATGCTGGTCAGGCCCTCGAAGACGTTGGCATAGACCACCTCGTCGATGGCGGCGGCGGCGCCGGCCGTCGGATCGAGATGCGGCGGCTCCAGCACCACGCCCACCACCACGTCGGTGCGGGCGGCGAAGGCCGCCGTCGACGAGGCCAGCGCCAGCGCCGTCGCGGCCAGTATGCTTTTCCAGGCACTCATTGTTTTTGCTCCCATTGTTGCCGGATCGGTGCGCGATCAAAGCGCGATTTCCGGCGGGAGTAAATCGCGTTTCGCATGAGCCAGCCCGCCGTCACCGTTTTTTCCCCGCGTGCCGCGCGACCTGCCGCCTCGCGGGCCACTGCCGCCCGAGAGGAGGCCATGCAACGCATGGATCGCGCCGCCTCGATCCTGTAGAAAGGCCGCGACGTTCAGCCACGCGGGACCCGCAGACATGATCACCGTCCACTACCTCGAAAAGTCGCGCGCCCACCGCGCCCTCTGGCTGCTCGAGGAACTCGGCCTCGACTACGAGGTGAAGACCTACCGCCGCACGAAGGATTTTCGCGCGCCCGAGAGCCTCAAGGCGGTCCACCCGCTCGGCAAGTCGCCGGTGATCGAGGACGACGGCCGCGTCGTCGCCGAAAGCGGCGCGATCACCGAGTATCTCGTGGAGAGGTACGGCGGCGAGGGCCTGCGTCCGGCCGCCGACACCGAGGAGCGGCTGCGCTACACCTACTGGATGCACTATGCGGAAGGGTCCGCGATGCCGCTCCTGGTCATGAAGCTCATCTTCTCGCGGCTGCCCGCGCAGATGCCCTTCGTCCTGCGCCCGGTGGCCCGCATGATCTCCGGCGGCGTCAACGGCAAGCTGATCGACCCGCAGCTCGCCGACCATCTGGCGCTCTGGAAGACCGAGCTCGCCCGCGACGGGTATTTCGCGGGCAAGGAGTTCTCGGCAGCCGACATCGCCATGAGCTTTCCGGTCGAGGCGGGCCTGACGCGCATCGCCGACGGCCAGGACGTCGCGGTGCTGCGCCGCTGGCTGGAGGCGATCCGCGCCCGTCCGGCCTACAAGCGGGCCATTACGCGCGGCGGCGACACCTACGGCTATTCGAAGACCTGACGCGCGCCGCCGGAGGCCGCCCTCAGGGCTCGACGACGATCATGACGTTGTCGAGCCCTTCGCGTTTCGCCATCTCGAACAGGATCGCCGCGTTGTCGGGATGCAGCCGCACGCAGCCCGCCGAGGCCGGCTGGCCGAGCTTCGAGACGCTCGTCGTGCCGTGGACGGCGTAGTTGCCGTTGTAGAAGATCGAGAACGGCATCGGCGCGTTGTCGTAGAGGCTGGACTTGTGGTTCTTCGACAGCCACTTCGCCTTCCAGCTTCCCACCGGCGTCACCTTGCCGCGCCGGGCGGTCGAGACCGCCCAGGTGTGCACCGGAAGGCCGTTGTAGCTCACCGTCATCTGCTGCTGCGCGATGCTCACCCGTGCAACCACGGTTGCCGCCTGAGATGCCGCGGGCGTCGTCACAGCGAGCGCGCAGAAGACGAGCGTGGCGGCGATTGCGTTGCGTATCATGGAGACCCCCGTTTTACCCGTATGTGCTTCTGTTCAAACAAGGATCGGGTTACGGTCCAGTCAACGCGCGTTCACATCTTCGTCAGCGCGATGCTCTCAGCCGCCGCGCAGCAGCCTGTCGAGGCTCATCGCCATGACCTTGGCCGATTCCACCATGTCGGCGATGCCCACCCACTCGTCGGGCGTGTGGGCGAGGTCCAGAATCCCCGGGCCGTAGGCCACGCAGTCGTGCAGATGGCCGATGCGCGCGATGTGCTTCTGGTCGTAGGTGCCGGGGGAAACGACGTAGTCCGGCTCCTTGCCCAGCACCGCGCGGATGCCGGCGGCGATCGCCTCGGCCACCGGCGCGTCGCGCTCGGTCATCAGCGGCAGCACCTCCATCAGGTCCTTGACCACGTAGTCGAAGCGCGGCCGGTCCTGCTTCAGACGCTCCAGGATCGACAGCACCTCGCCCTTCACCGTCTGGATGTCCTCCTCCAGCAGGAAGCGCCGGTCGATGACGATGCGGCAGGAATCCGGCACGTTGGGGGAGGGCAGGCCGGGGAAGAAATCCTCGGTCTGGCCGCCATGGATGGAGTTGATGTTCATCGTCGAGCGCCGCGCCCCTTCCGGCACCACCGGCGTGCGCGTCTGCTTCTGGTCGAGGGCCGGGAACAGCTGCTCCTCGAAGGCATGCAGCACCGCACCCATGTGCCGCACCGCCGAATCGCCGAGGAACGGCATCGAGCCATGCGCGATCGTGCCCTTGGTCTCGATCTCCGCCCACCACACGCCGCGGTGTCCGAGGCAGATGCGGTCCTTGTTCAGCGGCTCGGGAATGATCACGTGGTCGACGCGCGGCTTGGAGAAATAGCCGAGCTTCGCCAGATGGGCGACGCCGCCGAAGCCGCCGGATTCCTCGTCCACCGTGCCCGACACCTCGATGGCGCCCGGATAATCCGGATTGACCGCGAGGAAGGCCTCCACCGCGATGATCGAGGCGGCGAGCCCGCCCTTCATGTCGCAGGCGCCGCGCCCGTACACCCGGCCGTCCTTCACCACGCCGCCGAACGGGTCCATGGTCCAGCCTTCGCCGGCCTCCACCACGTCGATATGCGAGTTGAAATGCACCGTCGGTCCCGGCCTGCCGCCTTCGCGCCTGGCGATCACGTTCGTGCGCGGATAGCGGTCCGAATCGCCCGGCGCCCCTTCGCCGCGGATCAGCGTCGTCTCGAAGCCCGAACGGCGCATCCGCTCCCCGATGAACTCGGCGCAGGGCGTGTAGGCGTCGCCCGGCGGGTTCACGGTCGGGAAGCGGATCAGGTCCGAGGTGAGGGTGACGAGGTCGTCGGTGCGGGCCTCGATGGCGGCGAAGAGCTGTTCATTCATGATGGGCGAATTGAGCAGGCTGGCCCGGCGTTTTGCAAGCGCAAGCCTGTGGAAAGGTCTGGCCCAGCGGCAGCGGCACGGTGGCGCAGCCGCGGCCGGCGCCGAAACTCTTCGGTAACGGTCTGTTGCACGAGTGTAAAACTGTTCACTGACGGTTCACCGGCGTGCCCGTACCGTAGCGTCATCGGCAACATTTCAAGGTGACGTCATGAGAAAATTCGTACTGATGGTTCTGGCCGCTGCGGGGATGCTGGCCGCAGCCGCATCCGCGAGCTTCGCCAGCACGCTCGTCGCGCGGGTCGACGTGTCGAGCCAGACCATGACCGTGTCGAAGCACGGCCGCGTGCTCTACACCTGGCCGGTGTCGACGGCCCGTTCGGGCTACGTCACGCCGCGCGGCCAGTACAAGCCGACCCGGATGCACAAGATGTGGTATTCGCGCAAATACGACATGTCGCCGATGCCCTATTCGATCTTCTTCCGCGGCGGCTACGCCATCCACGGCACCAACTACGTCAAGCAGCTCGGCCGCCCGGCCTCGCATGGCTGCGTTCGCCTGCACACCGCCAACGCCGCCCGGCTCTACGCGCTGGTCAAGGAAGTCGGCGCCGGCAACGCCCAGATCGTCGTCACGAACTGAACCCGTCCTCCCGGGCAGGACCGGCGGCCGCGCGCAACGTCCACGCGGCCGCCCTTTTCGTTGGTCCAGGGGTGCGAACGCGCGATGACGGTCGCCAAATCGCCGGGCCAGGCAATTCCCATGCGGCGCGGTCTTGTATAGGACTCCTCCGCATGAGGGCTCCGAATGACCGCTGAACCGCGCCTGGCGCTGTCCGAACCCGTCGGCGACACGGTGCGCAAGACCACCTGCTACATGTGCGCCTGCCGCTGCGGCATCGACGTCCATCTGAAGGACGGGAAGATCCGCTACATCGAGGGCAACCGCGACCATCCGGTCAATCGCGGCGTCCTCTGCGCCAAGGGCTCGGCCGGCATCATGCAGCACAACGCGCCGGCGCGGCTGAACGGCCCGATGCTGCGCACCGGTCCGCGCGGTTCGGGGCAATTCCGGGAGATCTCCTGGGACGAGGCGCTGACACTGGCGAGCGGCTGGCTGGGCGATGTGCGCCGCACCGACCCCAAGAAGCTCGCCTTCTTCACCGGCCGCGACCAGAGCCAGGCGCTGACCAGCTTCTGGGCGCAGCAGTTCGGCACGCCCAACTATGCCGCCCATGGCGGCTTCTGCTCGGTCAACATGGCGGCCGCGGGCATCATGACCATCGGCGGCGCCTTCTGGGAGTTCGGCGCGCCCGACTGGGACCGCACGAAGCTCTTCGTGATGTTCGGCGTGGCGGAAGACCATGATTCCAACCCGCTGAAGATCGGCATCTCGAAGCTGAAGAGCCGCGGCGCCCGCTTCGTCTCGGTCAATCCGGTGCGCACCGGCTATTCCGCCATCGCCGACAACTGGATCGGGGTGCGGCCCGGCACCGACGGCCTGCTGATCCTGTCTCTCGTGCACGAACTGCTGAAGGCGCGGCGCATCGACGTCGACTACCTCCTCCGCTACTCCAACGCCGCCTGGCTCGTCATCGACGCGCCGGGCACCGCCGATCACGGGCTTTTCGCCCGCGACGGCGAGGGCAGGGCGCTCGTCTGGAACACCGCGACCGCGGAGGCCATGGCCGACGGCCCCGGCGTCCGCCCCGCGCTCTCCGGCCGCTTCACGCTGCCCGACGGCCGCGCGGCCGTCCCGTCCTTCGCGCTCCTTGCCGAGACCTATCTCGACGCCCGCTACGCACCCGAGACCGTCGCCGCCGAGACGGGCGTCTCCGCCGACACGATCCGGGGCCTGGCCAGCGAGATCGGCCGCGTCGCCTTCGACGAGGCGATCACGGTCGAGCAGGCCTGGACCGACATGCACGGGCAGGCGCACGCCCGGTTCGTCGGCCGGCCGGTCTCCTTCCACGCCATGCGCGGCATCTCGGCCCATTCCAACGGCTTCCAGACGGCGCGCGCGCTGCACATGCTGCAGGTGCTGATCGGCGCCGTCGACTGCCCCGGCGGCTTCCGCTTCGAGCCGCCCTATCCCAAGCCCGTCGAGGCGCATCCGCGCCCGCACGGCAAGGCCGAGCATTTCGGCTCCTCGCAGCCGCTGGCCGGCCCGCATCTCGGCTTTCCGCGCGGTCCCGAGGACCTTCTGATCGACGCCGAGGGCAATCCGGCGCGCATCGACAAGGCCTTCTCCTGGGACGCGCCGATCTCGGCCCACGGGCTGATGCACATGGTCATCTCCAATGCCCATGCCGGCGATCCCTATCCGGTCGACGTGCTGTTCCTCTACATGGCCAACATGGCCTGGAACTCGTCGATGAACACCGGCGGCGTCATCCGCATGCTGGAGGAGAAGGATTCCGAAACCGGCGAATACCGCATCCCGAAGATCATCGTCTCGGACGCCTATTCGTCGGAAATGGTCGCCTATGCCGATCTCGTCCTGCCCGACACGACCTATCTCGAGCGGCACGACTGCATCTCGATGCTCGACCGGCCGATCTCGGAGCCCGACGCGGTGCAGGACGCGATCCGCTGGCCGGTGGTCGAGCCCGACCGGCCCGGCCACCACGGGGTGCGCGGCTTCCAGTCGGTGCTCCTCGATCTCGGTGCGCGGCTGCGCCTGCCGGGCTTCGCCGACAGCCGGGGCACGCCGCTCTACCGCGACTATGCCGATTACATCGTGCGCCACGAGCGCCGCCCCGGCATCGGTCCGCTCGCCGGCTTCCGCGGCGCCGATGGCGACCGCGCCGGGCGGGGTGCGGCCAATCCGGACCAGCTCCGGCGCTACGTCGACAACGGCTCGTTCTTCGTCCAGCATCTGCCGGCCGAAGCCCTGTTCTTCAAGCACGCCAACCGCGCCTATCAGGATTTCGCGGTGAAGATGGGCTTCTTTGATACGCCACAGCCGGTCACCTTCCAGCTCTACCAGGAGACGCTGCAGAAGTTCCGCCTGTCGGCAGAGGGCCTGCGCGAACCGGTGGCGCCTGCCACCCACCGCGACCGCATCCTCGCCGCCTTCTCGCCGCTGCCCTCATGGTATCGCCCGCTGGAGGAGGCCGCGATCGACCGCGACGCCTTCCCGCTGCACGCCATCACCCAGCGCCCGGCGGCGATGTACCATTCCTGGGGCTCGATGAACGCCTGGCTGCGCCAGATCCACACGCGCAACCCGCTCTACGTGCCGGGCGCCGTCTGCGACGCGGCCGGCCTCGCCGACGGCGACTGGGCCTGGCTTGTCTCGCCGCACGGCCGCATCAAGGTCGAGGTCGCGCGCATGGAGGCCGTCAACGGCGCAACGCTGTGGACCTGGAACGCCATCGGCAAGCGCAAGGGCGCCTGGGGCCTGTCGCCGGACGCCCCCGAAGCGAAGCGCGGCTTCCTGCTCAACCACCTCATCAACGAACTCCTGCCGCCGAAGGCGGACGGCCTGCGCTGGTCGAACTCCGATCCGATCACCGGTCAGGCCGCCTGGTACGACCTGCGTGTGCGGATCGAGAAGGCGGAGCCCGGCGGGGAGGCCGAGCCGCAGTTCCCGCCGGTGGCTGCGTCCGGATCGAGCCCGGCGGAGCTGCGCTACGGACAGGAGTGGAGCAAGTGAGCGCGAGATTCATGTGCGGCGGGCGGTTCCGGGTGGACGCAACGACCGCGAGGTCTGCGCGTGCGATACCCCCACCCCTTACCCCTCCACTCAAGGGGGAGGGGGACGTGAGACGTCGGCGCTCCCCCTCCCCCTGGAGGGGAGGGGCTATCCCGCCCGCTGCGCTTGAAGAGAGTATCCCCCGCTCCGAATCCCAGCCGGCCACCCCCGCATGACCTCCCTCCCGACCCACCCCACCCCCAAGAAGCTCGGCCTCGTCATCGATCTCGACGTCTGCATCGGCTGCCATGCCTGCGTGGTGAACTGCAAGGAGTGGAACACCGGCGGCTACGGCGCGGCGCTGTCCGACCAGCAGCCCTGGGGCGCCGACGTCTCCGGCGCCTGGCTGAACCGCATCCACACCTTCGAGGTGGTGCCGGAGGGCGGCGAGGTCGTGGGCGAGGCGGGCGATGCACGCATCGTCCACTTCCCCAAGAGCTGCCTGCACTGCGAGGATGCGCCCTGCGTCACCGTCTGCCCCACCGGCGCCTCCTACAAGCGCGCCGCCGACGGCATCGTGCTCGTCGACGAGGACAAGTGCATCGGCTGCGGGCTGTGCGCCTGGGCCTGCCCCTACGGCGCGCGCGAGATGGACGTGGCGGCCGGCGTGATGAAGAAGTGCACGCTCTGCATCGATCGCATCTACAACGAGACCTTCGAGGAGGTCGACCGCGTGCCCGCCTGCGTGCGCACCTGCCCGGCCAATGCGCGCCATTTCGGCGATTTCGCCGATCCGGCCTCGAACGTCTCGCGGCTGACGGCGGCGCGCGGCGGCATCGACCTGATGCCGGAGCAGGGCACGCGGCCGGTCAACAAGTACCTTCCGCCGCGCCCGCGCCAGCCGCTCGCGGGGATGGCCTCCGTGCCGCTCGCCGAAAACACGGCGGCCGCGAAGGGCTTCTTCGCCTGGCTCGACGGCATGCTGGACAGGATCTGACGTGACCCGCCCCGCCATGCCGCAGTTCCGCGCCACACCGTTCGGCCGGCACGCCGGAGACGCCTGATGCATCCGGCACCCTCGATCATCCTCTTCACGGTCTGCTCTGGCCTCGGCTATGGCCTCGCGGTCATGCTGGGCCTTGGCCTGCTCCAGCCCGGGGCGCTCGCCACCAAGCTCGCGCACGTCCTTTCGCTCGCGCTGATCGGCGGCGGCCTGCTGTCGTCGACGCTCCACCTCGGCAATCCGCAGCGCGCCTGGCGCGCCTTCTCGCAATGGCGCTCGAGCTGGCTGTCGCGCGAGGGCGTCATGGCGGTGGCGACCTTCGTGCCGCTGACGCTCTCGGCTGCGCTGGCGCTGTTCGCCGACCGCTTCGTGCTGCCGCTCGGCCTCGTCGGCGCCGCGATGGCGGTCGCCACGGTCTACTGCACGGCCATGATCTACGCCTCGCTGCGCACCGTCGACGCCTGGGCCACGCCGCTCACGTCGGCCTGCTACGTCGCCTTCTCGCTCGCCGGAGGGGCGTTGCTGGCGACGCTCCTTTCCGCGCTCGGCGGCGGCGAAGCGCGCGGCCCCGGGCTCGCCGCCCTTGTCTTGCTGGCGGTCGCCTGGGGCACGAAGCGCGCCTGGAGACGGCGCATGACCGGCCTCGTCCCAGCCTCGACGCCTGAGACGGCCACCGGCCTCGGCGCCATCGGCGCCGTGCGGCTGCTCGAGCGTCCGCACATGACGGAGAACTACCTGACCCGGGAGATGGGCTTCAGGGTCGCGCGCAAGCACGCCGCCAAGCTCTGGCGCATCGCCGTCGGGCTCGGCGCCCTGCTCCCGGCCGGAGCACTCGTCCTGCTTCTTGCGGTGCCTCAGGGAATGCTGGCGACCGCCGCCGCGGCGCTCGCCAGCCTCGGCTTCGTCCTTGCCCTGCTCGTGGAGCGCTGGCTCTTCTTCGCGCAGGCGCGGCACGCCGTGATGAACTATTACGGCGGCTAGCGCTCGGTGTCCCGCGGCTTCGGGCGCCGGAAGCGCTGCCGCAGCCGCATTTCCCAACGGCGGTGGAACCACATCCACTGGCCGGGATCCTCGCGGATCCAGCCCTCCACCACGTCGTTGAGCAGCTGCGCGGTGGCGTTCACGTCGATCGTACCCTTTTCCGTGCGCGGCAGGTCGAGCTTCTCGTGCAGTTCGAGCCGGAACCGGTTGCCGGGCAACCGCACGCAGCGGGCGGGGTGGACGGGGCAGTCGTACTGGCGCGCGAGCTTGGCCAGCAGCGGGTTGGTCTGGCACGGGCGCCCGAAGAAGGTCGTCGCGATGCCGCCGGAGAACTTCTGGTCGACCAGCAGGCCGATGTTGCCGCCCCTGTCGAGGATGCGGGCCAGCGTGAAGGCGGAACCGCGGCCCGAGGCCACCAGGTCTCCCATGCTCTCGCTGCGCGTCTCCATCAGCTGTGCGGCGAGGAACGGATTGTTCGGGGCCCGGAACAGCGCGCTGATCTCGAGGTCGTAGGCTGCCGCGACCGTCGGCAGGATTTCGAAATTGCCGAGATGCCCGGTGAAGAAGATGTGCGGTCCCTTCTCCTCGCGCAGCCGCACGAACAGCTCTTCGCCGACGATCTCGATGTTGGCGGGGAGCCCCGTCGCCGGATCGGCCTGCGTCAGTTGCGCCATGTAGACGTATTCGCCGACCAGCCGGGCCATGTTGCCCCACATGTCGAGCGCGATGGCCAGGATCTCCGCCTCGTCCTTCTCCGGATAGGCGGCGCGCAGGTTGGCGAGGGCGGCGCGGTGGCGGCCCATCAGCGGGCCGATCCGCCGCGCGGTGCGGTCGAGGAAATTGAGCGAGGCCGCCGCCGGCAGCAGGCGCAGGATCCGCAGCACCGTCAGCGCCAGCTGGGCCACGATCCAGTAGTTGACGTGGCGCGTGATCTTCAGCGCGCGGGCGACGAGGGGTCTGATCCTGCTCGCGGCCCGCGACGGCATCAGGACGAGACGCGCAGCACGATCTTGCCGAAGACCGCGCGACCTTCCATCCGCTCCAGCGCCGTGCCGATCCCGTCGAAACCGATCTCGGTGTCGATCACCGGATGAACGATGCCGCGGGCCATCTTCTGCATGGCGTCGGCCATGTTCTCCATGCGGCAGCCGAAGGAGCCGAGGATCTTCAGCTGCTGCTGGAACAGCTGCATCAGATTCATCGACGTCGACACGCCGGAGGTCGAGCCGCAGGTGACCAGCCGGCCGCCGCGCTTCAGGCACAGCATCGAGCCCGCCCAGGTGTCGGCGCCGACATGCTCGAAGACGACGTCGACGCCCTTCTTCTTCGTCAGCTTGCGCACCACGCCCTCGAAGCGGTCCGACCGGTAGTTGATGACGTGGTCGGCGCCGAGCGCCTTCGCCTTGTCGATCTTGTCGTCGGAACCGACGGTCGTGATCACCGTGCAGCCCATGCGCCTGGCGAGCTGGATGGCCGCCGTGCCGATGCCGGAGCCGCCGGCATGGACGAGGATGGTCTCGCCGGGCTCGAGCTTGGCATTGTCGAACAGCATGTGCTCCACCGTGCCGAAGGTCACGGGGGCGAGCGCGGCGCCGACGTCGTCGACGCCCGTAGGGGCGGGCACCAGCAGCCGTGCGGGAAGGTTCATCTTCTCCTGCGCGAAGCCGTCGAGATGGAAGCCGTGCACGCCGGCGACGTTCTCGCAGAGATTGTCGCGCCCGGCGCGGCAGTGGCGGCAGAGACCGCAGGTCCGCGCGCCGTAGATCGAGACGAGCTGTCCCGGCAGCAGTCCGGAAACGCCCGGGCCCACGGTCTCGACCACGCCCGAGGCCTCGGCACCGACGGTCAGCGGCATCTTGCGCTTGGCGAAGGCCATGCCGCGCCAGCCCCAGACGTCGATGTGGTTCAGCGCGACGACCCGGATCGCGACCGTCACCTCGCCGAGACCCGGCGGCGGCGGCGGCGCCAGGTCGACGGTTTCGAGGCGGCGTTCGTCGACGAGTTGCAGTGCGCGCATGGACAAGGCGGACCCCGTTGGAAGGCTGGTCCGCTTAGACCGGTTCGCGGGTCATGACAAGGCAGGCGTTCTGGCCGCCGAAACCGAACGAGTTCGACAAGACGCTCGCCACCGGCCGCTCCCGCCGGACGTTCGGCACCACGTCGAGATCGATCGCCGGATCGGGATTGTCGTGGTTGATCGTCGGCGGGATGACCCCTTCCTGCATCGTCATCAGCGAGATCGCCGCCTCGATCGCACCCGCCGCCGACAGCGTGTGGCCGATCATCGACTTGTTCGACGACACCGGAATCGAGCGGATGCGCTCGCCGAAGACGGTCGACAGCGACAGGTGCTCCATCTTGTCGTTCTCGGGCGTCGAGGTGCCGTGCGCGTTGACGTAGTCGATCGCGTCCTCGCCCATGCCGGCATCGGCGAGTGCGGCACGCACGGCGGCGATCGCTGGCGAGCCGTCGGGCTTGGAGCGGGTGCGGTGGAAATCGTCCGCCTTCTCGCCGCAGCCGGCCATCACGCCGAGGATGCGGGCGCCGCGCGCCGTCGCCGCCGCCAGCGATTCCAGCACGAGTGCGGCCGACCCTTCCGCCAGCACGAAGCCGTCCCGATCCTTCGAGAAAGGCTTGGACGCCTTGTGCGGCGGGTCGTTCTGCGTCGACAGCGCCGACAGCAGCGCGAAGCGGATCAGCGCCTCGGCCGTGGCCGAGCCGTCGGCGCCGATCGCCAGCGCGCGGTCGCATTCGCCGCGCCGGATCGCCTCGACGCCGAGCTGGATCGCGGTCGCGCCGGACGCGCAGGCCGTCGACAGCGTGATCGGCAGGCCACGCGTGCCGAAGCCGTCGGCCAGACGCTCCGCCACCGCGCCGAACTGCGTGTCTTCCTCATAATTCTCGCCCGGCACCCCGTGCGCGGCCGCAAGCAGCCGCTCGTAGCCCTGCTGCCCGGCCCCGCCGCGCGCGTAGAGCTCGAAGCGCTGGTTCCAGCCGAGTTCCACGGGCGGCGCGGCGAGAAACAGCGGCCCGCCGAAATCGCCGCCGATGCCGGCCTGGCCGGTCGCCTCGCGGCCGGCGAGTTCGGCCATCTCGTGCGTCAGCGCGCTGGCGCTGCGGCCGCTCGAGGCGAGGAAATCGACCGTTCCGGCGATACGGGTGTTGAGGTGGTCGGTCGGGAAGCGGGTGATCGGGTGGATCCCGGACTTCCCCGCCGTCAGCGCGGCCCAGTTCTCCGCCTTGCCGACGCCGAGCGAGGTGACGATGCCGATGCCGGTAACGACGACGATCGGCCGTCCGAAGCTGTCCGTCATGCTGCGCATGGCACTCTCCCTGTCGGTTCCGTCAACCGGCTCAAGCGGCCGAGACGACGGCCGCGCCCTCGTAGCGGCGCGAGCCCACGCTCGTCGCCAGCACGCGATCCTGCACCGGCGCCGGCGCCGCGAACGCCGCGTCGAAGGGCGAAAGCGTCGCGCCGTGCCGCACCGCGATCGCCGCCAGGGCCACGGCGAAGGGAAACTGCGCTTCCTTCATGTGCCCCGTCAGCGTGGAAAAGCCCCGCACCGCGTGCAGCCCGCGGCCGTCGAGCGCCGCCTTCTCCGCCGCCGTCGCGGCATGCGCGCCGGAGGCGGCCGAGATCACCGGCAGCCCGTCGCCGCCGACGGTGTCGATCATCGCTCCGATCGCCGCCGCGAGGTCCTCGCTGCCGCGCCGGGCGCGGCCGGACGCCACCGTGCCGATCGCGGCATAGCCTGCGCGGCTGCGGCCCGCGGCGTGTTCGCGCGATTCGATCACCAGGAAGGCGGCGCCGGAGCCGGGTACGATGCCGCCGCCCCGCATCCCCTGGCGTTCCCACACCGGCGCCCAGGCGTCGCGGTGCAGCGCGCCGCCGACCTCGAAGCCGAGCAGATGGTCGGGATGTTCGGTGTTGAAGGCGGCCCCCACGAGCACGTGGCTCGACTGTCCCGCATGGATGCGCGCCACCGCCGTCCCGATCGCCGAGACGCCCGCGCCTTCCTCGCCCATGAAGGTGCGCGAGGAGCCCGTCACCTTGTGGACGATCGAGATGTTGCCGGCGAGCAGGTTGGAGAGCTGCGCCAGGAACAGCGTCGGCCGCAGTTCGGTGGTCAGCTTCTCGTTGATCAGCACGCCCCGGTCGTTGCGCGTCAGCGAGGCTTCCAGGATGGCGCCGTCCACCGCCGCGTCGCGCTCGCCGCCGCCGGCCGCCACGATCATGTCCATCGTCGCCGACAGCGTCTCGTCGCCCTTCAGTCCGGCATCGTCGAGTGCCAGGCCTGCCGCATAGGTGCCCAGCCGCTGCCAGGCCTCCATCTGGCGCAGGTCGCCGCGCTTGGCGATCTGGCTGCCCCAGTCGATCTCGGGCAGCGGATGGACGGTGTAGGGTGCGAAGCGCCCGGCATCGAGCACCGGCCGGGGCTGCGGCGCGGTGAGGGCGGACAGATGTGCCGCGGGTCCCTCGCCGAGCGAAGAGACGATCCCGATGCCGGTGATGATTGCGTCGTGCTGGTTCATGCGCGGATCATGTGACGTCGCGGCTCGCATGCGTCAAGCCCGCCGGGTCCGGGCCGCGCGTCGCCCGCAGGACCCGTGCTCGCCGGTCGGGCCAGCGCGTCAGGCCGACTTGGCGGCCACCAGCGCGTCGATCTTGGCGCAGAGGTTCTTCATCACGAAGTACTCTTCGGTCGACGCCTTGCCGTCGTTGACCTCCTGCGTCCACTTTTCGAGCGGGATCTTGATGCCGAATTCCTTGTCGATCGCGAAGACGATGTCGAGGAAATCGAGGCTGTCGATGCCGAGGTCGTCGATGGTGTGGCTTTCGGGGGTGATGGTGTCGCGGTCCATCTCGCTCGTGTCGGCGATGATGTCGGCCACCTTATCGAATGTCGTGGACACGGTTGGGATACCTCGAGAGTCTTGGGGGGAGGGACTGTCGCGCGTCTCTAATCCGTTTTCGCGCGAAGTCAAAGACCCAATCGATTCGCATCTCCGCGAAGCCGTCCCGTCGCCGATATGCCTCGGCGACGGTCTCGCGTCAGTCTTGTAACTTATATAAGACTCGGTATCCTGACCTCTCCCGCATCGAAGCGGGCCAGGATCCTCCGGCTGGCGACATGACCACCATCCTCACCGTCGGGGTCGCCGTCATCGACATCGTCATGTCGATCGACGCGCTTCCCCGCAAAGCAGAGAAGTACCGTGCCCGCGACGCCGCCATCGTCGGCGGCGGCTGCGCGGCCAATGCGGCGGCGGCGGTCGCGCGGCTCGGCGGCCGTGCCCTGCTCGCCGCGCGCTGCGGGCAGGATCCGGTCGGCGACATGATCGTCGCCGGCCTCGAGGCCGAAGGCGTCGACTGCAGCCTCGTGCGCCGCATTCCCGGCGGCCGCTCGTCCTTCTCCTCGATCTATGTCGACGCCGCCGGCGAGCGGCAGATCGTCAATTTCCGCGACGGGGCGCTGAGCTTGGACGGCGCCTGGCTCGAAGGCCGCATCCCCGACGGGGTCGACGCGATCCTGGCCGATACCCGCTGGCCGCAGGGCGCCGCCGTCGCCATGGCCGCGGCGCGCGACCGCGGCATCCCCGGCATCCTCGACGCCGAGGCCCCGGTGCGCGAGGCCGCGGACGCGCTGCGGCTGGCCTCGCACGCCGCCTTCTCGGCGCAGGGCCTGCGCGACCTGACCGGGATCGCGGATCTCGACGCGGCGCTGAAGGCCGCGCGCGACGAGACCGGCGCCTTCGTCTGCGTCACCGACGGCGCCGCGGGCGTCACCTTCTTCGAGGACGACGGCCTCGCCCGCGAGCCGGCCTTCGCGGTCGACGTGGTCGACACGCTCGGCGCCGGCGACGTCTGGCACGGCGCCTTCGCGCTCGCGCTCGGCGAAGGGCAGGGCGCCCGCGCCGCCATCCGCTTCGCCGGCGCGGTCGCCGCGCTCAAATGCACCCGCTTCGGCGGCCGAACCGGCACGCCGGACCGCGCCGAGGCCGAAGCCTTCCTGAGGATGAGGACATGATCGACCTTTCGCCCGGCAAGCTCTGGGGCATGCGCCGCATGGCCGATGCCGCCGGCCGCTTCAAGATGACGGCGGTCGACCAGCGTCCGCCGATCAAGAATCCGATCGCCCGCCACTACGGGCTCGCGGACGCGCCCTGGGAGGACGTCGCCGGCTTCAAGACGCTGCTGATCGAGACGCTGCAGGAGGAATCCTCCGCCATGCTGCTCGACCCGCATTATGCCATCCCGCGCGGCATCGGCCGGCTGTCGGCCCAGAAGGGCCTGATCGTCACGCTCGAGGATTCCATCTTCGTCGAGACGCCCGAGGGGCGCCTGTCGTCGGAGATCGACGACTGGTCGGTGGAAAAGATCAAGCGCATGGGCGCCGATGCGGTCAAGGTGCTCGCCTGGTACCGCCCGGATGCCGGCGATGCGGTGAATCGCCATCAGAAGGACTTCGTCCGGCGCATCGGCGAGGCCTGCCACCGCTTTGACATTCCTTTTCTTTTCGAACTCCTCGTCTATCCGCTGGCAAAGGACGCGCACCAGACGAGCGACTATGTCGAGATGAAGGGCAAGAAGGCCGACGACGTGCTCGCCTCCGTCGAGGAGTTCGCCAGGCCCGATTATGGCGTCGACGTCTTCAAGCTGGAGAGCCCCGTCAATGCCGGCGACGCGCCGGGCGTCGGCGGCGAGGGCTGGGAGGAGGTCCAGGCCGTCTTCGACGAACTCGGACGGCTCGCCGGACGGCCCTGGGTGATGCTGTCGGCCGGCGCCGGCAAGGCCGATTTCCGTGCCCTCCTCACCCATGCCTACAGGGCCGGCGCGTCGGGCTATCTCGCCGGCCGCGCCATCTGGCTGGAGGCCTTCGGCCACTTCCCGGACTGGCCGGCGATGCGCACCGGGCTCGAAGGCGGTGCCGTCGGCTACATGCGCGACCTCAACGCGCTCACCGACGCCGAAGCGCTCCCCTGGTACCGCCATCCGGCCTACGGCCCGGAAGGCGCGGTCTTCCGGCCGGCCGACGCCTCCTTCCGGCACGTCTATGGCGGGATGGAGGTCTAGACCGATGCCGTGCGGACCGCTGAAGGGCAGGGGGCAGGGGCGCGCCGGAAGGCGTGCGGCTTCAGTTGAAGATGATCCGCGCCTGGACCGACAGCATGGCGTCGCCCGGCCTCACGATCAGCGCCTCGCCCTCGCGGGCCGCGCGTCCGGTCAGCGCCTGTATGGTCGCCAGGTCCGTTACCAGCACGATGTTGTCGGAGCCGCGGTAGCTGCGCACGAGGTCGAGCACCGCCTGACGCGCCTCCGCGCCGTATTCGGCGTCGCCCACGGGCGGGTCGAGCGGCGGGAACGCCTCGATCGGAATGCGCTGGAAGGCGAGTTCCGCCGTCGACAGGGCGCGGCAGAGCCGGCTCGAATAGACCTTCTCGACGGGCGCGGCGCGCGCTGCCAGCAGCGCCCCCAACTTGCGCGCCTGCAGCTTGCCGCGGTCGGAGAGATTGCGCTGCGTGGCGCAGTCCTCGATGTCGAAGGCCTCGGCGTCGGTGGTGCCGAGCGTGTAGGCGTGCCGCAGCAGGATGACATGCCCGCCTTCGCGCAGCAGCGCCCAGCCGGCCTCGGTGGCCTGCGCCGGCAGCGCGAACAGCAGCAGAGCTGCAGCAAGGATGGTACGGATCATGAATCCTCCGGTTGGAACGTCTGGATACAGGCAAAGTGCAGCCGAAGCAAAGCGCCGGTATCCGCGGTCCTGGTCGCGCCTGCTGCCTGGCTAGTCGAAGCGGATGCGGCCGACGACGGCGACGCCGTCCCCGTCCGGCTCCACCACGACCGCCTCGCCCTGACCGGGCACGATGCCGGTCAGGGCGGTGATGTTGACCTGGTGCGTCACCATCACCTGAACGCCGTCGCCATCGAAACCCGCGATCCGCGCCTTCGCCGCCGCGGTCTGCGCAGGCTCCGACGTGCGGTCGCCGAAGAAGGAATCGATCGGCGGATACGGTTCCACCCGGTCGGCGCCGAAGGCGAGCCGCGCCGTCTCCAGCGACCGGCACCAGCGGCTGGACAGCACCGCGTCCACCTCGACGCCCCATTCCGCGAAGCGTTCGCCGATGCGCCGCGCCTGGGCGCGCCCTTCCTCCGAGAGGTTGCGCTGGGTGGCGCAGTCGGCGAGGTCGAAGCCGGCCGGGTCGCCGGTCCCCGGTGCCGTTGCATGCCTGATCAGCACGGTGCGTCCGCCTTCCGAGAGCAGCAGCCGGTCGGCCTCGTCGGCCCGCGCCGGGGTCGTCGCGAGCAGACCCATCGCCAGGAAAACCAACAGAAATCGCATCGTCGTCGCCTCCGCGTCCCGATGCAGAGCCATCTAGGGGACCGCCATGCCGGGTGAAGGAACCGCGACCATCGGGCGCGTCGGGCTCTTGCCGCTCGGGCGGCCGACCTTCGACGTGCCCTTCGCCGGGGAGAACCTCGCCGCCATGCTGGCCGCCCTCGACCGCGCCGGCATCGAGACCGTCGGGCCGCGGTCACTGCTGTTCGATGCCGACGCCACCCGCGCGGCGATTGCGGCCCTGAAAGGCGAGACCATCGACCGGCTGCTCGTGCTGCAGGTCACCTTCACCGATGCCGGGATGGTGGCGGAGGTGGCGAATGCCTTCGCAAAGCCGCTGGCGCTCTGGTCGATCCCCGAGCCGCGCGCCGGCGGGCGGCTGCGGCTCAACTCCTTCTGCGGATTGAATCTCGCGGCCCACGCGCTGGGGCTCGCCGACCGCGCCTTCGGCTATCTCCATGCCGCGCCCGACGCCTCCGGCATCGGCGCCGCGCTGACCGACCTGCTGTCGGGCGCAAGGCAGGCCGTCCCGGTCGGCACGCGCGCAGCGACCGGCGACGATCCGGCAGGTGTCGCCGCCGCGCAGGCCATCCGCGGCGCCCGCATCGCCCGCATCGGCCGGCATCCGGACGGTTTCCCCACCTGCGCCTACGACAAGCATGCCATCGCAGCACTTGCCGGCGCGACCGTCGACGAACTCGACCTGTCCGACCTGTTTGCCCGCGCCGGCGCCATCTCTTCCGAGGCGCTCGCGGAGACCCGTGCGGCGGCCAGCGTCGACCTCGTCGGCCTCGATGCCGTTGACCAGCAGCAACTCGACCGGTCGCTGCGCCTGAAACCCGCCATCGATGCGCTGCGGGCCGAGGGCCGCTACGACGCCTTCGCCATCCGCTGCTGGCCCGAGACCTTCACCGAATATGGCGGCGCGGTCTGCGGACCCGTCTCGATGATGGGCGAGGCGCGGGTGCCCTGTGCCTGCGAGGCCGACGTCTACGGCGCGCTGTCGACGCTGCTCCTCCAGACGATCGCCGACGCGCCGGCCTTCCTGACCGACCTCGTCGACCTCGATGCCGAGGACGACACCGGCGTCGTCTGGCATTGCGGCCAGGCGCCGGTCTCGATGGCCGACCCCGATGCCGTGGCACGCGCGACCATCCACACCAACCGCAAGATGCCGCTGCTCTACGAATTCCCGCTGAAGCCCGGCCGCGTCACGTTCTTCCGCATCAGCCAGGCGCGCGGCCGCCCCGTCGCCGTCATCGGCGGCGGCGAGGTGCTGAAGCGGCCGATGGCCTTCACCGGAACCTCCGGCGTCGTCCGCTTCGACACGCCGGCAAGACACCTGCTCGACCGCATCATGGGCGCGGCGCTCGAGCATCACATGGCGCTCGCCTATGGAGACCACCGGAATGCTCTCGACGCCGCTGCCCGATCGCTCGGCCTTCCCGTCCTCGATCTCTGACGCGCGGCCGATGACCATCCGCTACGGCATCATCGGCTCGGGCATGATGGGGCGCGAGCACATGCGCAACATCGCCCTGCTCG
The DNA here is from genome assembly GCF_014495845.1 of Aquibium microcysteis. NCBI lineage: Bacteria > Pseudomonadati > Pseudomonadota > Alphaproteobacteria > Hyphomicrobiales > Phyllobacteriaceae > Aquibium > Aquibium microcysteis. The sequence goes on from NZ_CP061080.1 coordinate 451,371, forward strand.
ACGGCACCGAGATCACCGCCGTCTCCGACCCCCATCCCGAAAGCCGCCAGCTCGCCGCCGGTCCCTATGGCGAACGCTGTCGCGCCTTCGCCGATCACCGCGACCTCATCTCGTCCGGCCTCTGCGACGCGATCGTCATCGCCAGCCCCAACGACACCCACGCCGCCATCCTGCGCGACGTGCTCTCCACCGACCTGCCGATCCTGGTCGAGAAGCCGCTCTGCGCCACGGTCGACGACTGCCGCGCCATCCTGAAAAGCGCCGAGGGCAGGGCAGCCCCCGTCTGGGTGGCGATGGAATATCGCTACATGCCGCCGGTGGAGCGCCTGCGCGCCGAACTCGCCGCCGGCACGGCCGGCCGCCTGCGCATGATCGCCATCCGCGAGCACCGCTTCCCCTTCCTTGCCAAGGTCGGCGACTGGAACCGGTTTTCCGCCCGCACCGGCGGCACGCTGGTCGAGAAATGCTGCCACTTCTTCGACCTGATGCGGCTGCTCGCGCAGTCCGAGGCCGTCCGCGTCTACGCCTCGGGCGCCATGGACGTGAACTTCCTCGACGAGCGCTATGATGGTCGCGCGCCCGATATCCTCGACAACGCCTTCGTCGTCGTCGACTTCGCCAACGGCGTCCGCGCCATGCTCGATCTGTGCATGTTCGCCGAAGGCTCCTGGTGGCAGGAACAGGTTGCCGTCACCGGCGACGCCGCCCGCATCGAGGCCTTCGTCCCCGGCCCCGCCCGCTTCTCCCCCGACGGACGCGAGCGGATGTCGGAGGTCGTCATCTCGCCGCGCGCCACCAAGCAGCCCGTGCGCGAGGAGATCCACGTCGACGAGACCATCCTCGCCGCCGGCGACCACCACGGCTCCACCTTCTTCCAGCACCGGAAATTCCTCGACCTCGTCCGCCGCGGCGGCACGCCCGAGGTGACGCTCGACGACGGCCTGAAATCCGTCCTCATCGGCGCCGCCGCCGAAGAGAGCGCACGGACGGGCAGGGCGGTGGATCTGCGGTAGAAATGCGGGACGTGCGGGAGGTACGGGGACAGTTTACTTAATTCGACCTGAAGACGTCTCGGGAAACGTTCAGGATTCGGCCCGAATTAAGTAAACTGTCCCCGGATTTCTCACCGCATTTCCCGCCCGCATGTCTCACCGCCGCCGCCGCTCCAGCCGCATCGCGAAGCGGCAGACGCCGCCCGACCCCGCCTGCGCCCCGCACTGCACCTCGCGGCAGCGGCAGCGGTCGTCGACCAGCGCGCGATACAGCCCCTCGAACACGGCCGCATGCCAGACGCAGACGGGATGCGCCGACGTCTCGCCCTGCACGAAGGAATTGCCTGCGATCTCGAAGGTCCAGGGATCGACCGCCCGGAACCGGCCTGAGCCCGCGAAGGTCCAGGCGTGCCGCGCGATGGCGGCCGACAACAGCCGCGCGGCAGCTCCGGCCGGCAGCAGCCGCAGCAGCCCCCGTGCCGATGCCGGGATGCGGTTGGCGAGGATGTAGTCCGCGGTCCGCGCGCCGGCCTCTGCCAGCAGCGCGGGCCAGAGCACGGGCTCGGTCGCGCGGACGGCGCGGTGCAGCCGCACCGCCTCGCCTTCAGGGATCATCGTCGTGCCGTCGGGCGGACCGGCGAGCCCGGCCGCCATCAGCAGCGGGCGGACGCGCGCCGCGCCCAGCCGCTCCTCCACCACCGGCAACAGCTGCAGCACCGCGTTCGGGCCGATCCGCCCGCCCGCCGCCCGCACATCCTCAGGCGCCCTCCATCTGCTGCGTGCCGCCGCCGCAGGCACGCACCTCCGACCGCTCCTTCATCTGCGCGCGCACCGCTTCCCGCCGCTCCGCGGCGCGGGCGGCGCGGTCGGCCGAGGCTTCCCAGTCATCCATCTGCGCCTCGGCGAGGGTCCGCGTCTCGTCGAAGCCGAAATCGACGCTCGTCTTCGTCTGCGGTCCCCAGTAGCCGGCCTTGCCGAGGTCGTAGAAGGTCCGCTGCACGCCCGCCTTCAGGAAGGCCTTCAGGCAGCCGAGCAGGTAGCGCCGGCGGAACCCGCTGCCGCGCCAGGGATAGTGGAACAGCGCCTTGCGCATGTAGAAGCGCCGGTAGTTCTTCATCACGCCGTCGAGCAGTTCGCCGCGTTCCATCGCCGCCGGCTTCATGATCGGCGTGACGAAATTGTACTTCGAGAAGTCGAAGATCTCGACCTGGTCGCGGATCTCACGGAACAGCGGCGTGAACGGCCAGGGCGTGTACATCGACCAGTTGGCGAGGTCGGGCTGCCAGTCCCAGGCCATGCGGAAGGTCTCCTCCAGCGTCTCCGGCGTCTCGTTGTCGAGCCCGACGATGAACTGCGCCTCCACCAGGATGTCGGCCTCGCGCAGGAGCCGGATCGCCGTCTTGTTCTCCTCGACCTTGGTTTCCTTGTTGAAGCGGTCGAGCTTCAGCTGTGCGGCGGCCTCGGTGCCGAGGCTGACATGCACGAGCCCCGCCCTGCGATAGAAGGAGAGCAGGTCGCGATCGCGGAAAATGTCGGTGACGCGCGTGTTGATGCCCCACTTGACCCTCTCGGTCAGGCCGCGCGCGATCAGCTCCTCGCAGAAGGCGACGAACTTCTTGCGGTTGATGGTCGGCTCCTCGTCGGCCAGGATGAAGAAGCCGACGCCGTGGTTGTCGACGAGGTCCTCGATCTCGTCGACGACGTCCTTCGGGTCGCGCACGCGGTAGTCGCGCCAGAACTTCCACTGCGAGCAGAACGAACAGGTGAAGGGGCAGCCGCGCGCGAGGTTGGGGATCGCCACCCGCGTGCCGAGCGGGATGTAGATGTATCTCGACCAGTCGAGCACCGACCAGTCCGGCTTGATCGTCGCCATGTCCTTGACGGTGCCGGCCGCGGCCGTCGCCACGATCTTGTCGCCGTCGCGGAAGGCGATCCCCCGGATCGCGTGCCGGTCGGCCGGCCAGCGCCCGTCGCGCACCGCCTCCATCAGCGCCGTGCAGATCTCCTCGCCCTCGCCGCGCACGATCACGTCCACCCAGGGTGCCTCGGTCAGCACCTGATTGTACATGAAGGTGGCATGGACGCCGCCCAGCATCCGCAGCGCATCCGGCACGACGGTGGAGGCGATCCGCAGCACCTCCTCGGCGCGGTAGATCGACGGCGTGATGGCGGTCACCCCCACCACGTCCGGCGCGATCTGCGCCATCCGCCGCGCCAGATCCTCGTCGGATACGTCCTCGGTCATGGCGTCGATGAAATGAATGTCGTCGAAGCCCGCGCGCCGCAGATGCCCCGACAGATAAGCCACCCAGGCGGGCGGCCAGGTGCCGGCGATCTCGGCCCCGCCGGAATGATAGTTCGGATGAACGAAAAGGATCCTCACCGCCGTCGCCCTCCCTGGACTGTCAATAAAGATTGACACATAGAAGGACAATACCAATTGACACAGATCAAGCCCCGAGAGGCTCTTCGCCAGACCCGCTGCCGCCCGCCATCACTCGTTCCAGCGTCTCACCCGGGTGACTGGGCGCTACGCACCCGACAGTCGTGAGCGGGCGGGGCGTAGGTCGCGTATCGGGAGGGGACGCGTCGCGCTGCCCCTGTGCCCGCAAATCCGTTGCCGGCGAAGGAATTCTTGATCCACGTCAACGAGCGTCCGCCTGCCGCTGCTAGGCTGGTGGACGGCCAACGGGATCGGACGGTGCGGGGCTCGCCGGGCAGCGGTCCTTCCGTGCGATCGGGCAGGCCGGGATGAGCGAGGGGAAGGCCGCATGATGCAGAAGACGTTCCAGGACGCCGGCGGCGAGGCCGAGCCTGCGCTGTCGGCCGCCGCCGAGGCCGGGCTCGCCGACGAGCAGACGCGGGCCGCGCATGGCGCGGCGGCGGCGGCGGCGCAGAGCCTCGCGGCCGATGCCGACCTCGACGCCGAGCTGCGCGGCGGCATCGGCGCCATCATCGACGGGGCTGCGCCCGACGACGCCGCCCTGCTCAGCGAGGCCTTCGGCCTGCCGAAGCCGAAGGGCAAGCCGCGCCGCACCAGCGACGAACTGTCGGACGACTGGCGCGACGGCCGCTATCCCTACCGCTTCAAGATGCTGCGCCGCGACTACGAGCGCGAGAAGTTCGTGCTGCAGACCGAGCTCCTGAAGCTGCAGTCCTGGGTCAAGGAGGCGCGCCAGCGCCTCGTCATCCTGTTCGAGGGGCGCGACGCCGCCGGCAAGGGCGGTGCCATCAAGCGCTTCATGGAGCATCTCAACCCGCGCGGCGCCCGCGTGGTGGCGCTGGAGAAGCCGAGCGACGTGGAGCGCGGCCAGTGGTACTTCCAGCGCTATGTCGAGCACCTGCCGACCACGGGCGAGATCGTGCTCTTCGACCGCAGCTGGTACAATCGGGCCGGCGTCGAGCGCGTCATGGGCTTCTGCAGCGAGGAGGAATACCGCGAGTTCCTCCGCCAGGTGCCCGACTTCGAGCGCAACCTGGTGCGCAGCGGCACCCATCTGATCAAGTTCTGGTTCTCGGTCAGCCGGCAGGAGCAGGCGCGCCGGTTCAGGGAGCGCAAGGTCCATCCGCTGAAGCAGTGGAAGCTGTCGCCGATCGACATGGCCTCGCTCGATAAGTGGGACGACTACACCCAGGCCAAGGAGGCGATGTTCTTCCACACCGACACCGCCGACTCGCCCTGGACGGTGATCAAGTCCGACGACAAGATGCGGGCGCGGCTGAACGCGATGCGCTGCGTGCTGCACGCGCTGCCCTATTCCGGCAAGGACCCGGCGCGCATCGGCCGGGTCGACGACCTGCTCGTCGGCCGCGCCAGCGTGGTGCACGAACGCGGCGAGTACGACGCGGCCGGCGGCTGGAGGACGGGCGAATAGGGCGCCGGGGCCGAGAAGGCCCGTTCCGGCAGGCCTTTCGGAAGCCTCCGCTTTCCCCTATCACCCGGCGCATGTCTCCCCAGGTCGAAGCCGCGCTGTTCATCTTCGGTCTCGTCGCCATCGGCTATCTGGCCGGGCTGACGGGCTATCTGCGCGCCGAGACGGGCGAGGCACTGGGCGAGTTCGCGGTCGGCGTGGCGCTGCCGCTGCTGCTCTTCCGAACCATGCTGTCGGCCGATTTCCACGGCGCCGCACCCTGGGCGCTGTGGGCGGCCTACTTCTCCTCGGTCGCCATAGCCTGGACCCTCGGCCATCTGATGACGACGCGGCTGTTCGGCCGCGACGCGCGGGCGGGCGTCGTCGGCGGCGTCTCGGGCTCCTTCTCCAACACGGTCCTGCTCGGCATCCCGCTGGTGCTCGGGGTCTACGGCCAGGCCGGCTTCGAGGTGCTGGCGCTGATCGTCTCTGTGCATCTCGGCGCCATGATGGCCGCCACCATCGTGGTCTTCGCGGTACTGGAGGGCGGCGACAGGGGCTTCCGCCCGCTCGACCTCGCCCGCACCTTCGTCGGCAAGCTCGCCGTCAACCCGCTGATCGTCGGCATCGTCGCCGGCCTCGCCTGGCGCATGACCGGCGTGCCGCTGCCCTCGCTCGCCGCGCGCTTCGTCGACGGGCTGGGCAACATCGCCGGCCCGCTGGCGCTGTTTTCCATGGGGCTCGGGCTCCGGCGCTACGGCATCTCGGGAAATCTGCGGCCGGGCCTGACGCTGGCCTTCCTGAAGCTGATGGTCATGCCGGCGATCATGCTCGGCATGGCGACGCTGTTCGGACTGCCGCCGCTGGTCGCCTCGGTCGCCGTGCTGACGGCCGCACTTCCGGCGGGCGTCAACTGCTATCTGATCGCGGTCCAGTTCGGCACCGGCCAGGCGCTCGCCTCCAACACGATCACGCTCGCCACCGGCCTCGGCGTCGCCACCACCTCCTTCTGGATCATGGTCCTGCACGCCGTCTACGGGTGAGGACGGCGCGGGCCGCCCGTCAGCCGAGCTCGGACGAATAGTGCACGGCCTGCGTCAGGCAGCGCGAGACGCGCAGCTCGACCGGCTTGTTCTCGAGGTCGAGGGCGATGCGGGTGACGGCGAGCAGCGGCGTGCCGGGCGCGCAGCCGAGTGCGGCCGCATCGGTCTCCGTGGCGGCGATCGCCTTCAGTCTCTCGCTCGCCCGGCCGATGGTGATGCCCCAGCGTTCGGAATAGAGGCCGTAGACGTTGTTGGGGATCGCTTCGAGGTCGCCGAAACCGGGCACGCGCGCGTCGGGCAGGGTCAGCGTCTCGACGAGCAGCGGCGCGCCGTCGAGCGTGCGCACCCGCTCGACGCGCCAGACGCGATCGCCGGCGGAAAGGCCGAGCGAGTCGACCTCCGCCGCCGTCGCCGCAGCCGGCCGCCGGTCGAGGATGGCGGAATCGGGAAAGCGCGGCTTGCCGTCGTCCGGCACCAGCCGGAAGAACTGGAACAGGATGCGGCTCTCCTCCGGCCGCGCCACGAAGGTGCCGCGCCCCTGACGCCGGATCAGGAGGTTCTCGGCCGTCATCGCGTCGAGCGCCTTGCGGATCGTCCCCTGGCTGACGCCGATCTCGCGCGCCAGCTCGATCTCCGACGGAATGTGCTGGCCCGGCTGCCACTCGCCGTCGATGAGCCGGCGCACGAGCTGGTCGCGCACCTGCACGTAGAGGGGCCGATAGGCGAAGGCGGTCTGGTCCATCACGACGTCCGGTGTCGAAAACCCGAAGGCAAGCGTCTCCTGATAGCACCCGCCGGATTGACTCTGCCAGCATTTCCTATCTTATATCTTATATAAGACTGCCGGCGTCGAACGGCGCCAACTGACTGCGCCGCCGGGCGCGAAGAGGATACGCGCATGGGCATTCCGCATCTCCTGGTTCACGAGCACGACGACAATGTCGGCGTCGTCGTGGTGGAGGGCCTCGAGGCCGGCACGACGATGCTGGCCGTGGTCACCGCCGACAATTCGTCGTTCGAGATCGAGGCGAAGGCCGACATCCCGATCGGCCACAAGGTGGCGCTGAAGGATCTCGCGGCCGGCGACACGGCCATAAAGTACGGCGAGGACATCGGCCGCTTCGTCGCCGCCGTCGCGCGCGGCGAGCATGTCCACGTCCACAATCTCAAGACCAAGCGCTGGTAGCGGCGGAGCGCCGCGCGCGGCCTCGCCCGCGCCCGACGCTCGGTCACATTCGTTTCAGGGAAGGGCGGTCTGATGGCCTCGAAGTATTCCAACATGACGATCCGCGCCTATCGCCGCGAGAACGGCCGCGTCGGCGTGCGCAACCATGTCGTCATCCTGCCGGTCGACGACATCTCCAACGCCGCCTGCGAGGCAGTGGCCAACAACATCAAGGGCACGATGGCCCTGCCGCACGCCTATGGCCGGCTGCAGTTCGGTGCCGACCTCGACCTGCACTTCCGCACCATGATCGGCACCGGCGCCAATCCCAACGTGGCGGCCGTGGTGGTCATCGGCATCGAGCCGGGCTGGACCAAGCGCATCGTCGACGGCATCGCCGCCACCGGCAAGCCGGTCGCCGGCTTCTCGATCGAGCAGAACGGCGACCTCAGGACCATCATGGACGCCAGCCGCGCGGCCAAGGACTTCGTCCACTATGCGACCGAACTCCAGCGCGAGGAATGCTCGATCTCCGAGCTCTGGGTCTCGACCAAATGCGGCGAGAGCGACACCACGACCGGCCTCGGCTCCTGCCCGACGGTCGGCAACATGTACGACAAGCTGCTGCCGGAGGGCATCTACGGCTGCTTCGGCGAGACGTCCGAGATCACCGGCGCCGAGCACATCGCCAAGGCCCGCGCGATCAACCCGGAGGTGGGCGAGCGCTGGTACGCGATGTGGAAGGGCTACCAGGAGGACGTGATCGAGCAGTTCAAGACCGACGACCTTTCGGAGAGCCAGCCGACGCGCGGCAACATCGAGGGCGGGCTGACGACCATCGAGGAGAAGGCGCTGGGCAATCTGGAGAAGATCGGCCGCACCTCGCGCTACATCGACATCCTGGAGCCTGCCGAGACGCCGAAATCGGGCAGGGGCCTCTATTTCATGGACAGCTCGTCGGCCGCGGCCGAATGCGTGACGCTGATGGCGGCCGGCGGCTTCGTCATCCACACCTTCCCGACGGGGCAGGGCAACGTGGTCGGCAACCCGATCGTGCCGGTCATCAAGATCACCGCCAACCCGCGCACGGTGCGCACCATGGGCGAGCATGTCGACGTCGACGTCTCGGGAATCCTGCGCCGCGAGATGACCATCGACGAGGCCGGCGACGCGCTGATCGACATGATCGTGCGCACCGCCAACGGCCGCAGCACGGCGGCCGAGGCGCTGGGGCATCGGGAATTCGTGATGACGAAGCTCTACCGGAGCGCGTGAGGGTCAGGTGCGTTGAATGCCGGACTTTGCGAGCATCTGGAGCATCGTGTGGCGGAGCGCTGGCAGTTCCAGCTCATAGATATTCCAGAGGACATCGGTCCGGATCGCGAAGTACCCGTGCCTGATGCGATTTCCGATGCCGGCAATCTCGCCCCATTCGATCATGGGAGAAGCCCGTTTGTAGGTCTCTGGAATGTTGCCCGACGCCTCGCTGATAATCATCACGAAATGACTGACCGCACCCTGACGCATACGGTCATTTTCGAACGCGGATCGGTTGACGCCGGAAAGTGTGCTGTTGATGTCGTCGATGGCGTCGATGATATCCTCCAGCCAGTCGGTGTCGAGGCGCTTCATCAGAACACCGTCAGGAGATCGTCGGAAATCCTCTGCTTGAAGCGGGGCTTCATCTGGGCCGACTCGTCGATCAATCGCGTCTCAATTCCGAGTTCGTCGGACAAATCCGGTCCGATCCCGAAGAAGTCGAAGCCTGATGCGTTCGGCGGCGGATCATACTCCACCAGCAGGTCCAGGTCGCTGTCCTCGCGGTTGTCGCCGCGGGCGCGCGAGCCGAACATCTGCAGGCGCGTGATGCCGCGGGCTCGGAGCGCCGGCTCCATCTCCTTCAGCCGGGCGATGATCTCGTCGCGGGTCATGGCGGGTGGCCGTGGTTCGTCTCGGGACCCTTCGAATATAGTGCATTTCCAGCCGTTACGCGAGCCGGCCGGACGCGCGGCGTGTCGGGGGAGTGCCGATGCGGCATTCGTCCGACATGCGGCGAGCGATCGCGAGGGAGGCGCACATGCCTGACGTCGTCATCACCGAATTCATGGACGAGGCGGCCGTCGGCCGGCTGAAGGCCCGCTTCGACACGCTCTACGACCCGGCGCTCGTCGACCGGCCGGACGATCTGCGCGCCGCCGTGGTCAGCGCACGGGCGCTGATCGTCCGCAACCGCACGCAGGTGCGCGGCGCGCTGCTGGACGCGGCGACGTCCCTGACCTGCGTCGGCCGCCTGGGCGTCGGGCTCGACAACATCGACGTCGACGCCTGCCGGGCGCGCGGCATCGCGGTCTGTCCCGCCACCGGCGCCAATGATCTCTCGGTGGCCGAATACGTCATGGCGGCGGCGATGACGCTGCTGCGCGGCGCCTTCTTCGCCTCGGCAGACGTGGCGGGCGGCGCCTGGCCGCGCCAGAGGCTGATCGGCCGCGAACTGGCGGGCAGGACGATGGGGCTCGTCGGCCTCGGCGCGATCGCCCGCGAGGTCGCCTGGCGGGCGCAGGCCTTCGGCATGACCGTATTGGCATACGATCCCATGCTGATGGCCGATCATCCCGCCTGGCAGCTGGCGCGCAACGTCTCGCTGGACGGCCTGCTCAGCCTGTCCGACGTCGTCAGCCTGCACGTGCCCCTGACGGACGCGACCCGCAACATGATCGATGCCGCCCGGATCGCGGCGATGAAGCCCGACGCCGTCCTGATCAACGCCGCGCGCGGCGGGGTGGTCGACGAGGCGGCGCTGGCGACGGCACTGCGGGAGAAGCGGCTGGGCGGCGCGGCGCTCGACGTCTTCGCCGAGGAGCCGCTGTCGGCGGCCGGCGGCGAGCGGTTCAGGGGCATCGATAACCTGATCCTCACCCCGCACGTCGCCGGCGTCACCGTCGAATCCAACGTGCGCGTGTCGGAACTGATCGCCGGTACCGTCATCGCCCATCTGGAGAAGGCCTGATGCCGGACACCACGCTCACGATCGCCGGGGCGCACGCGCTGGTCTGCGCGGCGCTGACGGCGTCGAGGACGTCTGTGGAGAACGCCGCGATCGTCGCCGACGCGCTGATCGGCGCCGAGCTCGCCGGGCAGGGTGGGCATGGCCTGCGCCGGGTGCCGGCCTACGCCGCGCAGGCCAGGGCCGGCAAGGTCGACGGCCATGCCGTGCCGACCGCCACCCGCGTCCGTCCGGGCGCCGTGGCGATCGACGCCGCGAGCGGCTTCGCCTATCCGGCCCTCGAGCTTGCGGCGCGCGAACTCGCCGCCATGGCGCCGGCGCAGGGCATCGCCGCCGCCGGCATCCGCCGTTCGCATCACGCGGGGGTCGCCGGCCTGACGGTGGAGGCGCTGGCCGAGAAGGGCCTGGTGGCGCTGCTCTTTTCCAACGCGCCGGCCGCCATCGCGCCCTGGGGCGGACGCCGTCCGCTCTTCGGCACCGATCCGATCGCCTTCGCCTGCCCGACGGCCGACGGGGAGACCATCGTCGTCGACGTCTCGATGTCGAAGGTCGCGCGCGGACGGATCATGGCGGCGAACCAGAAGAACGAGCCGATCCCGGAAGGCTGGGCTCTCGACGTCGACGGCCATCCGACCACCGACGCGAAGGCGGCGCTCGCCGGCACGATGGTGCCGCTCGGCGATGCCAAGGGCACGGCGCTGGCGCTGATGGTGGAACTGCTCTGTGCCGGGCTGACGGGCGCGAACTACGGCTACGAGCAGACCTCCTTCTTCGATGCCGAGGGGGAGGCGCCCGGAACGGGGCAGCTGCTGATCGCCATCGATCCCGAAACCTTCGGCGGCACCCGGGCGTTGGACCGCTTCGCGGCGATGGCGGCGATGGTTGCCGGCACCGACGGCGCCCGGTTGCCAGGGTCGAGGCGGCAGGCTATTCGTGACCGCCTCCGGCGCGACGGCCTTTCGGTCGAGACCGCGCTCGTCAGGGAAATCGAAGTGTTGGCCGCCGGCTGAGGCGGCAGGAGGCGTACCGATGCTGCAGAAATCCAACCACTACATGCGACAGGCCAATCTGATCGGCGGCGAGTGGGTCCAGGCCGATTCCGGTGCGACGATCGACGTGACCAATCCGGCCAACGGCCAGAAGCTCGGCACCGTGCCGAAATCCGGCAAGGCCGAGACCCGCCGCGCCATCGAGGCGGCCGACAAGGCCTTCCGGACCTTCCGCAAGACGACCGCCAACGAGCGCTCCAAGATGCTGCGCAAGCTGCACGACCTGATCCTGGAGAACCAGGATGCGCTGGCCGAGCTGCTCACGCTGGAGCAGGGCAAGTCGCTGGCCGAGGCCAAGGGCGAGGTCGGCGCGTCGGCCGCCTACGTGCTCTGGTTTGCCGAGGAGGCGCGCCGCACCTATGGCGACGTCGTGCCGTCGCCCTGGGCCGACCGCCGCATCATCGTCACGCGCGAGCCGGTCGGCGTCATCGCCGCCATCACGCCGTGGAACTTCCCGTCCTCGATGCTGGCCCGCAAGATCGGCCCGGCGATCGCCGCCGGCTGCACCACCGTCGTCAAGCCCGCGTCGCAGACGCCCTATTCGGGCCTCGCCTGGGGTGCGCTGTGCGAGGAGGCCGGCATTCCGGCCGGCGTGGTCAACATCGTCACCGGCTCGGCCGGCGAGATCGGCGACGAGATCTGCGCCAACCCGCTGGTCAAGAAGATCACCTTCACCGGCTCGACCGAGGTCGGCAAGATCCTGATCGAGAAGTCGGCGGCGACCGTCAAGAAGGTCTCGATGGAACTCGGCGGCAACGCGCCGTTCCTCGTGTTCGACGATGCCGACGTCGACCGCGCCGTCGAGGGCGCCATGGTCGCCAAGTACCGCAATTCCGGCCAGACCTGCGTCTGCACCAACCGCTTCTTCGTCCAGGCCGGCGTCTACGACGCCTTCGTGGAGAAGCTCGCCGCCGCGTCGGCGAAGCTCAAGGTCGGCCCCGGCATCGATGCCGGCGTGCAGCAGGGACCGCTGATCGACGGCAAGGCGGTCGAGAAGGTCGAGGAACTGATCGGCGACGCCACCGCCAAGGGCGGCACGGTGGTCACCGGCGGCAAGCGTCACGCGCTCGGCGGCTCCTTCTTCGAGCCGACGGTGATTTCGGGCGCCACGCCCGACATGCGCTTCATGAAGGAGGAGATCTTCGGCCCCGTCGCACCGGTGTTCCGGTTCGAGACCGAGGAAGAGGCCGTCGCGCTCGCCAACGACACCGAATACGGCCTCGCCTGCTATTTCTACAGCTCCGACCTCGGCCGCGTCTTCCGGGTCATGGAGACCCTGAAATACGGCATGGTCGGCGTCAACGAAGGCCTGATCACCACCCCCGAGGCGCCCTTCGGCGGCGTCAAGGAAAGCGGCCTCGGCCGCGAGGGTGGACACCAGGGCATCGAGGACTATCTCGACACCAAATACGTCTGCATCGGCGGCCTCGGCCTCTGATCGGCGCCTGAACGGGCAGGGCGCCCCCGGCAACGGCGCCCGCATCGTCTGGCTGAGGGGAGCGGCGAATGGCGGATGTCGAGGAGTTCGGGACCACGCCCGAGGGCGAGCCCGTGCACCGCGTCGAGATCAGGGGCGGCGGGCTGACCGCCCGCATCCTCACCTGGGGGGCGGTGGTTCAGGACCTGCGGCTGGCCGAGCACGACGCGCCGCTGGTGCTGGGCTTCGAGCGCTTCGAGGACTACCCGGTCCATTCCGCCTATTTCGGCGCCATCGCCGGTCGCTACGCCAACCGCATCGCCGGCGGCCGCTTCACCATCGAGGGCCAGCGGTTTCAGGCCGACACCAACTTCCTCGGCAGGCACACGCTGCATGGCGGCGCGAAGGGGACCGGCAAGCGCGTCTGGCGGCTCGCCGATCGCGGGACCGATTTCGTCACCCTGGCGCTCACCGACCCGGACGGCGCGATGGGCTTTCCGGGCAACCTCGAGATCGTCTGCACCTACCGGCTGAAGCTGCCCGGCGCGCTCTCGGTCCAGCTGTCGGCCACCACCGACCAGCCGACGCTGTGCAACCTCGCGCACCACTCCTATTTCAACCTGAACGACGGCGGCATGAACGACGTGCTCGGCCACCGGCTGATGATGCCGGCGCAGGCCTACACGCCCGTCGACGAGGACCTGATCCCGACGGGCGTCGTGCAGCCGGTGGAAGGCACGCCGTTCGATTTCCTGCTGCCGCGGCCGATCGGCATGAAGGTGGATGGCGAGCAGGTTATCTACGACCACAATTTCTGCATCGCCGCCGCGCGCGGCCCGCTCCGGCAGATGGCCTGGGCGCAGGGGCCGAATTCGGGCGTCGAGATGGAGGTCTGGTCGACCGAGCCCGGCCTGCAGTTCTACGCCGGCCACAAGGTCGCCCGCACGGTCCCCGGCCTCGGCGGCCGCACCTACGGGGCCTATGCCGGCTTCGCCATGGAGCCGCAGGTCTGGCCCGATTCGCCGAACCGGCCGTACTTCCCGCAGGCGCTCCTCTATCCCGGCGACCGCTACCGCCAGACGACGGAGTATCGCTTCAGGCTGGGATAGTTCCCGTCGCGAAGGCCTGCCGCAGCACCTCGAACGGCGCCAGCGCCCCGCGCACCTGGACGACGGCGGCGGCGACCGCGTGCGCCTTGCGAACGGCGCGGTCGGGCGCATCGCCGGCGAGGCGGGCGGCGAGGTAGCCGCCGTTGAAGCTGTCGCCGGCCCCGGTTGTGTCGACCGGATTTTCCACGCCGACCGCCGGAATCGTCTCGTTTCCGTCGGCCCAGACCACCAGTGCTGGATCGGCGCCGTCCTTGACCACGATCTCGGAGACGCCCGCCTGCTTCAGCCGCGTGGCGGTGTCGGCGGGCATCGCGTCGCCGAACAGCGCCTGTTCGTCCGGGAAGGTGGGCAGCGCGACGTCGCAGACGGCGAGCGCCTCGCCGATCGCTGTGCGGGCCGCATCGGCGGAGGACCAGAGCCGCGGGCGGTAATTCGGGTCGAAGGCGACGCGGGCACCGGCCCGGCGCGCGTCTGCGATAGCGGCGAGCAGCGTCCGGCGCGACCCTTCGTCCAGGATGGCGAGCGTGATGCCCGAAAAATAGACCAGCGCGCGGTCCGGCAGCGAGGCGGCGAGTGCCGCGGGATCGTCGGCGAGCCGCCGCGCCGCGGCATCGGCGCGCCAGTAGGTGAAGGAGCGCTCGGCGCCGGTGAGCGTGATGGCGTAGAGGCCGGGCCGCGCGCCGGGGATGACCAGGCTCGCCGCGATGCCGATGCCGGCGTCCCGCATGAAGGCGATCTGCCGCTCCGAGAACGGATCGTCGCCGAAGGCGCTGACATAGTCTGCCGGACGGGAAGCGTCCGTCAGCGCGCGCAGCGCCCAGAGCGTGTTGAACGTGTCGCCGGCAAAGCCCATGCGCCAGGCGTCGCCGCCGGTGCCGGACAGTTCCAGCATGCATTCGCCGATCGACGCGATCCCCTGGCCTGCCATGTGTCTCTCCCTTTGCGGCTCCTCTACACGTGCAGCCGAGCGAAGGCGAGGGCGTCGACGTCCGGCCTTGACCTTCCCGTGACGGGAAGCCTTAGGGTCCGTCTCGTGATGCGGGAGGGACAGGCTCCGGCATCGGGCAAGCCGCCGCCGGCGCGGCCGTGCAGTTTGGAACGACCATGAAGAAGCTGATCTACGTCCTCGTTGCCGTCGTGGTTCTCGCCGCCGCCTTCGTCGGCTGGCGCATGATGATGCCGCCGCCGAACGACCTCGATCTCGCCCGTTCCAAACCGACGGAGGCCGGCACGTTCGTGGTCGCCGTTGCACCGGAGAGCGAACCGCTGCGCCAGGGGCCGCTGCACAGCTGGATCGTAACCGTGACGACGCCTGCCGGCGCGCCGGTGGAGGACGCGACGATCGCGGTCGACGGCGGCATGCCGCAGCACGGCCACGGCCTGCCGACCGCGCCTGCCGTGACCGCCGCGCTCGGCGACGGCCGCTACCGCATCGAGGGCGTTCGCTTCAACATGAGCGGCTGGTGGGAACTGAAGCTCGCCATCTCCGCCGGCGGCGCCAGCGACGCCGTCACCTTCAACCTCGTCCTGTGAGGCGGCCGTGCGCCCGGATCGGCTGAGCATCGTCGCGGTCGCCCTGGCATCGGTGCTGACGGTGGCCGGCTGCAAGCCGTCCAGCCTGACGGAGGAGGAGGCGCGCATCGTGGCCACGCTGTCGCTGTCGGCCCTGCCGCCGCTGCCGGCCGATCCGTCGAACCGGGTCGCCGACGATCCGGCGGCCGCCGCACTCGGGCAGGCGCTGTTCTTCGATCATGACCTGTCGGCCGACGGCTCGGTGTCCTGCGCCTCCTGCCACCAGCCGACGCGGCGCTTCCAGGACGGCATCGCGCGTGCGATCGGCGTCGGCGAGGCCGACCGCCGCACCATGCCGCTGGAGGGCGTCGCCTGGAGCCCGTGGCAGTTCTGGGACGGCCGCGCCGACAGCCTGTGGGCGCAGGCGCTGGGTCCCTGGGAGAACCCGCTCGAACACGGCGGCAACCGTGTCGCGCTGGTGCGCCGCGTCGCCGAGGCGTACCGCGCCGACTACGAGGCGGTGTTCGGGCCGCTGCCCGACCTGTCGGGACTGCCCGAGAACGCCGGGCCGCTCGGCACCGACGCGGAGCGCGCGGCCTGGGCGGCGCTGCCGGAGGAGGAGCGTCTCCGCGTCGACCGCGTCTTTTCCGACATGGGCAAGGCGATCGCCGCCTTCGAACGCCGGATCGTCCCGGTCGCGACCCGTTTCGATCGCTTCGCCGACGCCGTTGCCGCCGGAAGGCGGCCGGATGGCGAGGCCGCGCTGTCGGACCTCGAGGTCGAGGGGCTGAAGCTCTTCGTCGGCACGGCCGCCTGCGTCAACTGCCACAACGGGCCGCGCCTCACCGACGACCATTTCCACAACACCGGCGTTCCCGCCGTGCCCGGCCTGCCCGAGGATCGCGGCCGGGCCGTGGCCGTGGCCAGGGTGCTGGCCGATCCGTTCAACTGCCTCGGCGCCTTCTCCGATGCCGCCCCTTCGCAATGCGGCGAGATCCGCTTCATGGTCAAGGAGGGCGAGGAACTGGAACGCGCCTACAAGACGCCGTCGCTGCGCGGCGTCGCCGGCCGGGCGCCCTACATGCACTCCGGCCAGATCGCGACGCTGGAACAGGTGGTCGACCACTACGCGCTGGCCCCCGAGGCGCCATCCGGACACACCGAACTGGAGCCCTTCGTGCTGACGGACCGGGGGCGGATGGCGCTGATCGCCTTCCTGAAGACGCTGGAACCGGCGGGCGAAGAGGCCGGCGCGGCGGTGCTTGCCGGTCGAACGTCGCCCGGACGTTGATCCGCCGCAAGGCCGCCGGCCCGCGACAGGGCTAGAGAAATCCGATGCTCGTCAATCTCGCCCTCGGCACCTTCGTCATCGCGCTCACCGTCGTCATCCACACCTGGGGCCTGATCGCGGTCACGCACATGATGCGCATCCTGACCGCCCGGTTCCGCGTCCACAGGCACAGGAGCCGGACGCTGGCCATGGTCACGACCGTCATCGGCATCTTCGCCATCATGACCGTCGAGGTCTGGCTGTGGGCCGCCTTCCATCTCTGGCTCGGCGTGTTCGGCGATTTCGAGACCGCGCTCTACTTCTCCACCGTGACCTTCTCGACGCTCGGCTACGGCGACGTCGTGCCTGCCGCCGAATGGCGCCTGTTCGCCGCGCTCGAAGGCGTCAACGGCTTCCTGCTGATCGGCTGGTCCACCGCCTACCTCGTGGCGGCCGGCGTGCGCATCGGCCCTTTCCAGACCGGCGAACACTTCTGAGAGACGCAGCCGGCGAATGTCGGGAAGCGAAGCGGAATCAATAGCTTCGGCGCCGTGCCTGAATCATGTCCTGCACCGCGTCGCGGCCGGCGTCAGCTTTCCGGCCGCCAGTCGATCATCCGCAGCGCCCGGCCGCCGAGGCGGGCGAAGGCGCGCTGGCGGCAGGAGAAGACGATGATCTGCTGGTCGGCCGACTGGCGGTGCAGCGCGTCGAACATCTTCTCGATCCGGTCGTCGTCGGAATAGACCAGCGCATCGTCGAGGATGACCGGCGCCGGACGGCCGTCGCGGGCGAGCAGCCGCGCGAAGGCCAGCCGTGTCAGCACCGACAATTGCTCGCGCGTGCCGCCGCTCAGCCGCTCGACGTCCTCCTCCGCGCCGCCGCGCATGATCTTGTGCGGCAGCAGCGTCTTCTCGTCGAAGGTGATCGACAGGTCGTCGAAGAGCAAGGCCAGCAGCGGGCGAAGCTCCATCATCACCGGTTTCAGATAGAGGTCGCGGGCGGCCGAGCGCGCAGCCTGCAGTGTGACCTGCAGCCGCTCGAGGAGCGCGACCTCCGCCGCGAAGGCCGCCACGCGGCGGTCGGCCGCGTCGAGCGCCTCGCGCGTTTCCCGCCACTGTTCCTCCACGGCCTCGTCGGCGCGGGCCCGGATCGTCCCGTCGAGCCCGGCGATGCGTTCGCGCAGGTCTGCGATCTGCTTCGTCGCGGTCTCTTCGGCGGAGCGCAGGCGCTTCACCGCGGCTTCCGCCGAGGCGATGTCGGGGGCGGCCTCCATGAGCCGCGTCGCCTTCGCCTCCGCCTCGGCCGCCTGTTCCGCGGCGAGGTCGGCCTGTTCGGCGAGCGCCCGCTCGCGCTCGGCGCGGGCGTCCGCGGGGCCGAGCGAGGCTTCCACCTGCGCGCGTTCGCCCTGAAGCGCCGCCAGAGCCGTCTCGGCCTTGCGCAGCGCGTCCTCCGCGAGGCCGCGTGACGGCTGCGCTTCGCGCAGCGCGAGCCGGGCGGCGCCGACGCGCCGGCTCGCCTCTTCGGCATCGAGCCGGGCCACCTCGGGATCGCCCTTGATTTCCAGGTCCGGCAGTGCCGTGGAGGCGAGCCTTGCGATCTCCTCGCGCAGCGCGGCCAGGCCCTGCGGCGCCAGCGCCTCGATGCGGGCGGCGAGGCGATCGATGTCGGCCTTCGCGCGCTGCGCCGCCGCCTCGCGCTGCCGCACCTCAGGCAGGCCGGCTGCACCGAGCTTGGCCAGCAGGCCGTCGCGCTCGGTCACGGCCTTGCGCAGCGCCGCGTCGTCGCCGGCCGGGCGGCTGGTCCGCAGCGTCACCGTCCCGATGCCGGGGATGTCGAGCCGGGCCGGATCGGCGAGGCCGCGCTCCTCGCCGTCGTCGAGCGTGACGCCGTCGAGCGTCACACGGGCGGTGGCACCGGCCTCGTAGGCGATGGCGAGCTTCGGCTCGCGCGCCGATGCCAGCGCCGCCAGCCCGGCGATCTCGACCTCCAGCGCCTGCAGCCGCTCGACCGATTTCGCCGGCACGGCGAGCGGCGCCAGCGCGGCCTCGGCGGCCTCGCGCTCCGTCCGCAGCGTCTCGACGGTCTCCAGCGTCGTCGCGAGCGCCGCGACCCGCTCGGCCCGGTCCTTCGCCTTCAGCGCCGCGTCGAGCCGCGCGAAGAGGTCGCGCGCCTGCTTCTCCCCGGTCTCGGCCGCCTGCGCGGCGGCCTCGGCCCGGGCGATCGCGTCCGTCGCCGCCCGGTGCCGGGCAAGCGCCGCGTCGCGCGCCTGCTCCGCGGCGGCGATCCGGCCGGCGAGTTGGACGGACGTCGCCAGCGCGCCGCGGAAGGCCTCGCGTTCGCGCCCGGTCGCGTCGCGGCGGCTGCGCGCATGCGCGAGCGCCGCCTGCGCCGTCTTCAGCGCCTCGCCATGCGCCCGGGCGGCGTCGAGCGCGGCCTGCGCCTTGTCGAGCGCCTGGCGCCGGGCGGCCCGTTCGTCCGGGTCGTCGATTTCCTTCAGGTGCTTCGCCGCGGTGGCGCGCTCGTCGAGATCCTTGCGCAGGGCGTCGACGTCGGCCCTGAGCCGCGCCTCTTCCGCCGCCAGCCGCTTCTGCTCGGCCGTTGCTGCCTCGTAGGGACCGCCGGCCTTCGGGCGTCCGCTGGCGGTGACGAGGCGGCCGAGTTCCTCCGCGCAGCGCGCCGAGACCTCGGCCATGCGGCGCCCGCCGGTGACGGCCTCGACCTCGCCCTGCACCGATTCGAGCAGGCTCGCGCGCACCCGGCGCTCGTCCTCCTCCTCGCGCCGGTCGCGATCCTCGATGCCGGTGATGCCCTGCCGCACCCACAACAGGCCGGCCGGCCCCGCCGTGCCGCCCCGCGTCAGCCCGGCGATGAAGGCCTCGGCCTCGTCGGCCTGCGCCACCAGCCGGCCGCTGCCGATGTCGGTGACCGTGGCGCGCTTGCCGCCGAGGAACTGCTTGGCGAGCCGGTAGCGCCCCGCCTCGGTCTCGATGTCCGCCTCGATCACCGGGTTGCCGCCGCTGTAGGGCTGGAGCCGCTTCACGTCCTTCGGCTGGCCGGTATGGGCCTGGAAGAACAGCGCGTGCAGCGCCTCGAAACTCGTCGACTTGCCGAACTCGTTGGCGGCGCAGAGCACGTTGACGCCGTCGCCGATGTCCTCGATGGCGACGCCGCGGCCGGCGAAACGCTTGACGTTGAAGAGCCGGAGCGCGGTGATCTTCATGACGCGGCCGACGCGCAATAGGAGAACAGCCGCTGCAGCGCGCCGCGCGCGACCTCGCGGTCCGCCTCCGCGCGCGCCTCGTCGCGGGCCTCAGCCATCAGCATGTCGGCGGCGTCGCGCAGCGCGCCGGTGCGGTCGATCCGGTCGAGATCGGTCGTCTCGTATTCGGTCGCCAGCGCGGCCGCGTCGAGTTCGAGCAGCGCGAAGTCGGGCGCGGCCGCCTCGACGGCGGCGGCAAGCGCGGTGCGGCCGGCGATGCCCGCGCGGCCGGAGGCGGCGACGCGCAGCAGCGTCTGCCGGCGCAGGTGCGGCGGCGGCAGGAGGGCCGCCAGCGCCGCTTCGCAGTCGTCTGCCGGCAGCAGGTGCAGCGGTTGCGTCCTCCAGCCGAACAGACCGGTCTCGACCGGCGTGACGGCGGGCTCCGCCCCCGCGGCCTCGATGCCGACCAGGAGCGCCTGACCTGGCCGGTCGTGCTTGAACCGGTCGGGTTCGGGCGTTCCGCTGTAATGGGTGCGCGCGTCGATGGCGACGGCGCCGTGCCAGTCGCCGAGCGCCAGATAGTCGAGCCCCGCGCGCCGTGCCCGGTCCGGCGCCAGGATGTCGGACGCGCCCGTGTCTTCCGAAAAGCTCTGCACCGGCCCATGGGCGAGACCGATGCGGACGGCGCCCTCGGGCGTCGCGGCGGCGTCCATCCATTCGCTCAGGTCGCGGCCTGGCCGGCGCGTCGTGCAGGGGGCCGGCAGAAGAACGACGCCCGGCGCGAGCGGAAGCGGCGCGGCTTCGGTGGCGAGGATCACGTTCTGCGGCAGGTCCTTGCGCAGCGCCGACCATAGCGGCGCGGCCTGCAGCGAATCATGGTTGCCGGGCAGGATCACGAAGCGCAGCGGCGCGTGCTGGGCCATCGCCGCGATCGCCTGGCGGCGGATCTCGGGCGCCGGGGTCTCGCTGTCGAAGGTGTCGCCGGCCAGCAGCACGACGTCGGCCCCATTCAGCCGCGCCTGCTCGGCCAGCCGGCCGATCGCGCCGTGGCGCGCCTCGCGCAGCCGGCCGCGCAGATCCTCGGCCAGGTTGCCGAAGCGCTTGCCGAGGTGCAGGTCGCTCGCGTGAAGGAAACGGATCAAGAGGCTGGCGGCTCCCGGTGGTGTCGCCGGACTATGACCCGGCCGGCGGGCGCGTCCAGCCTCGCCTGGCGATTGCGGTCGGCGCGGCCGGGATATCCACAGATGCTCGCCGCGCGCGGCCGGTGCCGCTGCCGGCGCGGTCGTGTCCGGCGGGCGCGAGTGGGCGTTCACCCCGCCGGCGGTGCGTCCCCCGGCTCCGCGGATTCGACGGCACTCTGCGGCGCTGCGAGGCCGTAGCGGTCGCGCAGGTAGCCCGCCCAGACGTCGTCGGCGGGCGCTTCGGCGATGAGCGGATGAAACAGCGCCTCGGTCGACTGGCCGACGAAGCTTTCGGGGTCGGCGAGCAGGCTGCGAAACACCGCGAACGCGTCGTCGCCGAGCGCGCGCAGGGCGGGCGAGGTGACGCGGCGCAGGCGCCAGTTGCCGGCGGGCGCCACGTGCAGCACCCGCACGCGCTCCGCTCCGTCCTCCTTGGCCGCCTGCATGCGATGCGCGAGGATCTGCTGGCGCATGAGCTGGTAGAACGGGTCCCAGAACAGGTCGGCGGGCTTCAGCCCGGCATCGCTGCGGATCGGTCCGAAGGGCGCGAAGATGAGCTTCTGGTAGCGGCGCAGGCGCTCGGCCTCGCGCTTCCCTTCCGGCGGCGTTCCGTAGGACTCGGTGTACTTCCATTCCACGAGCAGGGTCTCGACGCGCCCGGCCTGCCGGAAGCGCAGGATCGCGTCGGCCGAGGTGACGTTGGCGCCGCGCCGGGGCTGGCCGCTGCGCGGCCATTCGTTGAGATGGTCCGCCCTGCCGATCCATTCGAAACCGACGTGCCACGGCGCGCCGTCCGGTCCCGTCTCGACCGGCAGCATCTCCGGCAGGTCGCCGCCGACGGCAGACTGGACGAGCCGGGCCAGCGCGTCGGGCCGCGTGGCGAGCGGCATGAGAAAGTTCAGGCAGGCTGCCTGCGAGGACAGGCCGTGCGCTGCGTGCTGGTGCCAGGCGATGGCGTTGTCGGCGAAGTATCGCTCCGCCGTCTCGCGGATGGCGGGGTTGAGATTGAGGCACCGCTCTTCCGGCGGCAGGCGGTAGGCGCTGCCCTCGTGCCCGGCATGGCCGGGAATCGTCGCGGCGAGGAAGGCCGATTGCAGGGCGCGCTGTTCGGCGACGAAGTCGGGGCGGACGGGTGTGTTCATGCGGCGTTGCTCCGTTTGGCGCCTCTCGGCAGCGACGTCGCCCCGGTGCCTGGCTCTGCCGCGACGACGCGGCCGGGCCAGGAGACGAAACCGGCGGGGCCATCGTCGCGGCTGCATCGGCGACCGCGGGATGGCCGCCGACGCGATTGCGTCGGGACTGTTAGCGCCCGCCATCCCCGCCGTCTACACCGCCGGGATCGCCCTATGGGGGCACCGCCTATTTCGGGAGGCTCCTGTTCGCGGTCCCCGCGGGCTTGAGCGTGGTGGTGGGCTTGCGCAGCGCCTCTCCGCTCAGGGTCGGCTTCCGGCCCTCCAGCATGGCCCCGCAGAGGCCCCAGTGGAAGATCGCGCCTTCGTCCTGCAGCCCGAGAAGGCAGCACTTCCCGCTTCCTTCGGAGCTTTCGCAGGATTCCTTGGTCGCATAGGCGAAGGCCGGCGTGCCGGCCGCGACACCCGTGGCGACGATGGACGCGCTCAGGATGGTTCTCACGAGTGAAACTTTCATCGACTTCCCCTTTGTTGTGATGCGCGACGATGCGTCTGCGTCATGTCCGGACCTGCATGGAGGCCGGTGTCATGAACACTGGCATGGCGTGCCTGAATGCCGGCCTGCCGGTCCGTTCATCCGACGTTCAAGCGGCGGGCGCTTTCGGGCGCACGGCGCAGTCGGTGGGACCCCGGCCGTCGACCCCGCGGGCAGCGGTGCGGTTCACCGGTGACGCGCCGGCCTCGGTCGCGGCCCGGACCTCCGCCCCTCCCGCGACGGTGGCGACGCGCTTCAGTCGAGGCGCGATGGCGGGCCGGGAAGCCGCGCGGGCTGCATTCGACGTTCGCTCACCCCGTTGACAAGGCGCCCGACCGGCACTATCCGTCTCCTGCATTCTGGATTCTATAGAATGTAGGGTTGAAGCAGAGAGGATGGCGGCGTCGGGAGGTTCGGGCGCCGGCCGTCACGCAAGGGAGGAATGCATGACCAGATTTCATGAAGCAGCAGGCTCGGTGTCGCGCCGCGCCTTGATCGTCGCGGCCGCCTCGACGGTCGCCGTGGCGGCCTTCGGCGGGGCGGCGGCGCGGGCGCAGGACGGGCTCGGCACGCCCGAGCAGCCGGTCGAGGTGCGGATGATCGCCAACGAGGCCTTCGCCAACCAGTGGCAGACGCTGATGGTGCCGGAGTTCAACAAGGCCTATCCGAACATCAAGGTCACGATCGACGGCGTGCCCTATGTCGAACTCCTGGCCAAGAGCATGCTCGACGCCACCGGCCCGAGCCCGACCTACGACATCATCATCGCCGACGATCCCTGGGTGCCGCAGCTGGCCGAGGTCGGCGCGCTGATGGACCTGAAGAGCGCCGAGGCGGCCGCCAGGACCGACGCCGGCTACGACTGGGACGATTTCAACGCCGCGCCGCTGGCCGCGGGCGAGTGGAAGGGCGTCCAGTACGGCGTGCCGCTGCGTTCCAACATGCTGATGATGTTCGTCAACAAGGCCCTCTACGAGAAGGCGGGCGTGCCGCTGCCGACGCCGGACCTGACCTGGGAGCAGTATCTGGAGCAGGCGCCGAAGCTGGTGCAGGACACCGACGGCGACGGCAAGGTCGATGCCTGGGCGGTCGACACCTACTTCGTGCGCGAGCCGCTGACGCCGACCATCTGGCAGACGATCATGAACTCGAACGGCGGTCAGCTGCTCGATGCGGACGGCAAGCCCGCCTTCGACACCGAGATCGGCATCGCCGCGCTGGAGACCCACAGGAAGCTGCTCGAATACGCGCCGACGGGTGCCGTGAGCCACGGCTTCTCGGAATCGCTGCAGGCGTTCCGCCAGGGCCTCGTCGCGACGATGTTCAACTGGGGCAGCGTCTACAAGGGCTCGGCGATCGATGAGAAGACGACGACGCTGAAGCCGGATCAGGTCGGCATCCAGGTCCTGCCGGCGGGCTCCGTCGGCCCCGGCGCGCATCGCGGCATCTGGAACGGCACGGTCTCGGCCAAGAGCGAGAACAGGCAGGCCGCCTGGACCGTCATCCAGTGGCTGTCCTCGAAGGAGGGCGAGGCCTGGCACTCTGCCAATCTCGGCGTCTTCCCGGCGCGCAAGTCGACGCTCGCCGCCAAGCCCTCCGTCGAGTGGCTCGGCCCGGTCTTCGCCGCGCTCCAGCAGGCCTATGACGCGGCCGAAAAGGGCAAGATGTGGCGCATCCGCCATCCGCGTTCCGATGCGGCGCAGCAGATTCTCGCCGACGAACATTCCCGCTTCATGGCCGGCAACGTCAGCGCCGCGGAAGCCTTGCAGGTCGCGGCCGAAAAGATCGAGAAGGTCCTCGACTGATCGGACGTTGCGGGAGGGCTTCGCCATGAGCACAGTGACGGCAGCGGGCGCACGCAGGGCGCGACCCCGCGCATGGACGAGACTGTCGGACGTCGCGTCGCGCTGGGCGTTCATGGGACCCGCGGCCGTCATCCTCGGGGCGATGCTCGCCTATCCGATCTTCTACACCATCGAGATCAGCTTCTCCCGCTTCGACCTGATGACCTTCGGCGCGGTCGAATGGATCGGCTTCGAGAACTACGCACACGTGCTCGACGACTACCGCTTCTGGTCGTCGATGAAGGTGACCCTGGTCTATCTGGTCTTTGCCTTGCCGCTGCAGATCGTCCTGGGATTCGGCATTGCCTTCCTCATCAATGCCGACTGGCGCGGACGCGGCACCGTCCGCGCCCTCTTCATCATCCCCATGGTCGTGGCCCCGGTCGTCGCGGGCGGCATCTGGCGCATGATCCTCGACCCGCTCTGGGGCATCATGAACTGGGTGATCGGCCTGGCGGGTTTCGGTCCGCTCGACTGGTTCGGCGATCCGAACCTCGCCATGGCCGCGATCGTCATCATCGACACCTGGCGGTGGACGCCCTTCGTCGTGCTGATCGCCACCGCAGCACTTCTGTCGCTGCCGCGCGACCTCTTCGAGGCGGCCGAGATCGACGGCGCCGGCTGGTGGTCGATGCTCTGGTCGATCACGCTGCCGCTGCTCGTGCCGATCATCGCCGCCACCTTCGTGGTGCGCTGGCTGGGCGCGGTCAAGATGTTCGACATCGCGCTGGCGGCCACCTATGGCGGGCCGGGCGGCGCGACCAACGTCATCAATCTCTTCATCTACGAGGAAGCCTTCCGGTCGCTGCGCTTTGCCGAATCCGCCGCCATGGCCGTCATCGTGCTGGTGCTGACGATGCTGCTCACCGGCCTCTTCCTGTTCGGCACCCGCAAGCTGGAGCAACGCTATTGACCGCCGCCGCACTCCACCCTCCGCTGCGGAGGAGGTCGCGGTTCGGCCGCAAGGTCCGCATCGCCGCCGGCGTCTTCGCCTGTCTCGTCTTCCTGTTTCCCGTGTTCTGGATGGTGCTGAGCTCCTTCAAGGAGCAGCGCGACATCTTCACCGTGCCGCCGACCCTGTTCTTCACGCCGACGCTCGAGACCTATGTCAGCTATATGCAGCGGGCCGACATCTCGCGGCGCCTGATCAACACCATCATCGTGGCCGTCGGCTCGGGCCTGCTGTCGATCGTCGCCGGCGCCATGGCCGGCTATGCGCTGGCCCGCATCAGGCTGCGCGGCGCGGGTACCATCGGCGTGCTCATCCTCCTGTCGCGCGGCGTGCCGCCGATCGCACTCGCCGTGCCGATGTTCCTCGTCGCCCGCTCGCTCGGCGTCACCGACATGCACATCACGCTGATCCTGGCCTACTGCACCTTCCTCATCCCCTACGTGATGTGGCTGATGCGCGGCTTCTTCCTGGCCCTGCCGAAGGAGCTGGAGGAGTCGGCCATGATCGACGGCTGCAGCCGCTTCGGCGCCTTCTTCAAGATCATCGTGCCGATCTCGATGCCGGGGCTGCTGTCGACCATGATCTTCAGCATGATCCTCGCCTGGGAGGAACTGCTCTTCGCGCTGGTGCTGACCAACCGCTACGCCTCGACGATCCCCGTCGCCATCGCCGGCATCGCCGGCGACACGGTGAACGGCGCGAACTGGGGCGCCCTGACGGCGGTCGGAACCATAACCGTCATCCCCGTGGTGGTCTTCGCCCTGCTGGTCCAGAAATGGCTGATCCAGGGACTGGCCGACGGCGCGACGAAGGGGTGAACCGGATGACCGACATGACGGACGCAATGCAGGGGCGGGGGAAACGATGACGCAGCCGCATATCTATCTGTCCAAGGCCGACCTCGCACGCCGGCACATCGAGGAACTGATCATCTCCCGGAAGGTCAAGCCGGGCGACCGGATCACGACCCGCGAGATCTCCGAGGCGCTCGGGATTTCCGAAACCCCGATCCGCGAGGCGATCCGCAGCCTCGCCTCCGAGGGCTGGCTCGAGGTCCAGATGCATGTCGGCGCCGTGGTGGCGAGCGCCGGGCGCGAGCAGCTGCGCGAGATCTACGCCCTGCGCGGCCTGATCGGTGCGCTCGCGATCGAACTCGGCGCGGCGAGCTACGGCCCGAAGCGGCTCGCCGAGATCGACGCCAACATCGAGGCGGCGACCGAGGCGGTCGCGGCGCAGGATGCGGCGCGCTACATCCAGCTCAACCACGAGTTCCACACGCTGCTCTACGACACGCCGCATTCGCAATGGTCGCTGCGCATGCTGATGAACCTGAGCGCGCTGACCTCGGTCCACAGCGGCTTCAAGATGATCACCGGCCGCATGGCGGACTCGCTGTCCGAACACAAGGCGATCCGCGACGCCATCCGCGCCGGCGCCTTCGAGGCGGCGGCGGCGCTCGTCAAGCTGCACGAACGCGCGGCCTACGAGGCGATCACCCGCGACCTCGAATCCGACGATCCGGCCAGGGCCAGGAACGTCGGCTAGCCGACCGCCGACAGACACGAGACAGACCGGCAGCAAGCCGGCAGGAAACAGGGAGGGCAGGGGCCATGGGCACAGTCGCGATCAGGAGCGTCCGCAAGACCTACGGGCAGCTGGAGGTGATCCACGGCGTTTCGCTCGACATCGCCGACGGCGAGTTCGTCGCACTCGTGGGGCCGTCGGGCTGCGGCAAGTCGACCCTGCTGCGCATGATCGCGGGGCTCGAGGAGATCACCGGAGGCGAGATCGCCATCGGCGGGCGCGTCGTCAACGACGTGGTCCCGAAGGACCGCGACATCGCCATGGTGTTCCAGAACTACGCGCTCTATCCGCACATGAACGTGCGCGACAACATGGGCTTCGCGCTGCGCCAGCGCCGGCTGCCGCGCGCCGAGATCGATGCCCGCGTGGCGGACGCCGCACGCATCCTCGGGCTGGAACAGCTGCTCGACCGCAAGCCGCGCGCGCTGTCCGGCGGGCAGCGCCAGCGCGTCGCGATGGGCCGTGCGATCGTGCGCCAGCCCAACGTCTTCCTGTTCGACGAGCCGCTTTCCAACCTCGACGCCAAGCTGCGCGTGCAGATGCGCTCCGAACTGAAGGAACTGCACCAGCGGCTGGGCGTCACCACCGTCTACGTCACGCACGACCAGATCGAGGCGATGACGCTCGCCGACCGCGTCGTCGTGATGAACGGCGGCATCGTCGAGCAGATGGGGCCGCCGCTGGACCTCTACGACCGGCCGGGCAGCCTGTTCGTCGCCGCCTTCATCGGTTCGCCGCCGATGAACTTCCTCGAGGGCATCGTCGACCGCGACGAGACCCTGGTGCTCGACGACGGGTCGCGCCTGGCGCTGCCGCTGCCCGTCCGCGGGAAGGCCCGGGTGACGGTCGGCATCAGGCCGGAACATCTCGCTCTGGCTGCGGCCGGCTGGCCGGCGGTCGTCTCGGTCATCGAGCCGACCGGCT
This sequence comes from Aquibium microcysteis, assembly GCF_014495845.1. Lineage (NCBI taxonomy): Bacteria > Pseudomonadati > Pseudomonadota > Alphaproteobacteria > Hyphomicrobiales > Phyllobacteriaceae > Aquibium > Aquibium microcysteis. Next base: position 479,132 of record NZ_CP061080.1, read on the forward strand.
CGGAGACCCAGATCACCGCGCGCCTGGGCGAGAACGTGATCCGCGTCCTGATCCGGGGCCGCACCGAGGTGCGGCCGGGCGAGACGATCCACCTCGCCGCGCGCGCCGGAGACGTCCACGTCTTCGACACCGGCTCGGGACGGCGGCTGACGGCCAGGGCGCTGGAAGGAGCGGACCGGTGAGCCACACGGGAGACCATGCCATGATCGAACTGCGCGATGTCTACATCGACGGCCGCTGGGTGCCCTCCCGTTCCGACGCCCGGCAGACGCTGGTCGACGCCTCGACCGAAGAGGTTTTCGGCACCGTCGCGCTGGCAGGCGACGCCGACGTGGATGCCGCAGTGGCCGCCGCCAGGCTGGCCTTCCCGGCCTGGGCTGCGACCGCGCCGGAAACGCGCATCGTCGTCGTGGACAGGATGCGGGCGATCCATCTCGAACGGACCGAGGACATGGCCCGCGCCATCTCGCGGGAGATGGGCGCGCCGATCGACCTCGCACGCGCCGCGCAGGCCGGATCCGGCCCGCGCCACATGGCCAATTTCATCGCCGCGGCGAAGGATCTCGACTTCGTGCGGCCGCTCGGAGCCCATGCGCCGGACGACCGCATCGTGCTGGAGCCGGTGGGCGTTGCGGCGCTGATCACGCCCTGGAACTGGCCGATCAGCCAGATCACGCTGAAGGTCGCCGCCGCGCTGATCGCCGGCTGCACGGTGGTGCTGAAGCCCTCCGAGATCGCGCCCTTGTCGGCCATCGTCTTCGCCGAGATCGTCGACGCGGCCGGCCTGCCGCCCGGCGTCTTCAACCTCGTCCATGGCGACGGCCCGGGAGCCGGAAACCGGCTGGCCACCCACCCCGACGTCGACATGGTGAGCTTCACCGGCTCGACGCGGGCCGGCATCACGATCACGAAGGCCTCCGCCGACAGCCTGAAGCGGGTGGCGCTGGAACTCGGCGGCAAGGGCGCCAACCTCGTCTTCGCCGATGCCGACGATACCGCCGTCGAGCGCGGCGTGCGCCAGTGCTTCGTCAACAGCGGCCAGAACTGCAATGCGCCGTCGCGCATGCTCGTCGAGCGCTCGATCTACGAACGCTCCGTCGAGACGGCGGGCGAGATAGCCAGGTCGATCGCCGTCGGTCCGCCGAGCCAGCCCGGCGCGCATATCGGCCCGGTGGTGTCGCAGCGCCAGTTCGATCGCATCCAGGGCCTGATCGAGACGGGCATCGCCGAGGGCGCGCGGCTCGTCGCCGGCGGGCCTGGCCGGCCGGCCGGGTTCAACCGCGGCTATTTCGTCCAGCCGACCGTCTTCGCCGACGTGACCAATGAGATGACCATCGCGCGCGAGGAGATCTTCGGGCCGGTGCTGTCGATCATTCCCTTCGATACGGAGGACGAGGCGATCGCCATCGCCAACGACACGCCCTACGGGCTGACCAACTACGTGCAGAGCCAGGACGGCGCGCGCCGCAACCGGATCGCCCGGCTGCTGTGGTCCGGCATGGTGGAGATGAACGGCAAGCCGCGGGGCGCCGGCTCGCCCTTCGGCGGCGTCAAGGCTTCGGGCCGGGCGCGCGAGGGCGGACGCTGGGGCATCGAGGAGTTCACCGACGTGAAGTCGATTTCGGGCTGGGGGTGAAGTTGATGCGCCTCCCAGTCTCTTGAACGAAAGGAATGCCCGGCGGCAACCACCCCCTCACCGTCCGCTTCGCGTCCACCTCTCCCCCTGCCCGGGGGAGAGGAAGCCAGGCTGGACAAGTGCCGGCAGCGCGGCAGCACTTTTCCTCTCCCCCGGGCAGGGGGAGAGGTGGCACGCGAAGCGTGACGGTGAGGGGGTGCTTCGCGCGGATCGAACTCATCCAACTGCGCCGGCAAGTGCCGAGCGCTTCATCAGCAGACTACTCTGAAGCCGAGGAATGACCGTGAAGAACAAGGCGATCGTGGGCGAGGTGAAGACGCTGTCCTGCAGCAACTCGTTTCGCAACTACCACTTCCTGAAGATCACCACCGAGGACGGCGTCGTCGGCTGGAGCGAATACGACGAGAACTTCGGCTCGCCGGGCGTGACCTCGGTGATCGAGCAGATCAGCCACCGCGTCATCGGCCAGAGCGCCATGCTGCACGAGCACATCCGCGAGGACCTGCACAACGTCACCCGTCCGGCGTCGGGCGGCGTGGTCGGCCAGGCGCTCGGCGCGATCGAGAACGCGCTGCTCGACGCCAAGGCGCGGACGCTCGACGTCCCCTGCCACGTGCTGCTCGGCGGCAAGGTGCGCGACAGGATCCGGGTCTACTGGTCGCACTGCGTGGCCTACCGGATGCGCACCGAGCATTTCTCGCCCGGCATCGTCGACGCCGATGGCGTGCGCCAGATCGCCCGCGACGTGCGCGACGAGGGCTACACTGCGCTCAAGACCAACATCTTCCACTATGACGCGGACGACCGCATCGAGGCCTGGTCGCCGGGCTTCGGCCGGCCGCACGAGCCCTCGCTCAACGTCGAACGCAAGACCTTGAAGGATCTGCGCAAGCATCTGGAGATCATGCGCGAATCGGCCGGGCCGGACATCGACATCCTGCTCGACTTGAACTTCAACGCCCGCACCGAGGGCTTCCTGAAGATCCTGCGCGAGACGGCCGATCTCGACCTGTTCTGGGTGGAGATCGACACGCTCGACCCGCAGGCGCTGGCCTATATCCGCGCCCACAGCCCGCACCCGATCTCGTCCTGCGAGACGCTGATCGGCCTGCAGCAGTTCCTGCCCTATTTCCAGAACCAGGCGGTCGACGTGGCCATCATCGACACGCCCTGGAACGGGGTCTGGCAGTCGCTGAAGATTGCCGCCGCGGCCGCCGCCTACGAGATCAACGTCGCGCCGCACAATTTCTACGGCCACCTCTGCACGATGATGAACGCCCATTTCAGCGCGGTCGTGCCCAACATGCGCATCATGGAGACCGACATCGACCGCATCGCCTGGGATGCGGAGGTGTTCACCCACGCGCCGGAATACAAGGACGGCCATCTGATCCTGCCCGACCGGCCCGGCTGGGGCACCGAACCCGACGAGGCTGCGCTGGCGAAGTATCCGCCGCTGCGGAAGACCGGCCTGATCAACCGCACCCAGACGCCGCGCCTGGCGCTCTGAACCGCCGGGCATCCCTCGTGAACCGCTCGAAGATCAACGATCCCGTCGACGTGCTCGTCATCGGCGCCGGCGCGTCGGGCGCGGCGGTCGCCTGGAGCCTCGCCGACACCCGCATGCGCATCCTGTGCCTGGAGCAGGGCGACTGGCAGCAGTCGTCGCGCTATCCGAGCACGGGCCGCGACTGGGAGGCGCGGCAGTTCGAGGACTATGCGATCAGTCCCAACCGGCGCGCCATGCCGGCCGACTATCCCGTCAACGACGACGACTCGCCGATCAAGGTGGCGAACTTCAACGGCGTCGGTGGCGGCACCATCCTCTATGCCGGCCATTTTCCGCGCATGCACCCGTCGGACTTCCGGGTGCGGACCCTCGACGGCGTCGCCGACGACTGGCCGATCGACTACCGCACGCTCGAGCCCTTCTACGCGCTCAACGACCGCATGACGGGCGTGGCCGCGCTCGAAGGCGATCCGGCCTATCCGCCGAAGGAGGCGGTGATGCCGCCGCTGCCGCTCGGCCGCACCGGCGAGGTTCTGGGGCAGGCGATGAACGGGCTCGGCTGGCACTGGTGGCCCTCCGACACCGCCATCAATGCGCGCGAGCACGAGGGCAGGGCGGCCTGCATCAACCTCGGCCATTGCGGCCATGGCTGCGCGCAGGGCGCCAAGGCCTCGACCGACATCACCTACTGGCAGGAGGCTCTGCGCGCCCGCGTGGAGCTGCGCACGCGCTGCCGGGTCAGCCGCATCGAGACCAGTGACGACCGGATGGCGACCGGCGCCTGGTATTTCGACGCCGATGGCGAGGAGGTCTTCCAGCCGGCCGAGATCGTGATCATGGCCTGCAACGGCATCGGCACGCCGCGCATCCTCCTGAACTCGGCGTCGGAGCGCTTTCCCGACGGCCTCGCCAATTCGAGCGGCCAGGTCGGACGCAACCTGATGTTCCACCCCTATGCGCTGGTACGCGGCCGCTTCGACCAGCCGATGGACGGCTATCGCGGCTCGCGCGTCTTCATGTGGTCGATGCAGTTCTACGAGACCGATCCGGCGCGAAATTTCCTGCGCGGCTACTGCTACCAGTTCACGCGCGGCGCCGGGCCGGTGGCAACCGCCATCAACGGCATGGCCGACGGCCTGCTGCCCTGGGGGGAGGGGCATCACGCCGCCTTCCGCAGACTGTTCGACCATCAGGCGGGCATGGTCTCGATCTGCGAGGACCTGCCGGAGCCGATCAACCGCGTGACGCTCGACCCTCGATTGCGCGACGGCAACGGCATTCCGGCGCCGAAGATCACCTATCGCCTGAGCGCAAACACGCAGCGGATGCTCGACCATTCGGTCGCCCGCGGCACCGAGATCCTGAAGGCCGCCGGCGCGCGCGACATCGTCACCCGCGCGCCGCTCTCCTATGCCGGCTGGCATCTGATGGGCACCGCGCGCATGGGCACGGATCCGGCGACGTCGGTGGTCAACGAATGGGGCCGCAGTCACGACGTGAAGAACCTGTTCATCGTCGACGGCAGCGTCTTCGTCACCTCCGGCGGCGTCAATCCGACGTCGACCATCCAGGCGATCGCGCTCTACGTCGCCGACCAGATCAAGAGCCGCATCCATGACCTCTTCGACTGACGGAAAACAGGCTTTCCAACCGCAACCGCCGCTTCTTTCGGCGGCCGAGACCGATTGCCTGCGCTGCATCGCCGGGCACATGATCCCGGCGAGCGCGGCGTTCGGCGTTCCCGGCGCGGACGACGAGGCCATCCTGGCCGACATGGCCGGCCCGCTCGGCCGGGACGGCCCAGCTCTCGCGGTCCTCCTGAAAAGCGTGGACGCGGCGGCGGGCGGACGTCTGGTCGATCTCGATCCCGCCGCCCGGGCGTCGCTGCTGTCGGCGATGCGTTCGGCCGAGCCCGCGGCCTTCGCCGTCGTGGAGGCGGTCGTGACCCGCGCCTATTATCGCGACGACCGCGTGCTCGCGTCGATCGGCATGGAGGCGCGGCCGCCCTTTCCGCAGGGCTACGACCTGCCCGCGACGGACTGGTCGCTGCTCGATCCGGTCCGGCAGCGCGGTCCGCTCTGGCGGCCGGCCGACTGATGCGGCCGGGAACCGGCGTGGTGGCCCCCAGCCGGGCGCTTTGCCTCACACGTCTGCAGGCGCGGCTGCCGGGGCGGGCGCGGAGCGCCGCCCCAGTCCCTTCGAAAGCCAGAGGGCGCTGACCGCCAGCACGGCGGCCGACAGGAAGTAGACTGGCGGCAGCCCCCAGCGGTCGACGATCGGCGCGACCAGCGCCACGCCCGCCGACTGGGCGACGAACAGGCTGGTGGCGAACAGCGCCACGCCGGTTCCGCGCGCCGCCGGGATGATCTGCGTGGCATGCACCTGCAGCGGGTTGTGGATCAGGTAGAAGCCGAAACCCAGCACGGCGACGGCGATCGGCATCGACCAGAGATAGGGGCTCGCGCCCAGCGTGCAGAGGCCGACGGCCGCGAAGCCGCCGCCGGCGGCGATCATCGAGGTCTGCCCGTAGCGTTTCAGGAGACGCGAAAGCCAGAACGAATAGACCAGACCGCCGAGCGGAAAGCAGGCGATGACGAGGCCGACCGTGCCGAGATCGATCCCGAAACGGTGGTGCAGGCTCGCACCGGTGAAGGCGAGCGGCCCGAAGAAGGCGATGCCCTCGATGACGACGCCGCCGAGCACGATGAGACCGTAGCGGTTGTGCCGCAGCGCGCCGAGATGCGTCATCATGCTCATGCGTTCGGGCGGAGCAGCCAGGCTCCGGCGCGTGAAGCGGGTTCCCCAGGCGAGCGCGGCGGCCACGACCAGGAAGCCGGCGGCGAAGACGATGGTCGTCATCCGCCAGCCGAAATGCTCGGCCAGGATCCCGCCGATCACCTGGCCCAGCAGGCCGCCCGAGATCGTGCCGGACATGTAGCGCGCCATCACCGGCTGGCGCTCGGCCATCGGCACGTGGTCGCCGATCCAGGCCATGGCGAGCGGCACGATGCCCGAGGCCGCGACCCCCGCGAACAGCCGCGCCACCGCGAGCTGGCCGATCGACGCCGCGAGGCTTGCGGCGGCGCTGGCCACCGCGCTGAGCAGGCACAGGATCATGATCAGCCGGTACTTGCCGAACCGGTCGCCGATCAGCCCGACCGCGAACTGGCAGGCGCCATAGCCGAGCGCATAGGCGGTGATGACGACCGACGCCTGCCCGACCGTGACGCCGAAATCCGCCGAGAGGCTCGGCAGCATGATGTCCATCGACCGCAGGTTGACGCTGGCGGCGAATCCGGAGGCCGACAGGAGCAGGACCGTGCGTCCGATCTGAACGGAGGCGGCGTTCTGTTTCATCGCGCGGCCCGCGGTGCGGTCCGGGGCGACGCCGGATCAAGGCCTGGTTCGGCAGGACGGGGGAGGCGGCAGATGGCGGTTCTTATCACGACGTGCACACGGATTAAGCAGAAACGAAAATCGTCACAAAAACAGGCTTAACAGCTTGACAAGCCGCTGGCCATGGGAATTTTATAAATTATAAAAAACGTGGGGAACGTCCAAGGCGGATCGTTGTGCAGCTCGAAAGCGAACAAGGAACCGCCGTCATGTCTGGAATTCGATATCTCAAGGTCACGGGCTCACTCGGAGGCAGCGCCTGGCTCCGGGCCGCCATCACCGGTGCGTCCGTCCTCGCCCTGCTTCCCGTCGTTGCCGCCTCGGCGCAGGACATGAAGAAGGCCACCATCGTGCTCAGCACGACCGACCAGGACGTCTCCTACGAACCCTACGGTCCGCTCGCCGCGCAGCTTGGCTATTTCGAGGAGGAAGGTCTCGACGTGACGATCGAGACCGCCGGCACGAGCGGCCAGGTGATGCAGCTCCTGCTCTCCGGCCAGGCGCAGTTCGCCATGCTCGGACCCGACAGCGTCCTGCTGACCGCCGAGAAGGGCGGCGACCTGCCGGTCAAGATGATCTACGTGCTCATCCGCAAGAGCATCTACACCGCCGCCGTGCTCGACGGTTCGCCGATCCAGGACTTCGGCGATCTGGCCGGCAAGGTCGTGGGCATGCCCGCGCTGTCGACCACGCTCGAAGCCTTCACCAGGATCCGCATGGACGACGACAAGGCCGAGGCGCCCGCCAGGAGCGTGGTCGAGACCGGTTATGGCGTGACCTCGATGGAAGCGCTGAAGTCGGGCACCATCGACGCCTTCATTGCCTGGCCCGGCCTGTTTGCCGCCTACCAGAACGCCGGCTACGACCTGCGGCTGCTGCCCTACGGCGACTGGCAGAACGACTATTACGGCATCGGCCTCGTCGCCCGCGACGACTACATCGCCGCCAACCCCGACATCGTCGAGACGATCGCCCGCGGCGTCGCCAAGTCGGCGGTCTTCATCAAGACCAATCCGGAGAAGGTGGTCGAGACCTTCTGGGAGACCTATCCCACGCGCGCACCGCTGCCGGGCGAGGACGTCGCGGCTGCGATGAAGAAGGAGATGCGCATCCTCGGCGCCACCATCGGCCAGATGCGCATCGACGAGTTCCCGATCGACTTCATGTGGGGTTCGCAGGATGCGGCCACCTGGCAGCGCCACTACGATCTCCTGAAGAAGACGGGCCAGATCAAGACCGACTTCGACCCGACCCGGTTCTTCACCAATGAATTCAACGCCAAGGCGAACGAATTCGACCGCGCACCGATCATGCAGGCGGCCAGCCAATGAACATGCAGTTCTCGCAGGCGGCGGGGCTGCCGACGTCGAGCAAGGCCAGCCCCATCCATGTCTCGGCCCTGACCAAGGTGTTCAGGACGCGCACCGGCGACGAGGTGACGGCGCTCGCCGACACCACCTTCAAGATCGCCGGCGGCGAGTTCGTCTCGATCGTCGGTCCGTCGGGCTGCGGCAAGTCGACCGTCATGCGCATCATCGCCGGGCTGATCGATGCCTCCAAGGGCGCCGTCCTGCTCGGCAAGGACGTCGTCACCGCGCCGTCGCCGGAAATCGGCATCGCCTTCCAGAAGGCGGTGCTCTTGCCGTGGCTGACGGTGGCGCGCAACATCGCGCTGCCGGCCGAGCTCGAGGGCCGCAAGTCGAAGGCGGAGATCGCCGCGCGCGTCGAGCAGCTGCTCGGCATGGTCCGGCTGACGGGGGCAGGGCAGCGCTATCCGGGCGAACTGTCCGGCGGCATGCAGCAGCGGGTGTCGATCGCCCGGGCCCTGATGACGGAGCCGTCCGTGCTCCTGATGGACGAGCCCTTCGGCGCGCTCGACGCCCTGACCCGCGAGCACATGCACGACGAGCTGCTGGCGATCTGGGAATACAGCCACCCGACCGTCGTGTTCATCACCCACGACATCGCCGAGGCGGTCTACCTGTCCGACCGGGTGCTGGTCATGGCGGCCCGTCCCGGCCGGGTGGTGGCCGACATCCGCATCGACCTGCCGCGCCCGCGGCGGGCCGACATCCGCGGCGAAGCGCGCTTCGCGAAGCTGGGCGCGGAGATCCGCGCCTTGATCCCGCACTGACCGGAGGAAGCCATGGCCATGACCGACGACAAGGCCGGTGCGACGGCGGCGATGGCCGCCACGCTGGCGGGGCTGCAGAACTCCCGCCTCGGGGCGATCATTCGGCAGGTCACGATCAAGATCCTCCAGCTTCTCGGCGGCATCCTCGCCTGGGAACTGCTGGTGCGGGGTCTCGACGTCGATCCGCGCATCGTGCCGGGGCCGGCCGAGGTGCTGGAATCGCTCTGGGCCCTCACGGTCTCGGGCATCCTGGTCGGTGCGATCTGGATCACCATGCAGGAGACCGTGATCGGCTTCGTGATCGGCGCGCTGCTGGGGATCGCGCTCGCCGTGATCCTGTCGGAGATCCCGGTGCTCAAGGCGATCCTGCAGCCCTACATCGTCGCCCTGCAGGCGGTGCCGAAGGTGGCGGTGGCGCCGCTGTTCCTGATCTGGTTCGGCTTCGGCATGGAATCGAAGATCGCGCTGGTCATCAGCATCCTGTTCTTTCCGGTGCTGGTGAACACCATGGCCGGTCTCGACTCCACCTCGGAGGAACAGATGGAGCTGATGAAGGCCTATCGCGCCACGCGCTGGCAGACGCTCACGCGCGTCAAGGCCTATGTCGCGCTGCCCTTCGTCTTCGCCGCCTTCGAGGTCAGCCTGGTGCTCGCCCTCACCGCCGCCGTCGTGGCCGAACTGCTCGGCTCCGGCACGCTGGTCGGGCTCGGCACGCTGATCAAGATCTACGACGCGAGGATGAACTCGGCCGGCATCTTCGCCGTGCTGATCGTGCTGTCGGTGCTGGGGGTGGCGCTCCACGCCATCGTCGTCGCCGCGTCGCGCCACTTCCTGTCCTGGAGCCGCCCCGTCTGAGCCACGCCTGAACCCGTCGCCTCCGCCGCATTCACCGCATCACGAAAGGCCGTCTCCATGTGCCAGTCCGAGACCATGCACCTCGCCGTCGACTGTTCCTTCATCCACACCGACCATCTCTGGGCGCAGCCGGGCTCCTGGGTGAACTACCAGTACTACGGACCCGACTTCTACGAGGACGTGGCCCGCATCGCCCAGCGCGGCTTCTTCGACATGATCTTCTTCGGCGATGCCGCCGAGACGCCCGAGAACTTCGGCGGAAACTACGACGTGCCGCTGGAGCAGGGCATCCGCTGGCCCAAGCACGACATGGTGCCGATGATCCCCTACATGGCACGCGTGGCCCCGAACCTCGGCTTCGGCACCACCATGTCCACCACCTACCACCACCCGTTCCACGTCGCGCGGCTGTTCTCCTCGCTCGACCACGTCACCGGCGGCCGCGTCGCCTGGAACGCGGTCACCTCCGCCTACAAGAACGAGGCGGCGAACTGGGGCTTCGACACCATGATGCCGGCCGCCGAACGCTACGAGAAGGCGCGCGAGCACATGAAGGTGGTGCGGGCGCTGTGGGACAGCGTCGAAGCCGACGCCATCGTCATGGACCGCGAGACCGGCGTCTTCGCCGATCCCTCCAAGGTCCATCTCGTCAACCATTCGGGCAAGTACTTCAAGGTGCGCGGGCCGCTGCCCTGCCTGCCCTCGCCGCAGGGCAGCCCCGTGGTCATCCAGGCGGGCCAGTCCGACGACGGCATGAATCTCGCCGCCCTCCATGCCGACATGCAGTTCGTCTCGCGCCGGACGCTGAAGAGCATCGCCGACCACCGCGCCGTGCTCGACGACCTGACCGTGAAGCACGGTCGTTCGCCGCGCGACCTCGGCGTGTTCTGGTCGGTGCGGGTGCAGGTCGGCGACACGAAGGAGGACGCCGTCCGCAAGGAGAAGCGCTTCCTCGACTCGCTGCCCGACAATGCCGGCATCATCGAGTTGTCCTTCCTCTACGGCATCGACTTCTCCAGGTTCGACGGCAAGATGAAGCTCTGCGACCTGCTCGAGGTGGTGCAGCAGCAGCAGGTGCACTGGGGTACCTTCCAGGAACTGGTGAAGACCGAAGGGGCCGAGACGACGCTGGAGGAGGTCGGGCGCCGCTACATCGCCGATCGCTCCAACTATGTCGTCGGCTCGGTCGAGGAGGTGGCGGACCATCTCGAGGCGGTGCATGAGTCGGGCGGCCGCAACGGCGGCATCATCCTGGCCAAGAGCTTCGCCGCTCCCGGCATGCTGCGCGACTTCGTCGAGATGGTCGTGCCCGAACTGCAGCGGCGCGGTCTGGTCCGCACGAAATACGCATCGACGACGCTGCGCGGCAACTTGAACAGCTAGAACGGGCGGGCCCGCTCCGGCGGGCTCGTCCACCACCAGGGAGGAAGCCATGAACAATACCGCACCGAAGGGCGTCGCACAGAGCGACGCCGGCGTGACCGATTTCGCCGGCGCCGTCCGGCACCTGCGGGCCGACGGCACGCGGCGGCAGACGCTGAAGCAGTTCGCGCGCGAGGGCATCCTCGCCGCGATTCTCGCCGGCGAGGTGAGGCCCGGCGAGAAGCTGCTGCAGAAGGACCTGGCCGAGGGCCTCGGCATCAGCATCACGCCGGTGCGCGAGGCGCTGAACGAGCTCAGCGCCGAGGGTTTCGTGCATCTCGACCCGCATCGCGGCGCCGTGGTGCGCAAGATGAGCGAGGAGGAGATGATCGAGACGACGAGCATCCTGGCGGCCCTCATCCCGCTGTCGGCGCGGCTGATGGCGGAAAACATCACGCAGGCCGAGCTCGAGCACGCCAACGCGCTTCAGGACGAACTCGAAGTCGTCACCGACGTCACCGAATTCGTCCGGCTGAACCGGGTGTTCCACAATTTCCTGACCAACTGCACGCGCGCGCCGCGGCTGAGCGCGATCATCAATCCGCTGCGCGACTCGCTCACGGTCATGCTCAACATCACCGTGCGGCGCATCGAGGACCGCCTGAACCAGGCCAATCGCGAACACCGCGCGCTGCTGGCCGCGCTGGCGGCCCGCGACGTGGAGGCGACGGTCGCGGCCATGGTCGAGCATCAGCGGCCGAACCGCAAGGCGGTGCGCGACTTCTTCGAGGATCAGACGCGGCCGCTCCTGCGGTGACCGGCTCGACGGACGTGCCTGCGGGCGTTCACGGTTGCGGAGGAGCCAGAGACGAAATGGACAGCATGTCCGCAACTGCCGGAAAGGACCGATCATGACGATTGCCATCGACGTGCCGAAGGATGCCCGCGCCCTGCGCGACGCCTTCGCCTGCTATCCGAGCGGGGTGACCGCGCTCTGTGCGGTGACGCAGGGCGAGCCGACGGGCATGGCCGCCTCCTCCTTCACCTCCGTCTCGCTCGATCCGCCGCTGGTCTCGGTCTGCATCCAGACCAGTTCCGCCACCTGGCAGCGCCTGAAGGACGCACCGCGCATCGGCGTCTCCGTTCTCGGCGAGGGCCATGACGCGGCCTGCCGCAGCCTGTCGTCGAAGACCGGCGACCGCTTCGACGGCGTCGACTGGTCCGCGACGCCGCAGGGCGCGATCTTCGTCGAAGGTGCGGCCGCGCATCTCGACTGTTCGGTGCATTCGACCATCGATGCCGGCGACCACGTCATCGTGCTCTTGGCCATCCACGCGCTGGGCACGCAGCCCGGCGTCGAGCCGCTGGTCTTCCACGGCTCGCGGCTCAGGCGCCTCTCGCCGGTCGCCGCATGAACGAACCAGGTGGCCGCCATGCACGGCCGCCGATGTCCCGGGAGGGACGGCCTGGCGGGCGCTCCATTCAATGAGAGATCGAGCGCTCCATGTGTGAATCCGAATCCATCCACCTCGCGATCGACAGTTCCTTCATCCACACCGACCATCTGTGGTGCACGCCGGGATCGTGGATGAACTACGACTATTACGGCCCGAGCTTCTACGAGGACCTGGCGCGGATCGCCCAGCGCGGCTTCTTCGACATGATCTTCTTCGGCGACGCCGCCGAGACGCCGGAGAATTTCGGCGACGGCTACGCCACGCCGCTGCGCGAGGGTTATCGCTGGCCCAAGCACGACATGATGCCGATGATCTCGCTGATGGCGAAGGCCGCGCCCAATCTCGGCTTCGGCATCACCATGTCGACGACCTACCACCACCCCTTCCACGTCGCGCGGCTGTTCTCCTCGCTCGACCACGTCACCGGCGGTCGCGTCGGCTGGAACGCGGTCACCTCGGCCTACAAGAACGAGGCGGCGAACTGGGGCTTCGACACCATGCTGCCGCCCGACGAGCGCTACGACATTGCCCGCGAGCATCTGCAGGTGGTCATCGACCTCTGGAACAGCGTCGAGGCCGACGCCATCCTCATGGACCGCGAGAACGGCATCTTCGCCGACCCCTCGAAGGTCCACCTGATCAACCACGTCGGCAAGCACTTCAAGGTGCGCGGACCGCTGCCCTGCCTGCCCTCGCGCCAGGGGAGGCCGGTCGTCATCCAGGCCGGCCAGTCGGACGACGGCATGAACCTCGCGGCCAAGCACGCCGACATGCAGTTCGTCTCGCGCCGCACCAACAAGAGCATCGCCGCCCACCGCGCCGTTCTCGACGACCTGACCGTCAAGCACGGACGCAAGCCGCGCGACCTCGGCGTCTTCTGGCAGGTGAGGGTGGTGGCGGGCGACACCCGCGAGGACGCCATCCGCAAGGAGCGCCGCTTCCTCGAGACCCTGCCGCCCAACGCCGGCCTGATCGAACTGTCCTTCCAGTTCGGCTTCGACTTTTCCAGGCTCGACGGCAAGATGAAGCTCGTCGACATGGTCGACCTGATCAAGTCGCAGAAGACCTATTGGGGACCTTTCCAGGAATTGCTCAACACCGAGGATCCCGACACCGAGATCGAGGATCTCGGCCGGCGCTGGATCACCGAGCGCTCGAACTTCGTCGTCGGCAGCGTCAAGGAAGTGGCCGACCACATCGAGGGCGTGCACGAGGCCGGCGGCCGCAACGGCGGCATCATCCTGACCAAGAGCTACGCCGCGCCCGGCGCGCTGCGCGACTTCTGCGAACTCGTCGTCCCGGAACTCCAGCGCCGCGGCCTGATGCGCACGAAGTACACCCACGACACCTTGCGGGGGAATTTGAACAGCTGACGGGCGGGACGGTCGCCGACGCATGGATCGAAAGCCGCCGCGGGGCGCTGCGTCCCCGTTCCGCGGGTATCGGGGAGATCGACGTGCGGGAGACGGATGCCCCACCGAGGGCCGGGCGGTTGCGACGGCGGTCGCCTGGTGGAGACCTTGCGCCCGTCGTCCCCCGTTCGCGTGCGATGGGGCGCGCGCCGTGGCGGTGCGTGTCCGGCCCGGTCTGAAGCATGTCTCCCGGGAGTGGGGCCCCGGTTTTGGGGTGAAAGACATGCGCGAAAACAAGGACCTGAAGCGTGCGGCGCAAATCTGAAGGATGGCGACACGCTTAGCGGCAGACCTCGTGCGTGCCGGGAACCGGAGCGCCGTCGCCGCAGATGATGCCGCCCCACTGGAACCCGGTCTGGCCCCGGTAACGGATGCGGAACCACGGATAGCCGTTCATCATCACGCCGGTATTCTCCAGAAGCTCGATCGGTTCGCGCTCGGCCAGGCTCGCCAGCCTTGCGTTCTCCATGCCCGGTCCCGACCGGACGACTCCGCCCCACGATGCGGCGGGACCGAACGATCCCCCGCCGCCGGTCGGGGCTGCCGCGACCCGGCGCGGCGGCGAGACGACCTCGGGCGGGACCACCACCCCGGCGGAACTTTGACCCTGCGGCGCAGGGCCGCCGGGCGGTGCCGCCGAAACCGTGGCCGGCCGCTGCTGCCCGGGGGGAGCGAGCACGAGGCTCTGGTAGGGCTCCGGGCCGGCCTGATGGCGCTGGAACTCCTGCTGGGCGACGCCGAAGACCCAGACCCCGCCCGGCTCCGAATTCTGGTCGGCGCTCGCGCCGGGCGCGATGGTGGCCACGTAGGCGAACTGGCCGGTGCGCGGATCGGCGCGGTAATAGTCGACGGGCTGGCTCATCGCGTTGACGAAGCGCAGCCGGACCGCCTGCGGCGCGGCCGGCGGCGGCTGGGAGACCCGGGCACCGCCGAGGGGCTGCTGCGTGCCCAGCGGCTGCTGCTGCGCTGCCGCCGGCCATGCGGCGATCGCGAGCGACAGGGCGAACAGGCGGGCCGGCACGTTCGGGTGTCTCATCGCGGACCTCGGGCTGCGGTTTGGCGGGACATCGGCGCAGGGCATCGTCATTCGGGTCCGAAACCGGGGCTCTTGCGCGAGATGGTGAGCCGCGTCTCGGTAGCGGCGGGCCGGTAGGCCTCGATGCAGTTGCCGGGACCGTCGGTGAATTCCCAGACATGGCCGGTGGAAGTTCTCACGACGGTCGCCTCGCCGTCGTTCAGGCCGACGATCTGCACGAACGTCCCTTGCGCATCCACCCAGGTCAGGTTTCGGAATTCCCCCGTCGCGTTCACGAATTCCACCGTCACCGGTGCCCCGGGAAAGGACCGCTTGACGCCTTGCGGCCCGCAGGCGGGCGGGATCGTCATCGCCAGGGCGGGGTTCGCCGCTTCCGCGGCGAACCGGCGGCAATCGCCGAGGAAGGCGGCGAGCGATCCGCCGATGCCGGCGAGGTCGAGCCGCAGCGCAGCCGCTCCACGGGGGCCGTAGCGCAGTTCGGTCATGGCGGAAAACACCTGCCAGAGCCGGTCGTCGGCACCGGTGTCGAGCCGGAAACCGGCAAATCCTTCCGAGGATTCCGGAACGAAGCTCCGCGCCGGCACGGTCTGGCTCGCGCCGCGCGCGACGAAATCGATCGCCACGTCCGAGAACGGCGCGATGGCGCCGAGATCGGCCGCGATTTCGGCGGCGATCCGGCCGCCGCTCCCGCGGCTGCAGGTCGCCGAGAACCGCGACTGGTCCGTTTCCGCGACACTGAGGGACAGGCTCGCCGTCAGGCCGAAACTGCGGACGTCGTCGACGTATCGCGCATAGTTCCAGCTGAAGCCGTCCGCATGGGCCGGGCCGTTCAGGCTCTGCGGGATGTCCCCGTCGGGGATGCCGGTCGGCTCCGGCGGCTGGACGAGCGCGACCGCGCCGGCGGGTGCCGTCTGCGGCGCGATGGTGAAGATCTGGTCCGGCGTTCCGGTGGTCGAATAGCGTGCGATCTCGCGCTGGTTGGCACCGAACACCCAGACGATGCCTTCGGCCGAAAGCTGCTCGACGACCCCGCCCGGCGGCATCGTCGCGTAGTATTCGAGCCCGCCCGTCCCGGGATCGAGCAGATAATAGTCGACGAGACCGCTCGTCGCGTTCTGCAGCCGGATCGTCACCGAGAACGCGTCGTCGTCGGCGGTCTGCGCCCGGACGGCCGTCGCAGGGCCGATCAGGCTCGCCAGGAGAGCGACGCACAGAAACATCTTCTGCATGAAACAGTGCCCTCGGACCAAAGTCTAAGCCGTCACGCGACGAGGCGGAGAACGAAATCGGCGGCTATCTGCAGTTATCATCCACACGCCCCGCGAGCAGAACGTGTCCGCGACAGTCGATCCCCTCAGTCGAAAACGCTGGGACGTTACGTCAGGGGGCGGAAAATGGCGAGACCTATAGTGACGGATCGGTGCAAGAAATGCGTTTGACTTCCGGAGACGTCGCGCTTTACCCTGTGTCATCGACTGTAGCGGAGAAGCCTGACAAGGGCTCCCGGGACGCGCGCTGCATCGAGCGCCCGTCGTGCCTGCTTTGTGTGTTGAACGAACGTCGTTGAGCGAAACTCAATGTCGGGCAGACCGGCTCGAATAGGGTCGGGCGGCAACGCGTCCGCTCGTCCCGTCGACAAGCCGGCAGGCTCCCCTGATCGTGCGGAGATAGCTTGCGCAACCGGGTTCAGTGCGTCGTCGCGGTCGTCCTGCTGGTCCTGGCGGTGCTTTGTCTCCCGACGCGCGCGCAGGAGGTCCGGGTCATGCTGCGGGTGGACAACCCGACGGCCGAGCCCCTCGCCGCCTATGCCGTGACGGCGCCGGACGCGGCACCGGTCGAACTGGCGCGGATCGAGGCGGGCACCGTGGCCGACCTGCCGGTGGCGCCCGGCTGGCAGATCGCCTTCGCCGGCGCTGAGGGCTGGGTCGGCGCGTCCTACGTGGTCGGGGAGGCGACGAACCAGGCGGTCTCGTTGCCGATCCCGCCCGCCGCTGCGACCGCTCCTCCCCGGATCGGCGACGGCTCGGCCTTGGTGCGCTTCGAGAACCCGTCGGGCATGCGGCTGCAGATCCACCACGTGCTTCCCGACGGCAGTGCCGCGCCCTTCGTGGCGGCGGTGGATGCAGGCTTCTTCGTCGACGTCGCCGCCGAGGCCGGCGCGCTGATCGGCATCTCCGACGGCAGCGCCTGGATCGGCGATCCGTACCGCGTCACCGGCCGGCCGCCGGAGGTCGTGACGATTCCGGTCGCGGCGGCGCCGCCGGCGGGGACCGGGCCTCCCGCCGCGGCCGCACCGCGCATCGGCGACGGCTCGGCCATGGTGCGCTTCGAGAACCCCACGGCCATGCGGCTGCAGATCCACCACGTCCTTCCCGACGGCAGCGCGGCACCCTTCGTGGCGCAGCTGGAGGCGGGGTTCGCGATCGACGTCGCGGCCGAAGCGGGCGCGCTGATCGGCATCTCCGACGGCAGCGCCTGGATCGGCGATCCGTACCGCGTCACCGGCCGGCCGCCGGAGGTCGTGGCGCTTCCCGTCGCCCGGTCCGGGGAGGACCTTGGTCAGAACGCTGCGGCGGTGCGGATCGGCGACGGCTCGGCCGTCGTGCGGCTCGAAAATCCCTCGGCGCGCAAGCTCTTCGTCCACCACATCCTCGACGACGGCAGCGATGCGCCGCTGGTGGCCGAGATCGACGCCGGTTTCTTCCTCGACCTCCCGGCCCAGGCCGGCGCGATCCTGGGGATTTCCGACGGCGTCGACTGGATCGGTGGCCAGCACGTGGTGACCGGCGTCGCGCCGGAAATCCTGTCGCTGCCGCTTCCGGCCGCCGCGGCCGGAACGCTCCCCGGCCGGGTCGGCGACGGTTCGGTGACGCTGCGCCTTGCCAATCCGACCGACCAGCCGCTCGGTGTCCACGTCGTCCCGGAGGACGGCGCCGAAACCCAGCTGGTCGCCGCGATCGACCCCGGTGCGACGATCGATCTTCCCGCACAGGCCGGGTTCCGGATCGGCTTCTCGCCGGGTACGGACTGGTTCGGCGGCATCTACATGGTCACGCCGGAGCCGTTTCAGCAGCCGGTCCTTCCGCTTCCGCGGTCGTTCCTGGCGGGCGCCGGGTCGGCGCCGGTCGCCGTCACGAACGGCTTCGGCCAGGAACTCGGGATCTTCCTCCTGTCCGGCGACGAGTCCGAGCCGCTGGGATCCGTCGGACCGGGCGAGACGGTCGTCCTCATGGCCGACCCGGGCATGCGGTTCGGCTTCTCGCCCGGCGGCGACTTCCTGGGCGGCAATCTCGTCGTCGCCGGCCTGCCGGGCGAGGCGGTGACGCTGCCGCTCCCGCTCCGGACCGGCACCGGAAGCGTCACCGTGCGTGTCGTCAACCGCTCCGGCCGGGCACTGGCCGTCGTCGACGTGCCGGCTGGCGCGGATGGCGTGGCTGGCAATCTCGGCATCCTGCCGGATGGAGGCACCGTCGATGTCCTCGCCGATCCGGGCGTCCGGCTGGGATTTGCCGACGACCAGGGCTATGCCGGGGGTCATCATCTGGTCGGCCCCGACCCGATGCAGCAGATCGCGGCGCCGCTGCCGCTGACGACCGGCGACCGTTCGGTCGCGACGCGCCTCACCAACACGGGCGGGCAGGCGCTCGGCATCAGCGTCGTCGACGGGGCGAGCGCGGAGATGATCGGCAGCATCCGGGCCGGCGAGACCGTCGACCTCTTGTCGGGTCCCTGCACCATGCTCGGCTTCTCCTCCATGGAAACCTTCGAATGGGTCGGCGGCATGGTCCAGGTCTCGCGCGATCTGCGGCAGCAGGTCGACGTGCCGCGGCCGGACGACAGCGACCCCGGCAAATGCCTTCTCCTGACCGACGCCCAGCTGCAGCTGGTGCTGGCGCGCCTCGCCGCCGACCAGGTCCGGCTGGCGGAGGAGGACAAGGCGAAGACGCGGTTCTGCTGGAAGGACACCTATGGCCGCGGCGTCGGCACCATCCCGCGCCTCTGCCCGGCGGGGCAGACCGAATCCACCGCCGGGCTCTGCTACGACGACTGCCGCGCCGGCTTCCAGCCCTTCGTGACCATGTGCGTCCCGACCTGTCCCGCCGGTTTCACCGACACCGGCCTCCATTGCCTGAAGCCCGCGCCCTACGAGCGCTCCGCCTTCGTCTGGAAGCTCGGCGACACGCCCTTCAGCCTGGACGACGCCCGTGCGCGCTGCCGCAGCAGCGCCGAAGGCCGGCGCTACGGCTGCGGGACCTACAATTCCAACACCATCGTCTATTCGGAATGCCGGCCGGGCTACAGGACCGCACCGGTCGCCACCAGCCTCTGCACGCCGGTCTGTCCCGCCGGCACCATCGACATCGGCTTCTCCTGTCAGAAGACCACCTATGACCGCGGCGTCGGCAAGCCGATGCAGTGCGGCCCCGGCAAGGACCGCGACGCAGGCCTCTGCTACGACCGCTGCCAGCCCGGCTATGCCGGCGTCGGACCGGTCTGCTGGAACCAGTGCCCCGCGAAACTTCCGGTCAACTGCGGCGCGGGCTGCGCCGCCAACCAGGCCGAATGCGCCCTCAACGTTACCGACCAGGTGATCGGCCCGCTGATGACCGCCGCCAGCGTGACGCTGATCGCCGTCACCGCGGGCGGCGCGACCGGAGCCACCGCGGCGGCCAATGCCGCCCGCGCGGCGGCCTCGACGGCCGGCAAGACCGCCGGCCAGATCGCCGCGCGCTCCGCCGGCCGCGCCGCCGCAGAGGCCACCCTCAAGCAGCAGGTCATGGCCGCCCTCACGCGGGCGTCGACGAATGCCGTGGCGAGGGCCGTCGCGACCGACCTCGCCATCGACGTCGCCGTCTCCGCCGTCCTGTCCGGCTCGATCTACGGTGCCATGTCGGCCGAGGCCAAGGACGCGATGCGCGGCCAGGTCCGCGACGCCTTCGATGCGGGCTACGCGACGGGCGGCGAGATCGATCCGAGGGTCGTCGATGCCGCCGTCGCCGCCGCGCTCGAAGGCGCCGAGCAGAGCGACCCGGCCGCCGATTTCCCCTGGGAATCGCTCGACCCCACGGGCGTGGCCGAGATCGTCCGCGCCTACAACCATCCGATCTGTGCGGACGTGAGATGACACATGGCCTGGAACGCAAGCCAGCGGAGCACACCATGAGACCCTACGCCTCCTTCCTGCTCTATCTTCTCGCCGCCCTGGCGCTCGGCCTGTCGGTCCCGGCCGCCCTGGCGCAGTCCGTCACCATCCAGAACCGCTGGACGTCGGCTTTTCTCGCCGACGCCGGCGGGGTGGCGCTGCTTCCCGGACCGGACGGGCAGGCGACCATCTGGATCGCCGAACTCGTCGAGGGGACGGACCATGCCCGCCTGCGCAACGCCGCGAGCGGCAACTATCTCCACGTCGAGTACGGCGTGCTGCAGGCCGGCCCGGTCGACCCGGGCTGGTGGTCGGCGATGTGGATCCAGGAGAGCGTCGACGGTCAGCACGTGCGCATCCGCAACCGCTTCCGGCCCGACCAGTATCTCACCAACGAGACGGGCCCCGTCATGGCCGCGGCCGTGCAGCCCGGCTGGTATTCCGCCATGTGGATCGTCGCGCCCGCCGGCGGGCCGGCCCCGGCAGGAGCCGCGCCGGTCGCCGCCGCCCCGCTGCCGCAGGGCGGTGGCGCGCTCCCCCCGGCGCAGCCGGCGGCCGGCGTGCCGCTGATCCAGCTCTACGTCCAGAACTTTTCCGCCGCGCCCATCGACGTCTTCCTCGACGTTCCGAACGCCGATCCGGCCTATGTCCAGACCGTCGGTCCGGGGCAGCAACTGGTCCAGATGGCGCCGCCGGAGACGCTCTGGGCCCTGGCGCAGAACGACGAGTGGGTCGGCGACTACCGGCTCTCGGCCTCCGCCGTCCAGGTCATCCGCTACCGCGAGGCCGCCCGATGAGCCCCGTGCAGACAGCCGAGAGAAGGATCGTCCCGATGGCAGGAACCCGTTTGATCGTCGTCGCCGCCGGCCTGCTCGCATGGGCGGGCAGCGCCGCCGCCGCCGTGTCCGAGACCCCTTCGGCGCGCGCCGACCGTCCGGGGGGAGGGGAGAAGACCTTCGCCGTTCGGCCCGTCGACGACGGCTCCTTCCAGGTCGCCCTGAAACTCTTCAAGAAGCCGCCGCGCCCCGCCGCGCCGGATCCGAACGCGGTGCCGATGGCCCCGATGACGCACCATTACGGCCCCGCGCCGGCACTTCCGAACGACGTGCCGGGCGCCAACGCCCTGCCGGCGCCGAATGCGCTGCCCGCGCCCAGCGCGCTGCCTGCGCCCGCCGCCGCCGCGCCGGCGCCGAACGTTCTGCCTGCCCCGGCCGCGGCACTGCCTGCACCGAACGCCCTTCCGGCCCCGGGCGCGGTGCCCGCGCCGAACCTCCTGCCTCCGCCCAACGCCCTGCCGGCCGCGGCCGCCGTGCCGGCCGGTCCGGCCGCCGCGGCGCCGGCATCCGGACCGGCCAGTGCCGCGGCGGCTCCGGCGGGCGGGGCCGGCGATGGCGCCGCGCCTGCCCTCCTTCCTCCCAACACCGTTCCATGGGGCGGCGTCGGCAACGTCGGCGGCTTGCAGCCCCCGCCTGCCGCGCTGCCAGCGCCCGGCGCCCTTCCCGCGCCGGTGCAGGCCGCGCTGCCGGCACCGGGCGCCCAGCCTGCGCCCGGCGGCATCTACACCGCCGGTCCCGCCAACCCGGCGGGCCAGGCCGCGCCCGCGCCGGCCGCGCTGCCGGCACCGGGCGCCCAGCCTGCGCCCGGCGGCATCTACACCGCCGGTCCCGCCAACCCCGCGGGCCAGGCCGCGCCCGCGCCGGCCGCGTTGCCCGCACCGGGCGCCCAGCCTGCTCCCGGCGGCATCTACACCGCCGGTCCCGCCAATCCCGCGGGCCAGGCCGCGCCCGCGCCGGCCGCATTGCCCGCACCCGGAGCCGCGCCGGCGGGCGGCGGCGTGAACGTCGGCATCTATGCCGGCGCCCCGCCGGCCCCCGGCGGCCAGGCGGCACCCGTCGCAGGCGGCGGTCTGCCGGCCCCGGGCGGTCAGGCGGCGCCCGTCGCGGGCGGCGGCCAGCCGGTTCCTGGAGCACAGGCGGCACCCGTCGCAGCCGGCGCCCCGCCGGCCCCCGGCGGCCAGGCGGCACCCGTCGCAGGCGGCGGCCTGCCGCCGGCTGGCGCTCTCAATGCCAACGCCAATGCCGTGCCGGGCGGCGGCCTGCCGCCCGCCAATCCGGGCGGCGCCGTTGCCGCCGGTAACGGCGTGAACTTCTACGTGCCCCCGGCCGGCATGCCGCGTGTCCAGCGGCCCAATTATCTGAAGCGTGCCGTCCTCGGGACCGGCACGGTGATCGTGGTCACCGGTCTCGCCGCCACCGCGACCTTCGGCCTCGAGCGGGGCGGGGTCGTCGACATGGGGCCGGACGTGAAGGCGGCGTTCGACGACGTCGAGAAGGGCTTCGAGACGGCGATCGAGGAAGTGAAGAAGCTCGTCGAATAGGGCGGCCCCGTGCCGCCCGCCGGCGGCGGCCGGTCTCATGGAGAAAGGTCGATCATGCCGATGCTGCGAAACGCGCTCGTCCTGCTGCTTGCCGCCCTGCCGGTCTGTGCCTTGGCGGCGGTCGGACCCGGCCCGACCGAGGTCGAACCGTTCGTCATCCCGCCGTCGGCGGCGATCCGGGAGGCCGTCGATCCGATCGGTGCGGATCGCGGCAGCTACCGCGTCGCCCAGACGGGCGCCTTCCGCTTCCTGAGCCGGATACCGACGCCGCGTGCCCGCGTGCCGAAGCCCGCTCCCCCGCCGCGAATTACGCCGGGCGCCCGGCTGTTCCTGAATCTGCCCCCGCCGAAGCCGGCCGATCTCGGCGCGGCCGGCACGCTCGGCGCACGCATTGCCGCGCTCCTTCCGAAATCGCTGCAGCGTCTGCCGCGCCCCTCCTTCGCCCGGCTCGCCCGCAACGCGTCCGACGGCGCTGCGGGCGCCGGCCCGCGCGGCCTCCCGTCGCCCGGCGCAGGCCCCCGCGCCACCGACGCCGCGCTGGCCGACCTGCCCGACGTCGCCGCCGCGCCATCCAGGCGGCGCGTCGATCCCCGGCGTCTCGCCAAGGAACTCGGCCTCTTCGGCGGCCTCGCCGCGGTCGGGCTCGCGCCCGGCTACATCGTCCAGGCGGCCTATGACGACAATCTGGTCGCCGCCACCGGCGGCTTCGTCGCCGGCACCGACCGGCCCGACCGTTTCATCGGCTCCGCCGGGGACGACACCTTCTACGGCGGGCTCGGCGACGACAGCTACGAGGGCGGCAGCGGCGTCAACCTGGTCGAATATGACGGCGCCGCGTCCGACTACCGCATCCTGCGCCAGCCGAACGGCAGCGTCACCGTCTTCCACCCGACCTTTGGCATCGACACCCTGATCGGCATCGACGCGCTGTGGCTGCGCGGCGAATCCCGCCGCCACGACCTCCGTGCCCTCGCGCCTCCGCCCGGTGGCGGCTGAGGCCGGGGCGTCGCCGCTGCCCGGGGGACGCGACCCGGCAGCATCGTCCCCGGCAGCGTCCAGGCGGCGCCGGCCAGCCGGGCCATCGGCGACCGGGGCGCTGCGAACGGACATGGGAGAGCTGCTGGCGGTCGGGTCACGAACGTCGCAAAAGGATGGTCGTGCCACCTCCGTGCCTGCAGAGCCGGGCCATCGAACGCTTCCCCCGTTCGGGTGCGGCGACACGCATGCATCTGCTTCTGCATCGCGTCCCGAATACCGTATCCCATGTCGGAACGTGCCGCTCGGATGTGGTCCTAGAACAGCAACCCCTTGCGCAGCATCCCGTGGACGCCCTTTTCGCCGTTGACGGTTTGCGTCACGTGGAAATCCACGGCCAGCGAGCAGCTCTTGTAGGCATCGCCGCGCGACCAGCCGGTGCGTTCGCAGATGAAGGCGATCATCTCGAGCACCGCCTCGCGCATGGCGACGTCCAGGTCCTCATCGATGCCCATGCTCAGATAGTGGGTGGGCGTCTCCGCGCGGGGAAAACGAAGCTTCGGGTTTTCCGCGCCGCCGCCCTTGTGCAGGACGAAGGTGAAGGTGCCCGTCAGCGAGGTTTCGAGCGCGGTCACGCAGACCTCGCCGTCGCCCTGCACGCCATGCCCGTCGCCGACGATGAAATTCGCGCCTGGAACCCAGACGGGCAGGAACAGCGTGCTTCCCGCCGTCAGTTCCTTGTTGTCGAGATTGCCGCCGAAGTCGCGCGGCTCCTTGGTCGACAGCGGTCCGTAGGACGGCTTCGGTCCGCTCGCCATGACCCCGAAGAACGGCGCCAGCGGCAGTTCCGGTCCCCAGGGCAGCGTGCAGGTGCGCTTCTCCATGTCGATGGGGATGTAGCTCAGTTCGCGATAGGGGAAGGCGTCGGGCACGGTGCCGGCGAGCGGCCGGAACAGGCAGTAGCCCCAGTTCATGCCGAGTTCGATCCGGTCGATGCGCACCTCCAGCATGTCGCCGGGCTCGGCGCCCTCGATCGCGACGGGGCCGGTGACGATGTGCGGTCCCGTCCCCGGCGGAACGGCGGCGAGGATGTCGGTGAGGCCGGCCGGCATGTCGAAGCCGGATCCGGCCGGCGGCAGCGCGTGTTCGTTGCCCGACACCGTCTGGATCGTCACCGTGTCTCCCGACCGGATGGTCAGCACGGGCGGAAAACTGCCGTCCAGCACGCCGCGGCGGATGGTGAGCGGGGTCGCGTCGAGTGTATGGATCGCCATGAATTGTCGCCTCTGGTCCTTGCCTGAATGTGTCGGTCTCGTCGCTTTACCCGCCGACGGCGTCAGGGCGGGCTTGCGCTCACATGGGCGGCCACGATGCGCCAGCCTTCGGGCAGGTTGACCCAGGTCTGCGATTGCCGGCTCACCGCCCCGTCCGCGGAGCGGATCAGCGCGTTGGTCGTCGCCATGTCCGGGCCGAAGGCGGTGACGACGACCGTCTCGATGACGCGCCCGCCCGCCGTGCCCTTCCACGTGCGGGAGCGGAAGGCGGCGATCGCCTCGTAGCCGAACAGCGTCTCCGTCGGGCCGAACCGGACCGTTGCGGGCGAGTTCCAGAAGAAGCCGTTCAGCGCCTCGACGTCGCCCCGGTCGAGCGCCGCGTTGTAGCGCTCGAAACAGTCGCGCACCGCGGCGACCGTGGTCTGCGTGTCGATCTCGCCGATCATGGCCGCGCCTGCAGGGCCGGCGTGGTCGACGGTGGCTTGCGATGGTGCGTCGCCTGTTCGTAGGCATAGGCGATCTCGATCAGCCTGCCTTCGCTCCACGGGCGGCCGACGATCTGGAGACCGGACGGGAGGTCCACATAGGTGTAGCCCATGGGGACGCTCATCGCCGGCCAGTGCAGGCCGGACGCGATCCAGGTCCTGGCGCCCGCGGGGGTGACGTTGCGGTCGCCGTTGAGCTTGGGCGGATAGGTGGCCACCGGCAGCACGAAGGCATCGACGCCGGCCGCCGTCATCGCGGCGTCGTAGGCCGCGCGCATCCGGATCTCTAGTGCCTCAAGTGCCAGCACCACCGGGTCGGTGAGGGGCTCCGGCGCGACCGCGGTCACCCGCAGGCTGCCTTCGTGCACCGGGTGGAACTTCTCCGCCGCCACGATCTCGGCGAGCGTCTTCGGGAAGCCGGGTCCGGTGCCGGCCAGATAGGTCTCGATCGCGAAGCGCACCTTGCTCAGGGGGTGCATGTTCTGCGGAAAGCGCTCGAATTCCGGGATTTCGAAAGGGTCGACGATCTCGGCGCCGGCCCCGGCGAGATCGCGCACCGCCTGGTCGAAGAGGGCGACGACCTGCGGATCGGAATCATCGGCCGGGACGGCCTGCCGCAGGACACCGAGCCGCTTGCCCTTCAGCCCGTCGGCGCGCAGGAACGGCCCGTAGCTCGCCTCGACATGGCCCTGCGCATGGGCTGTGGCGGGATCGGCGGGGTCGACGCCCGCGATCACGTCGAGCAGCGCCACGAGGTCCTCCATGCTCCGCGCCATCGGGCCGGCCGTGTCGCGCTCGTCGTAGAGCCCGACCATGCCCGCGCGCGACACCAGCGCCCAGCTCGGCCGCAGCCCCACCAGCGCGTTGTTGGAGGAGGGGTTGCGGATCGATCCCAGCGTATCGGAGCCGAGCCCGACCACGCCGAAGCTGGCGGCGAGGCCCGACCCCGTGCCGCCGGACGAACCGCCGGTGGCGTGGGCGGTGTTGTAGGGATTGCGCGCGAAGGTCGGCAGCACCGAATTGATGTTGTCGAAGCCGCCCCTGGCCCATTCCGACATGGTGGTCTTGGCGAGGATGACGGCGCCCGCCGCGCGCAGCTTCGCCACGACCGTCGCATCGCGCCGCGGCACCCATCCGAGAAGCGCCGAGGAACCGCCGGTCGTCTGCAGCCCCGCGACGTCGTAATTGTCCTTCACCAGCACCGGGATGCCGTGCAGCGGGCCGATGAGTTCGCCGGTCGCGGCCAGATGCGCATCGAGCGCGCGGGCATCGGCGAGCGCGTCGGGGTTGACGGCGACGACGGCCCACAATTGCGGGCCGCGCCTGTCGAAGGCTTCGATACGGTCGAGCGATGCCTGGGTGACCGCCAGAGCCGTCGTCCGGCGTGTCCGGAAGGCTTCCTGGATCTCGGCGACCGACGCCTCCGCGATCTCGAACGGGGCCATCGCGTCCATCAGTCCATCACCTCGATCGGCGTGAAGTCCTGGTACCAGTTCTTCGCCTGCACGAAGCCCCTGAGCTTCGGCGACAGGGCGCGGGGGTTGGTGTCGTGCACCACGACCAGCGCCGCCGCGTCGTCGGTCACCACTTCCATCACCCGCGACATGGCCTCGTCCAGCGCCGCCGGGTCGAAGGTCGCGCGCGCCCTGGTCAACGCCTCGTCGAAGGCCGGGTTGTCGTAGAAGCCCCAGTTGCCGCCGGCCGGCGGCGCCAGCGTCGAGGTGAAGGAGATGACGCCGGTCGCCGGCTCCTGCATGGTCATCGCCACGTTCAGCGCGTCGGCGCCGGACTCCCTGGCGCCCTGCCGCAGCATGGTGATCATGGTGCCGAAATCGCGCACGTCGAACGTGACGTTGATGCCGACTTCGCGCATGTAGCTCTGGATCACCTCGTTCATCGACAGCGGCACCATCTGTCCGCCGCCCGACGAGGAGATCACGATGGTGAGCTCGACCGGCTTGTCCGGGCCGTATCCCGCCTCCGCCAGCAGCGCCTTGGCCGCTTCCGGATCGTAGCGGAACTCGAACGCCGGCTTGCCGTACCAGGGCGAGCCGGGCTGGGCGAATGCCTTGGCCGCCGTGGCATGCCCGCCGAGGAACTCCACGATCGCGTCGCGGTCGATGGCGAGATTGGCCGCCTTGCGGACCCGGATGTCGGAGAAGGGCGAGTCGGCGGTGAAGTTGAGGCGCCAGATCCAGGAGTGCGGATAGGTGTTCTCGATGATCGTGAAGCCGGCCGCCTCCAGCGACGGGATCGAATCCGGCGGCAGGGTGTCGACCAGATCCACCTGGCCGGAACGCAGCGCCGCCACGCGGGTGTTGGCGTCGGGCACCGGCAGCAGCACCAGTTCCGACGTCTTCGGTACGCGCGCCGGGTTCCAGTAGCCCTCGAAGGCCTTCAGCCTGAGCTCCGAGCCGGGCGTGAGCGAGACGAAGGCGTAGGGGCCGGTCCCAGACGGGTTGATCGCGAAGTTTTCCCAGCTGCCGGCCTCCGCGTGGCGGGCCGGACTGGCGAAGAACAGCGTCGACAGCTCGAACGGCAGCAGGCTGTTGAGGTATTTGGTCTCGAGATAGATCGTCCTGTCGTCGATCTTGCCGTAGCCGGCGATCGACTGGGTGCGCGCGCCCGCCATTCCCGCCCGTCCGGGATGGAAGTGAGGCGCGTCCCGGTTCAGGTAGCCCTCGAAGTTCCAGATCGCCGCGTCCGCGTTCCACGGGGACCCGTCATGGAACGTCGCCGCGCGCAGCTTGAAGATCCAGCGCTTCTGGTTGTCCGGATCGACGGACCAGGATTCGGCCAGCCCCGGCACCAGGCCCGAGGGCTTGTCGGCGGAGCTCATGTCCCAGGAGACGAGCGGGTCGAAGAGCGTGTAGCCGCCGAAGCGCGCGCCCTCGAAGCCGCCGGTCGGCACCGCCCACAGATTGGGGATGTCGCTGAGCGATATGGCGATCCGCAGCGTCTTGCCGGCCGCGCGCGCCGGTCGCGGCACGAACGGCGCGGCGGCGGTCGCCATCATCAGCGTGCTCGTCAGTCCCTGGAGGACGCCGCGGCGGGTCGGTTCGAATGGCATGGCAGGTTCCCCGGTTGTCGGTTGGAGGTGAAGGTCAGGCGCGAACGTCCATCGCAGTCCGCAACCCGTCGCTGACGAAATTGAAGCAGACGCTGGTCATGAAGATGCAGATGCCGGGAAGCGTGGCGATCATCGGCTGCGAGTAGATCGCGCTGCGCAGCGTGTTCAGCATCAGGCCCCATTCGGGATCCGGCGGCTTGATGCCGAGCCCGAGGAACGACAGGCCCGAGGCCACGATCATCGACACGCCGACGAGGCTGGTGGCGTAGACGAAGATCGGCCCGAGCACGTTGGGCAGGATGTGGACGACGACGATCGAACGCGCGCCGGCGCCCGTCGCCCGCGCGGCCTCCGCATAGTCGAGACTGCGAACGCCGGTGGTGACGCTTTCCGCCACGCGGATGATCGGCGGGATGAAGACGATGGTGAGCGACATGATGGCGTTGGCGATGCCCGCGCCGAGCGATCCGCTGACGGCGACGGCGAGCAGCACCGAGGGAAAGGCGTAGAACACGTCGGTGACGCGCATGATGGCCATGTTGATCTTGCCGCCCGCGAAGCCCGCGATGATGCCGATCGAGCCGCCGACGAGGAAGGCGATGGCCACCGGCGTGATGCCGACGAACCAGGAATAGCGCCCGCCGTGCAGGAGCCGGCTCAGCATGTCGCGGCCGAGTTCGTCGGTGCCGAGCAGGTGGCCCGGCGTGCCGATGGGCTTCAGGCGCCGGACGATGCTGCCGTCGGTGGGTCCATAGGGCGCCACCAGTGGAGCAAACAGGATGAGCCCGGCCATCAGGATCAGGATGCCGCCGCAGAACAGCGTCACCTTGTCCCGCATCAGCCGGCGGCCGACGGCCCGCCAGTAGGTGTCGTCGTTCTCCGCCACCTTTGGCGGCGCCGCGTCTTCCGCGCGTTCGGAGCCGTAGGTCGTCGTCATCGGCGGCTGATCCTTGGGTCGATGGAGGTCTGGACGAGGTCGACCAGCAGGTTGAGGACGACGAAGAACAGCGCCAGCACCAGCGTGGTGGCCTGCAGCACCGGGATGTCGCGCTGGAAGATCGCCGTGTTCAGCATCATGCCGGTGCCCGGCCAGGCGAACACCGTCTCCACCAGGATCGACCCGCCCATCAGGTTGGCGAGCTGCAGGCCGATGACGGCGAGGGTGGTCGGGGCGGCGTTGCGAACGACATGGGCGACGATGCCGTGCCGCAGCAGCCCCTTGCCGCGCAGGGTGGTGATGTAGTCCTGGCTCATGATGTCGCTGACGAGGCCGCGCACGGTGCGCGTCACGATGCCCGCCGGAATGACGGCGAGCGTGATCGAGGGCAGGATCAGGTAGCGGACGTGGTCCCAGTCGAACAGCGAGACCGCGGAGCCGCCGGGGCCGGCGCCCATGGCGGGCAGCATGTTCAGGTTCACCGAGAAGATGATGACCAGCACCATGCCCAGCCAGTAATGCGGCACGGAGACGCCTGCCACCGCGACGGCAAGCAGGACGCGGTCGATCCAGCTGTCGCGATAGACCCCGGCGATGCCGCCGAAGACGCATCCCGTCACGAAACCGAGCAGGCCGCCCGTGCAGGCCAGCACGAAGGTGGCTCCGCTTGCCGAGATCAGGTCGGGCAGCACCGGGCGGCCCTTGATCAGCGACGTGCCGAAATCGCCCTGCACGACCTTCATGAGCCACAGGCCGAACTGGACCGGAAGCGGCTGGTCGAGTCCGTATTCGGCGCGGACGCGGTCGATCACCTCCTTGGGCGTGTCGGGCTGCACCATGGCGTCGATCGGGTCGCCGGGCGCGATGTGCACGAGCAGGAAGCAGACGAGGCTGACGGCGAGCGAGATCGGCACGATGTAGAGCACGCGCCTGAGGATGTAGGCAATCATGGCTGTACCACTCCCGGTCGGGTCGTCGCGGAGGCGATGCGGGCGGTCACGCCGCGATCTCCTCGGTGCGGAAGCAGCGCACCGCACGGCCTGCCCGCGCGGGCCGGAGCTCCGGCAGGGCGGCGGAGCAGGCATCGAGCGCGTGCGGGCAGCGCGGCGCGAAGGCGCAGCCTTCGATCGGATGGCGCAGGTCCGGCGGCGATCCCGGGATCGTCGTCAGCCGCGTCCCGCGCAGGCCCGAATGCACGGTGGCGCCCAGCAGTCCCCTGGCGTAGGGATGCAGCGGCCCGCGCATGACGTCGACGGTCGAGCCCGCCTCGACCATGCGCCCGGCATACATGACCGCGATCCGGTCGGCGATTTCGCCCGCCACGCCGAGGTCGTGGGTGACGAAGATGACGCCCATGCCGAGTTCCTGCTGCAGCTGGCGCAGCAGCAGGAGAATCTGGATCTGGACCGTCGCGTCGAGCGCGGTGGTCGGCTCGTCGGCGAGCAGCAGCTGCGGCCGGCAGGAGATCGCCATCGCGATCATGGCGCGCTGGCGCAGACCGCCCGACAATTCGTGCGGATAGGCCTGGAGCCGTCGTTTCGCCGACGGGATCTGGACCAGTTCGAGCAGTTCCAGCGCGCGCCGTTCCGCCTCGCGCCGGCCGATGCCTTCGTGCCGGACCAGCGTCTCGCTGATCTGGCGGCCGATCGTGTAGACCGGATCGAGCGCCGTCATCGGCTCCTGGAAGATCATCGAGACGACCTTGCCGCGCAGGGAGGACAATTGCCGGTCGGGAATGGCCATCATGTCGTTGCCGGCAACCGTGAGTTCACCGGACACGACGGTCTTGTTCGGCGGGTTCAGCCGCATCATCGCGCGCAGCGTCACCGACTTGCCCGAGCCGCTCTCGCCGAGGATGCACAGCACCTCGCCGGCCTCCAGATCGAGATCCACGCCGTTGACCGCCTTCACGGTCGCGTCGCGCGACACGAAGCGGACATGCAGGTCGCGGGCGCGGACGAGGGGAGCGGAGGCCGTCATGCCGCGAGCCTCCGGCTGTCGCCGTAGCCGCTGTCCGCCCGCGTCGCGTGGCAGGCCGCCTGATGGCCCGCGCCGATGTCGTAGAGGGCGGGCTGCCGCTCCGCGCAAATCTCGCGCGCCAGCGCGCAGCGGGTGCGAAAGCGACACCCGGACGGCGGGTTGATCGGATTGGGCGGGTCGCCCACCAGCGGCGGCTGCGTGCGCCTGCGGGTCGGATCCATCGACGGGCGGCTGGCCAGCAGCGCCCGGGTATAGGGATGGCCCGCCCGGCCGAAGATCTCGTCGACCGGCCCCAGCTCGGCGATCTTGCCGAGATACATGACCAGCACCCGGTCGGCGACGTGCTCCACCACGTTGAGGTCGTGGCTGATGAACAGGTAGGTGAGGCCGAACTGCTCCTTGAGGTCGAGGAGAAGGTTGAGCACCTGCGCCTCGACCGACTTGTCCAGCGCCGACACCGGCTCGTCGAGGATGATCAGGCGCGGCCGCAGTGCCAGCGCGCGGGCGATGTTGACGCGCTGCCGCTGGCCGCCGGAGAGTTCGTGCGGAAAGCGTCGCGCATATTGCCGCGGCGCAAGCCCGACGGCCTGAAGCAGATCGCGGGCGCGTTCCCCCGCTTCCCGGTGCGGCGTGCCGTGCACCTTCGGGCCGTAGGCGATCGATTCCTCGATGGTGAGGCGCGGGTTCAGCGACGAGTAGCTGTCCTGGAACACCATCTGGACCTGGCGGCGATAGTCGGCCAGGCTGATGCCCCCCGCCGCGCCGACGAGGTCCCCGTCGAAGACGATCTCGCCCTCCGTCGGTGCGATCAGCGACATGATCAGGCGCGACGCGGTGGACTTGCCGCAGCCGGATTCGCCGACGATTCCGAGCGTCTCGCGCTTGTCGATGGTGAAGTCCAGCCCGTCGACCGCGCGCACCACCTGCTTGCCGGTGAAGACGGTGCCGATGGGGAAGTGCTTCACCAGTCCCTTGACGATCAGGAGCGGCTGGGCGGGACCGCCCCGGTCTGGGGTCTGCGGCGGCTCTGACATGGACGATCTCCACCTTTGAGGCTGCTCGATGTCTCCTTCTGCCTTCGCTTCGACGTTCCGTTCCCGTTTCGGCGCCATCTCATGCGCCCGGCCGATACCGGTCCGATGCCGCTCGGTCTGTTCTTGTGCACGGTTCCGAAAGCCCTCCGGTCGGCGGGAGGCGGTTCGGATCGGCGGTGCAACGCCGTCGGGAAGGCTCCGCGGCCTGCGCCGCGAAGCCGGGGTCGTGTCAGCCGCGCATCGGGATCGGTCCGAAGGCCGGCGGGGGCACCCGCCTCTTCGAGGCGTTCTCGTAGGAGGACGCGACCTTCAGCAGGATGTCCTCCTTTCCGGGCTCGGCCCTGAACGTGAAGGAGAAGGGCAGGCCGGGTGCCGGCAGTTCCGTCGGGGTGTCGGAGAGCGTCGGCACGTAGCGCGTGCCGTCCTCGCTCAGCTTGAACACCGGGTCGTAGACGGTCCGCACGAAGCCGGCGGGGATCAGAACCTCGGTCAGACCCGCGTTCGGACCGTAGAAGGACTCCAGCCGCAGGTTCTGCAGCGTGCCCGGTTCGGTGGCGCCGCCGATCTTGGCCGGCGGCAGCGGCGTGTGCAGCCGCACGAAGCAGTCGAGCTTGTTCTCGAGGAGAACCATCATGTCCGTGCGGCGCAGCAGTTCGCGCAGCATGATGCGCTCGTTGACGCCCTGGCGGCCGTCGAGCCTGTTGCGCGGATCGACCGTCTCCTCCCAGTTGAGGAAGGCCGCCCGCTGGTCGTCGCCCCAGTATTTCGATCGCTTGTTCATCTCCTCGAAGTTGATGAGCGTCTCGACGACGCCCTTCTTCTTCCAGTCTCGCGCGCGACGCGTCAGGTACTGCGGCAGGTGGAAGCGGAAGGTCGTCGCCAGTTCCTGCTGCTGGATCGTCATGATGTCGAGGTTCGACGGCGGCGCGATCACTCCGTCGGCCATCGCCACCAGATAGTCGATCGGCGTCATCGTGCCGGTGCCGAAGACCTTGCCGGGCCAGAATTCCGTCGGCCGGATGGCGGCGGCGAACTCGGCAAACAGCGGCGTGCCGTCGGGCTTCAGCCGGAACATCAGGTCGGGCATGAACACCGGCACCAGCCGCGCCAGCGCCACGCGGAAGTCGACGCTCATGACCTCGACCTCGGGATCGCGCGTCCAGCGCGGGTCGGTCGATTCCACCAGCGTCGCGCCGAGATGATCCTTCAGCACCGCCTTCATCTCGATGGCCGCGGCCCGGGTGATCGGCTCCGCCGCCTTGGAACCGGCGGTGATCATCGATTCGCGCACGACGCCGAGCCGCACGCCGTCAAGCGCGCCCTTTTCGCCGCTGCCCCGGGCATGGCTGAGATAGGGCGTCTGGAGCACGGAACTGCGCGGCACGGTGGTGAAGGGGTCGCGCGGATCGTAATAGCCCTCGCTCTCGTCCTTCAGCGCGTCGAGCACCTTGGCCGCGTCGGCGATCTTGCGGGCATGGATGCCGGTGCGGTCGCAATAGATGTCGGCGCCGATCGCGCCGCCGTCGAAGCCGATCATCGCCTTGTGCGGCAGGATCAGCGCGATCGAATTGTGGTTGGAGGGGCCGCGGCACGAGGCGCGGGTCTCCTCGCCGAGGCTGATCATGCACAGATTGGCATTGACGGAGACGCCCGAGCCGGAGCTGGAGCCGAGCGAGGCGGCCCGCGTCGTGTCGAAGGGATTGGAGGGATTGCCGCCCCAGCTCGAGCGCTGGTAGCCGAGCACCGACGGCAGCACCTTGTCGGGCACGTGGCGCCCGCCAGGATCGCCCGCGCGTCCGTTGTATTCGGTGTTCACCGCCTTGGCGAAGATGATGCCGCCCTTCTTGCGGATCTGCGCCACCAGCACGTGATCCTCGGCCGGAACGTCCATGTCGTAGGCGGCGTCGCCGCCGCCGGTCGAACGCATGTCCTTGGTGTCGAAAGGGTCCTTGAAGGAGAACACCACGCCGTAGAGCGGCATCGCCTCGAGGTCCGGATTGGTGCCGTAGGCGGCGTCGAGCGCCGCGGCCGTCTCCAGGGCGTCGGGATGGCGCCGCAGGATCTCGGCGCCCGCCGGTGCGCCGTCGGGGAGGGGGCCGTCGTCGGGGTGCCGGTCGAAGTCGCCGCGGCAGGTCACGGAGCGCTCGCCGCGGATGTTGAGCGTGCCGAGCGCATTGACCTGCCCGGCATCGGGCTTGCCGACGATCATGCCGTATTGCTGGAAGACCGACGGATCGGACGCGGTCGGCTCCATCCGGCCGAACTCCAGCGGCTTGCCCTTGTAACGGTCGTAGTCGGGAAGGACGTCCGACACCTTCACGGTCTCGGTGGGAAAGGCCAGCGCCGTCGTGGCGCGGACGGTTCCAGGCGCCCCGGCGACCGGCGCTCCGTCCTCGGTGACCAGAAGGCTGGCGACGCCGTTGAAGGCGCGCGCCCGGTCGATATAGTGCTGCACGATCTGGACGACCGTGATCTCGCCTCTCCGGATGGCCGCGTGCATCGCGTCGATGGTCGCTTCTTCCAGCTGGAAGGCGGGTGTGGCGGCTCCTGCGTCGATGCCTGCTGCGATTTGTGCGTGTTCGTTCATTCTCGTCTCCTCGGCGGCCGCCTTGCGACCGTGGGGCCCTTGCGGGGCGGCAATCAGATGAGATCCTCTGCCATGCGGGCGCTCCGAGGCGCTCCGCGGAGGGTGCGGGATCCGGTTCCGAAGGCAGACGCGCGACGCCGCGCATGCGCTTCCCGATCGGCCTGAGCCGTCTGAGAGGGTATCTCGCCTTGGGCAGCAGGACCTTTCGGACGTCCTCTCCCGGTTGGCGATGAGGGCAGCCTGACCAAGCGGAAGGGTCTTGTCAAGTGACTTGAACGGAAATCAAGTCCCGACTAGTCTGCCGCACTGGAACGCAGCCGGTTCGAGAGTTGCGGCCACAGGGAGAGCGGTCAGCGGAGGCGTGGTCGAACGGTCGGTTCGGCCGTCGCGGCACGTGATCCTTCCCTGTCGTTTCGGTGAAGCCGCCCATGCGGGCGGGAAGTTCGAGGACAGATCTTGGTTCAGCCATCAGGAACGCGCCCCATGGCGCAGTCGCGGGCGGAAACCCCGGCCGATGCCGCTATGTCGCCGGGCAGGAAGCCCCGTCAGGAGCCGGAGGCGGGAAGCGAGGTTCGCATCGGCTCCAAGCTCAAGCACGGGCGCCTGCTCAAGGGGCTGACGCTGCGCGAGCTGGCGGACGTCGTCGGCTGTTCGGAAAGCATGCTGTCCAAGCTCGAGAACGACCGGCTGATGCCGTCGATCTCCTTCCTGCACCGGCTGGCCAGCGCGCTGGATACCAGCATCGCCGAACTCTACGCCGAACCGGACGGCGATGCGCACGGCGTGCACCATTTCCCCGCCGACCGCCGTGCCCGCATCTTCGACAACCGCGACCCGGCCAACACGGGCACCTGGTTCGAGCGCCTCATTCCGGTGGCGAAAGGCGGACTGCTGCAGGCCAACATCCTCAACATCCCCGCCGGCGTGAAGAGCGATGGTCTGGTCGAGCATGTCGGGGAGGAATTCGGCTACCTGATCTCGGGCCAGCTCGACGTCCAGGTCGACGGAAAGACCTATGCCATGAAGGAGGGAGACCTGCTCTTCTTCTCCTCCTCGCTGCCGCATGGCTACGAAAACCGGGGCAGCACCGTCGCCCGCATTCTCTGGGTCAACACCCCGCCGAGCCTGTGATGCAGGCATGCGCAGGCAGCATGGCTGCCATGCGCTGACGGCGTGGCGCAGGCTCATTCAAGTCACTTGACTAGCAGTCAACAAACGGACACCCTTGCGTCATGACCGCCGATGGTTCCGGCCGCGTCCGCCTGGATGGGGCGCTGCGGAAACCATGCGGGCGGTCATGCAGCGAGACACGCAGCCGGCGCCGCATCGACGGGCCGCGATGCGCTCTGCGGTGCTGACCGCATCGGTTCGACGACGCATCGGGCCGGGGCGACGACCCTTTCGGACATCCCCCCGCACCCGCCTCCGGGCGGGTCGGCAAGCCGTATCAGCGGCAACCGGACACCCCGACGCCGACGTCGCGGGTCGTCGGCATCGCGGCGCGACACGTGCCGCCGGAGGAACGACCGAGCGAAGGCAGGCTGGATTCTGGACATCTCCGGAAAGGGGAACTGCTATGAAGGCATTTCGGATTCTCATGCTGGCGGGCGCCGTCGCGTTCGCCGCATTCGGCGCGCAGGCCCAGACGCTGCGCATCGCCATGACGACGTCGGACGTGCCGACGACCGGGGGCATTCCCGACAATGGCAGCGAGGGCGGCCGCTTCGCCGGCTACCCGATCTACGACGCCCTGGTGAACTGGGACTTCACCCGCACCGACGCACCGGCCGACCTGACGCCCGGCCTCGCCACGGAATGGTCGGTCGATCCGGCCGACCCGAAACGCTGGATCTTCACGCTCCGCGCCGGCGTGCGCTTCCATGACGGGTCGCTCCTGACCGCCGACGACATCATCTGGAACTTCGACCGGCATCTGAACAAGGACGCGGCCCACTACGACAAGGCGTCGGTCTCCTATGCCACCTATACCTCGCAGGTCGCCGCCTACGAGAAGCTCGGCGACGACAGGATCGTGCTGACGACCAAGGTGCCGTACAGCATGCTGCCCTATCTGATCTCCCGGGTCTTCATCGTCAGCCCCCGCCAGTACGAAGCCGTCGGTTCCGACTGGCTCGCCTTCCAGGCCAAACCCTCCGGCACCGGTCCCTTCAAGGTCGTCAGCGTCACCCGCCAGACCTCGATCGAGCTCGAGCGCAACGCCGACTACTGGGACGCGACCCGCATCCCGAAGGTCGAGAAGCTGGTGCTGATGCCCATCCCCGACGCCAACACCCGCGTCGCTGCCCTGCGGTCCGGGCAGGTCGACTGGATCGAGTTCCCGATGCCCGATTCCATTCCCTCGCTGCAGGCGGCCGGCTTCCAGATCGTCACGAAACCCTATCTCCACGTCTGGTCCTGGCGCTTCAACCTCGTCGAGGACGGTCCGCTGAAGGACGTCCGCGTCCGCCAGGCGCTGAACTACGCCATCGACCGTGAGGGCATGGTCGGTCTGCTCAACGGCACCGCCGTGCCGGCCGTCGGCATCTATGCGAAGGAAAACAAGTTCTTCGGCGAGCCGGCCAACGTTTACGGCTACGATCCGGAGAAGGCGAAGGCGCTGCTGGCCGAGGCCGGCTACGGCCCCGACAAGCCCTTCGACGTCTCGGTCCTGCTGCCCACCGCAGGCTCGGGCAACATGGTGCCGCTGCCGATGGCGGAGTTCATCCAGCAGTCGCTGGCCGAGTTCGGCGTCAACGTCCAGTACGAGGTCGCCGACTGGGGCACCGTGCTGCAGGGCATGCGCACCGCGCCCGGCACCGCCGGCGTGCCGCACCGCGACGCCATCAACCACGGCCAGCCCTTCGGCGATCCGACCAACTTCTATTCCAACGTCACCTCGATGGGCGGCACCTCGAACTGGGGCCAGTACCGCAACGAGGAGGTGGACCGCCTGATGGCCGAAGCCTTCTCGACCTTCGACACGGCCAAACAGGACGCCCTGATCGCGAAGGCCCATGCGATCGTGGTCGACGAGGCGCCGCGCCTCTTCATCGTCCACGATCTCAACCCGCGCGCCATGGCGCCCAACGTGAAGGGCTTCGTGCAGGCGCAGAGCTGGTACCAGGACTTCACCCAGGTGACCGTGGAGTAGGCATGTCTCCAGAACCTGGGCACCGGTCTCGCGTGACGGACATGCGCGGAGACGGTGGCCTGACGCGCGCGGAGCGGATCTGAGCGATCGCGACGCGTTCCGGGGCCGATCCCTCCGGCCTCCGCGAGGCGCCGGCTCCGTCGCACCGCGGGGCCGGCGCCCCTTCATCCGATGCCTGCACGGGGAGGCGCGCGCCTCCTTCGGCGTCGCTCTTGGCGCCTTCCGGAGATCCGTTCATGATGCACCGCTTCGTCGACCGCGAACTGTGGAGCAACCGCGAGTTCGCCGCCTTCGTGCTCGCCAATTCCGTCGAGCGCTTCGCCGCCTCGGCGCTGACGATCATGCTGGCCTTCCACGTCTACGATGCCCGCAAGTCTGCCTTCGACATCGCGCTGCTCGGCTTCGCCCAGGTCATCCCCGCGCTCGCCTTCGCCCTCCATGGCGGCGAGATCGCCGACCGGGTGAGCCGCCGCCGCATGGTGCTCGCGACCATCAGCCTCCTCGTCGCCGTCTGCGCGGGACTGGTCGCGGTGTCGCTCACAGAGGTCTGGCTGGTCCCCGCGCTCCTTTCTGCCGCCTTCCTCTCGGCCTCGGTGCGCGCCTACCAGACCCCCGCCGCCGTCGGCCTGGAAGCGCAGGTCCTGCCGGTTCGGCTCGTGCTGAAGGGCGTGCCCGTCATCGCCACTTCCGCGCGCATCGCCGACATGGTGGGGCCCGTGGCGATGGGCTTCGTCTGGGCTGCCTGGGGCCCGGCCGCCACCTACGCCGTCCTCGGCCTCTTGTTCGCGCTCTCGCATCTCGGCTTCGCCCGTGGCATCGGCGAAAAACCCGTTCCCGTCCATCCCGCCGACGGCCCGGGGCCGATCGCCCGCATCGGCGAGGGCCTGCGCTACGTCATCGGCAACCAGGTGCTGATCGGCTCGATGGCGCTCGATCTCTTCGCCGTCTTCTTCGGCGGCGCGGCGGCGCTGCTGCCGATCTTCGCCACCGACATCCTCGACGTCGGTCCCTCCGGTTTCGGCCTGCTGCGGATGGCGATCGCCGCCGGCGCGCTGACCGCCGCCATCGTCTCCATCCGCTTCATGCCGCGTGCCCATGCGGGGCTGGCGCTGCACATGATCATCGCCGGCTTCGGCCTCTCGATGATCGCCTTCGGCCTGTCGACCAGCTTCTATCTGTCGATGGCGCTGCTGTTTGCGGCCGGCATCTGCGACGGGCTGAGCATGGTCATCCGCCACGCGATCCTGCGCCTCGCCTCGCCCGAGGAGATGCGCGGCCGCATCGCCGCGGTGCGCATGGTCTTCGTCAGTTCCTCGAACGAGCTCGGCGCCGTGCAGATGGGCCTGTCGGCCTCCCTCATCGGCCCCACCCGCGCCGTCGTCCTCGGCGGCCTCCTGACGCTCGGCGTCGTCGCCGTCGTCGCCGCCTCCGCCCCCAGGCTCCGACGCCTCGACCTCGCCACCTACGGCGTGGCGCCACGCGCGGTGCCGGCGGAGTGAGGGAAAGGGGCTTCGCTCCACCTTGCGCGCAAATCGTTCCCACGCCAATCTCTCGCCGCTGGCGTGTAGAGGCGGGAGACGAAGGATGGCGAAGTGCACCTGTCGGGACGGGGATGGACGGGTGGTGCTTTCCCGGTGCAGCTCCGCCTGCGCCTGTCTCGGCGTAGTCGGCGATCTCTACGAGCCGCAGAAGTGGCGTCCGTCGGCCGAGATCCGGATCGATCGCTTCCGGCAGATCCTCATGCTGCCGCTGGCCTTCCATCGCGACGCGTTCGCCGAGACGGACGACGTTCGCCCGCTGGTCGAGCGTCTGCTGGAGAGCCTGGCGGACGCAAAGGACGACTGGGAGCCGGTGCAGGACCTGTCGCGCCATTGCAACGACATGGCACCGGAACATTTTGCGGCGATGTTCACGCAGGCCGAATTCCGCGAGAGGGACGTTGCGGCGAAGCGAAAGGCCACCGGCGACGGCACCGCAGAGCTGACCGAAGCGGAGCGGGACGCGGCGGACCGACGCCATGCCGAAGCCGAAACGAAGCGGCGCGCGGCCGTCGAATCGACCATGGCCTATGC
This sequence comes from Aquibium microcysteis, assembly GCF_014495845.1. NCBI lineage: Bacteria > Pseudomonadati > Pseudomonadota > Alphaproteobacteria > Hyphomicrobiales > Phyllobacteriaceae > Aquibium > Aquibium microcysteis. Next base: position 519,015 of record NZ_CP061080.1, read on the forward strand.
GGAGCAGGTCTATTTCCACGATTTCCTGCGCGAAACCATGTTTTCCGCGGAGCCTTCCGGAAGCGACAAGGAGATCAACCTGTTTCGCCGCAAGGGCAGGCATCGAATCTCGTTCCAGCTCGACCGGGGAGGGCGGACGTTCCGGGCCAAGGCGGATCTCGATCGCATCAATCTCTACGTCTTCTCCTCCGGTGCTGCGGTGCTGGTCGTGGAAGCCGATTTCCGCGCCCCGGACCGCTTCGCCGCGAAACTGCCCTGTTCCTCGTGCGACGCCCGACCGGACGATGCCGCGTTCCAGCCCGCCCCGATGACGCTCGCCGACGCGCTGACGATCTGCGATCACTTCCGCCGCGTGTATCCGCCCTTCTTCTTCGTGCAGTCCTTGGAGCAGTCTGCCAGCGCCCTGGCCGAACCGGCTTTCGCGGTGACCGCGCAACGCATTCCGCACGATGTCGAGATCAGTCGTCAGACGGATTCCGGGTCCTGGCAACCCGTCGACCTGCCGACAGGCTGGTCTAAAGAGAATGTGGGCGATTTCGCCACCGCCGACCACGCCTTGCGCCATCGCAGGAAGAGCGCGCCGCCGGTGGCCGATCACGTGCGGATCCTCGCCGCGCCCCTGCGCATCGCCGGCACGCCGGAAGCCGAGAACCTGCCGGCAGACGTTCCCCTGATGCGGCAGGTGGTCGACGAGCGCATGCCGCTGATGACCTTCCTGACCGTGGAGGAGGGCAGCGATCCCCATGACGCCATGCAAGGGACAGTCAGCGACAACGAGACCCGTCCGGTCGACGCTGCGTCGCTCAGAGCGCAGGACGCCCTGCGAGCGATCAGCCGCGGCGACTGGATGCGGCTGTGCTATGCCGACGAGCCGGGGACCGACGTGCTGCCCTACGCTGCGCCCTTCATGGCGCGCTTCGAGGAGGAGTGCTGCTACGACCGCTTCTTCCCGCACCCGTCTTCCACCGACGCGACCTCCCGCATCATGACCTGCGGCTATCACTTCGTCGTCGCGGGTGCCGGCTCCTTCGCCAACGACACGCTGCAGCACCATTTCCGGCGCCATTACTTCCAGATGGCGCTGGCCTGCCACATGGAGATCGCCGCGATGCTGACGACGTCGAGCCGCGTCACCCAGGCGGTCAAACGCCTCAACGATGCGGGCGACGCCAGCCATGCCCGCCGTCGTTTCGAGACGTCCATGCAGGCCATCGAGAGCGACTTCCTGAAATATGTCCACGTCTTCCATTTCACGGGCATGTCGAACCAGATCCAGCCGGGCGAAATGCTGAGGAAATGGCAGGACAGGCTCGGCACGCGGACCATGTTCGAGGACGTGAAGAACGAGATCGACACCGCCAACCAGTTCCTCGTCGCCGTCGATCAGGCGCGAAGCTCCGACGCCGCCATGCGCCTCAACGTCATCGCCACGACGGGCGTCGTCCTCGGTCTCGCCTTCGCCTTCCTGTCGATGAACGTCCTCGGCGCCGTGCCCGAGTCCCCGGCTGCGGGCGAGGCGTCGCTGCCGCTCGCCGATCCGCGCCACTGGCGCGCCTTCGGCGTCACGCTCTGCCTGGCCGCGACGGTCGGCCTCGCCCTGTCGCTGCTGATCGACCGCGACTGGCTGAAGCCGCATGACTCCGCCGCCCACCGCCAGGCCGGCCTCTTCTTCTGGAGCGGGGCCGGCGTCATCCTCTTCGGCCTGCTCGCGATCTCGCTCGGCGCCGCGGCCGGCGGCTGGATCGCGCCGCCCGGGCCGCTCGCCATCCTCGTGATCGGCGCCATTCCCGTCGCCGCCGCGGGGCTGAGCTTCGGCAGGCCGCGCAACCGCGCCATCGCCGCCGCCTTCGCCGCCGCGCTGGACGGGCCGGGCGGCGCCACGCGCATCCTCCTGGCCGGTCTCTCCCTGGTCGGCCTCGGCCTCGCCGCCGGCGCTGCGACGGTCGCGGAATTGTTCGGCTAGGGCCTCCCGCTTTGCCGGCCCCGGCGGCAGAAAGAGAAGCGAGAACAGAGGCTTGCAGGGATCCCGCCGGACTCCGGCGCGGTCAGGCCTTTTTGGAAGGAGATCAAGGCATTGAAAGAAAAAGAGAAAAGTGACGTCAAGATGCGAAGTGTTCCGTATTCGTTCTATATTTCGGCCGGACAATTCGCGACCTTTATGGAAAGAGCCGATTTTTCGGCAGGCTTGACAAAAGGCTCGAACGGGGTGAATCTGGAACTCAGCCGCACATCACGCGGATTGAGACAAGAAAAACGCCTTGTCGTCGAGACGGCAGATGAGTCTGGAACTCAGCCGCACATCACGCGGATTGAGACCGCTGTTGTTGGTGTAGTAGCACGCCGCCGCCGGTCTGGAACTCAGCCGCACATCACGCGGATTGAGACAAGGTGGTCGTTGCCACCATCAACCCCGTCGTCACGTCTGGAACTCAGCCGCACATCACGCGGATTGAGACCGCTGCGTACAGTTTATCCGCGATCTTGTACTGGTCTGGAACTCAGCCGCACATCACGCGGATTGAGACACCGCTTGTCATGCCACCACCGCTTTCCCACATCGCGGGTCTGGAACTCAGCCGCACATCACGCGGATTGAGACACGATTTCGAGTGTACTTCTCCCCTTGGGTGAACCGTGTCTGGAACTCAGCCGCACATCACGCGGATTGAGACAGAACATAGGACATTTTCGCGCCCTTCCACCGGCAAGTCTGGAACTCAGCCGCACATCACGCGGATTGAGACCCGGCTTCCATGAGTTCGTCGAGTCGGGTGAGGGCTTCGCGTCTGGAACTCAGCCGCACATCACGCGGATTGAGACGAGACCGTCACGTTGCCGTTGACCTGCAGATTGGTCTGGAACTCAGCCGCACATCACGCGGATTGAGACACCACCAGCGCGGCCATGGTGACCAGACACGACAGTCTGGAACTCACCCGCCCGTCAGCCGGCCTGGGCCGACGCTCGACCTGTCGTCCGTGTCCTGTGCCCTGCGTCGCGGGGACGTGCATGCCGTCGTTTGACCTCGCATTCCGCGCTTGATGGCACGCCGTGGCGTCATCGCGTATTTCTGCGCCACCGGTGCGAGGACACCGAAAAGTTGTTGCAAAGTCTTGCCGAAGCTTCCTATCATGCTTTGCAAGTTCGGTGGGGAGGCGGCGTGTCCAAAGTCTATCTCTGGCTCGAAGGCGTCGATTTCGCCGAGTTCATCGACGACACCAACCAGATCGCCGTCATCCGCGGCGCCTCGCTCGCGCTGCTGGCAGCCGGCGAGGAGGCCGAGGGTTGGCTGAAACGCAACCAGCCGGCGCTCGCGCCCGAAAAGATCTTCTCCGGCGCGTCGCTGTCGCTGTTTCGTCTGGCCTGTGACGAGAGCGGGGGCGAGGTGGTGGCCGCTGCTCTGCGCCGGCACCTCGCGGACAGGGGGCTGAACGTGCTGGACGTCAAACAGCCCGTGACGCCTTTCGCCTATCTGCGCTTCGTCACCGGCGTGGCGACCGACGACGGCACGCCCGCCGCCATCCGCCGCGCGCACGCCCGGGCGCGTCATGCCCAGGCACACGGCGTCTACCATCCGCCCGCACGGCTCGAGACGCACGAAACCAACCGCTTCATGTGCGCCATGAGCCGTTCCCGCCAGGCCGACTGCTACATGCGCCTGACCGAAGACCAGGTGGAGACCTATGGCGCCAATGTCGGCCGCAGGATCGAGCGCGACGCGGATGCGTTCCGGCTGCCCGTCTCGCGCAGCGTCGCCGCGCGGCGCTACTACGGCCGCAAGGCACGCGAGGAGTTCTTCGCCAGGCGAAAGGGAACGATCGGCTTCGACGCGGCCCGCTTCGGCTTCGTCAACGATTTGCACGAGATGGTGGATCTCGCCCCGCTGGCGGACGATCTGTCGTCGGACCGCGAGGAAATGACCTTCGCGCTGCGGGAGGCGGGCCAGACGGCCGAGCAGGCCTGGCGAGAGGCGCCGCGCGAAACCGTCCGCAACAAGATCGCGGTCTTTCATGTCGACGGCAACGACTTCACCGCCATCCGCGATGCGATGGGCGGCAGCGCCGCGGCGCTCCGGGAATTCGATGAACAGGTGACAGCCCTGCTTGAACGCAAGGTCCTCGCGGGCTTCATGCGTCGGCTGCAGGCCCATGCCGACGCACCCGACGTCTGGACGCAGATTCCGCGACTCCGCGCGTTGCACGGTTCGGTCTATCGACGCCCCGACACGGAACCGGACGATCCGGACCCGCGGGCCAGACGCCTGCGCTTCGAACTGCTGCTCTACGGCGGCGACGAGATGGCGTTCATCCTCCCGGCCTGGCTGGGGCTGGAATTCGCCGGCCTCTTCTTCGACGCCGTCGCCGACGCGCACATCCTGTGGAACGGCAAGCGCTACGACCTGCGTTTCAAGATGGGGCTCGCCTTCGTCAACTATAAGATGCCGATCCGGGAAGCCCGGAACCTCGCCTATGGCCTCTGCGACATCGCCAAGACGAAGGATCGGAACACGATCGCCATTCAGGCCTTCGAGAGCATCGAACCTCCTGCCAACGGGCTCGGCGACGTCCGGTCCGGACTGTTCGGCGACGAGCCGGTTTCCCCGAAGCAGACGGTCGCGCATGCCGTCATGGACGCCGACCGGCTCGCCGAGACCGTTGCCGGGCTGATGGCCTTCAAACGGGCCGGCGCGGCCCGCTCGCAGCTCTACGGCATGCTGCGCGCGGCCCAATGGACGCCGGTGCGCGGCCGTGCAGGCACCCGCCATGTGTCGGGCAAGCTCGGCGCGCCCGGCGTCAACGCCAAGGCGGCCGGCTACTTCAAGGATTACGCGACGCGCATGCTGGCCCAGGCCAGGCCGGAACCCGCGCTCGCCGCGCTGTTTGCTCGATTGCAGGTCAAGGAGACCGCGGCGATGGAGGCGTGGCTTGCCACCCACCTCTACGACTATGTCGATCCGCTCGGCTACCTCGAGTTCGACGTCGCTTCTGGAGCATCGGCATGAGCGGGCGCATCGTCATCGCCGCCACGGTCGCGGTCGTCTCGCCCTTCCTGTTCCCGTCGCTGGAGCCGTCCGCGCATGGCATCGACGCCAGCCCGCTGCGCACGCCGGATGGGTTTCCGGTCCTTCCGGGCGACCATCTGCGCGGCCATCTGCGGCACGCCGCCTCTGCACTCTACGGCGAGGGTAGCGACGAGGTTCGCGCGCTGTTCGGACGATCCTCCGACAGCCGCGAGGAAGGCGGCTCGGACCGGCCCGAACGCGGCGCGCTGCTCGTCGGCGACCTCGTGGCGCGCGACTGGCTGCTCGACGGCGACCCCCGCTCCGGTCGACAGCGGGTCGAGACCGGCAATCATGTGCTGTCCCATCGCGTCGCGATCGATGAGGAGAGCGGGGCGGCGGACGACGGCATGCTGCAGGTGATCGAACTGGCCCTGCCGCCGGCGGCGATCGGCCTCTTCGAAGGCGACATCGTCATCGGCAGGACGGCCGAATTCGTCCGCGCCTTCGGCGACGCGTCGCCCGGGCGGATCATCGAGGACCTCATGACGCTCGTCGCTTTCGTCGGGGCGAACAAGACCGCGGGCTACGGCGCGATACGCCGGTCGTCGTGCCGTTTCACGGAACGGCCGGTGGCTTCGGTCGCCCCTGCCGGGTCGTCGTCCGACCGGGTCCAGGTCGATCTCGCCTTCGACCAGCCGATCCTCGTCGATGCCCGGCGCCTGTCCATGAATCTGGTCGCCGGCGCCGACATCATTCCCGGCGCGGCGCTGAAGGGCGCCGTTGCTCGATTCCTGGACGATCTCGGTCTCCTCGGCGATGATGATGACGAGGCCAATGATGCGCTGTCGGCCCTCCGGTTTTCCCATGCCTTCCCGGTCTTCGACGGGAAGCTTTGCGGCATGGCCGTGCCCGATGCGCTGGCGGCGACATGGACGCTCGACGAAGACAACAAGATCGCAGAAGTGACGGTGGCGACATGCGTCGGCGGGGAGGGGGCGAAGCGACTGGCAACGATGTCCGGGTCGAAGACCCCTGCCTACCCCGGCGACTGGAAGGGGGGCGTCTGGTCGCTCGTGCGAAACCGTCTCCTCGATCGACCTGACGCCGGTTTCCTCCGCCGGCAGGGCAGGGGGCGGGTGGCCATCGGTCCCGACGGTCTCGCGGACGAAGGCAAACTCTTCGTCACCGAACTCGTCGAGACCCACGGTCTGAACTGGCGTTTCGAGCTGGCCCGGGGAAACGCCGACCGGAGGATGTTCGACGTCGTTGTCGGTGCCCTCGTACACGGCCTGCATGGGCTCGGCCGCACTGGCGCGCACATGAAGGCGGTCACCGTGTCGGTCGCGCCACAGCCGCAGGTCGCGCATGTCGGCGAGGTGGCGCTGCTGCTCGAGACGCCGCTCGTCATCGGCACGAGCGACGAAACCGGCGGCGTGCACGAAAAACTTGCCGGCTATTTCCAGGAACTGTTCGATGGCACCGAAAGCCGGCTCATGGAGTCCGTCGCTCGACGCAGGATCGCCGGGGACTATCTCGGTTTCCGCTTCCCGCGGGCGGGCAGCTATCGCGGCTTCGAAATGGTCGAGCCCGGAGCGGTCTTCGTGCTCGATCTCGACCCCGCCGGGGCCGTCCTCGTTTCCGACGCGCTCTCGGGGGGACTTCCGGCACGCTTCGACGGCCATATGCGTCGCGGAGTTTCGGGCGGACGGAGTACCTTTCCGCTGACGCCGCAGAACGGCTACGGGGCGGTTTCCCTGCTCCCTGCCGCCTTCATGGACGGGGTCCATACCGTCGCCGCCACGAGCCGCGAGTCGGGAGCCTAGGATGCACTACGCCGCTTATGCATCGAGATTGCAGATTACCTTGCTCATGGAGAATGCGACGCCGTTGCACACGGGCAACGGTTTCGACATCCCTCTCGACCCGGAGAACGCGAAATCGCCGCGGGTCGATCGGATCGTGCGGGATGCCGCGGAGCGCGCCTATCTTCCCCCGGCTTCGGTGAAGGGCGTCTTTCGCGCGCGGTTTCGTGCCATCGACGGCACCGGACGAGATCTCGAAGAACGGCTCTTCGGGTCCGCTCGCGAAGACGGCGGCGGCAGCATGGGGCTTGCCGTCTGGTCGGGTGGTACCTGTGTCCACCAGCCGTCGGTAGGCGCGCGCGTCGATGTTGTGCAGGCGGACGGCGCGGCCGTCCCGGTCGCCAGGCGCACGCGGATCGACGGCGCCACAGGTACGGCATCGAAGAACAAGCTGTTTGCCGCCGAGTTCTGCCCACCGGGCACCCGCTTCGCGCTGACCGTGACGGCTCTTGGGCCATTGGCCGAAAAGACCCGCGAGGTCCTGGCTGGACGTCTTTCGATCGCCAATGCCGGCGATGTCGCAGGGGCTTTTCTGCGACTTCTCGTCAATGTGCGCCACTACGGCCTGCATCTCGGGCGGTCGAGCGGTGACGGCGCGGGCCATCTCGTCGGATCGGGTGCTTTCATCGACTTGGTCGAGTATCACGGGGTCTCGAATCGCACCATCGTGACGGAAACCATCGATCTCCGAAGCATCGCCGGAGTTTTGTCCGACCTGCAGCCGGAGGATCATGCGGCGGAGCGCTTCCTGCTCGAACTCCACGCAGAAACCTTGTTCGGTGTCGGCGGCGGGAGTGGAACGCCACCGGAAGGCTACAAGTCCAGCCGCGAGGATGGCAGCAACCGCAGCAACACGATCTTCGCGCTGCGCGACGGTGCGTCGAAGCCGCATCTGCCCGGCTCGTCGCTCATGGGCGCGATTCGGGCAAAGTTCCGATGGTGGTTTCGCCTTCGAGCCGTCAGGGCGGGCCAGGAAGCCGATGAGCCGCGGCTGGAAGAACTCGAACGGGTCCTGTTCGGCGCCGATCCCGGAGCAACCGGCATTCCTGCGGAGCGAACAAAGCCCTTCGCCGGACTTCTGCGGCTGGGGCAAGTCGAACTGCTCTCCGAGGTCGCGCCTGAAGATCTGGATTCCGTCAAGGTCGATCGTTTCACTGGCGGGCCGTTCAAGACCGCCCTCTTCAAGGTGAACGCCTTTCCGAAACCCCGCTGGCGCATCCAGCTCTACCTCGACGTCCGCGCAAGCGGGCATGTCGATGCCGCCGGGGAACTGCGCAGCTTCCTGGCCTGGATGACGACGTCGGGCGACCTGGGATCGGGTCTCGACCTCGGTTTCGGCCGCAATCGCGGTTTCGGCTGGTTCGCCGTCAAGGACATGGAGACGCATTGATGTCGTTGAAGGCGGACGAGCAGATAAGGCGGCTCGAGGTTCTGGTCCGGGTCGGGCAGATGTCGAAGGAGGAGTTCGAGAAAAGGAAGGCACAGCTGCTTGCGGCGGCGAGCGCGACGCCAGCCGGCTCGCCGTCCCGGGCTGGCGAGGACCGGCGCCGGACGGCCAGCGGCCGGCCGGACGCCCTGCCGCCCGCGCGAAAGCGGTCGGAGAATCCGCAGTACTACCGGGCGCCCTACCGCTTCGTTCCCTATGATGCGAAACTCGTGGTCCTTGCCGAGAAGGAGGCCCTGCTTCCGATCGACGAGCCCCATGCCGACAAGCTTTCGGCCGAGATCGACATCGCCTGGGAGGCCGAGACGCCGCTGCTGATCGGGGCGGAACAGGAGGGCGGAACCGTCGTCCCGGTGTCCTGGAAGGGCTCCGGGCAGACGCTCACCTACATCGTACCGGCGACGACGATCCGCGGCGCCATCCGCTCCGTCTGCGAGATCGTCGGCGGCGCCAGCATGACGTTCGCGCAGGTCAACGCCGATCAGTCCTTCGCCATCCGCGATTTCACGCATCGTGCCTATGGCAAGCCCGTCGACGAAAAGGAGGCATCAGATGATGGCAGCACTTTTGGGATCAGTTCCACGAAGAATATCAGAGCCGGCTGGATTCGCCGTGTCGGACCGGCGAACCGCGGCGACGAAGCCCTTGAGGAAGTCACTTTCGCGATCGAGCCCGCCGGCGACTGGTACTACATCGAAGGAAAAAGTCTCTGGTCGTCGGGCGCGATCCGCGGTGCACGCATCGCGAGCATCGAGGATTTCTACAAGCTGCCCATCGCCGAGAAATACGCGAGCATAAACTTCGAGAACAAGCGTTGTATCGATCCCGATTCAAGGAACCGGATCGCGACTCGTCAGGCCGTCTTCCGCTTCAATCCGGTCGGCTCCAAGACCGACGGCGGGCGGGTCGTGGCCCTGATGGCGGGCGGTTCGATCGAAGGTCATCTGGTCTTTTCGGGCAAGGCGCCGAGCCCGCGCCAGCGCCGGTACGAATATGTCTTCGCGCGGTCGGATCGTCGAGAGGCCACGGCAATCAAGCCGGAACTCTGGTCCCGCTTCGTGAAGTCCCAGAGCCAGTATGTCGGCGACAAGCTGCGGCCGGAAGGGGGCTGGAAGGAGCTAGCCGCCATGTTCGCGGCGGATCCGGACCTTGAGCTTCCCGTTTTCTACGTGGGAGATCTTGGCCTTCAGCTTGAAAACAAGTTCGCCTTCGGCTTCACCCGCCTTTTCAAGGTGCCGCACACGAAAACGCTGAAAAAGGTGCTCGAGGAGTCCGGCGTGAAATCCCCGACCCATTCGGATGGGCCGGTCGATCGTACGAAACTCGACATGGTCGATGCCTTGTTCGGCTATGTCTACGAGCCGGAGACCGGATTGCCCGACGGGGAGGATCCGTCCGAATACTCACGCAAGGGCCGCATCGCATTCGACCACGGCGAGGTTCCCAACGACCCGAAGCTGGTGCGACGCACCGGGCCGATCGAGACCGTGATGAGCGGGCCGAAGCCGTCCTTTTCGCCCTTCTATCTCTCGGGAAACTGGAAGGACTATTCCGCCCCCGGCGACACGATACCCACAATCGCCGGACGCAAGCGGTATCCGGTCCGGCATCAGCCGGATCGACCGCAAGACAACGAGACTTCGGTCCGCAAGTCGCTTCGGGAGCAGGTGGAAGCAGTCAAGGCCATGTCACCTGGTGGCAGAGTGAGCGAAAAGGTGCTGTCGCGCCTCGATTTCCTGGTTCCGGCGCCCAACGCCAAGTCGCTGAAGTTCACGAGCCGCATCCGGTTGTTCAACGTCACGGACGCCGAACTCGGCCTCGTGCTGGAGGCCGTCACCCTGTGCGGTGACGATAGCCTTCGTCATGCGATCGGGCGCGGCAAGCCTTTCGGCGCGGGCCAGATCAAGGCGACTGTGAAAAGCCTGCGCGTTCAATACAATCGCGACACGTCCGTAGCGGACCATGGCGCGGATCGGGAAGCCCGGGCGCACTTTCGCGACGCATTCGCCGCCCACGTGGAAAGGCAACTGGGCGACAAGGCGAACGAGCTTCGCGCGAACGTCGAGACCTTCCTCGCCATGTGCGATCCCGAGGTTGGCGCGGAGATGAAGCGGCAGGGAAAACTCGACTATCTGCGGCTGCGGGAACCCGTCCCCAATTCGAACCGGCCCGACAACCCCTACCAGGTGCTGCGCGACCAGGTGAAGCCGACCAACGATCAACGCGTCTATCCGGCCGGCGGGCCGGTGCTCCTCAAGATGGAGCGGCGCCAACGCTGATCACGGCGCGCGCCGGGCACCGTTCGCTCCCGGTCCCGTCATACCAGTGTCCTTGGGCTCGGCACTGCGCCTCATCCCCCTGCCGAGACCTTCTCCTCGTGACACGGGGAGAAGAACGCCTTCATCGACGGCTTCGCCGTTCTCGACCGTGGGCTGATATGGCGTCGCCGCGGCGGCCGAGCGCCCTTCTCCCCGCTTGCGAGGAGAAGGTGCCGGCAGGCGGATGAGGGGGCGGCGCCATCCGTCGATCGAAAGGACTGCCGCTGTCACACGGTCGTCTTTCCCCGCAGGATCAGGCGGGCGAGGGAGGCGACGATGAAGGAGAAGAGCACCAGCCCGACAAACTCGTTGGCGGCGCGCACCACGAAGAAGAAGGTGCCCTTGCCGGTCCAGCGCGTGCTCTCGCCCCCAAAGCTCGTATTGACCTCCCAGTGATCGGCCATCCCGAGATTCGCGACGGGAACCATGAGGTCCAGTGCCAGGACGAACCCCTCCAGGGCCGGGTATCCCGGAGGCAATTCTCCGGGACCGGAGGCGGGAGGATAAAGCCCCGTCTTGGTCATGACCAAAACCCCGCTCTGCGATGCGCATCGGTTTCCGCCGCATGCATCGTAAATGAAAACAGACCATAAAATTCCGAAGAAGCAGGCCGTGAAGATACAATAACATATGGTCCTGTTGAGGTCGTATCCATATCGGGAAAATTCGCTCGCGATCTTGTCTGCGGCGGCCTCGAAAATTCTGAGCGACCGCCGGCCTCGGATCTCTGCGAAGAGATGGTTTGCGCAATCTTCCATTCCGAGTTCGTCATAGCCGCGAACGAATTTCATCCAGACCGTCGGCTCGCTTTCGCATTCTTCACCGTTGAGCCAGCGCTTGCGATGATCGCAGGTTTGAATTTCGTCGTTCCTGCCGCCTGCGCGCGTGGAGTCCTTGGTCCGCAGGAAGCTGAAGCGAAGTCCGCGGGATTTGACCTTCCACGTCTGGCACTCCGCGACGTTGTCGCTGAAGGTCGTCACGGAGACGTTCGACAGGTTGAGTTCCGGTCTCGCCGCCGCGGCTGCCCCCGTGAAGGCTCGGAGGCGAAGTTCGAGCGCTTCCGCGTGTAACTGCTCGAGGTCGAGATGAGGTAAGCCCGACTTCTTTCCGACCTCGGCCTTCGCGTCTTGATCGGTGACGCCGATCGACACCACGCCCCCGAAACGGGAGCGGGCGAGCGATGCGCTGCTGTCGTCGAGACTGTCCACATCGAGCCGCAGTCCGGACGGGCATTGGCTGTCGGTGATCTCGAACCCATGCCCGTCCTCGCGCCACAGGTGGACGTTCTCGAAAGCGAAAGCGCCGGCGCGGCCGAAGCGGAAGCTGAAGGCCGTGCGAAACCGGAAGGGATGCTCCCCGTCGTCCTTCGAACGCTCCAGGTCCTCCGACCGCCTCAGATCGACAATGCCTTCGACGCTGCAGTTGCGCATGGACACCAATGGGCAGTGATCGCTCACCTGCCCCACCAGCTTGAGCGATGGACCGAGGCTGCAATGTTCGAAGGCGACGCCACGCTTCAGCCAGATCGCTTCGAGGGTCACGTCACGGTCGAAGCGACACCGCAGAGCTGCCAGGCCGGCCTTTCGGTCGACGTCGTTCTCCCCGGGCGCCTGTTCGAGAGACAGGAGCGCCTCGCCGCCGACGGTGCATTCGATCAGCGCCACGTTCTCCGAGGCGACCGGCGCCGCGCCCGCAGCGTCGCGACGCATGGCGAATCCGCCCTTGATCCGAAGGTTTCGAAGGACGAGCGATGCGAGCGGCGCGGCGGTGGCCCACTCGTCGATGTCATCCAGCGTCCAGGCCCGTTCCGTCCGTTCGGCGGGCAGGGCGTTGTCCTCGAACAGCGACCCGTGCAGGACGAAATCGCGGTCGATCGTCAGCCGATCGAACAGCGCGCCTTTCGTGAAACGGCAGGAATCGACGTCGACCCGTCCGCCCGCTCGGCTGTTGCGCAGGCGAAAGGCGCCCTCGCAGGAAAGCTTCGCCATCCGCAGATCCTCGTCGAAGCGGCAGTCGGCGATGTCGATCCATCCGGCATCCCCGCGCTCGGCGATCACCAGCGGCGCCAGAGGCTCGGTTTCTTCGCCATCGCCGTCGACGCCAGGGTCTTCCGATCCGAACGAGGAATTCACGGTCGTCGTGGTGACGTCCTCGACCGACAGTTCGGCAGCCTGGACGTGGCTGACCCGGAGGCGCTCGGGCGTCAGATGCTGGAGCGTCACGGTCCGCTCGATCTGGCAATGTTCGACGGCGAGCCCGCACAGCACGAAGAGGCAATCGACGATGTCGAGACGATCGCAGCAGAGGCGGCGGATGATGAAGTCTGTCTGACGCGACCGGTCGCCGCCGAAGACGCAGGAGACGAACTCGATCTGGTGCGGGCTGGTGAGCGAACCGAATATCGCGTCGTCCGGGCTCACCGCGATGGCGAGGTCGCGCAGGACGAAGCGGCGCCCCCGGTAGCGCAGGCGCTCGGCGATGAGGCCCGCTTCCCGGATGAGGGCGGTGAGTTCCTTCGGCGTCAACCTCTCGACGCCGACCGCCGCCGCCGCCTCGCGATCGATCTCGTGCAGATGGGCGAGCCGGGAGGCCAGACGGCGTATCCCGTCGCTCGGTTCCATGAATCCCATCGGCGCCCCCCGGCAGTTTCCGATGCACGCGATGATAGGGGTAACGTTACGGCATGTCCAGACGTCCCGGTTGTGGCCCGCGGCGGGACACGGCCTGCGCCGGGACACGACGACACTCCCGCCCGTGGTGCAGATGAAGGCTGATGCTGAGCGTGGCGGGCGGTCAGGTCCGCATGATGGGCGGGCGAGTGTCAGACCGGCCGAGCGCGCTCTGTACCGCCAGGGTCGATCCGCGTGAAGTGCGGCTGAGTTCCAGACCGACACGGAGAACGCGAAGGCCAAGGCGTACGGGTCTCAATCCGCGTGACATGCGGCTGAGTTTCAGACCAAGCGACACGAGAATCTTTCGAACGCGAGGGTCTCAATCCGCGTGAAGTGCGGCTGAGTTCCCGACGCTTCGGCAAACAACAATGCCTTCGCCGATGAGTCTCAATCCGCGTGAAGTGCGGCCGAGTTCCAGACCGGGGCAAACAACAGCTTCGCCGATGATTCGGTCTCAATCCGCGTGAAGTGCGGCTGAATTCCAGACTCACCCCATTCGATCATTCTGTCAAGTCTTGGCGAAAAACGGGTCTTTCCACGAAGAGACGACCCGCAAGAACGGTCAAATGGACCGTACCGAGAACAGTTTGCCAGGAAATCGCGCTATCTCTTTGCATATTATCATCTATCATCATCTCCAAAGAGGATCGGAGGGTTTTCGATGGTCGAAACGCGCGGGCCGCGACCCGTTCTGATCCGCGATGCCGACGTCTGGCTCGCCGCCTTCGGCGCCGACGCGCTGCGCGCGGCATGGGAGAAGGTCTCGCGCAACGGCGGCGCGGCGGGGGGCGACGGGATCGGCGTCGAGGCCTTCGCGGCGAACGTCGTGCGCCGGCTGGCGGATCTGCGGCTCGACATCGAGCGCGGCAGCTACGGTCCGGGGCCCGTGCGGCGCGTGCTGGTACCCAAGAAGAGCGGCGGCGAGCGCCCGCTCGACATTCCCTGCGTGCGCGACCGCATCGTCCACACCGCGCTCGCCGCCGCGCTCGGACCGCTGCTCGACGCCGAGTTCGAGCCGGGCTCCTTCGGCTACCGGCCCGGCCGCGGCGTGCGCCACGCCGTCGATCGCATCGGCTATCTGCGCCGCCAGGGCTTCTCCCACGTCGTCGATGCCGACATCGAGCGCTTCTTCGAGCGCGTGCCGCACGACCCGCTGATGGAGCGGCTGGCCGAGAGCCTGGAGGAGGGACCGATCGGCCAGCTTCTGGCGCACTGGCTGGAGCATTCGGCGCCGTCGGGCCGGGGCCTGGCGCAGGGATCGCCCCTGTCGCCGCTGCTGGCCAATCTGTTTCTCGACCGCATGGACGAGGCCCTGTCGAAGGACGGGCTGGCGATCGTGCGCTACGCCGACGACTTTCTGGTGCTCGCCCGCTCGCCCGACGGCGCCGAAGCCGCGCTCACCCGCACCGAGCGGGCACTGGCGCGGCTGGGGCTGACGCTCAACCGCGACAAGACGCGCGTCACGGCGTTCGAAGCCGGGTTCCGCTTTCTCGGCCACGTCTTCGCCGGCGCCTTCGCTTTCCCGGCGGCGGACGGGGAAGGGGAGCCGGCGGGCGCCGACGCATTGCTGGCACAGGTCGCGCGGCGCGATGCGGCCGACGCCGCCGAGGCGGAACGCCGCGAGGAGGCGGACGGGCGCCGCGCCCGCGCCCGGCTCGACGTCGGCCAGCGCGTGCTCTACCTGACGACGTCCGGGCGGTCGCTCGCCGTGCGCAACCGCGGCTTCCTGGTGCGCGAGAGCCTGCTCGGCACCGATGCGGCGGGCGAGCCGCGCGGCGGTGCCGACGACGACGGTTCTGCCGATCTCGTCGTCATCCACCCGGACGATTGCGACCGCATCGAGATCGGCCCCGGCGTCTCCTATGCGCCGGAAGCGATCGAACTGGCGCTGGCCAGCGAAACCCAGGTCGCCTTCGTCAACGGCCATGGCGAGACGCTGGGCCAGGTGACGCGCGGTCTCGACGGCAGGGCCGGCCGGCAGCTCGCGCAGGCGCGCGCCGCGCTCGACCCCGCATTGTGCCTCGGCTTCGCCAAACGCTTCGTCGAGGGGCGTCTGCGCAACCAGCGCGCGCTGCTGCGCCGGCTGAACCGGACCCGCGCCGACGAGGCCACCGTGCGGGCGCTGGCGAAGCTCAACCATCTGATCCGCCGCGTGCCGCACTGCCCGGATCTCGACGTGCTGCGCGGGCTGGAGGGCCATGCCGCCAGCCTCTACTGGCCGGCCTTCGGCGCCATGCTGGAAGGCCCGTTCTTCACCTTGCGCAAGCGCGACCGCGAACGCCCGGATGCCGTCAACATCATGCTCAACGTGACGGCCGCTCTTCTGGCGCGCGACGTCGGTGCGGCCCTGCTTCGTGCCGGGCTTCACCCCGGCTTCGGCATGCTGCATGCCACCCGCGACCATGGCGAGGCAGCAAGCTGGGACCTTATGGAGGAGTTCCGCCCGCCGCTGGCCGAGGCGGTGGTGGCCGCCGCGATCAACCAGAAGGTGGTGGGGGAGGCGATGTTCGCCCCGGCGCCGGGCGCCGCGACGCCGCGCATGCTGGCCGAGGGCTGGCGCGCATTGATCCGCGCCCACGAGCGCGCCTGCGGCCGCGAGACGCGCAATGGCGAGGGCCGCCGCCGCACCTGGCGCGCGCTGATCACCGATCAGGCCATCGCGCTGTCGCAGGCGCTCGAAGCGGGCGATCCGGCCGCCTATGTCCCCGTGTCGGTGGATTATTGAGGTGCCGCCCGTGAAGACCCCGCAGGATGCTCCGGCGACGCCGCCATCGGTCGTCTGCCGGCCATGGAGGAGGCGCCGGTGAAGAACCCGCAGGATGCCATCGCCTGGGCCATCGCCTACGACGTCAGCGACGACCGCGCCCGCGGCCGCATGGCCCGCGCGCTGGAAAAGCACGGCGTGCGGGTGCAGGGCTCGGTCTTCGAGGCCCGGCTCACGCAGGAAGCGGCCGCCGGCCTCCTGCAGCGCCTGTCGCGCCACTGCGGCCCCGGCGATTCGCTGCGCTTCTATGCCCTGCCCGCCAACGCCCTCGCCCGCTGCCTGCACCGGGGCGGCGCTCCGATGCCGGAAGACGGGCCGTTCTGGATCCTGTGAGGGCGGCGCGGGGTGGCCGTCCGCGACGCGCGGCGGTATCGCGGACGGGCGGCAAGGAGCGGCGTCCGCCGCCGTCGGTGCGGCTCGATCGGCGTAGTGTGCGGGTGGGTGCCGGACGGCCACCCACCGGCGG
This sequence comes from Aquibium microcysteis, assembly GCF_014495845.1. Classification (NCBI taxonomy): domain Bacteria; kingdom Pseudomonadati; phylum Pseudomonadota; class Alphaproteobacteria; order Hyphomicrobiales; family Phyllobacteriaceae; genus Aquibium; species Aquibium microcysteis. The sequence continues at coordinate 535,543 of NZ_CP061080.1, forward strand.
CCGGAGACGGCGGCCACGCTTCGTCTCAATCGGCGTGAAATGCGGCTGAGGTCCAGACAGATGGACACGGCCATGCTCCGCGACGAGCTGTCTCAATCCGCGTGAAATGCGGCTGATACCAGCGGTCTTTTCGATTGACCCACGGCGCTGCCCCTCATCCGCCTGCCGGCACCTTCTCCCCGCAAGCGGGGAGAAGGGGGCACGGCCGCGACGTCGTCACCAGGGAGGCGACCTTTGCGACTGGCGAAGCCGTCGGTGACGGCGTTCTTCTCCCCGTGTTACGGGGAGAAGGTGCCGGCAGGCGGATGAGGGGCGGCGCGAAGGTCGAAGGTAAAGGCCAGTAGTATGAGGTCCAGACAGAACACGCTCCCGGTGTTCGTCGAGTTCGTGTCTCAATCCGCGTGAAATGCGGCTGAGGTCCAGACCGCGGTTTGGACGGCAATCGTCGCCGTCTTAGGTCTCAATCCGCGTCAAATGCGGCTGAGGTCCAGACACGGGTGATGGAGGAAGCTCCTCCGCGCAAGTCTCAATCCGCGTCAAATGCGGCTGAGGTCCAGACCGAAGATGCGGCCGCCCGGCGCGCCAAGGCGGTCTCAATTCGCGTGAAATGCGGCTGAGGTCCAGACGACATACATTGCGGAGCACGGCCACAAGGCCTGTCTCAATCCGCGTGAAATGCGGCTGAGGTCCAGACGACATACATTGCGGAGCACGGCCACAAGGCCTGTCTCAATCCGCGTGAAATGCGGCTGAGGTCCAGACCCTTCTCGCCGCTTCGATCGCCGCCGTTTCGGTGTCTCAATCCGCGTGAAATGCGGCTGAGGTCCAGACCGAGGGTTTCCAGCAGGCCTGCACCGGAGTTTCCTGGTCTCAATCCGCGTGAAATGCGGCTGAGGTCCAGACTTCGCCGACAGGAACGCCCTAAGGGCCGAGAAGAAAGTCTCAATCCGCGTGAAATGCGGCTGAGGTCCAGACCGGATCGAAGTGCCGGTGGACGTCTACAGCTCGTCTCAATCCGCGTGGAATGCGGCTGAGGTCCAGACGAAACCCCTGCGCTGGCGCGACCCCCGCACCGTGTCTCAATCCGCGTGGAATGCGGCTGAGGTCCAGACCGGAATACACGTAGACGTCATGGAGGGATGGAGGTCTCAATCCGCGTGGAATGCGGCTGAGGTCCAGACTCCGCCGACCACGAGACCTACCAGCGGCTGGAAAGTCTCAATCCGCGTGGAATGCGGCTGAGGTCCAGACAGGAGCAGGAGAAGCAAGGGTTCACCTACTCGAGTCTCAATCCGCGTGGAATGCGGCTGAGGTCCAGACGGTACGGGCCCGCAGGACGGTGCCATCCGCAATGTCTCAATCCGCGTGGAATGCGGCTGAGGTCCAGACGCTGCATCACCACGCCGTACCATGCTGGTTATCGTCTCAATCCGCGTGGAATGCGGCTGAGGTCCAGACTCACCCCTTCCGAGGCCCTTGTCAAGAGGCTCGAAAAAGCACCTCTCTCCATGAAGGGACGCCAGATTTGAGGTACATTCTGGAACATACCATGATCAACTTGCCGCTGAAATCACTCAATATATTGAATTACCTCACTTTATTCTGAATCCACGAAGCCTTCCAGACCCTCCGGGCAGGCGTCGACGCCCGCAAGTGCTTGTTACCCTTCGCGAAATCGGCTCTTGTGCCGGCAAGGGCGGCGATGGCGGGGGCGGCATGGCGTGGGGACCGGACGAGGTGGCGGAGGGACAGATCGCACGGCGGCTGGCCGCGCCGGCCGACAGGCCGGACCTCGGAGCGCTGGCCGCGCGGTGGTTCCACCAGGTGATCATCGTGCGCACCGCCCGCCCGCCCGACATGCCGGTGCTCACGCTTCTCAACCGGGTGCGCGGCGCCTGGGGCGGCCGGCTGATGGCGGGCGCGTCGGCGTCCGCGCTGGCCGGCCGGCCGTGCAGCTTCGATCCGCCCTGCGCGCTCGACGTCTTCCTGCGCGAGCAATTGCGGCTCGACGGCGGACGTCACGGCCTGCCCAAACCCTATGTGATCGGCGCCGACCTGCATCGCCGCCATCTCGACCTCCGGCTCACGCTGTTCGGCTTTTCCTGCGACTGGCTGCCCGCGGCGCGCGAGGCGCTGGTCGCAGCACTGGCGCACGACGTCGACCTGGCCGGCGGGCGGCGCGGGCTCACGGTGGAGGGCGTCGATCTCGCCACGGTGGAAGGCCTGGCGCTGCCGCCGGCGCCGCGTTTCGCGGCGCTCGATTTCGCCACGCCCTTCGATGCCACCGGTGCGGATGTCTTCGAGGCGCCGTGGACGCTCGTCGCCCGCCTGGCGCGCCGCGTCGACGGTCTGGCGCGCTGGATGGACGCCGAACCGGACTGCGACTGGCCGGCGCTGGCGCAGGCCTGGCGCGGGATCGCCTATGGCGGCGCCCACCTCGCGCAGACCGATGCCCGTCGCGCCTCGCGGCGCCAGGACCGCCGCTTCGCCAATCCGGTGGTCGAAGGCGTGGTGACGCTGGAAGGCGACCTCGCCGCACTCTGGCCGCTGCTGGTGATCGGCCAGACCTGCCATGTCGGGCGCGGCGCCACCGCCGGGCAGGGCCGCTACCGCCTCGTGGCGTGAGGGCGCGGCGCCTCGCGCGACCGGCGCGGGCTCGGCGCAGCGGCCGACGCGGCATGCTCCAGATCGAAGTGCGCGGGACGCGCAGGCATCGCACGGATGGCGGGCGAGGTCAGCCCTCCGCGAGCGGGTCGAGGCAGGGCACGCCTGGCGGCTCGAAATGGCGCAGGTTGCGCGTGGCCACGGGCATTTCGCTCACCAGCGCGGTTGCTGCGATCAGTATGTCGGCAAAGCCCGGATTCCGGCCGATCGCATTGGCGCGATCGGAACGCGCTCCTGCCTCCATCGCCATCCGCGTGCTGACCGGAACCAGGAAGTCCGAGAACACCTCCATGGTCCGGTTGAACCACATCGACGCCGTTTCGGCCTTGCGCATGGCGCCCAGGCGCTCCAGCCGCCCGATGCCCGGCGGATTTCGCTCAAGGCGACGACCGGCAGGAAGAGGTGGCCGTCATTGTCGCGGAACCACCGCGCCGCGGTTGCGCTCAGCCGGCCCGGCGCGATTCTCGGACAACACCGACGTGTCGACGAGAATGCCTTTCACAGATGGATGTCGCGCAGCGGCGTGCGGTCGCGCTCGAACTCGATGCCGCCCGGGAATGCGAGCAGGTGATCGGCGAAGCTCGGGGCCTCGGGATACGGATGGAGTTTGCGCGCATCCGCAACCGGCACCAGCACGGCGGCAGGCTTGCCATGCTTCGTGATCGTGGTCGGCTCGCCGCGCTCGGCCGCGGCGATTAGCGAAGACAGCTCGGCCTGGGCGTCGCGAACCTGCATGTGCTTCACGGCGCTGCTCCAGGGAGGGCTGCATAAGACAAAGGCAACTCCCCGCAGGCCGGAGCGGTCGATCGACGGCAACTGCGGCGGGTCCGGCAACGATCGGGGACCGACAGTCGAGTCACAGACGCCACGATACCCCCGAAAGCCGTCGGCACCGAGATCGACATGGATGTGTGGGAACGTTCCGCATCGGCACGTGACGGCCGTTCACGCGGCCTGATCGCGGTGAATAGATCGATCGCTTCGCAGACACGATGGCGGGTCAAGTCGTTGGAAAAATTGGCTCCCCGGGCCGGATTCGAACCAGCGACCAACCGGTTAACAGCCGGTTGCTCTACCACTGAGCTACCGGGGAACAGCGCTCGCGAAGTGCGGTGCCTATAGCAAACGCCTTTGCGGCTTGCCAAGCGGCAAATGCATTTTTTTCCGGGAGAAGGGAGGGCCGGTCGCAAATGGCCGGCGCGCGCCCGATATAGCAGGCTCGGGACGGGATCGGCCGGCCGTCCGGCGCGTTCATGCGTCCGCGCGGATCGCCGCGCCGTCGCCTGGATCGCCGCGCCATCGGCGGTCGGACCGGCGACGGCGGGCCGGATCCCGCCGGAAGAGAAGCGTCGCGGCGCGCGGCGGCGGCCCGGGCCTATAGGCCGGCGACGAGGAGCGTCGCGCGGCACGGCAACGGTCGCGGCGCGCGGCAGCGGCGGCGGACCGGCGGGTGACGCGGAGCGTCGCGGCGTGCAGCCGCGGCCGGGGCGACCCGGCGGGGAAGAGGAACGTCGCGGGGCGCGACACGGAGGGAGACACGGAGGGCGCAACGCCCGCCGGCGCGCCCTCCGGAATCGGGATGAAGGAACGGCGGGTGGCGCGGGACGATCGGCAGGAGCGGACGGCGGAAGAGAGCGGGGCAGGGGCGCCGGAGAGCGGGCCGGCGATCCATGCCTTCGGGCGCAGGATCCGCATGCCCCGGTCGCGGCGGATGCGAATCGCCTCGGGCGCGGCCCTGATCCTGGGCGGCTTCCTCGGCTTCCTGCCGGTGCTGGGCTTCTGGATGATTCCCTCGGGCCTTCTCGTCCTGTCCTACGACATTCCTTCCGTGCGCCGCTGGCGCCGGCGCACGGCCGTGTGGTGGCATCGCCGTCGCGGTCGGGGCTGACGGCCCCGCATCCGGCGCCCGAATCGCGCGGCGAGCCGTTCCGGTCGCATTGGCGCGATGGCCGCCGGACCGGCGCCGGACCGGGCCGCGCCATTCCCCGCCTCGCCGCACGTCGCCCGACGCACGGCGGATCGCGCCGGGTCAGCCTCCGGGAGCCGACCCGGACGCTGCCCGCGCTCCTGCGGACAAGGACTGCAGGCGAATCGCAACGCCGCCGTCGTCCCGGTCCCGAAGCGGAATCGGCCTGCGTCGCAGGCCGCGACGGCGTTTCCCTGGGCGGGGCGGCGTCGACGCCGCGTGCGGCCGGCGCGGGACCCTTCCCGCCGCCGCGGCACCCTCTGCAGACAGCGGTTGATTTTGCCGCCGGGCGCTTGTCGGCCCGTTGACCCTCTGTTAACAGATCGCCCATAGACAGCCGATCGCGGCGAGGCCTCGTGGCGGAGTGGTTACGCAGAGGACTGCAAATCCTTGCACCCCGGTTCGATTCCGGGCGAGGCCTCCAGCGCCGGCTGTTTCGCGAGGGACGCTTCCATCCCCCGCTTGATCGAAGCAGTCCGGCGGAGACGAACATTGACGACAAGCGCTGACTTCGCGCGGCAGCGGGCCAAGATGGTCGACGGCCAGCTTCGGACAACCGACGTCAACCGGATCCCTCTTCTCGACGCCTTCCTGTCGGTGCCGCGCGAGGCCTTCGTTCCGTCGCGCCTCAGGTCCCTGGCCTATATCGACGAGGATCTCGACATCACCCCGCCCGGCTCGGGCGAACGGCGCTTCCTCATGGAACCGTCTCCCTTCGCCAAGATGCTGCAACTGGCGGATGTCGGCCCCGCCGACGTCGTGCTCGACGTCGGCGCCGGCTCCGGCTACTCGGCGGCGATCCTGTCGCTGGTCGCGGGTTCCGTCATCGCGCTCGAAAGCGATGCCGCGCTCGCGGATCAGGCGACGGCGCGGCTCGCCGAACTCGGATACGACAACGTCGCCGTGGTGCAGGGGCCGCTGCCGGCCGGATACGCCTCGGAGGCGCCCTACGACGTGATCGTCCTGGAAGGCGCGGTGGACGAAGTGCCGCAGCCGATCTTCGACCAGTTGAAGGATGGCGGCCGCCTCGTGGTCGTCGAGGGCCATGGCAATGCCGGCATCGCCCGGCTCTACGTCCGGCAGGGCGGCTCGATTTCGGGGAGGCGGGGTTTCAACGCGGCGGTGAGGCCGCTGTCCGGCTTCCGCAAGGAGAAGGCTTTCGAGTTCTGAAGGCTTGCGCGTCTCGTCCGCGGCGGCCATCTTGGTCAAGCGTACGATTATCGGCTGCTCCGGCGGCGCGATAGGGAGGGAGCTGTCTGTGCAGGTCGGGCTCAGGCCCGGTCCGGAGTTTCGGGGGACGCAGCGCACGCGTCCGGTCAGGTAATGAGGTCCGTCGTGGCGTCGATTTCGAAAAGTCTTTTGGCAGCGTTGCTTGTCACCGCCGCGCTTGTGTCGCCCGGGCCGGCGAGCGCTGAGACGATGCTGGGGGCGCTGGCCAAGGCCTACCAGAACAATTCCGCCCTGAATTCGGCCCGCGCCGGCGTGCGCGTCACCGACGAGAACGTGGCCATCGCCAAGTCCGGCTATCGCCCGACCATCGCGGCGACCGGGTCGCTGCAGTATACGCAGACCTCCGGGCTGACGGAGGCGAGCATCCGCACGGGCTCCTTCGGCGTGCAGATCAACCAGACCCTGTTCGACGGCTTCCAGACGAAGAACAACGTGCTGGCGGCGAAGTCGCAGGTCTATGCGGCGCGCGAATCGCTGCGCAACACCGAGCAGAACACGCTCTACAGCGCGGCCACCGCCTATCTCGACGTCATCCGCGACCGCCAGATCGCGGTGCTGCGCGAGCGCAACCTCGAGTTCCTGAGCGAGCAGGTGCGCGCCGCCCGCTCCCGCTTCGACGTGGGCGAGGGCACCCGCACCGACGTCGCCCAGGCGGAGGCGAGCCGCTCCGCCGCCGTGGCGCAGCTCAGCCTGGCGCGCGCCACCGCCCAGGCCAGCGAGGCGACCTACCGCCAGATCGTCGGCGACGCGCCGGGCAAGCTGCAGCCGGTGAGCCCGCTCGCCAGGCTGCTGCCGAAGAGCCTCGGCCAGGCGATCGAACTGGCGCTGGTGCGCCATCCGGCGATCCTCGCCACCCAGCATCTCGTCGACGCCGCCGGCTTCTCGGTGAATTCGGCCGAGGGCGCGCTGCTGCCGGGCGTCACCGCGAGTGCCGGCTTGAGCCGCAGCTTTTCGGATGCCTCCCCGGCACGTCCGGGATCCGACGGCTACTCGAACTCCGCCTCGATCGGCGCCACGCTGACCATCCCGCTCTACCAGGGCGGACGCACCTCCGCCCTCGTTCGCCAGTCCAAGGAATCGCTCGGCCAGGCCCGCATCGAGGTCGACGTCAGCCGCGACCAGGTTCGCGCCGCCGTCACCTCGGCCTGGACGCAGTTCCAGGCGGGTGCCGAGGTCGTCGCAGCGAACCGCGAGCTCGTCTCGGCCGCGCAGCTGGCGCTCAACGGCGTGATCGAGGAGCGCAACGTCGGCCAGCGCACCACGCTGGACGTGCTCGATTCGCAGGCCTCCGTCATCACGGCCCAGGTCAATCTGGTGAGTGCCGAACACGACGTCGTGCTGGCGAGCTTCGCGATCCTGTCGGCCATCGGCAGCCTCGGCGTCGAGAGCCTGGGGCTCAACGTTGCCACCTACAGGCCGGAAGAGCACTACGAGGCGGTCAAGGACAAGTGGTTCGGCCTGCGCACGCCCGACGGCCGCTGAACCGTCCTCTCCCTTTTTCCTGCGGCGGCCGCGCACTGCGCGGCCGCTGGCGTTTGGTCGGGCCGCCACGCCCCGGATATCTGTGCGAAAGGGAATGGCCGGTCCGGCCGGGGATTCTCTCGGAAGGACCGAAGCGCTAGGCTTGCAGCATGATTCGGGCACCGATCGGCGATCGGGAAGGAGATACGGGCGATGGCCAGTCACGCGGCTGAACTGAAACTGCCACAGGCGGGTGGCGTGCAGCGCGAGCCTTCGATGGAGGAAATCCTCGCTTCGATCCGCCGGATCATCGAAGACAGCGATCAGGTGCGCAAGCCCGAGGACGTTCCGGCGAGAGGCGAGCCCGAGCAGGCGCGCGCCGGGGCGGCCGAGGAGGAGCGGATGGATCTGGTCGCGGCGAACGCGCCGGCTGCAGCCTTCGACCTGCCGAAGGCGCCGCGCCCGGGCGCAGACGAGCCGGTCGCGCGCCAGGCGGATCAGGACCGCGCGGCGGCACGTCCCATGCCCGGGCGCGCCGAGCCCGAAGCCCGCCGGCCGCAGCCGGTCGATCCCGTGGTCCCCGTCTCCATGGCCGCAGACCCCGCCGCCATGTCCGAAGGTCCTGCCGCGCCCGAGCCGGCCATGTCTGCGCCGGCCGGCGAAACGCTGGTGCAGCCGCAGCCGGCGGCGCACGCTCAGCCTCTTCCTCAGCCGGCGGCCGCTCCCGTCGAGAAGGCGTCGCTGATCTCCGAGCGGACCGGCCGTCAGGTCGCCGCCGCCTTCGGTGAACTCACCGAGGCCTTCGAGGCGAGCCGCCGCAAGACCTTCGACGAGCTCGCCGCCGAGATGATGCGGCCGATGCTCCAGGACTGGCTGGACAACAACCTGCCGACGCTGGTCGAGAAGCTGGTGCGCGAGGAGATCGAGCGCGTCGCCCGCGGTGGCCGCTGACCGCGGTCCGGACGACGGGCGATCGACGGCTCGCTGCCGCGGCGCCGTTCGCCTGCGCCGCGGACCGGTCTCGGGCGCGGTTTGGCCGGCAGCCTCCGGGCTCCCCGGAATGGTTGACTCGGTCCGACCCATCGGGTTTACACCGGGCTCCGGGGGTGCCGGTGTCGGCGCGCCTCCATTGCCCTGCGAGCGCGGACGTCCCAGATGCTTGACAAGACCTATGACGCAGCGAGCGTCGAACCGAGAATAGCCCGCCGCTGGGAAGAGGAGCACGCCTTCCGTGCCGGTGCCGGCGCCGCACACGGCGCCGATCCCTTCACCATCGTCATTCCGCCGCCCAACGTCACCGGCTCGCTCCACATGGGGCACGCCCTCAACAACACGCTGCAGGACATCCTCGTCCGCTTCGAGCGGATGCGCGGCAGGAACGTGCTGTGGCAGCCGGGCATGGACCATGCCGGCATCGCCACGCAGATGGTCGTCGAGCGCCGGCTGGCCGAGCGCCAGATCCGCCGCCGCGACATGAGCCGCGAGGAATTCATCGATCGCGTCTGGGAGTGGAAGGACGAATCCGGCGGGATGATCGTCAACCAGCTGAAGCGGCTGGGCGCCTCCTGCGACTGGTCGCGCGAGCGCTTCACCATGGACGAGGGCCTCTCGACGGCGGTCGTCGAGGTCTTCGTCACGCTCTACAAGCAGGGCCTGATCTACAAGGACAAGCGGCTGGTCAACTGGGACCCGAAGCTCCTGACGGCGATCTCCGACCTCGAGGTCGAGCAGCACGAGGTCGACGGCAATCTCTGGCACTTCCGCTATCCGATCGAAGGGGTCGCCTTCGATCCCGAGAACCCCGCCACCTACATCACCGTCGCCACGACCCGTCCCGAGACGATGCTCGGCGACACCGCCGTGGCGGTGCATCCCGACGACGAGCGCTATCGTCACCTCGTCGGCCGCAACCTCGTCCTGCCGCTGGTCGGTCGCCGCATTCCGGTCGTGGCCGACGACTATTCCGATCCCGAGAAGGGCACCGGCGCGGTCAAGATCACGCCAGCGCATGATTTCAACGACTTCGAGGTCGGCAAGCGGCACGGCCTGCGCGCGATCAGCATCCTGACGGTCGAGGCGAAGGTGACGCTGAAGGACAACGAGGATTTCCTCGACGGCCTGGAGCTCGACTTCATGCGCGAGGAGGTCTGGGACCGGCTCGACGGGCTCGACCGCTTCGAGGCGCGCAAGCTGGTCGTCGACCTGATGGAGGAGGGCGGCTTCCTCGCCCGCGTCGAGCCGCACCGCCACATGGTGCCGCACGGCGATCGCGGCGGCGTGCCGATCGAGCCCTTCCTGACCGACCAGTGGTATGTCGACGCCGCGACGCTAGCGAAGCCCGCCATCGCCTCGGTGCGCGAGGGCCGCACCAGCTTCGTCCCGAAGACCTGGGAGAAGACCTATTTCGAGTGGATGGAGAACATCCAGCCCTGGTGCGTCTCGCGCCAGCTCTGGTGGGGCCACCAGATTCCGGCCTGGTACGGGCCGGACGGCCACGTCTTCGTCGAGAAGACCGAGAAGGAGGCGCTCGACGCCGCCGTCGAGTACTATCTGGCGCTCGAGGGACCGTGGAAGGCCTGGGTCGAGGAGAAGCTCGAGAACTTCCAGCCGGGCGACATCCTCGTCCGCGACGAGGACGTGCTCGACACCTGGTTCTCGTCGGCGCTGTGGCCCTTCTCGACGCTCGGCTGGCCGGACCGTACGGAGGAGCTGAAGACCTACTACCCGACCTCGGTGCTGGTGACGGGCTTCGACATCATCTTCTTCTGGGTCGCCCGGATGATGATGATGGGCCTGCACTTCATGGAGGAGGAGCCCTTCCACACCGTCTACGTCCATGCGCTGGTCCGCGACAAGAACGGCGCCAAGATGTCGAAGTCGAAGGGCAACGTCATCGATCCGCTGGAACTGATCGACGAGTATGGCGCCGACGCGCTGCGCTTCACGCTCACCATCATGGCCGCCCAGGGCCGCGACGTGAAGCTCGACCCGGCCCGCATCGCCGGCTACCGCAACTTCGGCACCAAGCTGTGGAACGCCACGCGCTTCGCCGAGATGAACGGCGCGGCCCTCGATCCGTCCTTCGATCCGGCCGCAGCGAAGCTGACCGTCAACCGCTGGATTCTGACGGAACTGACCCGCGCCGCCGGCGCGATCACGCGCGGCATCGAGACCTACCGCTTCAACGAGGCGGCGGGCGCGGCCTACTCCTTCGTCTGGAACCTGGTCTGCGACTGGTATCTGGAACTGCTGAAGCCGGTCTTCATGGGCGAGGACGAGGCGGCGAAGGTCGAATCGCGGGCCTGCGTGGCGCATGTCCTGCAGGAGATCTACAAGCTCCTGCATCCGATGATGCCCTTCATGACCGAGGAGCTCTGGGCGCGGACGGCGCCGGAGGGCAGCGCGCGGCCCGACATGCTGGCACTGACCCGCTGGCCGCAGCCGAATTTCGCCGACGAGGCCGCGGCAGCCGAGATCAACTGGCTGGTCGACCTCGTCTCGGGCATCCGCTCCGTCCGTTCGGAGATGAACGTGCCGCCGGCCGCGCAGGCGCCGCTCGCGATGGTGGGGGCCGACGCCGTCACGCGCGAGCGTCTCGGCCGCCATGCGCCCGCCATCATGCGGCTGGCGCGCGTCACCGCGATCGAACTCGCCGCCGAGGCTCCGAAGGGCTCGGCCCAGATCGTCGTCGGCGAGGCGACCGCCTGCATACCGCTCGGCGACCTGATCGACCTTTCGGCCGAGGCCGCGCGCATCGGCAAGGAGATCGCCAAGACCGAGGCCGAGATCGGGCGCATCGACAAGAAGCTCGGCAACGAGAAGTTCGTCGCCAACGCGCCGGACGAGATCGTCGAGGCCGAGCGCGAGAAGCGGGCCGAGTTCGTGGCCGTTCTCGCCCGGCTGAGGGTCGCGCTGCAGCGGGTGTCGGGCGAAGCCTGACCGCCGCGGCGGCGAAGATATCTCAGCCTTCCTGATAATTCTGCGTGCCGGATCGCACGGGCCGCTTGTCAAGCGGCCCGTTCGGGCGCAAAAAGAGCCGTCACCCGGGCCGGGCCCCTCTGACAGGCGAGGCGTCGCCTGTGATGTCGGACCGAACGACGGCGCGCTCACGCGGCGCAGGCTTTTTTCCCCATGCACATGCACGACTGGCTCTGGCCCGGTTTCCTGGCGTTCGTCGCCGTCATCCTGTTCGTCGATCTCTTCGTTCTGCACCGCAAGGACCACGTGATCAGCCCGCGCGAGGCCGGCATCACCGTCGCCGGCTACGTCACGCTCGCCTTCCTCTTCGGCGCCGGCGTGTTCTGGTTCGCCGGACCCAGCCGCGGCGCGGAGTTCCTCACCGGCTATCTGGTGGAGCAGGCGCTCTCCCTCGACAACATCTTCGTCATCGCGCTGATCTTCAGCTATTTCCGCGTGCCGGCCGAAGCGCAGTATCGCGTCCTCTTCTACGGCATCGTCGGGGCGATCGTGATGCGCCTGTCGCTGATCGTGCCCGGCGTGAAGCTCGTCGACCAGTTCGAATGGATCGGCATGGCGCTCGGCGCGCTGCTGATCTTCTCGGGCTACAAGATGATGACGTCGGGCGACGACATGATCGATCCCGGCCAGAGCCGCGTCGTGCGGCTCCTGAAGAAGACCGGGCGCGTCACCGACGAGTACGAGGGATCGCGCTTCTTCGTGACGCGCCAGGGCCTGCTCTACATGACGCCGCTCTTCGTCGTGCTGATGACGGTGGAGTTCACCGACCTGATCTTCGCGGTCGATTCGATCCCCGCCGTGCTCGCCATCTCCGACGACCCCTTCATCGTCTTCTCCTCCAACGTCTTCGCCATCATGGGCCTGCGCGCGCTCTTCTTCGTGCTGTCGGGCATGATGCGCGAATTCCACCACCTGAAGACCGGCCTGTCGCTGGTGCTGATCTTCATCGGCGGCAAGATGCTGCTCGCCCATGTCTACAAGGTGCCGTCGACGGTGGCGCTGGCCGTCACGGCGATCCTGATCCTTGGCTCGGTCGCGGCCTCCGTGCTCACGCGCGAGAACAAGGAAGGCAAGGCCTAGCGTCGACAGGTCTTGCCTCCGGTCTCGCCGGGGCATCGTCGGCAGTGTCGATTCCGCAACACTTGTTCAGGAAGAATTCACGCTCGCAAACGCCATCTGGCGGTTGCCGCGTTCCCGCCATAAACGAGTAGCAACTCAGTAGACATCGCGAAGGCGCCAGGTGCGGCCATCGCTGCGAGTTGGCCCGGGACGGGCGCGAAACGGAACGTGGATGCCATGGGGACAGGGACCGGTCTGCGGATGGGAGAGGGCTCGCCGAGCCGTCTCTGCCCGACTGGATCGTTTGTCTTTCCGGCAGGAAAAGCCGATTGAAATGCCGATGAGTGCGTGGGTCCGTGCGACCCTGTTGAGCGGTGTCGTTGGAGCCGGCCTGATCGCTGCGGGAAGCGCCCACGCGCTTGATCCCAAGACGATGCAGGAGAAGGGCTCGAGCCCCTGGGACATGTTCCGCTTCGGCTTCGACGCCTACCGGCAGGGGCACAAGCAGGAAGCGGTCGAGGCCTATCGCTACGCAGCCGACAACGGCCAGCTCGGCGCGCGCTGGAAGCTCGCGCGCATGTATGCCGAGGGCGACGGCGTCCAGCGCAACGACTACGAGGCCTTCAAGGCCTTCAGCCTGATCGTGCAGCAGGACGTGGAGCCTGGCAGTCCGGAAGAGAGCTACGTCTCCGACGCGCTGGTGGCGCTGGCCGGCTATGTCCGCACCGGCATTCCCGGGACACCCGTCCAGGCCAATCCGGCCGCCGCGCAGGACTATTACATGCGCGCCGCGGCCACCTACCGCAACCCGGCCGCCCAGTACGAGATCGGCCGGATGTTCCTCCGCGGCGAAGGCGTCAAGGTCAGCGTCAAGCAGGCCGGCCGCTGGTTCCAGCTCGCCGCCGAGAAGGGCCATTCCGGCGCCCAGGCCACCCTCGGCGACCTCCTCTTCCAGAGCGGCAAGGTGGTGAAGGGCCTGGCGATGATGACCGCCGCGCTCGAGCGCGCCTCGCCCTCCGATCAGATCTGGATCCGCAGCCTGCAGGAGGAAGCCTTCTCGCTCGCCGGCGAATCCGACCGCCGCACCGCCATCGCGCTGGCCGAGGACATGCTGCGCCGCGGCGCCCGCTGATCAGCCATTTCTCCGTCGGCAGCCGGGGCTTTTCCACCTTGCGCGGCCCATGATCGTGATCGGCGTCAGCCCTGGCCGGAGTCGCGCGGTAAAGCCGTGTCGGTGGCGGGCGCAGGCTGAGACATCGGCGGTTCCCGATCGCCCGCGTCGAGCGTGACCGGGCAGCCGTCCGCCAGCTTTTCCCACGACGAATTGTTGAGCACCTTGCCGCACCGACCGAGCCAGTCGCCGGCCGGGCTGCGGATGCAGACGACGGCGCCCGTCTCGTAGCGGGTGCCGTTGGCCGCGCACATGCAGTCGGCGGCCGCAAGGCCAGTCAGGCCCGCCGAGAGGGCCGGCGTCAGCGATGCAAGGACGATCATGCGCCACATCCCGACAGCATGCCACGAGGCTCCCTTGCAGGCCAGACACGCGCGGCGGGCGTCCGCGCGGCAGCCTGTAGGGACACATCCGAAAGCGTCGGCTCCGGAGCAGCGCCGTTCTTGTACCGTTGTCGCCCGTGGGCTACATTCCTGCGCATGATCGAGGTTCTGGAGGCAGCGCCATATTCCGGCTGGTTCTAGGGCCTGAAGGGCCAACAGGCCCGCGCGCGGATCATCGTCCGCATCAGGCGCCTGTCGCTCGGCAATCTCGGCGACGTCCGCCCCATCGGCGATGGGCTGTCGGAACTCCGGATCCACTACGGACAGGGATATCGGATCTATCTCCTGCAGCGTGGCCGCACGGTGGTGATCCTCCTCGGCGGCGGTGACAAGGGAACACAGAAGAGTGACATCGCCGCCGCGAAGGCTTTGGCGAAGGAACTTCGGGAGCAGGACGATGGCTGATCTGAAGACCTGGGATGCATCGGAGCATCTCGACAGCGAGGACATGATCTTCGCCTATATGAACGCGGCGATGGAGGAGGGCGACCCGGCCCTCTTCACGGCTGCGCTCGGCGACGTCGCGCGGGCGCGCGGCATGAGCGAGGTGGCGCGCAATGCGGGTCTCTCCCGCGAAAGCCTCTACCGGGCGCTCGGCCGCGGCGGAAATCCGGAATTCGCCACCATCGTCAAGGTGATGAACGCCATGGGGCTGCGCCTGTCCGTGTCGGCTGCCTCCGAGCACGGCCGCGAGGACGCCTGAGAGGATGAGAAGGACTGCGCGTTCCAGCGCAGCTCAAGCCCGAAATCTCGAGGATTCTCGAGGTATTCTTTCGCATCCTCGGTTGAATGACACGCTCTAAGCGTCCGCGTTCAGGCCGCTTCGAGCGCCAGCTCGATCGCCACCGGCACGTGGTCGGACGGCTTCTCCCACGCGCGCACGTGCTTCTCGACGGAGGCCGCGGACAGATGCCGCGCCGCTTCCGGCGACAGCATGAGGTGGTCGATGCGGATGCCGTTGTTCTTCTGCCAGGCCCCGGCCTGGTAGTCCCAGAAGGTGAAGACCTGCTCGCCGGTGACCGCCCGCGTCGCATCCGTCAGGCCGAGCCATTCGAGCCGCCGGTGCGCGGCCCGGCTCTCCGGCTGGAACAGCGCGTCGCCGACCCAGGCGGCCGGGTTCTTCGCGTCGATCGGCTGCGGGATGACATTGTAGTCGCCGGCGAGCACCAGCGGCTCCTCCAGCGCCAGCCGGTCCGCGCTCCAGCGCTCCAACCTTTCCATCCAGCCGAGCTTGTAGGGAAACTTTTCCGTGCCGACGGGATTGCCGTTCGGCAGGTAGAGCGAGACCACGCGCAGCACGCCCATCTTCGTCGAGAACACGCCCTCGATGAAGCGCGCCTGCTCGTCCGTCTCGTCGCCGGGCAGGCGCCGGTTCACCTCGTCGAAGCGCAGCTTCGACAGGATGGCGACGCCGTTGAAGCCCTTCTGCCCGTGCGTCTCGACATGATAGCCCAGCGCCTCGATCTCGAGCCGCGGGAAACCCTCGTCGACCGACTTGATCTCCTGCAGGCAGACGATGTCGGGCCGGCTCTCCGTCAGCCAGGCGATGAGGTTGTCGATCCGCGCCTTGACGCCGTTGATGTTCCAGGTCGCGATCTTCATGTCTGCTCGTCCTGTGTCCGGTCCCTCGAGGCGTGTGCCGATGCGGAGCTATCACAGATCAGGCGCGCGATCGACATCGCCTCCGGCCGCATCGCCGCCATGCTGCCAGTTCGTCCGCGCTCACAGGGGCTCCGGGCGGTGCGCTGGAGACCTTGCCGTCAGTTCGATGCCGAGAGCCTTCATGACCAGGAGCGTGGTCTTGAGCGTCGGGTTGCCGTCGGCGCTGAACGATCGATAGAGCTGCTCGCGCGAGAGACCCGTCTCGCGGGCGATCCGGGTCATGCCCGTGGCGCGCGCGACGACGCCGAGCGCATGGGCGATGTAGCCGGCGTCCTCCGACGCGAAGGCCTCCGCCATGAAGGCAGCGGCGGCCTCGTTCGAGGTCAGTCCCTCTGCCGGGTCGAAGGTCGTGAGCTTCTCAGCCATCTTCACTGGCTCCATTCCGCCGCAAGGCGCTTCGCGGTCCTGATGTCCCCCTGGCCTGGGTGCTCTTGTCGCCTCCGCACAGCAGGACGACGATCGTGTCGCCGCGTCGCTGGAAGTAGACGCGATAACCCGGACCGTGGTGGATGCGCAATTCGCTGACGCCGTCGCCGACGGGTCGTACGTCGCCGACGTGGCCATAGGCGAGACGGTCCAACCGCGAGAAGATCACGCCGCGGGCGCGCTCGTCGCCGAGGCGCATCCACCACTTCCGGAACGTCTCCGTCTGCTTCAGGTCGAGCATGAGGAGATGTAGTTTTAAAACGACAGATCGTCAAGTCGCCACGGCCCCGCTCGTGCATCCCCGTCTCCGGCCGCGAACCTCCCAAAACGAAAAGAGCCGGGCTTGTGCCCGGCTCCGTCCGTCGGTCGCCTCGGGAGGACGATCAGACCGAGTAGTACATGTCGAACTCGACCGGATGCGGGGTCATCTCGAAGCGCATGACCTCGTGCATCTTCAGCTCGATATAGGCATCGATCTGGTCGTCGTCGAACACGCCGCCGGCCTTCAGGAAGCCGCGGTCCTTGTCGAGGCTCATCAGGGCTTCGCGCAGCGAGCCGCAGACGGTCGGGATCTTCTTCAGCTCCTTCGGCGGCAGGTCGTAGAGATCCTTGTCCATCGGCTGACCGGGGTGGATCTTGTTCTTGATGCCGTCGATGCCGGCCATCAGCATCGCCGCGAAGCCGAGATAGGGGTTCGCGCCCGGATCGGGGAAGCGGACCTCGACGCGCTTCGACTTCGGCGAGGAGCCGAAGGGGATGCGGCAGGAGGCCGAGCGGTTGCGCGCCGAATAGGCGAGCAGCACCGGCGCCTCGTAGCCCGGCACCAGACGCTTGTAGGAGTTGGTGAGCGGGTTGGTGAAGGCGTTGATGGCCTTGGCGTGCTTGATGATGCCGCCGATGTAGTAGAGGCAGGTCTCCGACAGGCCGGCATATTCATTGCCCGCGAAGGTCGGCTTGCCGTCCTTCCAGATCGACTGGTGCACGTGCATGCCCGAGCCGTTGTCGCCGAAGATCGGCTTCGGCATGAAGGTGGCCGTCTTGCCGTAGGCATTGGCGACCTGGTGCACGACGTACTTGTAGATCAGCATCTTGTCGGCGTTGCGGACGAGCGTGTCGAACTTGATGCCGAGCTCGTGCTGGGCGGCCGCCACCTCGTGGTGATGCTTCTCGACGCGCACCCCCATCTCGGTGAGCACGGTCAGCATCTCCGAGCGCATGTCCTGCAGCGAATCGATCGGCGGGACCGGGAAGTAGCCGCCCTTGACGCGCGGACGGTGGCCGAGGTTGCCGGTCTCGTAGTCGGTGTCGTCGTTCGACGGCAGTTCGGTCGAGTCGAGCTTGAAGCCGGTGTTGTAGGGGTCGGCCTTGTACTTGACGTCGTCGAACACGAAGAACTCGGCCTCGGGGCCGACATAGATGGTGTCGCCGATGCCTTCCGACTTCATGTAGGCCTCGGCCTTCTTGGCCGTGCCGCGCGGATCGCGGTTGTAGGCCTCGCCGGACACCGGATCGAGGATGTCGCACAGGATGACCATGGTCGACTGGGCGAAGAACGGATCCATGTGGACCGTCTCGGTGTCGGGCATGAGAACCATGTCGGACTCGTTGATCGCCTTCCAGCCCGCGATCGAGGATCCGTCGAACATCACGCCGTCGGCGAACATGTCCTCCTCGACCTCGGCGACGTCCATGGTGACGTGCTGGAGCTTGCCCTTCGGGTCGGTGAAGCGCAGGTCGACGAATTTCACGTCGTTGTCCTTGATCTGCTTCATGATGTCGCTGGCTGTCGTCATTTCGTTTTCCCTGTCTGACGATGAAACTGTTGTGGACGGCTTCGACGGATCAGATCGCGTCGACGCCGGTCTCGCCCGTGCGGATGCGGACGACTTCCTCGATGTTGGAGACGAAGATCTTGCCGTCGCCGATCCGCCCCGTCTGTGCGGCCTTGCGGATCGCCTCGAGTGCCGCGTCGACGGATTCGTCGGCGAGCACCACCTCGACCTTCACCTTCGGCAGGAAGTCCACCACATACTCCGCTCCCCGGTAGAGCTCGGTGTGCCCCTTCTGGCGCCCGAAACCTTTCGCCTCGGTAACCGTGATCCCCTGCAAGCCGACTTCCTGAAGGGCTTCCTTCACTTCGTCCAGCTTGAACGGTTTGATGATCGCTTCGATTTTCTTCATCCGAATGGGGCCTCCGATGGATATGCGCGGCAGATCGAGCCCGCTTCCGCCAAACCGAAGCACGAACCGTGCCAGATCGGCATCAAATTCGGCTGACGCAGCGCCACCACGGAGGTTCCGAAGCTTCGCGCGGGCTTGGGCGGGACGAGCTCGTGCCCGCCGCGATGAAACTGCCGGAAGCCGCCCGAAGGCGCAATCGGCGATGATGATAAAGTGGGCAAATGGCATAATATTTGTGCATCGGCTGCGTTTGCCAGCCACGGCCCGCAGCGACTAGTCTGCCTTTCCGATCGACGGATGGCTGCATGACGCTCGAACTCCTCACCCCCGACGAGATGGCGCAGGCCGACCGTCTCGCCATTGCATCCGGCCCCTTCGACGGCGCCGGGCTGATGCGCCGCGCCGGCGACGCCGTGGCGGCCGAGATCCTCGCCCGCCATCCCGGCGCGGCCCGCGTCCACGTGCTGGCGGGGCCCGGGAACAATGGCGGCGACGGCTTCATCGTTGCCGCGCGCCTGACGCAGGCCGGCCTTCGCGTCGAGGTCCATTGCGATGCGCCGCCCGCCGGCGGGGATGCCGGCCGGGCTAGCGCGGACTGGGCCCGGCCGATCCGGCCGCTTTCGGACTTCCAGCCTCGGTCCTGCGACCTCGTCGTCGACGCGCTGTTCGGCGCCGGCCTCGCGCGCGCCGTGACAGGTCCGGCCGCCGACGCGATCGACCGGGCCAATGCCTCGGACGCGTTCGTGGTCGCCGTCGACCTCCCGTCGGGCATTTCGGGCCGGACCGGCCAGCCCCTCGGCACGGCGATCCGTGCCGGCCTCACCGTCACCTTCTTCCGGCTGAAGCCGGGCCACCTGCTGGAGCCGGGGCGCAGCCATTGCGGCGAGACCGTGCTCGCCGACATCGGCATTGCGGACACGGTCCTGCGGGACATCGGCTGCCGGACCTTCCGGAACGAGCCGCTCCTGTGGCGGCAATGCTTCCCCCGTCCGCACCGGGAGGCGCACAAATATGCACGCGGCCATGCCGGCGTCTTCTCCGGCGGCGCCTCGGCCACGGGCGCGGCGCGGCTCGCGGCGCTGGCCGCCGCGCGCGCCGGGGCGGGCGCGGTGACCGTCCTGTCGCCGGCCTCGGCGCTGCAGGTCAACGCCATGCACCTGACGTCGATCATGCTGCGCCGCACGGACACGCCGGACGAGGCCTTGGCCTTCGCCCGCGAGCGGCGGCTGGCGGCGGCGGTCATCGGGCCGGGCTTCGGCACCGGCAGCCGCTGCGCCGGGTTCGTCGCCGCGCTCGCCCGGCTCGGCGAGGAGGGCGCCCTGCGGCTGGTGCTCGACGCCGACGCGCTGACGTCGTTCGAAGAGGAGCCGCAGGCGCTGTTCCGCCTGCTCGTACGCGCGGAGCCGGGGGGCGAACCGCTCGTGGTGCTGACGCCGCACGAGGGCGAGTTCCGCCGGCTGTTCCCCGACCTCGCCGCCGACGGCACGCTGTCGAAGCTGGAGCGGGCGCAGGCGGCAGCGCGCCGGTCGCACGCGGTCGTGGTCGTGAAGGGGCCGGACACGGTGATCGCCGAACCGGCGGGCCGCGCTGCGGTCAACGCCAACGGGACGCCCTATCTGGCGACGGCCGGATCGGGCGACGTGCTGGCGGGCATCGCCGCCGGTCTGCTGGCGCAGGGCATGCCGGCCTTCGAGGCGGCCTGCGCCGCGGTCTGGATGCATGCCGAGGCGGGGTCGCGGTTCGGGCCGGGCCTGATCGCCGAGGACCTGCCGGGGCTTCTGCCGCCGGTGCTGGCGGACCTGCCGGCGCGGGCCTCCGGACGCTAAAGCTTCGCTAACCACCCGTCTTCGCCATTTTTCAAGCCAAGGCAGCTAGTCTCCGCCGGACGTCGGAGTCCGGCTGGTGGCGCGGGGTGAGGGACATGGCAGGAAGCGGTTCGGTTTCGGCGTCGGTGCGCACGGGCGACCACGAGAGCATCGGCGTCGCGGACGTCGCGCGACTGAGGGCGGAGGTCTTTCCGGATGGTCGCGTCTCCCGGGCGGAGGCCGAGCGGCTCCTGGCGATGGATGGCCGCGCCGGCTCGACCTGCCCCGAATGGACGGCCTTCCTCGTCGAGGCGGTGACGGACCATCTCGTCCATCAGGAGGTTCCGGCGGGTTACGTCTCCGATGCCAACGCGGCCTGGCTGGTCGCTGCGGCAGGGACGGCGCGACCGGCCACGGAACTCGAAGTGCTGATCGCGGTGCTGGAGCGCGCCCGCACGTCCCCGCCGAGCCTGTCGGCCCACGCGCTCGGTCTCGTTGCCGAAGCCGTCGTCGACGGCGTCCTGCGGATGCCGGATGGCCGCACGCTCGTCCCCGGCGTCATCGGCAAGGCCGAGGTCGACCTGCTGCGCCGCATCCTCCACGCCTTCGGCGGCGGCGCCGGCATCGGCATCAGCCGCGAGGAGGCGGAGGTGCTGTTCGATCTCAACGACCGCACCGCCGGCGCGGCCAATCACCCGGAATGGACGGAACTCTTCGTCAAGGCGATGGCGAACTTCGTCATGTGCGCCTCGGGCTGGACGCCGCCCACGCGCGAGGAGGCGCTGCGCCACGAGACCTTCCTCGACGACAGGAGCATCGACGTCGCCGGCTTCTTCCGCGCCATGGCGTCGGCCGCCGCGAAGGGGATCCTCGACGCCTACCGTGCCCCGTCCGGTCTCGAAGAAGCCTGGCGGACCCGCAACGCCGAACGCGCCGCCGCGTCAGCGCAGGCGGAGGCGATCGACGCCGGCGAGGCGGCGTGGCTGGTGGAGCGGATCGCGCGCGACGGCAGGGTCCACGACAACGAGAAGGCGCTGCTCTCCTTCATCGGCCGCGAATCGCCGCTGCTGCATCCGGCGATCCGGGATCTCATCGCCAGGGTTGCCTGACGGTCTCCGGCGGGCCTCTGCGGAGCGGATCCGCGGGCTCGCCCGTCCGGCGCGTCGACGCGCTCAGCGCTCCTCTTCGAGCCGGGTCAGTTCGCGCTGGATGCGGTCGATGATGCGGCCGGTGTCCTCGTGCATGCGCTTGAGGCGTTCCAGCTGGACGGTGATCGCCGCCAGCGGATCGGGGCCGATCTCGTCGGTGGGCGCGTCGCCGACGCCGTGCAGCAGCCAGACCAGATTGACGTTGAGCACACCCGCCAGCAGCGCCAGACGCTCGACGCCGGGCTCCGAGCGGTCGCTCTCCCACTGCTCGATCGTCTTCTGGCGGACGCCGACGCGGCGGGCCAGCGCCGCCGTGCTCATGCCCTGCGCGTCGCGGATGCGCGACAGCCTTCCGCCGAAGGTATCGGCATCGGGAAGCCGCCGGTGGATGGGTGTCACGACCGCCATGACTGTGTCCTCTTCGACCGTCTCATGCGCGATCCATAGCCCACAACGGCCCGCCTGTCTCTCCGGCGAACGTCATTTCGCGTCGCCTCCGCCCGCGCCGAGCCGGGCCGCGTGCCAGCGCAGGTGGTCTTCCATGAAGCTGGAGATGAAGAAGTAGGAGTGGTCGTAGCCCTCCTGCATGCGCAGGGTGAGCGGGATGCCGGCCTTGCGACAGGCCTCTTCCAGGAGCCAGGGGCGCAGCCCGTCCTGCAGGAAGCCGTCGGACGTGCCCTGGTCGACGAGGAAGCCGTCGAAGCGATGGCCGTCCTCGATCAGCAGGCAGGCGTCATGGGCCCGCCAGCCGGCCTCGTCGGGACCGAGATAGCGCGCGAAGGCCTTCGACGACCAGTCGGCGGCCGCAGGGTGCACGATCGGGGCGAAGGCCGAGCAGCTGGCGAAGCGGTCGGGATTCTTCAGCGCGATGGTCAGCGCGCCATGGCCGCCCATGGAATGGCCGAAGATCGACTGCCGCGCCCTATCGGCCGGAAAGTTGGCCGCGATCAGCCGGGGCAGTTCGTCGACGACGTAGGAGTACATCCGGTAGTTGGCGGCATAGGGCGCCTCGGTCGCGTCGACGTAGAAGCCGGCGCCGGAGCCGAACTGCCAGTTCTCCTTCTCGTCGGGGACGTCCGCGCCGCGCGGGCTGGTGTCCGGACAGACGACGATCAGGCCGAGCTCGGCCGCCATGCGCCGGTACTCGCCCTTCTCCATCACGTTGGCATGGGTGCAGGTGAGGCCGGAGAGATACCAGACGACGGGGCAGGGACCGTCCTTGGCCTGCGGCGGGACGAAGACCGCGAAGGTCATGTCGCAGCCGCAGGCCTCCGAGGCGTGGCTGTAGACGCCCTGCGTGCCGCCGTGGGATTTTGCCGTGGAAATCGTTTTCAAAAGGAAGGCTCTATCAGTTCGGTTTCGATGGCGAGGTCGCGCGCCTTGGCCGCGAGGCGGCGGTCGGCGGTGACGAGAGGCTCGCGGCGTTGCAGCGCGAGGGCGAGGTAGAGGCAGTCATATATCTTGTGCTGAAGCTGCAAGGCCAGCCCGGTCGCCACCGGTAACAGCAATGCGTCCTCGGTCCAGTCGTGGACGAGCCCGTCGAGAGAACGGACCGCCTCCAGAACCGTCCGTTCCGGCGCCAGCCCGGCCCGAACGTATTTGATGAGCGCGCTGGTCAGTTCGACCCGCAGCAGCGATGGCGCAGCCAGAGGCTCGTACGACAGGACCGGCCGCGCGGACGCACTGGTGCCGATCGGGACGAACCAGGCGATCGCCACGCTTGCATCAACGATCGGCATCGAGCGACGGATCCGCCGGGCGGGCGTCCCGCTCGGCGCGGTGTTCCTCCCAGAATCGTTCCGCCGTTCCCCAGTCGATCGGCGTCGAACTGGCCCGGATCGCGTCGACGCGCCGGATGAGCTCCGCCCGGTCCGGCATGCCCTTCTCGGCGATGACCTCGCGCGCCAGCTGCTCGGCCGACTTGCCGTCGGCCTTCGCGCGCTGCTCGAAGCGCTCGAAGACGTCGTCGGGAATGTTGCGGATGATCATGCTGGCCACGGGAATGCCTCCGTCTGACGGCGCCATGATATCACCGCGCCGGTGGCCGTTCAAACGGCCGCGCCGGCATGGAGCGCCCGCCGCACCGTCCGGTCGAGCGCCGACAGGAATTCGGAGCGGTCGCGCGGCGAGAAGCTGCGGTTGAAGCCGCGGTCCTCGCCGGTCTCGCGCAGGTGCTGCTTCAGGTCGCGCATGGCCACCGCCATGCCGATCGATTCGGGCGTGAAGGGACGCCCCGTCGGGCCGAGCACGTGGACGCCCTTCGGCACCAGCCGCGCGGCGAGCGGCACGTCGGCAGTGACGGCGACGTCATTGGCGGCGGCGTTGTCGACGATCCAGTCGTCGGCCGCATCCGCGCCCTTCGACACGACCACGTTGCGGATCATCGGATCGCGCGAGGGGCGCAGGCCGCCATTGGAGACGAAGGTGACGACGAGCCCATGGCGCTCGGCGACCTTCACCACCTCGTCCTTCACCGGACAGGCATCGGCATCGACGAAGACCTGCGGCCGCCGCGGCACCTGCGAACGCTCGGAAGCGTCCGCCGCCGCATCGGCGGTGGCGCCGGGAGGGACCGCGCTCATTCCGGCAGGTGGCACCGCACCAGCGGCGGCGATCCGTCGATGGAGAGCGTGTCGGGGCCGGCCATCGCAAGCGAAATCGAGCGTTCCTCCATGTCGCCCTCGGCGATGCAGGAGGCGGCGAGCGTCGCGGTGTCGCCGGCGAGCGGCGTCTCGGCGAAGTTGCACACCGCCTCGAAGCGGCGCAGCGTCGTCGGCGTGATCACCGCCATCATCTCGACCGGCTCGACGTCGATGCGGGCGCAGGAGGCGGCGTCGCCCGCCCAGACGCCGACATAGGCCGGACCGACGCCCGCCGGCGCCGCGCGGGCGGCGGCGCGCGTGTCGGCCCTGAGCTGCGACGACGGTGCCAGCACGGCGGCCGCGTCGCCCGTGGGAGCGGTTCCCGGCCGGTCGGCCTCGTCGATGCGCCGCTCCAGTTCCTCGACGCCGGCGGCGAACTCGCGCATCGCCCGCTCGGTCAGCTCGTTGACCACGACGCCGAGCTCGCGGGCATAGGCGCGCGCCCGCTCGAGCGCCGGACCCGCATCCTCGAGCAGCGCCTCGGTGCGGCTGCGGGCGTCGCGCGCCAGTTCGCCGGCGCCGTCGAGGATGAGGCCGGCGCCTTCGCCGATGCGGTCGAGCGCGTCGTTGCGGCCGGTTTCCGACGGCGCGGCCGGCGGGGCATCGGTCGCGGCCGGCGGAGACTGCGGGCTCTCGACGGCCGGCGGCGGCGCCTCGCTGCGCTGCGCGTTCTGCTCGTCGCTGCAGGCGGCGAGCGCCAGCATCGAGATGCCGGCCGCCATCAGCGGCAATATGGTCCGGATCGTCATGATGATACCCCCTTTGAACGCCCTTGAGCCCGCAGGAATGCCCGGGCCGCCGGGAAGTTCCGTCCGGGCGTCAGTAGACCACGACGCTGCGGATGCTCTCGCCGGCATGCATCAGGTCGAAGCCCTTGTTGATCTCGTCGAGCGACAGGCGGTGGGTGATCATCGGGTCGATCTGGATCTTGCCGTCCATGTACCAGTCGACGATCTTCGGCACGTCGGTGCGGCCGCGCGCGCCGCCGAAGGCGGTGCCCTTCCAGACGCGGCCGGTGACGAGCTGGAACGGGCGGGTGGCGATCTCCTGGCCGGCGCCGGCGACGCCGATGACGATCGATTCGCCCCAGCCGCGATGGGCGCATTCCAGCGCCTGGCGCATCACCTTGACGTTGCCGGTGCAGTCGAAGGTGTAGTCGGCGCCGCCGATCTGGTCGGCGCCGCGCTTCGTCAGGTTGACGATATGGGGCACGACGTCGCCGTCGATCTCCTTCGGATTGACGAAATGCGTCATGCCGAAGCGCTCGCCCCACTCCTTCTTGTCGTTGTTGATGTCGACGCCGATGATCATGTCGGCACCGGCGAGCTTCAGGCCCTGGATGACGTTCAGGCCGATGCCGCCGAGGCCGAAGACCGCCGCCGTCGCGCCGATCTCGACCTTGGCCGTGTTGATGACGGCGCCGATGCCGGTGGTGACGCCGCAGCCGATGTAGCAGATCGTGTCGAAGGGCGCGTCGGGATTGACCTTGGCAACCGCGATCTCGGGCAGCACGGTGAAGTTCGAGAAGGTCGAGCAGCCCATGTAGTGGAAGATCTTGTCCTTGCCGATCGAGAAGCGCGAGGTGCCGTCGGGCATCAGGCCCTGGCCCTGGGTCGAGCGGATGGCGGTGCAGAGGTTGGTCTTGCGCGACAGGCAGGACGGGCAGGAGCGGCACTCGGGCGTGTAGAGCGGGATGACGTGGTCGCCCTTCTTCAGCGTGGTGACGCCCGGGCCGACGTCGACGACGATGCCGGCGCCCTCGTGGCCGAGAATGGCCGGGAACAGGCCTTCCGGATCGGCGCCCGACAGGGTGAACTCGTCGGTGTGGCAGATGCCGGTCGCCTTGATCTCGATCAGCACCTCGCCGGCGCGCGGCCCTTCGAGGTCGACCTCCATGATTTCGAGCGGCTTTCCGGCGGCGACGGCGACGGCTGCGCGGGTCTTCATCGAATGTCTTCCTTCCAACCTTGAGTCGGGGGGCAAGATTTCAGGAAACGGAAGGCCGGGCAAGCCTTGCCGGGTCCTCGACCGGCGCCGCCGCCGCGAAGACGGACATGTTTCGTCACGCCCGCGACATCAGGGAGTCACCGGCCGGCGCTAGGACGCGGCTGGCGGGGGCCCTGGAGGCCGAGATGCAGACCGATCCGACACTCGACGAACTGCTGGACGAACCGATCGTGCGGATGCTGATGGCGAGCGACCGCGTCAGCGCGCGCGACATCCGCCGCCTGATGGACGACGCAAGGCGTCGCGCCGCGTGGACAAGTCCGCCGCGGTCGCCGGAACCGTGCAGGGTGAGCGCGGGCTGACGCGGCGTCGACGCCACGGCCCCTCGCGGCGTCAGGAGGTGTCGTGGACCTGCGGCAGCGGCAGGACGGGCAGGACGCGGCAAGCACCGGCCCGGCACGCGCGGCGTCTGGGGATCGCGTCGCGGCCGCGCGCCCAGGCGGTGCCGCCCATGCTGGCCAGCACCGCGGAGAGCATCGCCGCGCACCAGCGGTAGCGCCAGGCGACGAGCGCGGCATCGAAGGGGCTGTCGTCATCCGGCCCGGCGGCGGCCGCCAGTTCGTCCTCGATCGCTTCGACGTCGATCCGCAGCGCGTCGGCGACGCTGACCCGCGCGGCGCGCTCGCCGCGGCGCAGGAAGAACAGCACCAGCCAGCGCACGGCGAAGCAACGGCCGGCGGCGGCGTCGGCGTGGGAGGCGAGCGACAGCAGGAGCGTGATCGTCTCCCGCAGCTTCCGCCCGTTCAGTCCCGCCCCGCGCATATCCGCCCTCCTTCAGCTGCGGCCAGTCTGTCGTGGACCGGCAGGGGTGTGGACAGAATTTTCGCAAGGCGTTGTTTTCACTGGAAGGGTCCGTCCTCCACCCCACGCAGTGGGGGCGGAGGTGGCGTCGCGAAGCGACGACGGAGGGGGGGGCGGCGCGGGATGTGGCTGCGACGGGGGCGGCGGCGGCACGTGCCTCGACGTGGGCCGGATCGCGGGGATGGGCGGCGAGGCATGGATCCCGGATACGTCGTCCTGCGCTGCGCTTGGACGCCGTTCCGGGATGACGAAGGTGAAGGGGATGGCGCTACTTTCACCTTCGTCATCCCGGGCGAAGCCGGAGCGGAGCGGAGGCGCAGACCCGGGATGACGAAGGTGGGGGGGCGGCGCGTTCTTCGGGTGGCGGGGCGGGGTCAGCCGCACCAGCTCCGGCGGCGGCCGGTCCAGGGGTGGGCGAGGCCTTCGGCGACGAGCGTGTCGCCGAGCGAGCGGCCGTCGCGGACGAGGGTGCGCAGCTTGCGGCCGTAGCGATCCTCGTCGCGGCCCTGCGCGCGCAGTTCGAACGGACCTTCCTCGAGGAGGGCCTGCAGCCGCGCGGCCGCGCGTTCGGCCAGGCGCCGCTCGGCCGCGCATTGCGAGCTGGAAAGTTCCGGCGTGTTGATGTCGGCGATCCGGATCTTGCTGCCGCCGAGCCAGATCGTGTCGCCGTCGACGACGCAGTCGACGCGCGCGCTGCCGCCGCAGGGTGGGAAGCGGGTGGCGGCGACCTTCACCGTCGGGACCGGTGCCGGCACGCCGGCTGCGCCGCGAAGGGCGGCCGGCGGCAGATAGAGACCGACGAGGCCTCCGTCGGTCGCGGTCTGCGGCAGGATCGAGCGCCAGTTGGCGGCGAGCGCCACGAGAGCGATCACGACGGCGGCGACCAGGATGCGCAGCAGGATCCGGCGCAGCCGCGACGGCGGGCGCGGCTGCCGGGGCGGTGTGCGCCGCCCCCGCGTACGGCGGGCTTCGTCGAGATCGATGATGCGGACCATGGGACGGGATTCCGTTGCGGTCCGGAAGATGGGCGCCGCCTCCCTGCAACGGCGTTAACGGCGCGAGGGGGGAGCGGAGGGACGGATCACGCAGCCGTGAGCCGGAATGGCGCGTGTTGCGCGAAAATCACGGCGCCCAAATCATTCGGATTCAGACTTTGTTGGTAATTGTCCGTTCACTATCGCCGAAGGTTTGGCCGCGTGGGCCGACCCGTGTCCAGTCAAGCCGTGTGTCCCGCGTATCATGCGTTATTCGTCGCCTGCGATCGCCCTTCTGTCGCTGTCCCTGCTGGTGGGCTGCACGTCGAGGACGGCTCTCGAGGATCTCGTCCCGCGCCCGTCGAACGAGGTGACGAGTTCGATCTCGAAGCCCCGGGCGCCGCTCGCCGAGGCCCAGGCGGCTCCCGAAATCCTCTCGCTCGCCGAGGAGGAAGCCGCGCCCGTGGTGGAAGCGGCTCTGGTATCGGCCCCGATCCCTTCGCCGGCACTGCACGCGTTCAAGGACAAGGTGGTCAAGCCGCAGCGCTTCCGCGACGCCCATCCGATCAATTTCGGCACGAAGACGCCGCGCGACCATGCGGTGCACGGGGTGGACGTGTCGCGCTGGCAGGGCGAGATCGACTGGAAGACCCTGCGCAGCCAGGGCGCCAACTTCGTCTGGATCAAGTCGACCGACGGCGGCGACCATCTCGACCCGATGTTCATGCTCAACTGGGCGCGCGCCGCCGAGGCCGGCGTGCCGCGCGGCGCCTACCACTTCTTCTACTGGTGCCGCGACGCCGCCTCGCAGGCCGACTGGTTCATCCGCAACGTGCCCAAGGTGAAGGGCGCGCTGCCGCCTGTGCTCGACGTGGAGTGGAACCACCTGTCGGACTGCAGGAAGCGCCCCGACCGCAAGACCGTGGTGGCCAAGATGCGCGTCTTCCTGGAGAAGGTGGAGAAGCACTACGGCCAGAAGCCGATCGTCTACGCCACGCCGGACTTCTACGAGGAGAACCTCAAGGGCGAGTTCACGGAATACCCGTTCTGGGTGCGCGCGGTGGCGCAGCATCCGTCCAAGGTCTATCCGCAGCGCAACTGGGTGTTCTGGCAGTATTCGGGATCGGGCCTGTCGCAGGGCGTCAATGGCCGGATCGACCTGAACGTGTTCCGCGGCGACGAGAAGCAGTGGCGCGAATGGCTGGCGAGGAACACCGGATGACCGGGCCCCGTCGCCAGCCGAACGTCTGTGGCCTCAGTTCGCGGCCGTCAGCGTTACCGAGGTTCCGGTCGCAGCGAGATTCAGGCCGACCTGGCCGGTCACGCTGATGGTCTGCAGATGGACGGAGCCCGACGTGCCGCCGACGAGCGCATTGGCGCCGACGCCGACGCCCGCCGTCGCCTCCACCGTGGCGCCGCGGTAGAGACCGCCGAGCGACCCGGCATGGTAGCCCGCGGTCGGCGCGAACACCGCCCAGACGAGGCGGCCGCGGGTGGTGAAGCCCAGGTCGACGCCGAGCTTGCGGATGGTGCCGGTGTACTGGTCGGAGACGCCGCCGCGGCTCGCCTTGAAGATGCAGTCCATCTCCTTGGCCGAGCCCAGCACGTAGCCGACGCCGCCGCCGATCTCGCAGTCGAGGACGCCGATTCGCACGCCGCCGGACGGACCCGCATCGCGCAGCACCGGCGCATCGGCGGCCTGGGCGAGGGACGTGGCGGCGAGAAGGGCCGCGGAAGCGGCAAGGATCAGCTTCATGGAAGTCTCCGTCTGGATGCGTCGGGAACCCCCGACGGGTTCCCCTGGAAAAAGCGCGCGGACGCTGCTCCCGGAATGCGGCCGAATCTCGGCGGTGACGCCCCGATCCCCAGCCGCGCCGTCGGCTGCAGGCGCTAGCCCTCCCGCCCGGAAAACTGCGTCCTGGTCCGGCCGCCGACCCAGACGGTCCCGTCGCCGTCGCGGCTGACCCGGATCCGGCCGGTGCGCCCGAGCCGGGTGCCCTGTGCGGCGACATAGCCGTCCCGGGCTCTGCCGCTCTCGAACAGCCACTGGCCGACCGACGCGTTGAGGCTGCCGGTGACGGGATCCTCGACGATCGTGCCCGTCGGACCCGTGAACAGGGCGCGCAGCTCGAAGGCGGCTTCGGCGCCGCGCGGATGCGGCCCGACGAGCCCGACGTCGATCGGGCGCGGGTGGTGGCCGGCGGGTTCGACGGCGAGGACTGCCGCGGCGGAGGCGAGCATGATGCCCATCCAGCCGGGTCCGTTGTCGATCCAGCGCGCCTCGACGACGGCGGCGGGGTCGATCCGCAGC
The DNA here is from genome assembly GCF_014495845.1 of Aquibium microcysteis. Lineage (NCBI taxonomy): Bacteria > Pseudomonadati > Pseudomonadota > Alphaproteobacteria > Hyphomicrobiales > Phyllobacteriaceae > Aquibium > Aquibium microcysteis. The sequence goes on from NZ_CP061080.1 coordinate 565,412, forward strand.
ATCGCGAGCGCGTCGGCGAGATCGTCGGCCGCGACAGGGCCGGAGCGGATCAGCGGCGGCGCGGCGAAGGAGAGCAGCCCGTCCGCCTCCCGCACGCGCACCAGCCCGGCGCCGCATTCCTGGATCATGAGGCCCGGTCGCCGCGGCCGGCCGCCGCCGGTGAGCCAGGCATGGCAGCTGCCGAGCGTCGGATGTCCGGCGAAGGGGAGTTCGCGCGACAGCGTGAAGATGCGCACACGGTAGTCGGCGTCCGCGTGGGTGGGGGGCAGCAGGAAGGCCGTCTCGGAGAGGTTCGTCCAGCGCGCGATCGCCTGCATCTCCTCGGTGGCGAGGCCGCCGGCCTCCGCCACGACGGCCAGCGGATTGCCGGAAAAGGGGCCGACGCCGAAGACGTCGACGAGATGGAAGGGGCGTGCCATGGCGGTCTCCTCTGGCTCGGGCGCGGCAACCGCAAGCACTAGCGGCTCCCTGCTGCGAGGAAAAGCGGCCGGCGCAAGCAGGCGCGGTGCCCGACACTGCCGCCGACTCCGGCCCCGGGAGATGGATATTGCGGTGCACGGCACCTAGCGGACTGAAACAATTAGTGTCGAGGGTCCCGATGTTGCGCCGCAACGGACTGCGCTAAATAGCCGTTAGCGGCGGTCCAAGATCGAACTGGAGCCGATGCGACCTCTTGCGGAATCATCATCCATGACCATTCGGACCGCCCCGGTTCGTCTTCCCGAAACTCGGCCTGAAGCCCAGGCCGGGCGCCCGTCTCACCGTCAGCCCACCCGCGAGGAGATCGAGCTCGAGACCCTCGGCGCCGCGATGGCGAAGGGGGAGGGTGGCGATTTTCCGCCGCCGCGCATCGTCGACGTGGGCGCCGAGACGCTCGGCGCGGCCCGGCGCATCGACGCCGTGGTGAAGGCCATCGACAAGGCGCGCGTGGAGGGCGAACAGCTGCCGCCGGCCGCGCAGTGGCTGCTGGACAACGCCTACGTGGTGGAGGACGCCGTGCGCCAGGTGCGCCGCGACCTTCCCAGGAAGTTCTATCGCCAGCTGCCGCAGAGCACGCTGCCGGACGGCCGCGCCGCGCCGCGCGCGCTGGCGATCGCCTGGGCCTTCGCCAACCATGGCGACGGCGTGATCGGCGCGGCTCGCTTCGAGGCCTTCGTGCGCGGCTTCCAGACCGTGCAGCCGCTGTTCATCGGCGAGCTCTGGGCGCTGCCGTCGCTGCTGCGCTACGTGCTGCTGCAGAACCTCGACCGCATCGCGGCCGACACCTACCGCAGCTACCGCGAACGCCGCGTCGCCAACCTGCTCGCCGACCGCATTGCGTCGGATGCCGACGGCGATCCGATCGCCCAGCTGCGGCTGAAGCGCGACAACCTGCGCGACACGGCCTTTTCCAGCCAGATCGTCTTCCGGCTCCGCGACGGCGCCCGCAATGCCAGCGCGGCGCTCGAATGGCTGCGCGTGGAGCTGGAGCGGATCGGCACCGACCCCGAGCAGGCGGCGGCCGCCGAGCAGAACCGACTGTCGGCCGGCAACGCGGCGGCGGGCGTCACCATCCGCGGTCTGCGCCGCGTCAACGACATCGACTGGACGCTCTGGTTCGAGGCGCTGAGCACCGTCGACCAGGTGCTGCGCGACGGGACCGACTTCGCCGAACTCGACTTCGCCTCGCGCGACCAGTATCGCGGCGCCGTCGAGGTGATTTCGAAGAAGGCCAAGATGGCCGAGGCCGAAGTGGCCGCCAGGGCGGTGGCGCTGGCGGCCGAGCGCGCCGGCGCGGGCGGCAGCCCCGACGTCGGCCGGCTGCTCGTGGGCAGCGACCGGCCGGTGCTCGAGCGCGCCTGCGGCATCGGCTCGCCGCTCGGAAAGCGGTTCCGCCGCTTCTACGCAAGGACCGGCTGGATCGGCATCACCGTGCCGGTGCTGGCCGTGATGGTGCTCATGCTGGCCGCCGCGGCCGGCGGCCTCGACCGCATCGGCGTCGCCGGCGGCGCGCTGGCGCTGATGCTGGCCCTGTTCGCCTTCCCCGCCAGCGAGGCCGCGCTCGGCCTGTTCAACGCGCTGGCCGCGCTGCTGGCCCCGCCGCGCAGCCTGGTGGGCTACGAGTACAAGGCCGGCGTGCCGGCCGACGCGCGCACCCTCGTCGTCGTTCCGACGCTGATCGGCACGCGCGACGAGATCGACGAGGCGGTGCGCAACCTCGAGGTCCACTATCTGTCGAACATGGAGGGCGAGATCCACTTCGCCATCCTGTCGGACTGGCCCGACGCGCGCGTCGAGCAGGCCGAGGGCGACGCCGAACTGCTCGACCTGGCGCGCGAGCGGGTGGCCGAGCTGAACCGCAAGCACCCCCGCGAGGGCGCGCCGCGCTTCTTCCTGCTGCACCGCCGCCGCGTCTGGAGCGCGGGCGAGGGCTGCTGGATGGGCTGGGAGCGCAAGCGCGGCAAGCTGGAAGAGCTGAACGCGCTGCTGCGCGGCGACGCCCACACCACCTATCTGCCGCACGACCCGTTGCTGCCGACCGACGTGCGCTACGTCATGACGCTCGACGCCGACACGCGCATGACCCGCGACGCGGTGCGCCGGCTGGTCGGCAAGATGCAGCATCCGCTGAACCGGCCGGTGGTGGACGCCGCCCGCCGGCGCGTGGTCTCCGGCCACGCCATCCTGCAGCCGCGCGTCACCCCCTCGCTGACGACGGGCGACGAGGCCTCGCTGTTCCAGCGCGTCTTCTCGGCCAACCGCGGCATGGACCCCTACGTCTTCGCGGTCTCCAACGTCTACCAGGACGTCTTCGAGAGCGGCAGCTTCACCGGCAAGGGCCTCTACCACGTCGACGCCATGCGCATGGTGCTCGAAGGACGGATCGAGGAAGGTACGGTGCTGAGCCACGACCTTCTCGAAGGCGCCTGGGCCAATGCGGGCTTCGCCAGCGACGTCGAACTCGTCGAGGACTATCCCACCCGCTATTCGGTCGACGTCGCGCGCCATCACCGCTGGACCCGCGGCGACTGGCAGCTGCTGCCGCTGCTCGTGGCGCCGTCGTCGGGCATTCCCGGCCTGTCGCGCTGGAAGATGGTCGACAATCTGCGACGCTCGCTGATGCCGGTCGCCTGGATCGGCGCGTCGTCGGCCGCCTGGGCGCTGCTGCCGCTGCGCGAGGCGCTGCTGTGGCAGGCCGTGCTGATGCTGTGCCTGTTCTTCGCGCCGACGGTCGACGTCATCCGGGCGCTGATCGTGCGGCCGCGCCAGACCTCCTATCGCGGCCATGCCCGCGCGGCCACCGGCGACTTCCTTTCCGCCACCGGCCAGGTCGTGCTGTCGGTCGCCTTCGCCGCCCACCAGGCGAGCTCGATGGCCGACGCCATCCTGCGCACGGCCTACCGCATGGGCGTGAGCCGCCGCCGCCTGCTCGAGTGGCGCACCGCCTCGCAGACGGCGCGCACGGCCAAGGGCGGTCTCGCCTACCATGTACTGAGCATGTGGGGCGTGGCCCCCGTCGTGGCGCTGGCGCTGGTGCCGGCCGCGCTCGCCGGCGGACCGACCGTGTGGCTCGCCGCGGCCTTCTCGCTGCTCTGGCTGTCGTCGCCCGTCATCGCCTGGGCGGTGAGCCGGCCGCTGGTCAGCGAGGAGCGGCTGGCGATGTCGCCCGAAGTGACGACGGAGCTGCGCATCGCCGCCCGCCGGACCTGGCGCTACTTCGAGACCTTCGTGACGGCCGAGCACAACATGCTGCCGCCCGACAATTTCCAGGAAGGACCCGTTCCGGTGGTCGCGGGACGGACGTCGCCGACCAACGTCGGCATGTATCTCCTGTCGGTGATCGCGGCGCGCGACTTCGGCTGGATCAGCTTGGCCGAGGCCGTGGAGCGCGGCGACCGGACGCTGTCGGTGCTGGAGCGTCTGCCGCAGCATCGCGGGCATCTCTTCAACTGGTACGACACGCGCACGCTGGTCCCGCTCGCCCCGCGCTACGTCTCGAGCGTCGACAGCGGCAACCTCGCCGGCCACCTGCTGACGCTGTCGGCCGCCTACCGCAGCTGGGCCGAGGCGCTCGCCATCCATCTTCACGGCGACCTCGCCGGCATTTCGGACGTGGCGCGGGTGCTGGAGGAGACGCTGGCCGACCTGCCGGACGACCGCCGCTCGCTGCGCGCCATGCGCCACCGTCTCGCCGACCGGCTGGAGGGCCTGCGCCGCTCGGTCGACTCGATCCTGGCCGAGCCGGCCACGGCGTCGATGGGGATCGTCAGCCTGCCGGTCATCGCCGCCGACATCCGCAAGCTCGCCTTCGCGCTGAACGAGGAGACGCGGTCGCAGAAGAGCCGGCTGCTGCTCGACTGGGCGATCGCGCTCGAGACGACCTGCGCGGCCCACGTGGCCGACGTCGAGCTCGACGAGCGCGGCATCGCGGAGCTGCGGGCGAGGCTGCTCGCTGTCGCCGACCGCGCCCGCCGCTTCGCGCTGCGGACGGACTTCTCCTTCCTGCTGCGCAAGGATCGCAAGCTCCTGTCGATCGGCTACCGGGTCGAGGACCAGGAACTGGACGAGGCCTGCTACGACCTGCTCGCCTCCGAGGCCCGCCTGACCAGCCTGTTCGGCATCGCCAAGGGCGACCTGCCGACGGAGCACTGGTTCCGGCTCGGCCGGCCGCTGACCGAGATCGCGCTGCGCGGCGCGCTCGTCTCGTGGTCCGGCTCGATGTTCGAATATCTGATGCCGCCGCTGGTGATGAAGGAGCCGCTCGGCGGACTGCTCAACCAGTCGAGCAACCTCGCCATCCGCCGTCACATCTCCTACGGGCGGTCGAACGGCGTGCCGTGGGGCATCTCGGAAGCGGCCTACAGCGCCCGCGACCAGGACATGAACTACCAGTACCAGGCTTTCGGCGTACCGGGCCTGGGCCTGAAGCGCGGGCTCGCCGACAACATGGTGGTGGCGCCCTATGCGAGCTTCCTCGCCGCCCAGTTCGAGCCCGCGAAGGCGGCCGCCAACCTTGCCGAACTGCGCCGCCTCGGCGCGCTCGGCGCCTATGGCTACGTCGACGCCGTCGACTTCACGCCCGAGCGGCTGCCGGCCGGCAAGACCCACGTGACGGTGCGCAACTACATGGCACATCACCAGGGCATGTCGGTGGTTGCCATCGGCAACGCCATCATGAACGGCCGCATGCGCGACCGCTTCCATGCCGATCCGCTGATCGAGGCGGCCGAGCTGCTCCTGCAGGAGAAGGCGCCGCGCCAGATCATCAACGTGGTCGGCAGCGAGGAAGAGGCGCCGACCCGGATCAAGTCCGCGAGCGCAGGCCGCGGCGCCGACCTGCGCCGCTTCGCCGAGCCGGCCGTGGCGCGCCATTCGGCGAGCGTCCTGTCGAACGGCCGCTACGGCGTCTTCGTCACCGCGCAGGGCACGGGCTACAGCCGGTGCGGCGACGTGGCGGTGACGCGCTGGGCGGGCGATCCGTCCGAGGACCGGTCCGGCAGCTTCGTCTTCGTGACCGACGCGGCCTCGGGCGAATGGTGGTCGGCCACCGGCGCGCCGAAGGCGCATACGGACGAGCGCGCGGAGACCATCCTGGCCGACGATCGCGCGACCTTCCGCAAGTGGATCGGCACCTTCCGCTCCGAGGTCGAGGTGATCGTGCTCAGCGACGTCGACGGCGAGGCGCGCCGCGTCACGCTCGTCAACGACGGTCCCGAGGAGAAGCTGATCGACCTGACCTCCTTCGCCGAAATCGTGCTCGGCGACCGGTCGGGCGACGCCTCGCATCCCGCCTTCTCCAAGATGTTCGTGCGGACGGAACTGTCGGCCGACCGCAGCAGGCTGCACGCCACGCGCAATCCCCGCTCGCCGGGCGAGCGCGCGCCGGTGATGGTGCATTTCGCGACCGCCGAGCCGGGCATCGTGCTCGACCGGCAGGCCGAGACGGACCGGCGCGCCTTCATCGGCCGCGGCCGCAGCATCGCCGATCCGGCCGCCATGCAGCCGGGTGCGTCCCTCTCGGGCGGGGAGGGCCACGTGCTCGACCCGGTCGCGGCGCTGCGCTGCCGCGTGAGGGTGCCGGCCGGCAAGAAGACGGTCGTCACCTTCTGGACCGTCGTCGCGCCCACGCGCGCCGAAGCCGACGACATGGCGCTGCGGCTCGAGGACCAGGAGGCGTTCGACCGCCAGGCGGCGCATGCCTGGACCCGGTCGCAGATCCAGACCCGCCATCACGGCCTCACGCTCATCGAGGCGGCCGGCGCCCAGCGTCTCGCGGGCTTCCTGCACTTCGCCAATCCTGAACTGCGCGCGGCCCCGGAGGTGATCGCGGAAGGGCTGGGCTCGCAGTCGCTGCTGTGGCCGGCCTCGATCTCCGGCGACCATCCGATCGTCGTGCTGCGCGTCAGCGGACCCGACGACGTCGAGCCGGTGGCCACGACGCTCCGGCTGCACGGCTATCTGCGGGCGCGCGGCGTGATCTTCGATCTCGTCGTCCTCAACGAGGAACTGCCGAGCTACGCGCAGGACTTCCAGCAGGAACTCGAACGGCTCTGCTCGGCCGAGCGGCTGCGCCAGGGCGCCGACGGCGGCCGCCACCACATCTTCGCCCTGCGCGCCGACCGGCTGGAGGCGGAGACGCTGAAGACCATCGTGGCGGCGGCGCGGGTGCTGCTCAACGCCCGCAACGGCACCGTCTTCCAGCAGCTGGAGCGCGCCGAGACGCTGGCCATGGAGCATGCGCGCCAGCGGCCGGTGCTGGCAGTGCCGCGCCGCGAGGCCGGGCTGGTGCCGGACGCCGGCGCGAACCGCGCCTCCGAACTGTCCGAGACGCTCGATTTCTGGAACGGCTTCGGCGGTTTCGACGAGGACGGGCGGGACTACGTCGTGCATCTCGACGGCGACCGCTGGACGCCGCAGCCCTGGATCAACGTGGTGGCCAACGACGCCTTCGGCTTCCAGGTCTCGGCCGAGGGCGCATCCTCGACGTGGAGCCGCAACAGCCGCGACTTCCAGATCACGCCCTGGTCGAACGACCCGGTCGCCGACCGTCCTGGCGAGGGCTTCTACATCGTCGACCGCGACACGGGCGAGGCCTTCGCGCCGACCGCCGCCGTGCTGCGCGATCCGCAGGCGGCCTATGTCGCGCGCCACACGCAGGGCCTCTCGCGCTTCTCGCGACGGCAGGGGACCCTCGACGTCGCGCTGACCCAGCTCGTCGACCCGGCCGATCCGGTGAAGGCCTCGACGCTCGCCATCACCAATGGCGGGACGGAGCCGGTTCGGCTGCGGCTCTACGCCTATGCGGAGTGGGTGCTGGGCAACGGCCGCGCGCGCACCGCCGCCATGATCCTGCCCGGGGTCGAGCGCGCCGAGGGGGTGCTGACCGCGCGCAATCCGTTCAGCATCGACTACAGCGACCGCGTGTCCTTCCTCTGCAGCGACGCCACGGACGTGGCGCTCGGCTGTGACCGTGCCGAATTCCTCGGCCGCGGCGACGTGCGGTTCCCCGACATGGTGCTGGCCGGCGCCCTGCCGTCGGGCCCGGTCGAGGCCGGCCGCGATCCCTGCGCGGTCGTGGCCCGCGACGTCGAGGTGGCCCCCGGCGAGACGCTGCACGCGACCTTCCTGCTCGGCGACGCCGGTTCGCGCGCGGCCGCGCTCGACCTCGTGCGCCGGCACCGCGCGACGACGCCGCAGGAGCGGGAACGGCGGGTCCGCGGCGAGTGGGACGGCTTCGGCCGGACCCTGTCGGTGGCGACTCCCGACCCGTCCTTCGACCACATCGTCAACCACTGGCTCGCCTATCAGGTGCTGGCGTGCCGGGTGCGGGCCCGCTCGGCCTTCTACCAGTCGAGCGGCGCCTACGGCTTCCGCGACCAGCTGCAGGACACGCTGGCGCTTTTGCTGCACGATCCCTCGCTGGCGCGCGCGCAGATCCTCAACGCCGCCTCCCGGCAGTTCCCCGAAGGCGACGTGCAGCATTGGTGGCTGCCGAACGGACCCGGCGTGCGCACGCGCATCGCCGACGACGTGGTGTGGCTCGCCCATGCCGTCGCGCGCTACGTGGAGGTGACGGGCGACGCGTCGATCCTCGACGAAACGACGCCCTTCCTCGAAGGGGCGGCGCTGAAGCCGGGCGAACACGACGCCTTCTTCCTGCCGGAGGTCTCGACCGGCCGTGCCACCGTGCGCGAGCACTGCATCCGGGCGCTGGATCTCGCGATCGCGCGCACCGGCGCCTCCGGCCTGCCGCTGATCCTCGGCGGCGACTGGAACGACGGCATGAACCGCGTCGGCGAGGACGGCCGCGGCGAGAGCGTCTGGCTCGGCTGGTTCCTGTTCAAGGCGCTGCGCGACTTCGCGCCGCTCGTCGCCCGCAGCGATCCGCAGCGTGCGCAGGAATGGTCGGCCCATGCCGAAAAGCTCCGGACCGCGCTCGAGACCGAGGCCTGGGACGGCGAATGGTACCGTCGTGCCACCTATGACGACGGCACGCCGCTCGGCTCGCACCTGTCGGACGAATGCCGGATCGATTCCATCGCCCAGTCCTGGGCGGTGCTGTCGGGCGGGGCGAGCGAGGAGCGCGGCCGCATGGCCGTCGCGTCGGCGCTGCGCCAGCTGGTCGATCCGCAGGCCGGGGTGGTGAAGCTGTTCGATCCGCCCTTCGCGGAGGGCGGCCGCGATCCCGGCTACATCCGCGCCTACCCGCCGGGCGTGCGCGAGAACGGCGGTCAGTACACCCACGCGGCCGCCTGGCTGGTGCTGGCGCTGGCTGGGCTCGGGCAGGCGCAGGACGCCTACCGGCTGTTCTCGATGCTCAATCCGGTGAACCATGCGCTCGACGCTCAGGCGGCCGAACGCTACCGGGTCGAGCCCTACGTGGTGGCCGCCGACGTCCATTCCGGGCCGGGTCGCGACGGACGCGGCGGCTGGTCCTGGTACACCGGCTCGGCCGGCTGGCTCTACCGCGCCGCCGTCGAGGGCATCCTCGGCATCCGGCGCACGGGCGACCGCGTCACCGTCGCGCCCGCCCTGCCGCCGGCCTGGAACGGCTTCGAGGCGGTGCTGCGGCTCGGCGCGGCGACGTGGCGCATCGAGGTGCGGCGGGGCGCGGTTGCGTCGGTCACGGTCGACGGCGCGGAGACGGACGGCAGCTTCCCGGTGACCGCCGAGGGCGATCACCTCGTCACGGTGGTGGTGGCCCCGTCCGATGGCCGGGCACTGATGGAGGCATCGTCCTTCGCCGGCGCCTTCCTTCCTGCGCCCCCGAAGGCGGCATGAGGTCCTGACCATGTCGCTCTTCCAGATCTACTGGCGGACGCTGCGCCTGCTTGCCGCCGAGCGCGGCAAGGTGGCGCTGATCTGCGCGGCCAACGTGGTGCTGGCGGCCGTCGCCATCATCGAGCCGATCGCCTTCGGCCGGATCGTCGACGCGGTGACCAGCAAGCAGGGCGTCGGCCAGTCCGTCGCGCTGTGGGCCGGTCTCGGCGTCTTCAACATCGTCGCCTTCGTGCTCGTCGCCCGCAGCGCCGACCGGCTCGCCCACAAGCGCCGCGCTGTCGTGATGACGGAGGCCTACGAGCGGCTGATGGCGATGCCGCTCGCCTGGCACCAGGCACGCGGCACCTCGGTGTCGCAGCACACGCTGCTGCGGGCGCTGGAGGCGATGTTCACGCTGTGGCTCGAATTCATGCGCCAGCACATGGCCACCGCCGTGTCGCTGGTGCTCCTGGTGCCGACGGCGTTCTCGCTCGACAGGCGCATGTTCCTGGTGCTGCTGGTTCTCGGCGTGCTCTACGTCGCCATCAACCGGCTCGTGATGGCGCGCACCCGGCAGGGCCAGGCGAGCGTGGAGCGCCACTACCACCGAGTCTTCTCGCACGTCGCCGATTCGGTCGGCAACGTCGCCGTGGTGCAGGGCTACGGGCGGGTGGCCGACGAGGCGCGGCTGCTGCGCGACTACGCCGCCGCCCTCATCTCCGCGCAGAACCCGGTGCTCGACTGGTGGGCGCTGGCGAGCGCGCTCAACCGCTTCGCGGCGACGCTGTCGATGATCGCGGTGATCCTGATCGGCGCCGTCCTGGTGGAGCGCGGCGAACTGCGCGTCGGCGACCTGATCGCCTTCACCGGCTTCGCCACGCTGCTGATCGGCCGGCTCGACCAGATCACCGCCTTCTTCACCCAGATCTTCGAGGCGCGCGCCAAGCTGGAGGACTTCTTCCGCATGGAGGACGCGGCCGAGCTGCGTGACGAGCCGACCGGCGCGGTGGAGCTCGAGAAGGTGCGCGGGGACGTTTCGTTCCGGCAGGTGAGCTTCCGCTTCCCGGGATCCGGAGCGGGCGTGGAGGACGTGACCTTCGACGTGGCGGCGGGTCAGACGGTGGCGATCGTCGGGCCGACGGGCTCGGGCAAGTCGACGCTGATCGGTCTGCTGCAGCGGGTACGCGACCCGCAGTCGGGCGCCATCCTCGTCGACGGCATCGACATCGCCACCGTCACCCGCGCCTCGCTGCGCCGCCAGATCGCGACCGTCTACCAGGACGCCGGCCTGTTCGACCGCTCGATCGAGGCCAACATCCGCTTCGGCCGGGAGGGCGCGAGCCACGAGGAGGTGCATGGCGCGGCGGCCGCGGCGGCCGCGCACGACTTCATCCTGCAGAAGACGGAGGGCTACGACACGCTGGCCGGCGAGCGCGGCAACCGCCTGTCGGGCGGCGAGCGCCAGCGCATCGCCATCGCGCGCGCCGTGCTGAAGGATGCGCCGATCCTCGTGCTCGACGAGGCGACAAGCGCGCTCGACGTGGAGACCGAGGAGAAGGTGCGCCAGGCGATCGACGGGCTGCGGCGCGGCCGCACCACCTTCATCATCGCCCACCGCCTGTCGACCATCCGCAATGCCGACCGCATCGTCTTCCTGGAGAACGGCCGCGTCGCCGAGACCGGGACCTACACCGAGCTTGCGGCCCGCGGCGGCCGCTTCGCCGAACTGCTGGCGGCGGGCGGCATGATCGCCGACGTCGAGACGACGTCCGCCGAAGCGCGCCGGATCGCGGCGGAGTAGCGGGCGGGCGGGCCGCCCTGCCGGCGGGTCCGCGCGGGCGGATCGCCCGACCGTGCCCGGACGGCCGGGCGAGGGGCCTCAGCCTTCGCGGTAGTAGTAGCTGTAGCCGTTGATGGCCGGCGCGCCGCCGAGATGGGCGTAGAGGACGCGCGAGCCCTTCGGGAAGAAGCCTTTTCGCGCCAGATCGATCATGCCCTGCATCGACTTGCCTTCGTAGACGGGGTCGGTGATCATCGCCTCGGTGCGGGCGGCGAGCCGGATGGCCTCGTTGGTCTCCTCCGACGGCACGCCGTAGGCGGGATAGGCGTAGTCGGGATTGATGACGATCTCGTCCTCGCGCACGGCGCGGCCGAGCCCGACCAGTCCGGCCGTATTGTCGACGATCGACCGCACCTGCGCCCGCGTCTGCGCCACCGTGCCGGAGGCGTCGATGCCGATGACGCGGTCGGCGCGGTCCTGGGCGGCGAAGCCGACGATCATGCCGGCCTGGGTGGAGCCGGTGACGACGCAGACGATGACGTAGTCGAAGGTGAAGCCGAGCGCCTTCTCCTGCTCGGCCACCTCCTCGGCGAAGCCGACATAGCCGAGCGCGCCGAACTTGTGCACCGAGGCGCCGGCCGGGATCGGATAGGGCTTGCCGCCCGCATCCTTCACCGACTGGATGGCGTCCTCCCAGCTCTTGCGGATGCCGATGTCGAATCCGTCGTCGACGAGGCGCGAATCGGCGCCCATCAGGCGGGTCATCAGGATGTTGCCGACGCGGTCGTAGACGGCGTCGTAGTGCGGCACCCACTTCTCCTGGATGACGACGCACTTCATGCCGATCTTGGCCGCGGTCGCGGCGACCATGCGGGTGTGGTTGGACTGGACGCCGCCGATCGACACCAGCGTGTCGGCGCCCGACGCGATGGCGTCCGGCACGATGTATTCGAGCTTGCGCAGCTTGTTGCCGCCCATCGCGAGGCCGGAATTGCAGTCGTCGCGCTTGGCCCAGATCTCGACGTCGGCACCGATGGCCGCCGACAGCCGCGGCAGGTGCTCGATCGGCGTCGGGCCGAAGGTGAGGGGATAGCGTTCGAACTTTTCGAGAAGGGACATCGTGCGGGCTCCATGGCGGTTTCGGCGCGGATCCTAGGGCAAGAGACGCGAAATGTGCTTCCAAAGTGGCCGACCGGACTTCCCGATCAACCGCATCCCAGCTAGAAAATCTCCAGAAGATTCCATCCGGGCGCTGGATGACGAAAGGTTCTTCCATGACCGTTCTCGACCGCGTCGACCTGCGCATCCTGCGCGCCCTCCAGGCCGAGGGCCGGCTCTCCAATGCCGACCTCGCCGCCAAGGTGAACGTCAGCCCGGCGACCTGCCACCGGCGCACGCAGCGCCTGTTCGACGAGGGTTTCATCACCGGCGTGCGCGCCGAGGTGGCGCCGGGTGCCGTCGGGCTCGGCGCGCTGGTGATGGTGGGGGTGGTGCTCGACCGCTCGACGCCGGAGAGCTTCGCCGCCTTCGAAGGCGCGGCGCTGGAACTGAAGGAGGTGCTCGACTGCAACCTCGTGGCCGGCGACTTCGACTATCTGCTGAAGATCCGCGTCCGCGACATGGCCGATTTCAACAAGCTGCACGGCCAGAAGCTGATCGCGCTGCCCGGCGTACGCCAGACCCGCACCTTCTTCGTCATGAAGGAGGTGAAGGAGAACGCCCGGCTGCCGTTCTGAGGGACGGGGCGGGGCCGGGGACAGTTTACCGATATCGGCGGACGGTCCGCTTGCGGGGCGAAGGATGCGCGGATATCGGTAAACTGTCCCTGGGGGGGCGGAGGGCGGGGACAGTTTACCGATATCGCGGGACGGTTCGCTTGGGGGGCGATGGGTTCGCGGATATCGGTAAACTGTCCCCGTCTCTCAGTCCGGCAGGCGCGTGGCGAAGCCCTTGACCAGGATCGGGCCGGTGGGCTTGCCGGTGGGCGAGCCGGGGGCGGGCTCGAGCGTGATCTCGTAGAGCTGGTCGGCCTTCGGCAGCGGCTGGTCGGGTCCGCGCAGGACGGCGGGCGTCGCGCGTGGCAGGGTGCCGAGCGAGACCGGGCCCACGGCCGGGTCGTAGAGCGTCCAGACCTGCAGCGTCTTGCCTTCGGGGACCGCGAAATCCCTGAGCGGCACGATGCGCACGGTGTCGTCGGCGAAGGCCTCGAAGATCGCGCCCGGCACGGCGTCCGGCGTGTCGAGCACGACGACGACGACCGGCTGCGGCCGCGGCGACAGCGTCGTGCCCGCGAGGTAGCCGATGCCAAGGGCCGCCGCGATGCCGGCGGCCATCAGGGCGGGACGCCAGGTCGACTGCCGCCGGCGCGCGGCGAGATCGACGACCGGGACGGGGGGCGGGGAGTCGACGGCCAAAGTTGACGCGGGTGCAGCATCGGCGTCCGCTTCGCCCAGCCGGGCCTCGACGGCGGCCCACATCCCCTCCGGAACCGGATCGCGGCCGGCGGTGTCGTCGAGCGTCGCCATGCGGGCGGCGAGGCTGTCGACGGCGGCGCGGAACTCGGCGTCGGTGGCCATGTCCGCCTCGGCGCGCAGCCGCTCCGCCTCGTCCATCAGGCCGAGCACGTAGTCGCCCGCGCGGGCCATGCGATCGTCCCGGGCGCTCATGACAGGCACTCCTGCAGCGCGATGACGCCGCGCCGGATCCACGCCTTGACGGTGCCGACCGGCGCGTCGAGCCGGGCCGCGATCTCGCCATGGGTCCAGCCGACGACATAGGCGAGCAGGATCGATTCGCGCCGCCGCGGCTCCAGCGCCGACAGGCAGCGGCGCAGCGCGTCGCCGTCCGACAGGGCGTCGTAGGCGGCATGGGCGTCGGCGCCGCGGTCGGCGAAGAGGGCGAGCTGCGCCTCGTCGGCGAAATCCAGCCGCGAGCCGTCGCGCACCGCGTTGAGGGCACGGTTGCGCACGATCGCGGTCAGCCAGGCGCGGCCGGCGCCGCGCGCCGGATCGAAGCTCGCCGCCCGCCGCCAGACCGCCACGAACGCGTCCTGGACGATCTCCTCGGCGACCTCGCGCCGCCGCACGATGCGCCGCGCGATGGCGATCAGCCGTCCGGCCTCGGCGGCGAAGAGCCGGCCGAGTGCCGCACGGTCGCCGCCGGCCACCCGTGCCAGCAGCCGCTCGCAGTCGTCCTCGATGCCGTCGGTCGGCGCCATGCCCGTCCTGCCGCTCCTGTTCGTCTCCTTACACACGGGATGCCGGCCGCCGATGCAAGCCCGGACGAAAAATTTCGTCGCGCTGCATCCGGAGCCACGTCCGGCGGGTAAGGGCCCCGTAACCGCCGGCCGACGGAAGGACCGCCTGCCGGAATTCGATGCAACAGGAGACATGCCATGACCTCTTCCTCGATCATCCGCAGCCTCGCCGCCTCCGCCGCCCTGGCCGCGCTGACGGGCGCCGCCGCGGCCGCGCCCGCCATCGGCCTCACCGGCGACAGGACGCTGGTGTGGTTCGACACCGACAAGCCGGAGATTTCCAGGACCGTCGAGGTCGAGGGCGTCGAGATGCTGCAGGGCATCGACCTGCGGCCGTCGGACGGCAAGCTCTACGGCGTCACCAAGGATGGGACCATCGTGACCATCGACACGGCGACGGGCGCGGCGACGGCCGGCGCCAAGCTCGCCATCAACCTGCCGGAGGGCGTGACGGCCAGCATCGACTTCAACCCGATGGCCGACCGGCTGCGCCTGATGGGCTCGGACGGCACCAACTTGCGCGCCAACGTCGACACCGGCGAGGTGACCGAGGACGGCAAGCTGGCCTTCGAGGCCGGTGATCCGAACGCCGAGCGCGAGCCGAAGGTGATCGCGACCGCCTACATCAATTCCTACGGCAAGCCCGAGAAGACGGCGATGTACGACGTCGACGCGGCCGGCACCTTCATCCAGCAGGTCAAGCCGAACGACGGCGTGCTGAAGACGATCGGCAGCCTGGGCATTCCGGCGGCCGACAGGGTGGCGATGGACGTGCAGACGACCGCCGACGGCACCAACACCGCCTGGCTGGCGGCCGGCGGCGTGCTCTACACGATCGACGTCGCGACCGGCACCGCGACGAAGACGGGCGACATCACCGGCGCCCCGGACATGCTGCGCGACATCGCCATCCTGCCCGCGATGTGACGCAGCCTCCGTGGCGGCCGGCTATCGCCGGGATCGACCGCCGCCAACCAGAAAGAGAAGCGCCCCCCCAGCGATGCGGGGGCGCCGGTTCGAGGAGAGGGTGACGGCGACCGGCGCGGCTCACGCCGCCTGGCGTTCCCAGCTCGGGAAGGGATCGGCGAGATCGCGCCAGCGGCCGGGCATGAAGTCGGTCTCCGGCACGAGGCAGGCATCGAGCTCGGCGCGGATCTGCGCCTCGTTCATCGGGTCGCAGCCGATGAAGACGATCTCCTGGCGCCGGTCGCCCCAGACCGGATCGAGCCAGGATTTCATCGTCGCGCGCCATTCCGGATGGTCCGGCCACTGGTGCCGGGGGACCGAAGACCACCACAAGCCGCGCTTTCCGGTCCGGATCAGGGCGCCGGCCTGGCTGATCTCGCCGACGTAATGCGGCCGCGTCGCCAGCCAGAAGAAGCCCTTGGCGCGCACCACGCCCGGCCAGGAGCGTTCGATGAAGGCCTTCAGCCGCATCGGATGGAACGGCCGCCGTTCGCGATAGACGAAGGAGCGGATGCCGTATTCCTCCGTTTCCGGCACGTGGTCCGCAAAGCCGTTCAGCTCCTTGAACCAGAGCGGATGCTGCGAGGCCTTCTCGAAGTCGAAGCGGCCGGTGTCGAGCACCTTGTCGAGCGGCGCCCGGCCGAAATCGGTCTCGACGAGCTCGGCGTCGGGGTTGAGCGCGCGGATGATCTTGCGGGCGAGGTCGAGATCGGCCGCGGGCGTGTCGGAGACCTTGTTCAGCACGACCACGTCGGCGAACTCGATCTGCTCGACCAGGAGGTCGACCAGCGCGCGGTCGTCGCCCTCGCCGCGGTCGCGCAGGAAATCATGCGAGGAATAGTCCTTCAGCAGGTTGGCGGCGTCGACGACGGTGACCATCGTGTCCAGCCGGGCGACGTCGGACAGGCTGTCGCCGTTCTCGTCGCGGAAGTCGAAGGTGGTGGCGACCGGCAGCGGCTCGGCGATGCCGGTGCCCTCGATCAGCAGATAGTCGAAGCGGCCTTCGTGCGACAGCCGGCGGACTTCCTTCAGGAGATCGTCGCGCAGCGTGCAGCAGATGCAGCCGTTGGTCATCTCGACCAGCTGCTCGTCGGTGCGCGACAGGTTGGCGCCGCCGTCGCGCACGAGCGCGGCGTCGATGTTGACCTCGCTCATGTCGTTGACGATGACCGCGACGCGGCGGCCCTCGCGGTTGTTGAGGACGTGGTTGAGCAGCGTCGTCTTGCCGGCCCCGAGGAAGCCGGACAGGACGGTGACGGGGAGACGGTTGGAGGGCTTGGCCGTTTCGGGCATGGCGAACCTCTGGATCGGGCGGATGTTCGGAGGTGGGGAGAGGGCGCCCGGCCTGAAGCGGCCGGGCGGAAGGCAGTGCGGGTCGATGCGGTCGGTCAGTGCGCGAGCATCTCGTGCACGATCGCCTCGGCATCGAGCGACGAGGGATAGTAGGTCGGCCAGTTCGTGACCTCCTCCAGGAGCGCGGCGCGGTCGTCGCCCCAGTAGAGGTGGTAGTGGTCGGCGGTGGCCGGCGCGATCCTGTGGTCGCTGAACTGGATGAACTGCGGGGCGGCGGGGTCGCCCTCGACCTTCCGGAAGATGAAGCGGACGCCGCGATTGCCCTTCTTGTAGGTCAGGACCTCGCGGCCGTCATAAGCATAGTGGCCCGCGAGCGGTGCGCCACCGCGGTAGAAGGTGACGACGTCGCCTTCGATCGTGATCCGCTCGACATCGGTCTTGTAGCCGATCTCATAATAGGCCTTCCACTGGTCGGCCGTCTGGTCGCCACTTTCGGCCTTGTGCGCCCAGACCGGGTCGAGCGTGCCGTCCCGAAGGTAGGGGTAGACCGACTGCCAGTCGCCGGCATAGTCGGACAGGGGGCGATCCTCGATCTGGCTGTCCTCGAAGTAGCCCTTGTAGATCTGGCGGGCCGCCTCGTCGTGGGCATGGTCGTGGCCGTGCGCCTTGTCGCCGCCATGCGCATGGGCCTCGTCGTGTTCGTGCACCTTGCCGGTGCCGCCGACGGCGACGACGTTGAAGGGCTTGCCGTCGACGGCGATCTCGCCGGTCTTTTCGAAGGTCTCCGCGCTGACCAGATGCAGCTTCGAGCCCAGCGGATCGGTGACGACGATGCTGTCGCCGGCGACCGCGATGCGCGGGCGCGGATCGCTCCAGTGGCCGTCCATCGAATAGGGATCGGTGAGCGCGAGCGAGCCGGCGATCGCGCCGTCGAGGACGTCGACCTTGTGGAGCCGGCCGTCCTCGGTGAAGACGTAGGCGAAGCGCGCACGGATCGGGTCGACGGCGAAATGGACGCGGCGCGTCGGCAGCTGGACGAGCCTGAAGCCGTCGTCGCCTTCCGACGGATCGACCACGACGATACGGTCCGGGCCGTAATTGCCGATGAAGTACTGCAGGCCCTTGCCGCCGATCAGCGTCGAGGAACTCCCCTCAGGCAGCGCCGAGCCGTAGGGCAGGTGCTCGATCACCGGCACCCCGCCGTCCTGACGGATCAGGAGCAGGCCCGTCTCGCAGGCCAGCGCATAGAGGCTGCCCGACGAGGCCGAGCCGTGCAGGCCCGGGCAGGCGGCGTCCTCGCCGACCGTCTTGCCGGCGAAATCGACCACGCGGGCGCCGATCGGCCGCCTGGACGCGTCCTGCGGGTTCGGGATCGTGACGACGACGTGGTTCTGGTAGGGCACCGCGACGCCGTGATGCGGCGCCACGACGTTTGCCGTGCGCAGGTCGAGCGTCCCGTCCAGCACCGCCTTCTCGCTGAAGACGCGGACCGTGTCCTCGCCGTCGAACCATTGCGCCACAATGCCCTGGAACTCGACGAAATGGGCCGGCCGGGTGCCCTCGAGACGCACGGGCAGCAGTTCGGCGTCCTCGATGTCGATGTCGCCGTGGTCGCCATGGTCGTGGAAGGCGATGCCGCTGCGGATCGCGCCGACTTCACCCGCGGCCCCCTGCACCGCGAAGACCGTCTCGCCGCTGGACGTCCGGTAGAGCGAGGCCGGTCCCTTGACGGTGAACGTGTCGCGTATGTCGCCGTCGAGCGCGTCGATCACCGTCACCACGGGCGCGGCGTGGTCGGACACGAACAGCCTCCAGGCGGTCACGTCGTCCTCGTCGGCGAGCGCCGCGCCGCCGCCGAGCGCGGCGGCCATGGCCAGCGCGGACGCCGCCGGAATCAATCGTTTCATCATCTTCTTCAACTCCATGAGGACAAAGGCTATTCGAACTTCGCGTCGGTGTGCCCCGCCGGTTCAGTCGGCGGCGAGGGTGCTGGCGAGGGTGCGGACGTTGTGGCGCATCATCCCGACATAGTCGGGGGCCGGTCCGCCGGCCGGCGACAGCGCGTCGGAATAGAGGGTGCCGCCGATCGAAAGCCCCGCCTCGTCGGCGATCCGCTCGACGAGGCGGGAATCGGCGATGTTCTCGGCGAAGACGGCGGCCGCGCGTTTCTCCCTGATGTCGCGGATCAGCGAGGCGACGTCGGCCGCGGACGCCTCCGATTCGGTCGACACGCCCTGCGGCGACAGGAAGGCGACGCCGAAGTCGCGCTCGAAATAGCGGAAGGCGTTGTGGGCGACGACGGCCACGCGCCGGTCCTGCGGCAGGGCCTCGATCGCCTGCCGGATCTCGCGGTCGAGCGCGTCGAGTCGTTCGACATAGGCGGCGGCGTTGGACATGTAGTTCGCACAGCCGGCCGCGTCGGCGGCACAGAAGGCCCGCGCGACGTTGCCGACATAGGTCCTGGCGTTGGCCACCGACTGCCAGGCATGCGGATCGTCCGGCGCGGCATGGAAGACGGCCTTGCCGCCGGAATAGTGATAATGCCCGCCGTTCGGATCGTGGAGGATGTCGGCGCCGTCGCTGAGCACGGCGACGGCTGCCGCCGTGCCGCTGGCCTCGACCAGACGCTGCATGAAGCCCTCGAACATCAGGCCGTTGACCAGCACGACGTCGGCGCGGGCGAGCGCCGTCGCATCGGCAGGCCTCGGCTCGTAGACATGGGCGTCGCTGTCGGGGCCGACCAGCGTCGTCACTGCGACGCGGTCGCCGCCGACCTCGCGGGCGAAGTCGCCGATGATGGAGAAGGACGCGACCACGTCCAGCCTTTCGCCGGCCTGCGCCGGAAGAGCAGTCGCGGCGATCGCGACGGCCAGAAGTCGGGCGGCATGATTCATGACCGTCATCGTCGGGGCCTCGTGCGGGTGGTCCTGACGGCCGAGTATGTTATGTTGTAACGCCCGTCAAGAACGTTATAACATTACACACAAGAAACCCGCTTCAAGCCGGCGTTGCGGGGGCCCGGACGGGGAGGCAGGGTGCGCCCTTGCTCGACGCCTGCCGCGGAGCCGCCGATGCGCGACATGGCCGGGGAGGAAGGCGACGCTGGCGTCGCCGCTACTCTCCTTCGGCGAGCACCTGCCGAAGCTGCGGGCCGGAAAGGTATGCGCGGGGCGGCCTGTAGGCGACGTCGTGAAGATCGTCGGGCATCGCGATGCGCCCGTCGGTCACCTCCGCGACGGCGTCGCGAAGGGTGCTCCGGAAGGAAAGCATCTTCGTCAGTGTCCGCTCGCGGATCAGGCCGTCCGGAAAGGCCCGGCCGGCCATTTCGGCAACCCCGTCCCGGACGGCCTCTCTGGTGTCGTCCACGGTCAGCCAGTAGGCTTCGTCGGCAAACTGATCGCGCCCGCCCAGGGAGTCCGTGGAGACCACCGGGAGACCGCACAGCAGGTACTCGATGCTGGCATACATGGCGCCTTCGACCGCCGATAGGCAGAGCCCGACCCGCGAGCGGGTAAGGATCTCCATGACCCGTTGTCTGGAAATCGCGACGATCTCGCCGTCGCGCACCTCGTTGATGAACGCGTGGCGCGGCATCAGCGCCTTCAGCGACAAGAGGTAGCGGATCGCCTCCTCGGCGGTGACGTCGTTGTTGCGATAGTAGATGAAGGCACACCGGTCGACGAGAGCCGCGAGTGCGTGGCGCTTCCACGGGATCATCGCGCCGTTGTAGACCGCCGTGAAGTCCTTCTCCTGATGGCTGCCTTCCCGAAACACGAACTCGTCCACGAGCGCGTTGTGATTGAAGAAGACCGTCTTCAGCCCCGCGCGCGACATGAGGGCCACTTCTTCGGGCTCGTTGCACAGCACGAGAAAATCGTGTTCCGGTCTCCGATGGCGGTAGATGTCCACGATCGACGCGAGTCGGCGGACGATGTGCGGAGCGCGCGCGGACCAGGTGAGCTTGAGGAGGAACAGGACGCGGCGCCCTGCAAGGTATCGGCCCACCAGCTGGGCCGCGCCCAAAGGTGCCATCGGGTTGTGGGCAGTATAGACGAGCAGGTCGGATGATGACCGGACCGGGCAAGCCCAGATCATCCTCTGGCTGACGTCGTCGGGAGCGTCGGCGGCATAGGGATAGTCGCCGCGAACATGCTTCCGGAAGGCGTGCTTCAGAACATGATGGAATGCCATTGCATTTCGTCCAGATGGTTTTTCTCAAGAATTGATGCGATCATCGAGCATGGCCTTAGCCGAAAACCGGTAGAGTTGCATCGATTGCTAAAGGGAATGTTTCGCGCTATCAGGTCGCCAGCACACGGCCGGACCGCGATCCTCTCCAGGTGAAAATCGATGTCGCCCCTCCAGAACCTGCATGACCTGAGCGTTCCCTACGCGGTGGCCAATCAGGATATTGCCTTCGAATCCTTCGACGGCGACGTCGTGGTCGTCGATCTGGGCAACGGGAAGTACTACAGCTTCTCGGATGGCGGTAGCGCCGTCTGGGAGAGCCTGATGGCGGGGGTCGCGCCCGCGGAACTGGTCACCACATCGTCGTTCGGCGGCGAGATCCCGGCCTTTCTGGCCACGATCTGCGACTATGGTCTGCTGGTTCCCCGTCCCGAGGTGGCACCCGTTCCCCTCTCCGCTTCCCTCGCCGACCAGGTCTCGCGCGCGAAGGAGCCCCCGGACGTGTCGGTGTTCGACGACATGGCCGATCTCTTCGTGGCCGATCCGATCCACGACGTGGAAGAGCCCGAGGGCTGGCCCGCAGTCAAGCGCGCCTGATTCGTTCCCGATGCTGTTGCAAGAGCGCCGGTTCGATCCTGTCACTCCCGCAACGATGGCGCAGTACGGGCGGAGCCTTCTGGAGTTCGCTTCTCGCGAGCAGGAGTGCGAACTGCAGCGGATCGACGTTTCGCTTCCGGGAATCGATCTGCGGATACGCATCCCGGACAGCCCGCTCGCCGACGCGGCGCGGACGGCCTTCGCCGCCGGCGACGGGCTTCCGGGAGCATCCCGGCTGGAGGTCGAGGTCAGCGTGCTCCATACCGGGGCGCTGCAGGCGCCGGCTCCGTCGTCCTGGGGCAGGGAGCCGTACAAGCCGCACGAGATATCGAAGCTCCTCGGCGAGGCGGGCCTCCAGGGCAGCCTCTTCCACGATCTGCGGTTCTGGCAGTTCTACGATCTCGAGGCGCATCGCGGCGTCCAGCTCATGAAGGGGCCGGAGGCGTTTCCGCCGTGGGAACCCGGCGCTCCGCTTCGCGCGTTCCTGCATTGGGCGTATGCAGCGCAGGGCCGCCGCATGACGCATGCGGGCTGTCTCGGCCTGGACGGCCGCGGCGTCCTTCTGGCCGGAGCCGGCGGCGCCGGCAAGTCCGGGACCGTCCTGGCGGGCATTCTGAACGGGCTGAGCAGCGTCGGAGACGATTACGTGCTCGTCGACATGTCGCAGGACGCCGTCTCTGCTCATCCCGTCTATTCGACCCTGAAGCAGGATGCGAAGGGCATGGAACGTCTGGGACTCGACCGTCTGCTCGGCCCGAGAAACCTGAACTGGCAGGGCAAGGTGCAGTTCCGGGCCTCCGAGATCGGAGCCCTCGTGCCGGCGGACGGTCTCGAGGTCGCAGCCGTCCTCTTGCCGAGGACCGGTTCGCCGAGAACGACGATCCGTCCGGCGACCCGTGCGGAGGCACTGCTGGCACTCGCGCCGAGCGCGGTCTACCAGATGCCCGGCGAGCGCGAGAGCGGCTTTCGCTTCTTCAGCCGCCTGGTCGCGCGGCTGCCGGTCTTCCATCTGGACCTGGGACCCGACCCGAAGGAGGTGGCGGGGACGATCGGCGCCTTCATCGCGGGAGGGAGCGCATGAAGCTCGCCGTCCTCATGCCCGTCTACAACCGCGAGAAGCATGTGGGGCCGGCTATCCGTTCCCTTCTCAGGCAGCGCGGCGCTGCCGATCTGGAGATCGTGGTCGTGGACGATGGGTCGACCGATCGCTCTCGTGACGTCGTGCTCGGCCTGGCTGCGCAAGCCCCGTGCATCCGGTTGATCGTTCAGGAGAACCAGGGTGTCACGCGGGCCCGCAACACCGCGTTGCGCAGCCTTTCGCCCGATACCGACTACGTCAGCTTCCTCGATTCCGACGACATGTCTCCGGCGGAGCGCTACGCTGCCGACATGCCGCTCCTGCAGGACCGCTCGGCCGAGTTCCTCTATGCGCGCGTCTGTCGTGTGGATCGGCTCGACGACGACACCCTCGGCCCGTCCGCGGAAGCGGTGCTGGAGACGTCGCGCGGAATCCAGCTGGGAGCCGGCATTTTCCGGATGGACTTCCTCCGGCGGGTCGGAGAATTCGACGAAACGTTCAGCCAGGGCGAAGACACGGATTTCCTCTTCAGGGCCTTCGAGATGCGCCGCAAGGCGATCTTTCCCGATACGATCGGCGTCTACTACCGCCAGCATGCGGAGAGCCTCACGAACAGGACGGACGAGGTGAGGAAAGGCTTCCTTCGGGCGCTGGCGCGCTCGGCGCAGCGCCGGCGCCGGGATCCTTCCCTTGCCGACCTTCAGCCGATTTTCGGGACGACCCAGACATTGACGGCGGCGGGCATCTGATCGCGATGGCACATCGACCTGCCGGATACTCCGTCGTGATCCCCGCCTGGAACGCGGCGGCGACGATTGCCGAAACGCTGCTGAGCGTGGCCGGCCAGACATATCCTGCGACGGAGATCATCCTCGTCGACGATGCTTCGACGGATGGGACCGTGGAGGCTGCGACCGCTGCCGGGATACCTTTCAGGACGATCCGGCAGACGGTCCGGACGGGTCCCGGCGCCGCCACGACCGCCGGCTGGCGCAACGCCCGGTCGGAATGCGTCGCATTCCTCGACGCCGACGATCTCTGGGCTCCCGGAAAGATGGAACTCCAGTTGGCGCATCTGGCGGGGGCACCGGCTGCGGCGGGCGTGTTCGGCCATTGGCGAACCTTCCGGAGCACTCCGGAGGAAGGGCTGGGCCCGGCCGTCGCCGGCTGGACGAGAACCACGCTGACGATTCGCCGGGACGTTCTCCACGGCGTGGGCGCGATGGTCGACCTGCCTGGACGGGTCGGCGACATGATCGACTGGATCCAGCGCGCGCGGGAACAGGCCCATCTCCTCGAGATGATGTCCGATGTCGTCGCCTTCCGACGGATCCGGACCGGCAGCCTCTCCGACGTGGCTTCGAACACGGAGCGGAACCGCGGCTATCTGACCGCTGCCCGGAATGCGATCCTTCGCCAGAAAGCGTCCAAGGCGGGATCCTAGGGCATGCGCGCGGTGTCCGGACGTTTCCCCGACTACGGATGGGCCTGGCCCTCGGCCGACCTCGACCGGCTGCTCAAGGCCGCGCTGCTTCCCGAGGACCGGGCTCTCGAACTCGCCCGGGACTGGCTCGTTCGCAACGATATCGAGACGGCCGGCTTCCGCGAACATCGGCTGCTTGCGACGATTTCTCACCGCTTCGGCCGGCGGCTGGCCGATCATCCGGCCTATCCCCGCCTGGTGGGACTGCAGAAGATGCTGTGGTCGCGATCGAGACTGGCCGTGCGGGAGGCCGAGCCGGCGCTCCGCGCCTTCGGTGAGGCCGCAGTTCCGACGATGCTGATAAAGGGGGCCGCCCGCGTGGCGCTCGACGCGCGCCTGCAGAAAGGCCGCGTCTCGCATGACATCGACGTCCTCGTTCGCCCGGCCCACATGAGCGAATGCTTCGCGATTCTGCGCGCCCTCGGCTGGGAACCGGCCACGGGCGGCAGCGCCGATGCGCTGGCCGGGCGCCTGCAATGGCTGCCGTCGCTCAATTTCCAGAAGGGCGAGTTCGGCGACGTCGACCTGCATCAGCAGGCCTATCATCCGGTTCACGCGAGTTCCGCCGACGAGGAGGGCCTGTGGCGGCGGGCGATCGGGACCGCGTTCGGCGGCGTCTCCGTCTTCGTCCCCGCCGCGTCGGACCGGATCGCGATGGCGATCGCCCATGGCGGACTGGATGCGCACACGCACAGCGACTGGCTCGTCGACTGCGATGCGGCCCTTCGCGAGGACGGAATGAGCTGGACGGACCTGATGGAGACCGTTGAGCACCGGAGGATCGCCGTGCCGACGATGGTCGCCCTATCCTACCTCGCAGAGGAGATCGGCTCTCCGGTGCCGGCCGGCGTCCTCGACGACCTCCGGACGCTCGCGGATCGCAGTGGCTTTCTCGCCCGCGTTTCGGGACTGCTGCAGGCGAAGCCTCGCGGGTCATACGGGCTGGCCGTCTGGCTGGCGCGTGGCATCGCCAAGCAGCAGAGGATGCGCAGCCGTTCCAGCGGGCGGGGCGTCGTTCCGCCGATGCCGGTCTGGCGCGGCTCCCGGCTGGCCCGGATCCCGAAACCGGCCGTTGCCGCGATGAAGGCCACCCTGCAGCCGGCGCCGCTGCCCACGTCGAACGGTCCGTTCGCGCTCTCGCTCGGTCTCGACTGCGAACTTCCACCGGTACGACGCCGCGTGGACTTCGAACTGAGGTCCGGGAATCGGCTGGTCGCACTCCTGCGCTATCGAAACCACACCGGTCGGGGAGGGACCTGCCGGCTCACCTTCAGCGGGCCGATCAGTGCCGGTATGGCCGCGGACCTGATCATCGAAGCGCGTCCGACCCGGTTTCTCCGCAACCGGGCGGATCCGCTCGATCTCGCGCGCCACGGCGCCGTGCCCTTCCGCGTCGCCATCGCGACGTGGAGCGAGTGAGCGGTCGCGCTAAACCCGCTCGTCCTGTCGCCGAGGTGAAACCTTGGACGTGCGATCGCCCCGAAGCGTGGCGCGATCCTTCCGATCCGCTCCGCGCGCTTCGGGTCCCGGTTTTCGTACATGTCTCCCGACACCGGTGCCGGTCGCGGGAGACGCGCTTCAGAACGTCGCGGCGAGATGCTCCGCGATCAGCGCCTTGAGCTCCAGGCCCTCGACCTTCTCGAAGGCGAGGTCGGAGGTGCCGAGATAGGCCTGCTGGTTCTGGGCGGTCCAGTCGTTGACGGCGAGGCGATAGGTCCTGGCCGGGTCGACGTCGATTTCGGCGACGTGGACGTAGTCGCCGGTCATGCCGTCGAGCGTCTCGGCCATGAACTGGTTGGCGCGGGCGAGCATCGCCGACAGCTGCGCGCCGGTGATCGCGGCGACGCTGACGCCGCCGCCGAAGCGCACGAAGGCGTCGAAGTCGTAGCGAGAGAGCGGGCCGGCGGCGAGCGGCGCGCCGAAGGTGGTGTGGCCGAGCATGGCGACGTCGGCCTCGGTCGCCTGGCGCAGCGCCTCGGTGGCAATGAGGATCGACGCGTGCAGGTCGAAGGCGCGCGGCAATTCGGCGACGACGGCGCGGTCGGCGTCGGTGAGGTGCTCGGCCTTCATCGCCTCGATCAGCGCGGCGAGCGCCGCGTCGCCGCCCGACGGCGCGACCTCTTCCGCGCGGTAGGTCGCGGCGGCGCCCTTCGCGAGTTCGACGATGCCGATCTTGCGGCCCCAACTGGCGCCGTGGACATAGGTGCGGCCGTCGAGCGTCATGGCGAGATCGAGATGGTCGTGTCCGCCCTGGACGATGTTGCCGGCCGGGAGCGTGGCGAGGAAGGTCTTGTCGGGGCTGACGCCGGCATGGCTCATGACGACGCTGACGTCGGCGCCGGCGCTCGAACCGGGCAGGGCATCGGCGACGAAGCGGGCGGTGTCGAGGAATGTCAGCGTGTCGCGCACCGGCTTGCGGTAGACGAAGGGATTGGTCGCCGCCAGACCGAGAACGGAGACGTCCAGGCCGCCGAGCCCGAGCCGGGCGTCGAAGGGCGCGAAGAAGCGGCCGGTGCGGTTGTCGACGAGGTTAGAGATCACCTGCACGCCGGCGCGGTCGGCGCGGGCGACGAAGCTCGCCATGTCGTCGAGGATGGCCGTTTCGTGGTTGCCGAGGTTGAGCACCACCGGCATCTCGGCCGCCACCGCCTCGAGGAAGGCCCAGTCGGCCGCCCCGTTCGACTTCAGGCAGACCGTGTTGCCGCGCTCGAAGACGTCGCCGTTGATCAGGAGCGCCGCCGGCCGCCCGGCTTCGGCGCGCAGGGCGCGCAGCCGCGCGAGCAGGGCGGGCAGGCGGGCATAGGGCGCATGCAGGTCGGCGATGGTGAACAGCACCGCATCGCCGCCCGCCTGGGCGCGCGCGACGGCAGGAAGCGCGGCAGCGACGGCCGAGGCGGCGAGGCCCTGCAGGACGAGGCGGCGGCTGACGACGAAGGACGGGCGGTTCATGGCATGCTCCGGACGGTGGGTTTGCTCGACCGCCTCTGTGGGGCGGGTCCGCGACGGCAGTATGACACGGGCCGGACGGCGGCGGGAGGGCTGCGGCCGGCGGCTTCAGTCCAGGAAGCGGTAGCCGACGCCGGGCTCGTTGAGGATGAAGCGCGGCGCGGCCGGGTCGTCGCCGAGCTTGGCGCGCAGCCGGCCGACGAAGACGCGCAGGTACTGCAGGTCGTGCTCGTGCGCCGGCCCCCAGACGTCGGCGAGCAGCTGCCGGTGCGTGACGATGCGGCCGGCATTGCGCGCCAGCAGCGCCAGGAGGTCGAACTCCTTGCGCGTCAGCTTCACGGGTTCGCCCGCGAGCGTCACCGCGTGGCGGGCGAGGTCGACATGCAGGTCGTGCAGCACGATCTCGGGCACCGGCGCCGCACCGCCGCGCGCGGCGCGCAGCAGCGCCCGCACGCGCGCCAGCAGCTCGCCGATTCCGAACGGCTTGACGACGTAGTCGTTGGCGCCGGCGTCGAGCGCGGCGACCTTCTCCTCCTCCGCCTGGCGCACCGACAGGATCAGGATCGGCACCGGCGACCAGTCGCGGATGCTGGCGATCACCGCCTTGCCGTCCATGTCCGGCAGGCCGAGGTCGAGCACGACGAGATCGGGCTGCGCGGTGGCGGCCAGGCCGATGCCCTCGCGGCCGGACGCGGCCTCCTGCAGCGTGAACCCCTGCGCTTCCAGTGCCACCCGCAGGAAGCGGCGGATGCCGGGATCGTCCTCGACGAGCAGGATGCGGCCGGTGTTCATGGCTTCCTACCCTCGGCGCCCGCCGCAAGCGGCAGGGCGATGATGATGCGCGTGCCGCGACCGCCCGGAGAGGCCGCCTCGGCGCGGATCGAGCCGCCATGCGCGTCGACGATGCCGCGGGCGATGGCGAGGCCGAGCCCCGTGCCGCCGGGCTGCCCGTCGCCGGCGCGCACGCGGAAGAACATGTCGAAGACATGCGCCCGGTCGGCCTCGGGGATGCCGGGTCCCTCGTCGGCGATCGACAGGACGACGTCGCCGCCGGCCTGCCGCGCCGAGACGGTGACGGCGGTGCCCGCGGGGGCGTATTTGGCGGCATTGTCGAGGATGTTGGTCACGACCTGTTCGAGGAGCACGGCATCGCCCGGAACGTCGGGCAGCGCGGCGTCGAGATCGCGCACCACGCGGTGGCCGGCGAGGTCGCGCGCCAGCCGCCGCAGCGCGCGGCCGACGACTTCGCGCAGGTCGACCGGCTCGCGCGAGACCTTCAGCGCGCCGTAGCCGAGCCGGGTCATGTCGAGCAGGTTCTGGACGTAGCGGTTCAGCCGCTCGCCCTCGTCGCGGATCGTCTCGGCCATCGCGTTGCGCCCCTCCCGGCCGAGCGCCTCGCCCGAATCGACCAGCGCCGTCGCCGCGCCGATGATCGAGACCAGCGGGGTGCGCAGGTCATGGCTGACGGAGGAGAGGAGGGCAGCGCGCAGGCTCTCGGTCTCGGCCAGCAGCCGCGACTGTTCCATGTCGGCGGCGAGCCTGGTGCGCTCGATGGCGATGCCGACCTGATCGACCAGCGATTCGAGCAGCCGCCGCTCCTCGGTGGTGATGTACTGGCGCGTCCCGAAGCGGACGCCGAGCAGGCCGTGCACCGCCTCAGCGCTCTTCATCGGCAGGAACAGCCAGTTCGCCGTGGGCAGCGTCGGCGACGACCATCCCGCCGGCTCGCGCCGCGACCAGGCCCATTCGGCCGCGCCCCGGTCCTTGGGCTCGAGATGGTCCTCGGGCGGCATGCCACCGGCGATCGACAGCGTGCCGTCGCGGTCGGGCATCAGGATCAGCGAGGAGCACTGCATGGTGGAGGCGACATGGGTGACGGCTGCCCAGACGACGTCGTCGAGCGAGGCGACGCTCGCCACCTTGCGGGCGAAGTCGAACAGGTTTCCTGTCCGCCTGGCGATGGCGCGCTGCGCCCGCGCCTGGTCGCGCAGGCGGGCGGCAAGGTTGCCGGTGACGATCGCCACCGCCAGGAACAGGAACAGCGTCAGCACGAGGTCCTGGTGGGCGACCTCGAAGGTGAAGAAGGGCTCGGTGAGGAAGAAATTGTAGCCGAGGAACGCCAGCACGCTGGTGTAGATCGAGGGCCAGAGCCCGAAGCGCGCGGCCACGCCGAGCACGGCGACCAGGAAGAACAGCGACAGGCTCTCGACCGGAAAGACGCGGTTGACGAAGACGGCGACGACGGTGGCCGCCGCCACCGCGCCGGTCGCCCACAGATAGGCGCCGTAGTCGCGCCCGGGGAGGAGCGAGGGGCCGCGGATCGGCGACGTGCCGGCCTGCGCCGGATCGGCCGAGACGATCGTCACCTCGAATTCGGCGGCCTTGCGGATGATCTCACCGGCGACGGTCTCGCGCGTGAACCAGGCGGTGAGGAGCCGCGGCCGCGGCCGGCCGATGACGATGCGCGAGACGTTGCGGGCGCGCGCGAAGGCCAGGATCTCGTCGGCCACGTGGCTCTCGGCGTTGATCGTGGCGATCTCGGCGCCGAGCGATTCGGCCAGCCGCAGCGTCTCGGCGATCGCATCCTTGGCGGCGTCCGACAGGTGCTCGGAGCGCGGCGTGGCGACGCTGGCGGCGATCCAGTCGGTGCGCGACCGCTCGGCCATGCGCCGGGCCGCCCGCACCAGCGCCTTGGAGACCGGCGCCTCGTTGACGCAGACCAGCACGCGGTCCTGCGTCGGCCAGGGGCCGGGAATGGCGTGGCTGCGCATGTGTGCGGCCATCTGCGCGTCGACGCGGTCGGCGGCAACCCGCATGGCGAGTTCGCGCAGCGCCGTCAGGTTGCCCTTGGAGAAGAAGTTCTGGACCGCGCGGGCGATCTGGTCGTGGACGTAGACCTTGCCCTGGCGCAGCCGCTCGATCAGCTCCTCCGGCGGCAGGTCGATGAGCTCGATCTCCTCGGCGAGTTCGAGCACCTTGTCGGGCACCGTCTCTCGCACCTTCACCCGCGCGATACGGGCGACGACGTCGTTGAGGCTCTCGAGGTGCTGGACGTTGAGCGTCGAATAGACGTCGATGCCGGCGGCGAGCAGTTCCTCGACGTCCTGCCAGCGCTTGGCGTGGCGGCTGCCCGGCACGTTGGTGTGGGCGAGTTCGTCGACGAGGGCCAGCGCCGGCCGCCGTGCCAGGAGGCCGTCGAGGTCCATCTCGGCCAGCAGCCGGCCGCCATAGGGGATGCGGGCGCGGGGCAGCACGTCGAGACCGAAGGTCAGCCGCTCGGTCTCGGCGCGGCCATGCGTCTCGACCACGCCGACGACCACGTCGACGCCGTCGGCCCGTCGCCGCTGCGCCGCCTCCAGCATGGCGTAGGTCTTGCCGACCCCCGGCGCGGCGCCGAGGAAGATCTTCAGCCGCCCGCGACCCTCCTTGGCGGCTTCCGCGAGCAGGGCCTCCGGGTGCGGGCGGCTTTCCCTCTCCATGGTCACCCGCCGGCCGCGCGAACGGGGAAGCGCTCGTCGAGCGCGAGGTTCAGCCGCAGGACGTTGACGCGCGGCTCGCCGAGGAGGCCGAGGGTTCGGCCTTCGACATGCGCGGCCACGATCGCCCGGACCGCCGCGACGTCGGCGCCGCGGGCGGCGGCGACGCGCGGGACCTGATAGAACGCCGCCTCCGGGGAGACGTGCGGATCGAGGCCGGAGCCGGAGGCGGTGACGAGATCGAGCGGGACGCGCCCGCCGCCGTTCGCCGCACCGATGCGCTGCGCATCGGCCGCGACACGGTCGATCAGCGCCTTCGAGGTCGGTCCGAGATTGCTGCCGCCGCTCGCAGACGCGTCGTAGCCGGCGCCGGCCGCCGACGGGCGCCCGTGGACGTAGGCGTCACCCGAAAAGGCCTGGCCGACGAGCGCGGAGCCGACGATCCGGCCGTCGCGTTCGACGAGGCTGCCGTTCGCCTGCGCGGGGAACAGCGCCTGCGCGGCGCCGGTCATGGCCAACGGATAGGCGATGCCGGTGAGGGCGGTGAAGAGCGCGAGCAGGGTCAGCGCGGGTCTGAGTTCGGAAAGCATGGCGTCACCTCATACGATGCCGGCGGCGTTGACAATGACGTCGATCGCCTTGATGCCGAGGAAAGGAACGACGAGCCCGCCGAGACCGTAGACGAGAAGGTTCCGGCGCAGCAGGCTCGCCGCGGAGGCGGGCTGGTAGCGGACGCCGCGCAGCGCCAGCGGGATCAGCGCGACGATGACCAGCGCGTTGAAGATGACGGCCGACAGGATGGCGCTGCCGGGGCTGCCGAGCCGCATGACGTTCAGCGCGTCGAGCGCGGGATAGGCGGTGACGAACAGCGCCGGCAGGATGGCGAAATACTTCGCCACGTCGTTGGCGACCGAGAAGGTGGTGAGCGCGCCGCGGGAGATCAGCAGCTGCTTGCCGACCAGCACGATCTCGATGAGCTTCGTCGGGTCCGAATCGAGGTCGATCAGGTTGCCGGCCTCCCTGGCGGCCGGCGTGCCCGTGTTCATGGCCACGCCGACATCGGCCTGCGCCAGCGCCGGCGCGTCGTTGGAGCCGTCGCCGCACATGGCCACCAGCCTGCCTTCGGCCTGCTCCTTGCGGATCAGCTCCAGCTTGCGCTCGGGCGTCGCCTCGGCGAGGAAGTCGTCGACGCCGGCCTCGGCGGCAATCGCCGCAGCCGTCAGCGGATTGTCGCCCGTGACCATGACCGTGCGCACGCCCATGCGGCGCAGCTCGGCGAAGCGCTCGCGGATGCCGGGCTTGACGATGTCCTTGAGGTGGACGACGCCGAGCACCTTGCGGTCGCGGGCGACGAGCAGCGGCGTGCCGCCGGACCGGGCGATCGCCTCGACCAGGCTGCGCAGTTCCGGGGTGGCCGTCGTCCCGCACCAGGCGAGGATGGAGTCCGCCGCGCCCTTGCGCAGCGCCGACCCGTCGCGCAGCGTCGCCCCCGAGAGGCGGGTGTTGGCCGAGAAGGGGATCGCCTCGGCGACGCGGCCTTCTCCGTCCGATGCGGCGCCGAGCAGCTTGCGGGCGAAGTCGACGATCGAGCGGCCCTCCGGCGTCTCGTCGGCGAGCGAGGACAGCAGCGCGGCCTCGGCCATCGCCCGCGGCGCGACGCCCGGCAGCGTGTCGAAGGCGTCGGCCATGCGCGCGCCGAAGGTGATGGTGCCGGTCTTGTCGAGAAGCAGCACGTCGACGTCGCCGGCCGCCTCCACCGCACGGCCCGACTTGGCGATGACGTTGGCCTTCACCAGCCGGTCCATGCCGGCGATGCCGATGGCCGAGAGCAGCCCGCCGATCGTGGTGGGGATCAGCGTGACGAGCAGGGCGACGAGGAAGATCACCGGCACGAAGGCGCCGGAATGGATGACGAAGGGCTGCAGCGTCACCACCACGACAAGGAAGATGATCGTCATGCCGGCGAGCAGGATGTCGAGCGCGATCTCGTTCGGCGTCTTCTGGCGCTCCGCGCCCTCGACCATCGCGATCATGCGGTCGAGAAAGCTTTCGCCGGCCCGGGCGGTGATGCGGACCGTGATCCGGTCCGACACGACCCGCGTGCCGCCCGTGACCGCCGAGCGGTCGCCGCCGGCCTCGCGGATGACGGGGGCGGATTCGCCCGTGATCGCGCTTTCGTCGACCGAGGCGATGCCCGCGACGATCTCGCCGTCGGCGGGCACGATGTCGCCGGTCTCGACCAGCACGAGGTCGCCTGATCTGAGCGAGCGGCTGGACACCACCTCATGGGTGTCCGCGCCGGGCGACGCCAGCTTGCGCGCCGGCGTCTCGGACTGGGTGGCGCGCAGCGTGTCGGCGCGGGCCTTGCCGCGGCCCTCCGCGATCGCCTCGGCGATATTGGCGAAATAGACGGTGAACCAGAGCCAGGCCGCGATCTGGCCGGACACCGCGAGGTTCACGCCGCCGACGGCGAGGTCGCGCAGGAAGAGCAGCGTCGACAGTGCGGCCACCACTTCGGTGACGAACATGACGGGGTTTTTCGCCATGACGCGCGGGTGGAGCTTGGCGAAGGCGGCCCGCAGGGCGGGACCGGTGACGCGCCGGTCGAAGAGGGACATGTCGGATGGGGTGCGCATGGGAAGGTCTCCGGGGGCGGGGCTCAGAAGGTCCGGCCGGCGAGCATCGAGACGTGCTCGGCGATGGGGCCCAGCGCCAGCGCCGGGAAGAAGGTGAGGCCGCCGAGGATGAGGATCACGGCGACGAGCAGGGTGACGAAGAGCGGACCGTGCGTCGGGAAGGTGCCCGACGAGGCCGGCGCCGACTTCCTGGCCGCCAGCGACCCGGCCATCGCCAGCATCGGCACGATGGTGGCGAAGCGGCCGAGAAGCATGGCGATGCCGAGCATGGCGTTCTGGTAGGGCGTGTTCGCGCCGAAACCGGCGAAGGCCGAGCCGTTGTTCCCCGTCGCCGAGGAATAGGCGTAGAGGATCTCGGAGAGCCCGTGCGGTCCGGCGTCCTGCAGCGAGGCGAGGGCGACCGGCAGCACGGCGGCGAGCGCGCCGAGCCCCAGCACGCCGAAGGGCATGACGAGGAAGGCGATCACCGCGAGCTTGACCTCGCGCGCCTCGATCTTCTTGCCGAGATATTCGGGGGTGCGGCCGACCATCAGCCCGGCGAGGAAGACGGTGAGCACGACGAAGGACAGCATGCCGTAGAAGCCGGAGCCGACGCCGCCGAACACGACCTCGCCGACCTGCATCAGGAGCATGGGCGCCAGGGCGCCGAGCGGCATGAAGCTGTCGTGCATGGCATTGACCGAGCCGTTGGAGGCGGCCGTCGTGGCGGTGGCCCAGAGCGCGGAATTGCCGACGCCGAAGCGGACCTCCTTACCCTCCATGTTGCCGGCCGCCTGCTCGACCGGCAGCGGCGCGAAGGCGGGGTTGCCGGCGATCTCCGAGCCGTAGGTGAGCGCGAGCGCGGCGAGGAACAGGACGCCCATCGCCGCGAAGATCGCGACCCCCTGGCGCATGTCGCGCACCATGCGGCCGAACATGAAGCAGAAGGCGGCCGGGACGAGCAGGATCGCAATCATCTCGGCGAAGTTCGAGAGCGGGGTGGGGTTCTCGTAGGGGACGGACGAATTGGCGTTGAAATAGCCGCCGCCATTGGTGCCGAGCTGCTTGATGGCGATCTGCGAGGCGGCCGGGCCCTGGGCGAGGGTCTGCTGCGCGCCTTCCACGGTCGTGGCGGTCGCCGAGGCGACGAGGTTCTGCGGCACGCCCTGCCAGACCAGGAAGAGCGTCAGGAGGATGGCGAGCGGCAGCAGGACGTGGAGCACGGATCGGGTCAGGTCGACCCAGAAATTGCCGAGGACCTTCTGCTCGCGGCCGAAGAAGCCGCGGATGACAGCCGCGCAGACCGCCATGCCGGCACCGGCCGAGACGAAGTTCTGCACGGTGAGGCCCGCCATCTGGCTGAGCGACGACATCGTGGTCTCGCCGCCATAGGCCTGCCAGTTGGTGTTGGTGGCGAAGGAGACGGCGGTGTTGAAGGCGAGGTCGGGCGGCAGCGCGGCAAAGCCCTGCGGATTGAAGGGCAGGAGGTGCTGCAGCCGCAGGATGGCGTAGAGCAGCAGCACCGAGCCGAGGCTGAAGGCGAGCACCGACAGCGCATAGCGCGTCCAGTGCTGGCGCTCGCCGGCACGGACGCCCGCGAGCGCCAGGATGCCGCGCTCGACCGGTGCCAGCACCGGCGAGAGCACGGTCGGCCGGCCTTCGTAGACGGCTGCGAGATGGAGGCCGAGCGGCCAGGCGAGCGCGGTCAGGACGACCGCGTAGAGGATGAACTGTAGAATGTCGGGTGCCATGAGGGATATCCTTGCGCGACGTCCGGGCGGACCGGACCGCGGCCTGTGCGGTCAGAACCGTTCCGGCCTGACCAGCGCGATGCCGAGATAGACGAGGAGGAGGGCCGCGACGGCGCCGCCGACGATGAGATCGATCGTCATGGCGCGCCTCACAGCCGTTCGAGCAGGCGAACGCCGAGGGTTGCGGCGAGGAAGAAGCCGGCGGCAAGCGCGATGAAGAGGATGTCCAGCATGGGAGGCTCCGGGGTTTCGGGAGCCCCCGATCTAGGCCTCGGCGCCATCAACGCGCGATGTGGAAGGCGAGGGCGCGGCATAAACGGCGCGTAAAGAGGCCGCGGCCGGACGGACCTGCGCGCCGCCGGCGCGTTTCTCGCCCGAAGGCCACCCGCGCGGCGGCCGATCGCGGTTTCCGGTTTCCCTTGCGCGGGGATCGCCGCTACGGTCGCGGCGCAAGCCCTGCGCCGGTCCGTCGCGCGAGGGCGTCGACGAAGGGAGTGAGAGCCGCATGGCGGAGCCCAGGAACATCCTCTTCATCATGTTCGATCAGCTTCGGTGGGACTATCTGAGCTGTTCCGGCCACCCCTTCCTGAAGACGCCGCACATCGACCGGCTGGCGGGGAGGGGCGTGCGCTTCACGCGGGCCTACATCCAGTCGCCGCTGTGCGGCCCCTCGCGCATGTCGACCTATACAGGGCGCTACGTGCACAGCCACGGTGCCTCCTTCAACAACGTTCCGCTGAAGGTCGGAGAACGCACCATGGGCGACCATCTGCGCGATCTCGGCATGGGCTGCTGGCTGGTCGGCAAGACGCACATGGCAGCCGACGCCGAAGGCATGCGGCGGCTGGGCCTCGAACCCGACAGCGTGATCGGCGCCCGCGTCGGCGAATGCGGCTTCGACGTCTTCGAGCGCGAC
This sequence comes from Aquibium microcysteis, assembly GCF_014495845.1. Classification (NCBI taxonomy): domain Bacteria; kingdom Pseudomonadati; phylum Pseudomonadota; class Alphaproteobacteria; order Hyphomicrobiales; family Phyllobacteriaceae; genus Aquibium; species Aquibium microcysteis. The sequence goes on from NZ_CP061080.1 coordinate 600,997, forward strand.
GACGGCATGCGCCCGGAAGGTCCGGACGGGTTCTACGATCCGCGCGGGGCGCTGGCCTACAACGACTATCTGCGCGGGAGAGGCTACGAGGGCGACAACCCCTGGCACGATCATGCCAATTCCGGGATCGACGAGGCCGGCAAGGTCCTGTCCGGCTGGTTCCTGACGAATGCCGATCGTCCCGCCAACATTCGCGAGGAGGACAGCGAGACGCCGTACCTGACGCGCCGCGGCATGGAGTTCATCGAGAGCCAGGGCGACCGGCGCTGGCTCTGCCATCTGAGCTACATCAAGCCGCACTGGCCCTACATCGCACCGGAGCCCTATGCCTCGATGTACGGCCCGCAGGACGTGCTGCCGCCGGTCCGCGCGCAGGCCGAACGCGAGACCGACCATCCGGTGTTCCGCGGCTTCCAGAACGCCCCGGTCGGCCGGGCCCTGTCGCGCGACGACGTCCGCGACAAGGTGCTGCGGGCCTATATGGGCCTGATCAAGCAGTGCGACGACCAGATGGGCGTCCTCATCGACTGGCTGGAGAAGACCGGGCGGATGGACGAGACGATGATCGTCGTCACCTCCGATCACGGCGACTTCATGGGCGACCACTGGATGGGGGAGAAGACCTTCTTCCACGACGCCAGCGTGAAGGTGCCGCTGATCGTCTACGACCCGTCGCCGGCGGCGGACTCAACGCGCGGCACCACCTGCGACGCGCTGGTCGAGAGCATCGACCTGCTGCCGACCTTCGTGGAGGCGGCAGGCGGCGACCCGGCCCGCCTCGACCACGTGCTCGAGGGCTTCTCGCTGCTGCCGGTTCTGCGCGGCGGGGCGGCGCCGGCCCGCGCGGCGGTGTTCTGCGAATACGACTATGCGGCGACGACGCTCGCCGGAACGCTCGGTCTCGGCCCCGCCGAGGCGCGCATGTTCATGGTCTTCGACGGGCGCTTCAAACTGATCCATTTCGAGGGCGGCTTCAGGCCGATGCTGTTCGACCTCGACGCCGACCCGGGCGAACTGGACGATCTGGGGGCGTCGCCCGCCCACGAGGCGGTGCGCGCGGCGCTGGTCGACCGGCTGGCCGCCTGGGCGCGGCGGCCGGCCGCCCGCACCACGATCTCCAGCGAGGCGCTGCGCGCCGCGCGCGGCCGGTCGGACCGGACGGGTGTCCTGATCGGCGTGGTGGACGCGGCCGACGTCGATCCGGAGGTCGCGGCGAAATATGTCGGCCGCAAGGCCCGCGACCTGCGGGCGGGACCGAAGGAATGAGGCAGGGAGACGTGCGCGCGCCCTGGCCGGGCGGTGTCGGGCGAAGATGTGCCGCGGTTCGTCGCGAGGCGGTGTCGGGCGTTCCGGCTGTTCCGGGGGCGGAGCGGCCCTGATGCTGTCACTCACGCTGCGACAGCTCGAGGTGCTTGAAGCGGTGGTGCGGTTCGGCGGTTTCGGCGCCGCGTCGACCCGGCTCGACATCTCGCAGGCCTCCGTCAGCGCCCACATCACCAGCCTGGAAGCCCAGGTCGGCGCGCCGCTGTTCGAGCGCCGCCCGGGCCGGCGTCCTGCGCTGACCGAAGCCGGCGAACTCGTGCTTCGCCACGCCCGCCAGATCCTCGCCTCCGCCCGTGCGCTGGAGCAGAGCCTCGACCAGTCGGCGCGGCGGGACGTGACCCGCATCGTCTTCTCGTGCCAGCGGTCGCTGGCGCTGCGGATGCAGGCGGATCTGGCGAAGTTCGCTTCGCAGAACCGCGGGGTCGAACTGGTGCTGCGCATCGGCACCATCGAGGACGTGATCGGCGACATCCGCTCCGGTACCGCCGACATCGGCCAGTTCGTGAGCTACGACCCGGTCACCGACGTCAGCTCGAACATCCTCACCCGGACAAGGCTGGTGGTGGTCGCGGCGCCCGGACATCCGCTGGCCGGCGCCAGGCGCATCGCGCCCTCGGTGCTCGCCACCTTTCCCTTCGTCGGGCCGCCGCCGTCGATGTTCGGCCGGGCGGTCCGCCAGGTCCTGCACAATGCGGGTGTGCCGGAGGTCAACGTCGTGGCGCAGACCAACGAATACACGCCGCTGCGCGAACTCGTGCTGGCGGGCGTCGGCCTGACGTGCTCGTTCTGGACGAGCGTCGAGCAGGACGTGAAATCGGGGCGGCTCGCGCTGCTGGACGTCGATTGCGAGCCCATGCTCCTCGACGTCCGCATCGCCCTGACCGAGCACCGGCCGCTGCCGGCGGCGGCCGAACCCTTCCTCGCCTTCCTGCGGTCCGATCCGGCGGGATCGGCGCCGCCGCCGCGATAGGCGCCGTCAGCGGCGGTCGTCGGCGCCCGCCAGGCCGAGGATGCGGACCGCGTTGGTCCGGAACAGTTTCGTCCGGTCTTCGTCCGGAAGGTCGAGCTCGTCCAGGAGCGCCAGGCAGGTGGCCGGATCCCAGCACGGGTAGTCGGTGCCGTACATGACGTTGTCGATGCCGTAGTACTCGATCGCGAAGCGCATGCCGGCCGAATGCGGCGACACCGTATCCGTGTGCATGCGCCGGAGATAGGTGCTGGCCGGCTGCGGCAGCCGGGCGTTCTTCGTGTTCTTGTCCATGCGGCCTGACTGGTAGGGCAGGGCGCCGCCGGTATGCGACAGCACCAGCTTGAGCCCCGGATGGCGCTCCATGATGCCCGACAGGACGAGGCGCGAGGCCGCCACGCTCACCTCGATGACCCGCCCGAGGCTGAGATGCAGCGCGCCGCCGTAGCCGGAAAGCATGTCGGCGAAGATCGCGTCGGTGGGATGGAGGAAGGCAGGGACGCCGAGCTCGGCCAGCCGCGCGTAGAAGGGTTCGAGACGCGGGGCGTCGATGTTCGGATCGCTGCCGATGCTGCCCGGCAGATTGACGCCGATCAGGCCGAGCGTTCCGACCGCGTGCTCCAGCACGTCGAGGGCGACCTGCGTGTCGGCGAGCGGGACCGCCGCGCTGCCCCAGAACCGCCCGGGATAGGCGCGCTGGGCGCCGGCCATGTGCTCGTTCCACTTCATCGCCTCGTCGCGGCCGTGCGCGGGCTCGAGCTCGGAGAAATAGACCGAGAAGGGGCCGATCGACGAGACGACGTCGACCTGGTGGCCGAGGCCGTCCATGTGCGCGAACTGCTCGTCGAGGTCGTACCAGGCCGCCCAGCTGCGGATGTCGCCGGCGCCGTCGGCCCGCCGCCGGTAGGTATACCCGCCGAGATCGTTGACGACCGCGCGCGGGAAGCCGGTGCGGCGGCACAGGTCCTCGAAGAACGGCCGCGGCCACCAGTGGAAATGCGAATCAACGATGTGCATGGCCGTCGAACTCCTTCCGTCCGTCGTCGCAGTGCGACCGGAACGCCTCCCAGAGCCCCGCCCGCCCTGCGCCGGTGGCGCAGGACCCGCGCTCGAGCCGCAGCCCTCCGGGACGGCAGCCCGCCATGCGATCGAATTTCAGCCGAACGGCCGCTTCGGCGCCCTCCGCGCCGGCATCGGTCGCCAGCCGGTTCACTTCGCGCCGCAGCGTCCGGCCGCCGACGGCGACGCTGACCCGACCCGGCCAGGAGCGCGGCCAGTCGGCATCGAGGTCGGCGGCGGCCCGCGTCTCCACCCGTCCGGCGAAGGCGAGGATGCGGGCATCGGGTGCGTAGAGCCGCGCGGCGTCGTACAGGAGATCGGGGGCGAGCGCGGCAGCCGCGAGCTGATATCCCGCGCTCGACAGCGTGCTCAGCCGGTCGTTCGCCACGAGCGGCCGCGACACCAGCATGTGGCTGCCGGTTGGCACCTCGACCAGGACGCGGTCGATCGTCGCCGGGTCCAGCCCTTCCTCGACCACCAGAGCCTGGAGCGCGGCCACGGCGGTCGCGCCCTGCCGGGCCGTGGCGAAGGGCTTGTAGCCCGTGTCGTCGATGCCGGGGCCGTCCGGCCGCAGCAGCGCGCCCGCGTCGACGAGATGCGGTGCCGACTGGGCGGCGAGCCAGGCCTCGGAGACGAGGCCCGTGTCGGCGACGAAGCCGGCGGCCGCGTCCGCTTCTGCCTCGATCCCGCTGCCGACCGCGCGGCCGAAGGCGATCCAGCGCGCGGTGTCGTTGCCGACCGGCCGGCCGAGCCGCCCGCTGCGCCCGATGAGCGCCAGCGCCATGGCATTGGCGAGCCCGGCCGCGTCGCAGCCGCGCAGCACGGCCGCCGTCGTCGCGGCCATCAGCGGTGCAGCGAGGAAGGTCGGCCAGACGCCCGCCTCCATCGCGCGCGCGCCGCCGATCGCGGTGCCGAGCCGCAGCCCGGCGGCATAGCCGGCCGCAACCGCGCGGCAGAAGCGGTCGGGATCGTCGCCGCGGATTTCGGCCGACAGGGCGAGCGCCACCGGGATCACCACCGAACCGGGCGTGATGCAGGAGCCGAGATGGATGTCGTCCGTCTCGGAGAGGCGGATGAGCGCGGCGGCGAGGGCGGCGCGTCCGGCCGCGTCGTCTGGCCTGAGCCGGTCGAGCAGCATCCCGCCCTCTTGCGCCGCGAGGCCGGCGAAGGCGCCGTTGAGCGCATCGGCGACGCGCAGGTCGAGGTCGGCGGGAGCCGCCTCGGCAAGCACCCTTTCGGCCAGCGCCCCGAGCATCAGGCGGCGTCCGACGCCGGCGACGCCGCGGCGAGGGGCAGGCCGGGAACCACCGGCGCCGCCGCCATCCAGCCGGTCTCGCCGGCCCGCATGGCGAGGCTGATGACGTAGAGCGTGCCGGGGCGGGGCGGCTGCGCCGGCGATGCGATGGCCTGCAGGGGATAGGTCCCGCTGCAGCTTTCGACCAGCACGCGCGGATGGCTGCCGCCGGCAGCGACCGCCGCCGCCTCGATCTGCGGCGCCAGACCCCGGCCCGGATCGAGTTCGGCGAGAAGGTCTTTGAACCAGACGTCGAGCTGCGCGATCCGTCCGGCGATCGCCGGGTCGGCCGAGAAGCTGCGCGTGCGCCGCACCCATGCGCCCTTGTAGGCGACGGACGACCGCACCGCGAAGCTCCGGCCGAGCCGGACCGGTCCGGACAATCGCGCGAGCCGCAGGTCCGACGCCGTGTCGGGCGCGATGGCGACGTAGGCCTCCTCCGCGCCGCCGAGCCGCGCCACCTGCTCGACGCGCCCGACCGCGGCGCCGGCATCCGTCATGGTCCGGGGGTCGACCGCGGCGAGCCCTTCGTCGGCGAGCGCGGCCGCCCGCGACAGGAGGGCGTGCTCCGTAGCGTCGACATGGCCGCGGAACTCCGCGAATAGGGCGGTCGCATCGACCAGCGCGACCTGCGGGGCGGTGGCCGCGAGGTCGTCGTAGATGCCCGCGGGAAGCCCTTCGATCTCGACCACCCCGACCTTGCGGACGTCCGGATGATCGTTCAGCCAGGCGCCGACGTGGACGCCCGGCCGGCGCGTGTTGACGACGTCGCCCACCGGGTTCACGGACCTGATCCAGCCGTTCATCCGCGTCGACATCGAGGTCGAGAAGATCGGCTCTCCGGCGGCGGGAATGAACAGCAGGCCGTCCGCCCAGTAGGGCGAGAAGGAACTCATGTAGGCGACCGCAGCCGGCCGCACGAAGTTGGTGTAGAGGATGATCGCGTCCAGCCCGTCTCTCGACAGGGCCGCGCGCAGCCGCTCCAGGCGGGCGTCGAGCGCCGCCCGGGTGATCTCCTCGGGGTTCCAGACGATCAGTCCGCGACGCATGCCGTCCTCCTCACGCGGGTACGCTGAACAGACGGCGCGGCGTGGCCGTCAGCACGTCCGCTCCGTCCTGCCGCACGATCAGCGCGTCGCCGTGCACCATGTAGCCGACAGCCGGATGATAGGTGTTGGGATGGACGATGATCGTCATTCCCGCTTCGAGCGGGATGTGGACGTCCTCCAGGATCTGCGGCTTGGTGTCGACGTAGAGCCCGAGGCCGTGCCCGCGGACGCGGGTGTAGGCGTCGGTGACGTAGTCGCCGAGACCGTGGCGGCGGAACACGTCGTTCTCCGCACGCGCGACATCCGAGGCCAGCGCGCCGTGGCGCACCGCCGCGATGCCGGCTTCCAGCGCCGCGTCGTAGACCGAAAAGGCCGCCCGTTGCTCGGCGCTCGGCTCGCCCATCACCAGGGTGCGGCAGATCTGGACGTAGTAGCCGCCGATGCAGGGCGTGAGTTCGGTGGTGACGAGGTCGCCCTTCTTCAGGCGCTTGCCGCTCGGCGGCGCCATGCCGCGCACCTCGGTGCCGCCGCAGCCGAGGATCATGAAGTTGTCGTCGACGCCCTTGGCGCGGTAGAAGGCCTCGACCTCGGCGACGAGTTCGTAATCCGCGCGGCCTGGCCGGGCGGCCTCGAGGAACACCGCATAGCCCTCGTCGGCGAGGTGCGCGGCGGCGCGGATCGCGTCCACTTCCGCGTTAAGCTTGCGCATCAGCAGGAGTTCGAGCTGCGGCGTCAGGTCGGTCAGGCGAAGCTGTGCCGAGCGCGCCGCGATCCCGCGCGGCAGAAGGTGCATGGGCGCGGCCGCGATGCGCGAATTGCCGGCATTCGCCATCACCTTGCCGACGGCGGCGACGAGATCGGTGACGTGGACGATGGTGAGATCCGGGCTCTCGACGCCGGCACGGTCCGCCTCGAGCGGGCTGTCGAGATAGAGCGTTACCTCGCCGGACCGGCGCATCACGGCCAGCCCCTGGCCTTCGAGGATGCCGAAATCGGCGACGTAGCGCATGCAGTCGTTCTGCCAGGCGTTGCCGTAGACGACGAGCGTGTCGACGCCGGCCTCCTTCATCATCGAGGAGACGCGATCGATCCGGTCGCGCGCGAGTCCGGACGCCGCCATCACTCCGCTCCGGCCAGTTCGGCGCCGGCGGGGGCCGGCGCGTAGCCATAGGCGGAGCGGGCCGCCCGGTCCGAGATCAGGCCGGCCCGGAGGTCGCCCTCGACCGCGCGCCGCGCGCGGCGCGCGGGATCGCCGAAGCCGCCGCCGCCGGCCGTCAGGAAGGTCACCTCGTCGCCTTCCTCGAGCAGGATCTCGGTCTCCTTGTAGACCACCCGCTCGGTGCCGCCCTTCTTGCGGACGCGACCCTCGTTGATCGCCGCCTCGTGGCCGCCGTTCAGGCCCCAGGGCGGGTTCAGCGTCCGCTCGAAATTGATGTTGACCTTGCAGGTCTGCAGCACCCGGTAGGTGAGCTCGAGCCCGAGGCCGCCGCGGTGCTCGCCGGGCCCGCCGCTGTCCTGGCGCAGCGCATGGCGCTCGATCAGCACCGGATACTTGATCTCCTGCAGTTCCACGGGAGAATTGCGCACGTCGCCCTGGCAGACGGAAACCGCGGCCGACTCGCCGTCCTCGTGCGGCCGGCCGCCCCAGCCGCCGCCGAAGATGTTCATCAGCAGGAACCGGGTGCCGTCCTCGCGGAAGCCGAAGAACGAGCAGCCGCCCATGTCGCCCTTGTGCGCGGCCGGCACCTTGTCGGGCATGGCAGGCGCCAGCGCCCTGAGGATGGTGTCGATGACGGTGGGCAGCGCGATGCTCCACTGGCCGAGCGCGGCCGGCGGCTTGGCGCTCAGCATGGTGCCTTCCGGCAGGATGACGTTCAGCGGGCGGAAGCAGCCTTCGTTGACGTCGACGTCGGGCGACGTCAGGGCCTTGAAGGCGACGCGGGCGCCGGCGATGCCGCCGGAGCGGCCCGAGTTCAGCGGGCTCTGTACCTGCGGATTGGTGCCGGTGTAGTCGATGGTGAGGTCGGACCCCTTCACCGTCACGGTGATTTTGATGCGCAGCGGCTTGTCGAGGTTGCGGCCGTCATTGTCGAGGAAGCTCTCGGCTTCGTAGACGCCGTCGGGAATGTTCTCGATCACGCGCCGCGTCGTCGCCTCGGCCTGGTTCCAGACCTCCCGGATGCATGCCTCAACGGTCGCCTGGCCGTAGCGGGCGAGGAGTTCGCCGTAGCGCCGGGCGCCGACCTGGCAGGAGGCGATCTGCGCGCGCATGTCGCCGAGGCTCGCGTCGGGATAGCGCACGTTGTCGCGGATGATCTGGAACAGCGTCTGGTTGGGCTTTCCGGCCTGGAAGATCTTGAGCGAGCGCATCTGCAGGCCCTCGCCGAAGATCTCGGTCGTCGCCGAGGAGCCGAAGCCCTGGCGCATGCCGCCGATGTCGACCCAGTGGGCGCGGTTGGCGGCGAAGCCGACGAGGCGGCCTTCATGGAAGCAGGGCGCGTAGAGCACGACGTTGTTCAGGTGCTGGCCGCAGACGTAGCCGTGGTTCATGACCAGCACGTCGCCGGGCTCGAAGCCGTCGAGCCCGTATCGGGCGATGCCGTCCTCGACGGCCACGCCGAGGTCGGCGAGGAAGATCGGCAGGCCGCCGCGGTTCTGCGAGATCATCCGGCCGCTGGTGTCGATCAAGCCGCAGCAATAGTCGCGGACCTCGTAGATCATCATGTTGTAGGCGGACTTGGCCAGGACGTTCGCCATCTCGTCGCCATAGGCGACGATGGCGTTGCGGACCACTTCCACGGTGATGGGGTCGATCTGGGACATGGGGGGCCTCAGTGGGAACGTCCGATGCGGATGATCAGATGGCCGGTGTCGGCCACCGTGACGTGGTCGCCGGGGGCGACCAGCGTCGTCGAATTCTGCTCCTCGATCACGGCGGGGCCTTCGACCACGTCGCCGGGCCGGAGCGCCGGGCGCCAGACGATGCGCGCGTCGAGCGGCTTGGCGGCGTCGTCGAAGATCACGGGGCGCGTCGTGTCGTCGCGCGCGGCCTCCGCCTGCCAGGGCTCGCTCAGCCAGCGCTCGGCGAGCGTGTCGGCACGGTCGGAGGTGACGATGAGCCGCAGGTTGACGACCTCCATGGATTCGTCGGGCGCGGACTGGCCGTAGCGCTGGTCGTGCTCGACGTCGAAGGCCGCCTTCAGGCCGGCATGGCCGTCGGTGAGATCGTCCGGACGCGAGATCGGGATGGGGATGGCGTGTTCCTGGCCGACATAGCGCAGGTCGGCGAAGAATTCGAAGCGCGCCGCGCCGGGTGCGATGCCGTCGGCGGCGAGCTGCGCCCGGCCGGCCTCGTCCAACTCCTCGTAGACGGTGCGGACGGTCGCGACGTCGAGCGAGCCCAGCCGGCCGATCAGCGTGCGGACGAAGTCCTGACGCCACGAGGCCATCAGCATGCCGAGCGCCGAGAAGGTGCCGGGCAGCTTGGGAACGATGACCGTCGGGATGAAGATCTCCCGCGCGATCGAGCCGGCATGCAGCGGTCCGCCGCCGCCGAAGGCGATCATCGCCGTGTCGCGCGGGTCGACGCCCTTGTTGACGGACACCGCGCGCACCGACAGTGACATGGCGCTGTCGGCGATGCGGACGATGCCGAGCGCGGCCTGCTCGACCGACAGGCCGAGCGGGCCGGCGATCTTCTCGCGGATCGCGCGGCGCGCGGCCTCGACGTCGAGCGGCATGCCGCCGTCTAGGAAACGCCGGGGATTGATGCGGCCGAGGACGAGGTTGGCGTCGGTGACCACCGGGTCGGCATTGCCCTTGCCGTAGCAGGCGGGGCCGGGATCGGCGCCCGCGCTCTGCGGACCGACATGCGCCCCGCCGCCTTCGTCGATCCAGGCGATCGAGCCGCCGCCGGCGCCGACCTCGACGATGTCGACGACGGGAAGCTGCATCGGCTGTCCGCTGGCATGGTCGCCGATGACGTAGCCGTCCTCGATCGCCGGCGCACCGTTGGTGATGAGGCTCGACTTGGCGGTCGTCCCGCCCATGTCGAAGCCGATGCAGCGGTCGTAGCCGAGCAGCGACGCCAGCCGCCCGGCGCCGATCATGCCGGCGACGGGTCCCGATTCCATCATCGAGACGGGCTGGCCCTGCGCGAGGTTGATCGACATCACGCCGCCGTTGGAGCGCATGATGTGGACCTTGCCCCCGAAATCGGCGCCGCGCAGGTGGCTTTCGAGCTTGCCGAGATAGGCCTTGACGCGGGGGCCGATGAAGGCGTTGAGCGCGGTGGTGGAGGTCCGCTCGTACTCGCGATACTCGCGCAGGATCTCGTGCGACAGCGTCACGAAGAGGTCCGGCCGCGCCTTGCGCAGGATCTCCCCGACGCGGCGCTCGTGATCGGGATTGGCATAGGCATGCAGCAGGCACACGGCGACGGCCTGGATGCCGTTGGCACGGAAGTCGTCGAGGATCGTCTCCAGGGCGCCGGTGTCGAGCGGCGTCAGCACCTCGCCGGCGGCATTGATGCGCTCGTCGATCTCGTAGCGGAACTCGCGTTCGATCAGCGGTTTCGGCCGGTGGAAGAACAGGTTGAACGCCTCGATCCGGTTGCCGCGGCCGATGGCGTAGACGTCGCGGAAGCCGCGCGTCGTGATCAGCGCGGTGCGCGCGCCCTTGCGTTCCAGCACCGTGTTGATGGCGATCGTCGAGCCGTGCAGCACTTCCGACAGGCTCTTCATGTCGCAGCCGGCGAGCCGGAGACTGGTCGCCACCCCTTCGGTCGGATCGGCGGGGACGGTGGACGTCTTCGACGTGACGATCTTTCCGTCGATGCAGCCCACCAGATCGGTGAAGGTGCCACCGATGTCGGTTCCTACGATGTTCATGTCGATGTTTCTCCGGAGGACCCGCGCTAGGCCTGCCAGCGCGTGAAGCGTCGTTCCGCGATGCGGACGATTTCGTTGAAGGTGATGGCGATCGCCGCGAGAAGCAGGATGATCGCGTAGAGGGGGGCGGGATCCATCGTCTCGGCGAAGACCTTGGTGAAGTAGCCGATGCCCTGGGTCGAGACGTAGAGTTCGGCCAGGATGACGCCGAGCAGGGTCATGGTCATGCCGAGCCGCAGGCCGGCGAAGAAGCTCGGCACCATGTGCGGGAAGATCACGTGCCGGAACAGGTCGATCCGGTTGGCACCCATCGACTGCGCGCCGCGCACGTAGAGCTGGTTGACGTTGCGCATGCCGGCCACGACGTTGACCAGGATCGGGAACACGCCGTGGCTGAAGCCGAAGGCGATCTTGGAGCCGGCGCCGAGGCCGAAGACCAGCACGAACAGCGGCAGCAGGACCACCTGCGGGATGGCGTAGAGGAGGAGGACGATCGGGAAGGTCGCCCGGCGGCCGAAGCTCGTCCAGCCGACGGCGAGGCCGAGCCCCAGCCCCACCGCGATCGACAGTCCGTAGGCGATGGTGATCTGCCAGATCGCGGCCGCGACGGCGCCGCGGATCTGGGGGTCCGCGAGCACGGTGTCGAAGAGGCTGCGTCCCACCTCCGTCAGCGGCGGGAAGAAGGTGGGATTGGCGAACAGCCGGGCGTAGACTTCCAGCGCCAGGATCGCCACGACGATCAGCGCCAGCCGTGCCCGGACGATGCCGCCCGGACCGTCGAAGAAGGCGCCGATGCGCCGCGCGGGCGCCCCGGGCCGCACCGTCGTATGATCGGCAATCGACATCGCCTAGTGCTCCCGGCCCCGGCTCTCGACATGCGAGACGACCATGTTGAGGATGATCGCGGTGACGATCACGAAGACGATCCAGGCGAACATCCGCGCCGGCTCCATCAGTTCGGCGGCATGGGCGATGTTGTTGCCGACGCCCGACGCCGATGAGATGGCCTCGCCGCCGAGGACCGACGCGAAGCAGATGAAGAAGCTGATCCGCAGCCCCGTCACCACCACCGGGAAGGCCGCGGGCAGGAGGACGTGGCGGAACATCTGCGCACGCGAGGCGCCCATCGAGCGTGCCGCCTTCACGTAATGGGCGCCGACGCCGGAAAAGCCCGCGATGGTGTTGAGGGCGACCGGAAAGAAGCCGTAGACCGCGCCATAGGCGACCTTCGAGGCAGGCCCGATGCCGAAGACGAGGATGAAGATCGGGAAGAACAGGGTGATCGGCACCGCGAAACAGGCCGCGATCAGCGGCTCGAACAGCCTGGTGGAATAGCGCGAGCGGCTGACGAGATAGCCGACGGCGAGCCCGCAGACGACGGCGATGCCGTAGGCCTGCACGATCGACGTCAGCGTGACGCCCACCGCCGACCAGAACTGGCCGCCGGAGACCAGCCGCACGAAGGCGCGCCACACCGCCTCCGGGTGCGGCAGGAACAGCGGCGGGACCATGCGGTTGGCGGCCAGCGCCCACCAGACGAGGCCGACGGCGACGAGGAAGCCGATCTGGATCGCGCGCGTGCCGAGCGTGTTGGCGTCCTTGCCCGCCATGTCAGCCTCCGTGCAGTGAGACGGGCGCGGCGACCGGATCGCGCATCGCGGCGGTGGCCGCGCGGATCTCGTCGCGGAGCAGGGCGTAGAGTTCGTTGCGCAGTTCGCTGAAGCGCGGCTCCAGCATGAAGTCGGGCGAGCGGGGATGCGGCTCGCCGACCTCCACCACGGTCTTGATCCGGCCCGGCCGGGCGGTCATGACGATGATGCGGTCCGACAGGAAGACCGCCTCGGCGAGGCTGTGGGTGACGAAGACGATGGTCTTGCCGGTTTCGGCCAGCAGCGTCGAGAGATCCTCGCCGAGCACCATGCGGGTCTGCTCGTCGAGCGCGGCGAAGGGCTCGTCCATCAGGAGCACGTCGGTCTTCAGCGCGATGCCGCGGGCCATGTTGACGCGCTGGCGCATGCCGACCGACAGCTGGTTCGGATAATGGTTCGCGAAGGTCGCCATGCCGACCGACTTCAGCGCCTTCATCGTGCGGTCGGACCATTCGGACGGCGGCACGCCCTGGAATTTCAGCGCGATGTTGAAGTTCTCGACGATCGTGTACCAGGGGAACAGCGTGCTTTCCTGGAACACGAAGGAGATGGCGTCGGGCGTCGGGCCCTTGATCTCGCGCCCTTCGATGCGGGCGCTGCCCGTGCTGGCGTCGGTCAGCCCGCCGATGATGTTGAGGAGCGTGCTCTTGCCGCAGCCGGACGGCCCGAGCAGGCAGACGAACTCGCCCTTGCGGATGTCGAGCGACACGTCGTCGAGCGCGAGGACCGACTGGCTCGATCCGGCGGCGCCGAACCGCTTGCTGACGTTCTTGACCGAGATGACGACCGGAGCCGAGGCAGCATCGGTCGTGGCGCGGAAGGCGGGCGCGTTCATCGTGATTCCTGTTCTCGAGAATGGGAGCGCGGCCGGACCGGCCGGCCGCGCGCGCCGCGTCAGTATGCGACCGGAATGAAGCGGTCGGTATAGAGTTCCGAGATCTCGGGCTCGTAGTCGAGGATGCCGAGTTCGACGAAGGACTTCTTGAGCACGTCGATCGCGTCCGGATCGAAGCTGCCGTCCGTCGACATCATGCCCATCTCGGTGTCGAACACCTTGGCGACGATGTGCTCGCTGACCTTCATCTCCGCCGCCGAGACCTTGATCGAGCTGTCCTTGTTGGCCTTCATGTGCTCGACCGTCATGAACCAGCCCTTCAGGAACTTCTCGATCACCTCGGGGCGTTCCTCGACGACGTCGGTATGCGCGAAGATGACGTGGGTGTGGAAATGCGGGACGAGGTCGCCGAAATCGACCAGCACGCGCGCCATCCCGCGATCCTCGAGATCGTAGCCCTGCACCGTCGAGGTGACGCTCGCGGGCAGTTCGCCCGATTCCATCGCGGCGAGACGGGTGCGCATCTCGCCCATCGCCACCGGCTGGAGGCGGTCCTCGCCTTCCCAGCCCTTCTGCCGGTTGAGTTCGTCGACGATCCAGGCCGTCAGCGAGCCCGCGGTGGTGACGCCGACGCGCTTGCCCTTCAGATCGTCGATCGCCTTCATTTCGGACTTGCCCCCGACGACCAGCGCCATGTTGCGCGGCGGGCCGGCGAGCGTCGCAACGGTGGTGATCGGGACGCCCTTGGCGGCATAGGCCATGCTCGGACCGGAGCCGAGGCCGATGTCCAGTTCGCCGGCGGCGAAGGCCTGCTGCATCTTGGCGTCGCCGGCGAAGGCGAAGAACTCGATGTCGAGCCCGACCTTCTCCCAGATGCCGGCCGCCTCGCCGACCTGCAGCGCGGAGAAGGCGAGGGAACTCGTCACCGACTTGCCGACGCGCAGCGTGTCGAGGTCCTGTGCGGTCGCCGCACCGGACAGTGGCAGTCCCGCGCCGATTGCGAGAATGGCGGCCATGGCCGATCGTCTGGTCAGTGTCATGCTGTTCCTCCCTGATGCCGGACGGACCGGATCGCGTGTTGCCGGCAGCTTCCTCCCGCCGGCCTCACGGGGACTGTTTCACCATGACCCGGGCGGAGCAACCTGCCTGCACGCTATCGGCGGGCATAGATCATAGGCTATGACTGAGCCATAGAGGCGAAGCTTCCTCTTCATCCGCCGGGGACGAGGTCTGCGCGGTCGGACCGGCATGAACGTTCCGACGGCGGCGGCTGGACCGGTCGACGGATCGCTGCGGACGTGGAACGCAAGAGCGGGCAGGGCGCCGCGCGGACGCCGCGAGTGTCGCGATCTCGGGCGGCCGCGCTCCAGGACGCGGATGACGGACGGGACCGGGGCGGACGGAGGCGCGGCGAGTCGGACCGGTGGGCGCGTTCAGCTCTTCTGCCGCGCGAAGAAGGCGGCGATGCGCTGCTTCATCGCCGGCGTGCGGCCGGCTTCGCCCTGCAGGTCGCGTTCGAGGGCGAGCTGCTCGGCGGCACCGAAATCGGCGGCGTTCGCGATCAGCCTCTTCGTCGCCGCGACGGCGTCTCCGTCGAGGCCCGCGAGCTTCGCGCAGATCTCGGAAGCGCGGGGCTGCAGGCGCTCGTCGTCGACCACCTCCCAGAGCAGCCCCCAGTCCAGGGCCCGCGCGGCGTCGATGCGGTCGCCGAGCAGCATCATGCCGGACGCGCGCACACGGCCCAGCATGCGCGACAGGAACAGCGTGTTGCCGGCGTCCGGCACCAGTGCGATGCCGACGAAGGGCTCGTAGAAATAGGTCGATCGCCCCGCCAGCACGATGTCGGCGGCGAGCGCGATGCCGACCGCCGCCCCCGCGCAGGGACCGTTGACGGCCGCCACGATCGGCAGGCGCGACCGGCGCATCGCCTCGACCAGCGGGTTGAAGTGGATCTGCAGCACGTCGTCGAGCGCGGGCGTCGCGTTCGGGTCGATGGTGGAGAGATCGTAGCCGGCACCGAAGGCGCGGCCTTCGCCGGTGAGCAGCACCGCCTTGACGGACGGATCCGCTTCGGCGCGCGCAAGCGCCGCCCGCAGCTCGTCCGCGGTCCGGTCGCGATAGGCGTTGAGCTTGTCGGGCCGGTTGACGGCCAGCCGCGCCACGCCCGCCTCGACCCCGTAGTTCACGTCGGCGAAATCGCTCATGCCCGTCCTCCAGAAAGCAGCCACCGCACCTGCGGCAGACGGTCTGCACCAAACAGGCCCTCGCCGTCGACGATGAAATAGGGCGATCCGACCACGCCGGCCCCGATCGCCTCGGCGACGGCGGCTTCGAGGAGCGCGCGCCCGGCCGTACCGGTCGCGCCCTCGACGACCGTCTCGCGCGACAGCCCGACCGAGGCGCCGATCGCCACCAGCGTCTCCATGTCGGCGACGTCGCGATGGTCGCGGAAGAAGGCCTCGAAGAGGGCATGCGCGAGCAGGCCGGCGGTGGCCGGGTCCTCGGCCGCCACCGCATGGTGGAGCCGCGCGGCCAGATGCGCCGACATCGGCAGCTTCACCGGGTGCCGGTAATCCAGCCCGTGGAAGGCCGCCGACCGCTCCATGTCGGCAAGGAGATAGCTCCGCTTGACCGGCACGTCCATCGGCGCGGCGATGCCGTGCGCCTTCAGCACCGCCCACATCAGGATCGGCCGCCATTCGACCGGCCGGCCGAACTCCGCCCCGACCGCCTCGATCGCGCGGCTGGCGAAATAGGCGTAGGGCGAGGCGAAGTCCATGTAGAAGCGGATCGGGGAAGACATCGTCGGCAGCCCCTTCCTCAAGACCGGAAATCGGCGCAGCGCGGATCGTCCGCGACGGCGCGGGGGAAGGCGGGGAGGGCGATGGACGGCGCCTTGCCCGCTTCGGCCGGCCGGCGGATCGCGACCATCCCCGTCCCGGCGGCGTCCGGCCTGCGGCCCGGTTGGCCGGCGATCTCGCGACGCGGCGCAACGCGCCGGTGCGCAATGAGCGGCTTGCTCCTGACGGGATGGTTCACGCTATCTCCTCCTCCGCTGGGAAGAAGATGAATTCAACTCATCAGTGCTGTCAACCCGCTTTCGGTGAGCCCGGCGCTTTCGCCATCGGCTTGCCGACTCCTGCCTCAAGCCCTCGGGAGTCACGCGAGAGAGAAGCGGCGGGTGATCTGATGAAGGCACTTCATTAAAATCGCCCGCAGTGCTCGCACCCCGCTCTGCGGCGGCGCGGGACGCTGCGATCGGAAGGTCGGGCGGGCTCAGGCGCGGCCGAGGAACTCCATGAACTCGATGATCGCGCCGTCGGGGTCCTCCACGCAGAAGACCTTGATGACCGAGCCGCCGAGGACGATCCGCACCGGCGGGGTGTAGCCGTGGTGACCCGCGGCCGCCAGGCGCGCATGGACGGCATCGGCGTCCAGGGCGCGCAGGCAGATCCGCCCGACGCCGGGCTGGGCGAGGCTGCGCGGCGGCGGCGGGGCCTCGCGCGGGGCGGTCCACTCGATCAGGTCGAGCCGTGGGCCGTGCCCGTCGCCCCGAAGCTTCAGCAGGACGGCGCGGCCGGCGCAGTCGTCCGGCAGGCGCAGCACCGGCCCGAGGCCGACGGCGCCGAAGCTTGCGTCACCCTCGAAGGTGTTCACGGGCTCGAAGCCGATCAGCCGGTAGAAGGCGAGCGAGCGCTCGAAGTCCGTGCAGTTGACGTTGACGTGGAAGAAGGAGGCGACGTCCGGTGACGCGATCGCGGCAGGCTCCGTCACTTGTAGATCCTGCCGCGCAGCAGCTTCTCGTAGGTGTCGACGACGTCGGCCGAGGGGCGGACGAATTGCCCGTCCTCGTAGCAGAAGCGGCCCGACAGATATTCGCGCGTCGAGATCAGCATCTGCGACAGGATGTCGATCTCCAGCGGGTCATCGATCAGGAGATTGCCGCGGCGGCGCTCGTACTCGAGCGCGCGCCGGTAGCTCGCCGACTGCATCTCCAGATGCGCGCGAAAGCCCTTCGGCGCCTGGACCGTGCCCTCGCTGATGATCTTGAACAGATGCGGCTCCTTCTCGAGGAACTCGAAGAAGCCGGCGAGGCGGGCCTTCTCGCGCTCGATCGCGTCGTCGGGCGCTTCCATCACGCGCTGGCGGATCAGCGCGTGCAGGCGCAGGCTGAGCGAGGGCAGCAGCTGGTCGAGCAGGTCCTGCCGCGATTCGAAGTAGTTGTAGAAGGTGCCCTGCGCGACCTTGGCCCGGGCGGTGATCAGCGCCACCGACGCCGCCGCGTAGCCCATTTCACCGACGATCTCGATCGCGGCCTCGAACAGGCGCGCGCGCGTCGCCTCCGCCTTTTCGGCGCGCGTCAGCCGCGGCTTCGGCGCGCCGGGCTTCAATCTGGCGACCGCGTCGCGGGAGGGCGAGATGGCTGCTGGCATGTCGGGCACAGGGTAAGGGACGGGAGCGGCGTCGTCAAATCCGAAATGAATTATGAGTCACCGTTCATTTCTGTTTACAAAATCGGAAATCGGTCTAGCATGTGACGCATCGGCAGTCCCATGGGAGAGAGCTCCCTGCCGGGAGAAGGGATGCCGCGGACCGGTGGAGGCCGGTCCGATTTCCACAACCAGGCCGTTCGGTCGAGCTCGTCTCGAAACGACACCGGCTGTTCCAAGGGAGGGAACAGAATGTTTGCGCATGCCCGTAAGCTGCTGGCCGCCACCGCGGTCGCCACCGTCGCGCTGACCCTGTCGGCGCACGCCGCCGATCTCATCATCTCCACCGGCCTCGGCAAGCCGCATCTGTGGGTCGGCGCCCATATGGACCCGTTCGCCGATGCCATCGAGAAGGGCAGCAACGGCGACGTCAAGTTCACGCGCTTCTATGCCGGCGAGCTGACCTCGGTCGGCCGCGAGCTCGACGCGCTGACGAGCGGGACGATCTCGGTCGCCGCACCGCTGCTCGCCCCCTATCACGAGGGCCGCTTCCCGCTGTCCGACGTGACCCAGCTTCCGACCTACGGTACGGATTCGCCCATGGTCACGCGTGCCTTCCAGAAGCTCCTGGACTCCGAGGCCAAGATCAAGGGCGACCAGACCTTCCACGATTACGAGATCGCCTCGAAGGGGATCCACGTCTGGGCGCTCGGCGCCACCGCGCCCTATTCGATCTCGACCGTGAAGAAGGTGCTGAAGGAGCCGGCCGACTTCAACGGCGTGCCGCTGCGGGCCGGCTCGGCCCTGCACACCATCATGCTGGAGAAGCTCGGCGCGACGCCCGTCACCATGCCCGGGTCGCAGGCCTTCGAGGCCGCCTCGCGCGGCACCATCGAAGGGCTCGTCATCGCCATCTCCGACTGGCCGTCCTATTCGCTGCAGCAATTGCTGCGCCATTCGATCGTCGACGTCTCGATCGGCCACTGGGAGAGCTACCTGGCGATCAGCGACCAGGCCTGGAACGACCTCACCGACGACCAGAAGGCGCTGTTCGACAAGACGGCGCGCGAGGTCGCCCTGACCAATGCGCAGGAATGGGAGGCACGCGTCGGCACGGTGCGCGATGAATCCATCGCCAAGGACGGCGGCGAGTTCACCTCCATCAACGACCTGTCGCCGGCGATGAAGGCGCATGTCGAGACCGCGGCGGCCGAGACCTGGAAGGCCTGGATCGAGAAGACCGAGGCCAACGGCCATCCGGCCCGCGCCACCGCGAAGCTCTATGCCGAACTGATCCAGGCCGAGGGCGGCAAGCTGCCCGCCGGCGTCGCCGAATATCTGGCGCAGTGATCGTCGCGGCGCCGGGGAACTGACCCGCGGCGCCGCTTCATTCTCCGAACCGGAGACCGGGAATGTCGAAGGACTGGATCATCTGGGCGGTCACGCTCTGGACCGTCGTCTTCATGATGGCGGGCCAGGCGATCGCGACCTGCCTGCTCGGCGCGGGCCTCCTCGGCATCATGCTGTGGATGGGACCGGGCGTGCTGAACGGCATCGTCGGCGGCGACACCTTCTACACGGCGTCGAGCTACACGCTGTCGATCATCCCGCTCTATCTCCTGATGGCCCAGCTCCTGCTCAAGGGCGGCGTGATCGTCGACCTGTTCCGGGTCGGCCACCGGATCGCCGGCTACCGCCGCTTTCCGCTCGGGGTCGCGACGCTGATCACCGGCGGCCTGCTCGGCGCCGTCTCGGGCTCCGGCACGGCGAGCGCCGCGGCTCTGGCGACGCTGGCCGGACCCGAACTGCAGCGCGTGGGCTACACGCGCAGCTTCTCCGTGGCGCTCGCGGCGATCTCCGGCTCGCTCTCGGTCATCATCCCGCCGAGCCTGCTCATCATGATCTACGGATCGCTGACGGAAGTGCCGATCGGCCACCTCTTCATCGGCTCGATCGGCCCGGCCATGCTGTGCATGGCGGTCTATGTCGGCTGCCTCTACTTCCTCGGCGAGGTGGAGACCGGCGCCGTCGACGGGCTCGGCACCGCCGAGCCGGAGGATCCCGCCCGCCTGCGCCGGTCGTTCAGCGCCTTCGTCTTCGTCGTGGTGCTGATGACGGTGGTCTTCGGCGGCATCTACGGCGGCGTCGTCACCGTCGGCGAGGCGGGTGCGCTCGGTGCCTTCGCAGCCTTCGTCGGCATGATCGCCATGCGCCGGGTCGGCGCGGCCGACATCGCTGCCGCCCTGATCGATTCCGTCAAGGTCTCGGCCATGATCCTGATGCTGCTCATCGCCGCGCAGATCTTCTCGCGCTTCATGTCCTTCTCCCGCCTGCCGACCGAACTCCTTCATTTCGCGGATCCGCTGATCGCCAGCCCGACGGCGCTCATCCTGGTGCTGATGGCCGGCCTGTTCCTCGCCGGCATGGTGCTGGAGGAGGTGACGATCATCGTTCTCACCATTCCCATCATCATCCCGATGGTGGAGGCGGCCGGCGTCGACCGGATCTGGTTCGGCGTGCTCGCCTGCTTCGTCATCTCGCTCGGCCTCCTGACGCCGCCCGTCGGCCTCGTCGCCTTCACCGCCGCGACGGCGGCGCGCACGCCGGTCGGGCCCGTGTTCCGGCCTTGCATGACATTTTCGGCCGTCTCGGCAGCCGTCGTCGTGGCCGCCATGATGCTGTTTCCCGGCATCGCCACCTGGCTGCCGAGCCACCTCAACTGACCGGACATCGCAATGCGCTTCTGGAAACTCGTCTGGAAACTGGAATGGGGCCTCGCCGCGATCGGAGCGGGGTCGATGCTGTTCGCCATGATGATGGTGACCGTGATCAGCGTCGCCGGCCGCTACTTCCTGCAGGCCGACCTCATTCCCGGTGCCTACAACATCATCGAGCGCGTCCTGTTTCCGCTTCTCGTCTTCTGGGCGCTGCCGATCGCCCACCGCGAAGGCCTGTTCCCGCGGCTCGAGATCGTGGCCGATTCGCAGCCGCCGCGCCGCCGCGCCGCCCTGATGGCCTTTGCGCTGGCGGTCGAGATCGCGGTCTATGCCGTCTTCCTCTGGTTCGTCGCACGGTTCGTCTGGGTCGGCATCGAACAGAACCGCACCATGCAGATCGGCACGTCCTTCCTGCCGGTCTGGCCGATCATGGCGATGATGCCGCTCGCCTTCGGCCTCATGCTGCTCGAGATGCTGCGCCTGTTCTGGCGCGACGTCCGGATCGTCCTCGGCGTCGAGGATCCGGCCCGGGAAGGCGTCGCGCGATGACCGGGCTCGTGGCACGCGCGCTGCCGGCCGACCGCGAGGGACCGGTCTTCGACCCGACCGACACGGAGACGGTGCGGGCGGCACTCGCCGCCTTCGTCGCGGCGCAGACGAGGAGCACGGTCGAGATCGGCCCGCTGCGCCGCTTCACCGTCGGCTTCTCCTGGGTGACTTACGGCTTCCGGGCGCGCTGGAGCGAGGGCGGCGACGCGTTCGAGCGCGACCTCATCCTGCGGGCGGGGCCGCCGGCCGGCATCTTCGGCCCCTACAGGGCTTTCCCCGAATTCGTGACGCTCGCCGCGCTCGCCGGAAGCAGTGTCCCGGTGCCGCGGGTCTACTGGTACTCCGACGACACCTCCATCCTCGGCGCCCCCTTCTTCGTCTGCGATCTGGTCGAGGGCGAAGCGCCGATCCCGTGGACGCATGACGGCGGCCCGGCCTTCGACGACGAACGGCGCGTGCTGCTCGGCACGCAGTTCGTGGGGGCGCTGGCCGCGCTGCACGATTTCCGCTGGCAGGGAACCGACGTCGCCCGCATCGACGGAACCACCGACGTCGCCCGCACCGCGGCCGACCAGGTGGAGCACTGGATGGGGCTCCTGGCGAGATGGTCGCCCGAGCGGGTGCCGCTCCTGGAGATGGCGGCGGCGTGGCTGCGGGAACGCGCGCCCGTGGCGCGGCGCATCTCGATCACGCATGGCGACTTCCGCATCGGCAACTTCCTGGAGCGCGAGGGCCGCATCACCGCCATCCTCGACTGGGAACTGGTCCGCCTCGGCGACCCGATCGAGGACCTCGGCTGGGTCTGCCTGCAGGCCTGGCGCGGGCGCTCGCCCTACATGTGCCACTTCTTCGAGCGCGAGGAACTGCGCGACCGCTATGCCGTGCTGACCGGGCACGCGGTGTCGCTGGCCGACATGGCCTATTGGGAAGCCTTCGGCACGTTCAAGCTCGCCATCATGCATTACGGCGCGACGGACTGCTTCGCCCGCCGGGGGTTCAACGATCTCAGGATGGCCGGCATGGGCGCCCAGATCCCGCGCATGCTGCTGCAGGTCGAATCCGCCATGGAGCGCGCGTCGTGAACATTCCGCTCGCCCGCCTGATCGACGGCATCATCGCCACCCTGCGCGCCGACGTCATCCCCAACGTCGCCGATTCCTATGCGCGGGGACAGGCCGTCGCCGTCATCGACCTGCTCAACAACATCGCGCCCCGCGTGGAGTGGTCGCACGCCACCCTCGTCGGACGCATCGCCGACAAGCGCCGGCTGCTCGACGAGGTCGCCGCGCTCGTGCCCGGACTGCCGGTCGCCGACGTCGCCGCGGCCGGTCCGGATGCGGCCGCGGCGGCGCTCGCGGCGGAGAAGGCCGCGCTCGACGCCGTCGTCGGCGACGTCGTCGCCGCGCTCTGGCCGCGCCGCGGCGAGCCGCCCTGCGCCGAGGCGACGCGACGCATCAGGGCGCATCTCCAGGACGAGATGCGCGCGGAAATGAAGATCACCCGCAAGCCGCTCTTCGCCGAAATCGCCAGCGGCAGCGGCGGGGCGGGCGCGTGAGCCCGATGACCGGAGGGAGGGACTGATGGACTATCACGTCGATCCGCGCATGCCGGCGCCCGAAGCCTGCATCCAGCGCCACATGCTCGAGCGATGGGCGGCGACGCAGCCCGACAAGCTGTTCGCGATCTTCGCCGACGGCACGCGCTGGACCTATGCGCAGACGCTGCGCGAGACGATCCGCACCGCCAACGCGCTGCGGGCGCTCGGCGTGCGGCAGGGCGAGCGCGTCATGGTCTGGCTGCCCAACGGCATGGAGTGCCTGAAGGTCTGGTTCGGCCTCAATTATCTCGGCGCGGTCTTCGTGCCGCTCAATCTCGCCTACCGCGGCAACCTGCTGCGCCATGCGGTGTCGCTCACCGAGGCCCGGCTCGGCATCGTCCACGCGGACCTCTACCGGCGGCTCGGCGAGATCGAGCGTGCCAGGCTCGAAGAGATCGTCGTCCTGTGCGGGGAGGGCGAACCCCTCGATGGCCTGAAGGTGCTCCCGTCCGCTGCACTGGAGAGCGACGACGACACCGCTCCCGCGCTGGAGCGGCCGATCGCGCCGTGGGACATGCAGTCGATCATCTTCACCTCGGGCACGACCGGTCCGTCCAAGGGGGTGATGTCGTCCTACATGCACCTCTACGCCATGGCGGCGGCGGCGCCCTTCCTGCGGTCGGACGACCGCTACATGATCAACCTGCCGATGTTCCATTCGGGCGGGGTCATGCCGGTCACCGCCATGCTCATCCATGGCGGCTCGATCGTCATGGTCGATTCCTTCAACACCGAGACCTTCTGGCGGACCGTGCGCGAGACCGGCATCACCACGGCGGTGCTGCTCGGCGTGATGGGCAGCTTCCTGCTCAAGCAGCCGCCGGGGTCCGACGACCGGAACCACACGCTGCGGACCTGCACCTACGTGCCGTTGAACGACACCGCGCCGCAGTTCCATGCACGCTTCGGCACCGAGATCCACACCCATTTCAACATGACCGAAATCTCCATGCCGATCGTCTCGCAGCCCAACCCGACCGCGCTCGGCAGCGCCGGGCGCAAGCGCGACGGCGTCGACGTGCGCATCGTCGACGAGAACGACTGCGAGGTGCCGGTGGGCACCGTCGGCGAACTCGTCGTGCGCACCGATTGCCCCTGGGCGCTGAACCACGGCTATGCCGCCAATCCCGAAGCGACGATGCGGGCCTGGCGCAACGGCTGGTTCCATACCGGCGACGGGTTCCGCATGGATGCCGAAGGCAACTACTATTTCGTCGACCGGCTGAAGGACGCGATCCGCCGCCGCGGCGAGAACATCTCCTCCTTCGAGGTCGAATCCGAGGTGCTCGCCTTCCCGGCGGTGCGCGAGGCGGCCGCCGTCGCGGTGAAGAGCGAGGTCGCCGAGGACGAAGTCATGGCCGTGGTCGCCCTGCGCGAGGGCGAGAGCTTCGATCCGGCCGAACTGATCGCGTTCCTGCGGCCGCGCATGGCCCACTTCATGATCCCCCGCTACGTGCGGGTGGTCGATGCCCTGCCGCGCACGCCGACCGCCAAGATCGAGAAAGTGAAACTGCGCGAAGCCGGCATCACCGGCGACACCTGGGACCGAGACGCCGCCGGAATCGTCATCAAACGGGAGAAGGTCGGGCTGAAGAGCGCCTGACGGAGGACACCATGTTTGCAGAACTCTCCCCGCACGCGGCCGCGCTGCGGGAACGGCTCATCGCGTTCATGCGCGAGCACGTCTATCCGAACGAACGCGCGCTTCTCGAGCCGCCGCCGGAGGCGGAGAAATGGCAGCCGCGGCCGCTCGCCATGGACCTTATGGAGAAGGCGAAGGCGCAGGGCCTGTGGAACCTGTTCTACCATCACGGTCCGGAGGGGCAGGGGCTGTCGAACTTCGAGTATTCGCAGCTCTGCGAGATTCTCGGCCGTTCGCTCGCCGCGCCCGAGATCTTCAACTGCAACGCGCCCGACGTCGGCAACATGGAAATCCTCGCCACCTATGGCAGCGAGGCCCAGAAGGAGCGCTGGCTGAAGCCGCTGCTGTCGGGAGAGATCCGCTCCTGCTTCGCCATGACCGAGCCGCAGGTGGCCTCCTCGGACGCGACCAACATCGAGACCGCGATCCGGCGCGACGGGGACCACTACGTCGTCAACGGCCGCAAATGGTGGGCGACCGGCGCGCCGTCGGCGCGGTGCAAGGTGGCCATCGTCATGGGCAAGAGCGATCCGTCCGCCCAGAAGCACAGGCAGCAGACGATGATCCTGGTGCCGATGGACGCGCCGGGCGTGCGGGTGGTGCGCCCGCTCAGCGTCTACGGCTACGAGCATGCGCCGCTCGGCCACGCCGAGATCGTCTTCGAGGAGGTGCGCGTGCCGGCCGAAAACGTGCTTCTGGGAGAGGGGCGCGGCTTCGAGATCGCGCAGGGCCGGCTCGGCCCCGGCCGCATCCACCACTGCATGCGCTTCATCGGTCTGGCCGAGCGGGCGCTGGAGATCATGTGCGAACGGGCGCGCTCGCGCCGCGCCTTCGGCTCGACGCTGGCCGAGATGGGCGGCGTGCGCCAGGCGATCGGCCAATCGCGCTGCGACATCGAACAGGCCCGGCTGGTGACGCTGAAGGCGGCCTGGACCATGGACAGGCTCGGCAACAAGGCCGCCCGCAACGAGATCGCGGTCGCCAAGATCGTCGTGCCGGAGACGGCCGGCCGCGTCATCGACCGCGCCATCCAGGTGCATGGCGGGGCAGGGCTGTCGCAGGATTTCTTCCTCGCCGAAGCCTTCGCCGAGACCCGCTTTCTGCGCATCGGCGACGGTCCCGACGAGGTGCACCGCGAGGCGTTGGCGCGCGTCGAACTGTCGAAGTCCCTGGAAGGAGCCGCCGCATGAGACCGCTCGTCATCGGAGAGACCGTCGAGACGGCCGGCCGCACCATCGGCGAGGGCGACGTCACCCTGTTCGCCGGGCTGGTCGGCGACTTCACGCCGGTCCACGTCGACGAGACCTTCGCGCGGTCGACCCCGCACGGGACCCGCATCGCGCATGGTCCGCACTCCATGGCGACCGCGATCGGCATGGCGACGCATACCGGCCTGTTCGGGGCGCGCGTGATCGGCCTCGTCAACATCACCTGGGATTTCTCGGGCGCGGTGAAGATCGGCGACACGATCCGCTCGCGCGTCACGGTGGAGGACGTCCGTCCGACGTCGAAGCCGGGGCGGGGTCTCGCGACCTACGCCTTCGAGGTCCTGAACCAGAACGATCAACCGATCCAGCGCGGCCGCATGAAGGTGGTCGTCGTGCTGGACGAGCCGCAGGAGGCGAAGCGATGAGCGACAGATACATCATGCGGCCGGAGCACGAGTTCAACCACGTGCCGGACGCCTCGCCGAACTTCAACGAAAGCGTCTACACCAACGCCTTCGACCCGGTGAACGCCTTCGGTGGCTGGATGCGGCTCGGCAACCGCGTCAACGAGGGGTATGCCGAACTGTCGGTGTGCCTCTATCTGCCCGACGGCCGCATCGCCTGCCAGTTCCAGCGGCCGGCGATCACCGCCAACGACCGGTTCGAGGCGGGCGGCATCACCTACACGGTCAACGAGCCGCTGAAGAGCGTGACCATGCGCTATGACGGCGACTTCATCATCGTCGACGATCCCGACGACCTGCGCAATCCGCAGGAACTCTTCGCCCGCGGCCCGCGCCTGCCCGGTCACGTGTCCTGGACCCACGAGGCCGAATCGCCCGTCCACGGCGGCGAGCCGGCGGACGACAGCGTGCAGACCATGTACGGGCGCGATTTCTCGCTCGGTCATTTCAACCAGCACGGCCGCGCCCGCGGCATCATCAGGGTGGGCGACGAGAGCTGGGAGATCGACGGCCGCGGCTGGCGCGACCATTCCTGGGGCCCGCGCTACTGGCAGGTCATCTATTTCTACCGCCTGTTCATCGCCAACTTCCCGAACGGCGACGGCCTGATGCTGCTCAAGATCACCGACCAGGCCGGCAAGGTCCGCCGCCAGGGCGTGCTGCTCGTCGACGGCCAGTACGAGGAGGTGCTCGATCTGGAGGTCCAGACCGACTGGACCGCCGATCGCGACCCGGCCTTCGTGCGGCTCGGCGTGATGACGAAGCAGCGCAAGGTGCGCATCGACGTCGAGATCCTGAAGCTCGCGCCGCTTCGCAACCGCCGCAAGACCGAAGAGGGCGTCCTCGTGTCGCGCATCGCCGAAGGCTTCTCCCGCTTCACCTGGGGGGACCAGACGGGCGTCGGCATGACGGAATACATCGAGCGGATCGAGGACGGAGCCTACGTCGGCTATCCGCTCTAGCCGCGCGGCCGGCGCTTCCATGGCCTGCAGATGGGTCGGGTTCATTAACCCGGACCAGCCGGAATCCTGCGCGCAAATATCTGCACAGATAACGGAATTCTTTGCGAAGACCAACCCGCCACGCAGGAATTGCGTTGACTTTCCCCGTTGCAGATGAACAGTATTCATTAAGCGCTGCCGCAGAACGGCGCACCCGGAGGAACCGATGGCCATATTGATGGGCATTTCCCAGGAGCGGATCGTCGTCGCCATTGCGGCGGGGCTTTTCGTCCTGTTCTCGATCGTGCTGCCGGGATTCCTGGACGCCGGCAATCTCCTGTCGCTGATCCAGAACGTCTCGATCCTCGGCATTCTCGGTGTGGGCATGGCGATCGCCATCATTGGCCGCGGCATCGACCTGTCGATCCTCTCGACCATGCCGGTCTCGGTCGCCTGGTTGCTCAACCTCGTGAACGGCGGCTTCCCGATCTGGCTCGCCTTCCTCTGCGCGCTCGCCTTCGTGGTGGCCGTCGGCATCGTCAACGGCGTGCTCATCGCCTATGTCGAGATTCCGGCGATCTTCGCCACGCTGGCCATGGGCATCGTCGTCTACGGGTTCGGCAAGTCGCTGCTGGTGCCGATCGAGGCCGTCTACGTCACCGGCGGCGAGTCCTGGTTCTATTCGATCGGCAGCGGCCGCGTGCTCGGCGTGCCGACGCCCGTCATCGTCTTCGCGCTGGTGGCGGCGGCGGCCTGGCTCTTCCTGCGCTATCTGAAGCCGGGGCGATTCATCTACGGCATGGGCGACAACCCCGCCGCCGCGCGCATCACGGGACTGCCGGTCAGGCCCATGATCGTCCTGCAATACGTGCTCACCTCGATCATCGCGCTGGTGGCCGGCATCGTCATGGCGACCGCGCTCGCCGGCATCAACACGCGGCTCGCGCTCTCGACCATGGTCTACGACGTGATCCTGGTCGTGGTGCTCGGCGGCATCGGCCTGTCGGGCGGCAAGGGCGGCATCCGCAACGTCGTCGTCGGCACCATCCTGATCGGCATCCTGCTCAACGGAATGACGATCATGAACCTGACCTACACGATCCAGAGCATCCTGAAGAGCGTGATCCTGCTGCTCGCGATCGTGGTCGATACGCTTCTCAATCCCCGTGACGAGCAGACCGCTCAGCACGGCGACATCTGAACCGTCGTTTCAAGTGGAGGAAAATGACATGCGTGGACTGAAGCTTCTCAAGGCGCTCGCCGCCGGGGGCGCCCTTCTGGCGTCCGTCGGCGCGGCGATGTCGGAACCCTACGACGACGGCCAGTCGAAGACCTACTACGAGAGCATGAAGGGCAA
Organism: Aquibium microcysteis; assembly: GCF_014495845.1. Taxonomy (NCBI): domain Bacteria; kingdom Pseudomonadati; phylum Pseudomonadota; class Alphaproteobacteria; order Hyphomicrobiales; family Phyllobacteriaceae; genus Aquibium; species Aquibium microcysteis. The sequence goes on from NZ_CP061080.1 coordinate 628,967, forward strand.
GAAGGTGGCCTTCGTGCCGCTCTCCATGGGCTTCGACCTGACCGAGGGATGGAACGCCGGCCTGCAGAACCAGGCGAAGGCGCTCGGCTACACCGTCGACGTGCGCGATCCCAACTGGAACGTCGAGGCCGGCGTGCAGGCCGCCAACGGCTTCATCGCCGACGAGCCGGACGTGCTGATCCTGCATCCGCTCGACCAGCAGGCCTACAACCGCATCGTGCCCAAGGCCATGAGCGCCGGGATCAACGTCATCCAGGTCAACCTGAAGTCCGTCACCAACGGCGATGCCTATGTCGGCGCCGACTGGTACGACCTCGGGCTCAAGCAGGCGGAGGCGATCGTCAAGGCCTGCGGCGAGGGCTCCGGCAAGAACGGCAAGATCGCCATCGTCACCGGTCAGGCCGCCACGCCCACCATCGTCATCGGCAACCAGGCCTTCGAAGACGTCTTCGCAGAGCACCCCGAGATCCAGGTCGTTGCCCGGCAGTCGGCCGACTTCGACCCCGCCAAGGCGCAGGCCATCACCTCGACCGTGCTCAAGCAGAACCCCGACCTCTGCGGCATCCTCGGCGTCTGGGACGGGCAGGACACCGGCACGGCGGCGGCCATCCGCGAAGCCAACATGCAGGACCAGATCTATTTCGTCTCGTCCGGCGGCGGCTCGAAGTCGGCGGCCTGCGACAACATCGAGAACGGCAGCTTCGACGCCTATGTGAGCTACGACGTGCCCGGCCAGGCGCGCGACCTCAACGCGGCGGTGAAGATCCTGCTGCAGACCGCGCCCGAGCCGGGCAGCGCACCCTTCGCGCTCTACACCCCGCTCAAGATCCTGACCAAGGACAACCTCACGCCCTCGTCCTGCTGGACGCTCGAGGACATGAAGGCCTTCGGCGGCTGACGCCGTTGCGGGGCGGGAGCGGCGCACCGCGCGCCGCTCCTCGATCCCGGTGCTCTTTCGGAGAATGACTGAGATGGCGGTTTCGGAAACCTGGACACGCTGGCGATACCGCTGGGTGCCGGACAAGTTCGTGGGCGAGATCCTGTCCAAGAACTGGATCGACACGCTGATTCCGGTCGTCATCCTGGCCGCCGTCTTCACCTTCTTCAGCCTGGCGATGTCGGGCTTCCTGCGCGGCTCCAATCTCTCCGACATCGCCCAGATCTACGGCGAATACCTGATCATCATCGTCGGCATCACCTTCGTGATGATGGCCGGCGGCATCGATCTCACCGTCGGCTCGGTCTTTGCCCTCTGCAACCTCGCCGCGCTGCTCTTCATCAACACGATGGAGATCAACCTGGCGGTCGGCATCCCGGCGATCATGCTGCTCGGCGGCCTGATCGGCCTCGTGAACGGCCTGCTGATCGGCTATCTCGGCATGCGCGCCTTCCTGACGACGCTGGTGATGCTGATCATCGTGCGCGCGGTCGTCGACCAGGGCCTGCTCGACTACGGCCAGACCATCGCCCGCGGTTTCAATCCCTCGGCGGCCTGGGAGTTCATGGCCATCGGCAAGCTGTTCGGCATTCCGTCGAGCCTCGTCGTGGCGGCCGTCATCGCCCTCGTCGGCCACGTCGTTCTGACGCGGATGCGCTTCGGCTGGCACGTCATGGCCGTCGGCGGCTCGCGCCGCTCGGCCTACAATGCCGGCATCCGGGTCAAGCGCACCATCTGCGCGACCTACGTCCTGTCGGGGGCGCTCACCGGGCTCGCCGCGACCTTCTACGCCGCGCGGCTGTCGAGTGCCGGCACCGACGTCGGCAAGGGGCTCGAGGTCACCATGCTGACGGCGGCCGTGCTCGGCGGCATCAGCCTCGGCGGCGGGCGCGGCTCCATCGTCAAGGCCATGCTCGGCGCCCTGATCATCCTGCTCGTCCAGAACAGCCTGATCCGCATGGGGCTGACCAGCGGCACGAGTTCGCTCGTGCTCGGCCTGATCCTGCTCGCCGCCGTCGCCATCGACGTGCGCTGGGTCAAGAACCGGCACAAGGTGCTCGCCCGCGCCTACGTCTCGCCGACCTATTTCCGCCTGCCGCCGCTGCCCGAGACCGCCGCGGGTTCGGGCTCGCCCTACGCGCTGAACGACAAGCTGCGCGGCGTCGAGGCGATCGGCCTCGGCGAGCTCGACGGGCCGGAGGACGTCATCTTCGATCGCGACGACAACCTCTATTGCGGCAGCCGCCACGGCGACATCATCCGCTTCTTCGCGCCCGACCACAAACGCTGGGAGATCTTCGCCCATATCGGCGGCCATCCGCTGGGCATGGCCTTCGACGCCGATGGCAATCTGCATTCCTGCGTCGGCGGCATGGGCCTGTTCAAGATCTCGCCGGCCGGCGAGGTGACGAAGCTCTCCGACGAAACCAACCGCAGCCTGCTCTCGATCGTCGACGACAGCCGCCTTCGCCTCGCCGACGACCTCGACATCGCGCCCGACGGCAAGGTCTATTTCTCCGAGGCGACGGTCCGCTACGAGATGTACGACTGGATGGTCGACGCGCTCGAGGGCCGCGGCAACGGCCGCATCATCTGCTACGACCCGGCGACCGGCGCCTCCCGCACCGTGCTGCCCAATCTGCAGCTGCCCAACGGCATCTGCGTGGAGAAGACCGGCCAGTCGCTGCTCTTTGCCGAGACCTGGGGCTGCCGCATCACGCGCTGGTACTTCGACGGTCCGAAGAAGGGGACGCGCGAGATCGTCATCGACAACCTGCCCGGCTATCCCGACAACATCAACCGTGCCTCCGACGGCACCTACTGGTGCGCGCTCTGCGGCATGCGCTCGCCGGTCTTCGACCTCGCGCTGCGGATGCCCGATTTCCGCCGCCGCATGGTGCAGAAGGTCGGACGCGACGACTGGCTCTACCCCAACATGAACACCGGCTGCGTCATCAAGTTCGATTCCGCCGGCACCATCCTCGACGTGCTGTGGGACCTCGGCGGCGAGGCCCATCCGATGATCACCTCGATCCGCGAGCACAAGGGCTGGCTGTATCTGGGCGGTATCTACAACAACCGCGTCGGCAAGTACCGCATCCCCGGCGCCGACCCGACCTGGACCTCGAACGACGACTACTGGGGAGGCCGGACGTGATCGGCGCCTTGAAGCGGAGATGGGACGCCTTTCGCGGCAGCGGCGAAGCCGCCGTCACGATCCCGTCGATGGACGGCGCGCTGCGCCCCAACCGCCTGATCGAGGAGGCGGAACTCGTCGCGGCGGTCGAGGCGCCGGACGACCTCGCCCATGACGGCAGCTCGCCGCTCGTCTCCACCGGCCGCCGGATCTGCCGCATCACGCCGGCCGGGCTGGAAACGCTCGCCGAGTTCGGCTCGGCCGTCACCGCCCTCGCCGCCGCGCCGTCCGGACGCATCGCGGCAGCACTCGCCGAGGGGCTGATCGTCGTGCTCGATCCCGACGGGACGCGCCGCACCGTGGCGCGGCTGGGCGACGGCCCGGCGACCTGCGTGACCGCCCTGTGCATCGCCGGCGACGACACGCTGTTCGTGGCACAGGGGTCCGTCCGCCGAGCTGCCGCCGACTGGAAGCGGGACCTGATGGAGCGCCGCAGCGATGGCGCGGTCTGGCGGACCATGCCCGACGGCAGCGGGCAGGAACGGATCGCCGCAGCACTGGCCTGGCCGCTCGGCATTGCCGCCGGGACCGGCGACCGGCTGATCGTGTCCGAAAGCTGGCGCCATCGCCTCGTCGCGCTGTCCGGCGGTCGGGCGCCCGAGCCGGTGCTGGCCGACCTGCCGGGCTATCCCGCCCGCATCCACCCCGACCCCGCCGGCGGCTGGTGGCTCGCGCTGTTTTCGCCGCGCAACCAGATCATCGAGTTCATCCAGCGCGAACCGGCCTTCCTGGGGCGCATGATGGAGGAGGTGGACGAGGCCTACTGGGCCGCGCCGTCGCTGAAACCCTCCGCCACCTTCCTCGAGCCCCTGCAGGGGGGCGCCCAGAAGCATCTCGGCATGCTGAAGCCTTGGGCCCCGACCCGATCCTACGGCCTCGTCGTGCATCTGGACGGCCGGCTGCGGCCGACGCGCTCGTTCCACAGCCGGGCCGACGGGACGCGCCACGGCATCATGACGGTCCTGCCGGTGGGCGATGCCGTGTTCGCGGCAGCCAAGGGCGGGGACGCCGTCGTGGCCCTCGACCGCGGCGATGCGGCAAGGAGAGCCTGACATGCAGCCTCTGATCGAAATGCGCGGCGTGACCAAGGAGTATCGCGGCGTGCCGGCCGTGACCAAGGTCGATTTCGTGCTCCAGAAGGGCGAGATCCACGCGCTGCTGGGCGAGAACGGCGCCGGCAAGTCGACGCTGACCAAGATGATCTGCGGCGTCACCCGGCCGACGAGCGGCGAGATGCTGCTCGACGGGAAGCCCTTTTCCTTCGCCACGCCCGCCGAAGCGCTCGACGCCGGCGTCGCGATGGTGTTCCAGGAGACGAGCCTGGTGCCGTCCATGACGGTGGCGCAGAACCTCTATCTCGGTGACGAGAGCCTGTTCAACCGCATCCGCGGCCTGAACATCGCGGCCCAGACCTTCCTGCAGTCGCTGAACTTCAACGTGAACCCGACCGCGCTCGTCTCCTCGCTCGGCGCCGCCCACAAGCAGATGGTCGAGATCGCGCGCGCGGTGCGCAAGAAGGTACAGGTCATCATCTTCGACGAGCCGACGGCGGCGCTGACGCCGGAGGAGAAGCACCATTTCTTCGCGCTCGTGAAGCGTCTGAAGGCGAGCGGCGTCGCGATCATCTTCATCAGTCATGCGCTGGAGGAGGCGCTGGCGATCGCCGACCGCATCACCGTGCTGCGCGACGGCGAACGGGTGGTGAGCGACGCGGCGTCGAATTTCGACCGCGACGCGATCGTGCGCGCCATGGTCGGCCGCTCGCTGTCGGGGGAGATCTACCGCCACCAGTCGAGCCAGCCGGCGCGCAGCGTCGGCGAGAAGGTGCTGTCGGTGCAGAACGTGTCGATGGGCGCGCTCGTGCGCAACACCTCCTTCTCGGTCTATGCCGGCCAGATCACCGGCATGTTCGGGCTGATCGGCTCGGGCCGCACCGAGATCGCCAAGATCGTGGCGGGCGTGGTCAAGCGCAACTTCTTCAACGGGGGCGAAATCCGGCTCAACGACCGCGCCGTGCGCTACCGGGTGCCGCGCCAGGCGGTGCGAGACGGCATCGTCTACGTGACCGAGGACCGCAAGGTCGAAGGCTTCTTCGAGACGATGACCATTCCGGAGAACCTCTACATGGGCGCGCTGGCCGCCGGCGTCGCGCCGGGCATGGTCGTCGACATGAACCGGATGCGCGCGATGGCGCAGGAATGGACCGCGGCGCTGAACGTCAGGGCCATCGACCCCGGCGCGCGGGTGATCGAACTCTCCGGCGGCAACCAGCAGAAGGTCGTGATCGCAAAGTCGCTGGTGCAGACGCCGAAGATCATCATCTTCGACGAACCGACGCGCGGCGTCGACGTCGGCGCCATCGCCGAGATCCACGCCTTCATCAACCGGCTGGCCGACGAGGGTCTGGCCGTGGTCGTCATCTCCTCCTACCTGCCCGAGATCTTGAACGTCTCGGACCGCATCCTGGTCTGCCGCTCCGGCCGCGTCGTGGAGGAGTTCGCTCCGGGCGAAGCGACCGAAGAGAAGATCATGTACGCGGCGGTGCACTGAGCGGGGTGCGGACGGCTCGGCGCGCTGCGGGTCGCCGCCCGCGGTACTCCGGCCGGGGATGGAGCTACCGCCTTCAGCGCGCGTCCCGGCCTCCGTCCGCGTTCGCAGTTTCCCCGTTGTCATCCTCAACCGACGGGAGCGCGCCTCCCTCGGCGTCGTCATCCTCGGGCGAAGCAGGCCGAAGGCCGTCGCGCAGACCCGAGGATCCATGCCTCGACGGAGCGGGATGCGCGGGGAGGCGGCCGTCCTGCGTCGGATCGCGGATGCGCAGCGCGAGGCATGGATCCCGGATACGTCGTCCTGCGCTTCGCTCGGACGCCGTTCCGGGATGACGAAGGGAAGGGGGCGGCCTGGCGCAGCGCTGGCGGGCCTGGGCGCGTTCTTCTCGGGAAAGGGGCGCGCGGGCGCAGCGCCCGATCGCACCGGCGAACCGTCTGTGCGGCCTTCCGCCTCGCCCGCCCGTTCGGCCGGAGCGCGCGCCGCCCTCCGCGTCGTCATCCTCGGGCGGAGCAGGCCGAAGGCCGTCGCGGAGACCCGAGGATCCATGCCTCGGCGGGGGGCGGCGGTCGCGACGCTGGCTGCGCGCGGGTCGTCCTGCGCTGGATCGCGTGTGCGAAGGGCGAGGCATGGATCCCGGATACGGCGTACCGATACCAGCGGTCTTTTCGATTGACCCACGGCGCTGCCCCTCATCCGCCTGCCGGCACCTTCTCCCCGCAAGCGGGGAGAAGGGGGCACGGCCGCGACATCGGCACCAGGTAGGCGACCTTTGCGACTGGCGAAGCCGTCGGTGACGGCGTTCTTCTCCCCGTGTTACGGGGAGAAGGTGCCGGCAGGCGGATGAGGGGCGGCGTGAGGGTCGAAGGTAAAGGCCAGTAGTATGAGCTGCGCTCGGACGCCGTTCCGGGATGACGAAGGGGGGGTGGCGCGGTGGTGCAGCGCTGGCGGGCCGCCCTACGCCTCGATGTAGGCGGCGCGGCTCACCGAGGGCGGGACGGGAAGGCCGTCTTCGCGAAGCCCCTCGATGTGAAACCGGATCGCATCGCGAATCTCCCGCTCGATGTCTTCCACGGTGGCTGCGGTGGCGATGCAGCCCGGCAGATCCGGGACGTAGGCGGAGTAGTTGCTGCCCGCCTGTTCGATGACGACCGCATAGCGCATGTCAGTGCTCCTTGGGCCCCGCCTGTTTCGGGATGCTGTTGAGCGTTCCCGGCGAACCTCGTCAGACGCCTTGCCGGCCACTGTGACGCGGCCGGCCCTCCTGTCATGCTTATACTGGCGATGACTGCCGCGCGTCGCAACGTGTCGCCACCCATCGGCTTCGATCAGCCGAACGATGTCGCGGACGGTGTAGCGCGGCGGCACTCCCCCTCAGCTGCACCCGCTCGTCGCACCGCACGTGTCGCACTTTTCGCACGTCCCGTTCCGCACCATCGTGAAGTTCTGGCACTCCGAGCACATGTTGCCGGTGTAGCCTTGCATGACGGCGCGGGCGCGGCGTTCGTTGGCCAGCGCCTTGGCGTCGGCGGCTTCCCTGGCGGCCGTGTCGGTGAAGAGGCTCTCGCCGATCTCGGTCGCCGCATTGGCGGCTTCCTCGAAGGCGGCGGCTTCTTCCAGTTCGCGGGCGCGCTCCTCGTAGTCGCGGCGGAAGGCGGTGGCTTCCTCGCGCAGTTCGGAGGTGGCGGGCTTCAGCGCGGTCACGGTGGCCGCCGTCGAGATCGCCCGCACGTTGGAGCCGAAGGCGGTCGGTGCGGCGCGCGAGGGCTGGCCGCGGTCCAAGCCCGCCTGGCCCTTCGGGTCGCCGCCGCCCGCCACCACCTTTAGCGGCGAGGCGCCCCGCGTCAGGCCCTTGGAGAAGGGGCTCGACTTGCCTTCCGAGATGCCCTTGCCGAGCGCGGTGTTGGAGAAGTCCGACATGTCGACATGGGCGAGGTCGTGGCGCGACAGATAGGAGACGGCGAGCTCGCGGAACACGTAGTCGAGGATCGACGTGGCGTTCTTGATGGCGTCGTTGCCGATGACCATGCCGGCCGGCTCGAACTTGGTGAAGGTGAAGGCCTCGACATATTCCTCGAGCGGCACGCCGTACTGCAGGCCGAGCGAAATCGCGATGGCGAAATTGTTCATCATCGCGCGGAAGGCGGCGCCCTCCTTGTGCATGTCGATGAAGATCTCGCCGAGCCGCCCGTCGTCGAACTCGCCGGTGCGCAGATAGACCTTGTGGCCGCCGACGACCGCCTTCTGGGTGTAGCCCTTGCGGCGGTTCGGCAGCTTCTCGCGCTCGCGCACCACGCGCTCGACGATGCGCTCCACGATCTTCTCGGTGACGGCGACAGCGCGGGCCGCCGCGGGGGCGGCCGCCAGCTCTTCCACCGCCTCGTCCTCGTCGTCCTCGTCGGCAATCAGCGAGGCGTTCAGCGGCTGCGACAGCTTGGAGCCGTCGCGGTAGAGCGCGTTGGCCTTCAGCGCCAGCTTCCAGGACAGCATGTAGGCCGACTTGCAGTCCTCGACGGTCGCCTCGTTGGGCATGTTGATCGTCTTGGAAATGGCGCCCGAGATGAAGGGCTGGGCGGCCGCCATCATGCGGATGTGGCTGTCGACCGACAGATAGCGCTTGCCGATCTTGCCGCAGGGATTGGCGCAGTCGAACACGGCCAGATGCTCGGCCTTGAGGAAGGGCGCGCCTTCCAGCGTCATGGCGCCGCAGATGTGGACGTTGGCCGCCTCGATTTCCTTCTTCGAGAAGCCGAGCGCCGGCAGGATCTCGAACGACATGTCGTTGAGCTGCTCGTCGGTGAAGCCCATCGTCTGCTTCAGCCAGTCGGCGCCGAGCGTCCACTGGTTGAAGACGAACTTGATGTCGAAGGCGCTCTTCAGGGCCGCGTTGACGGCGGCGATCTTCTCGTCGGTGAAGCCCTTGGCCCGGAGCGTCGACGGGTTGACGCCCGGCGCCTGGTTCAGGTTGCCGTGGCCGACGGCATAGGCCTCGATCTCGGCGATCTGGCTCTCGGAATAGCCGAGCGTGCGCAAGGCCTCCGGAACGGCGCGGTTGATGATCTTAAAATAGCCGCCGCCGGCGAGCTTCTTGAACTTCACCAGCGCGAAGTCGGGCTCGATGCCGGTGGTGTCGCAGTCCATCACGAGGCCGATCGTGCCGGTGGGCGCGATGACGGTGGCCTGCGCGTTGCGGTAGCCGTGCTCCTCGCCGAGCTCGATGGCACGGTCCCAGGCGGCGCGGGCGCGCGTCACGAGATCCTTCTGCGGCACGTGCTCGGCCACCAGCGGCACCGGGCTGACGGCCAGCTGCTCGTAGCCGTCCTTCTCGCCATAGGCGGCGCGGCGATGGTTGCGCATGACCCGCAGCATGTTGGCCGCGTTGCGGTCGTAGTCGCGGAAGGCGCCGAGCTGGCCGGCCATCTCGGCCGAGGTGGCGTAGGCCACGCCCGTCATCAGCGCGGTCAGCGCCGCGCAGATGCCGCGGCCCTCGTCGGAATCATAGGGGATGCCGGAGGTCATCAGGAGGCCGCCGATGTTGGCGTAGCCGAGGCCGAGCGTGCGGTACTCGTAGGACAGCCGCGCGATCTCCTTGGACGGGAACTGCGCCATCATGACCGAGATCTCGAGCACGACGGTCCACAGCCGCACGGTGTGCTCGTAGGCCGCGACGTCGATGCTGCCGTCGCGGTTGCGATAGGTGAGCAGGTTGATCGAGGCGAGGTTGCAGGCCGTGTCGTCGAGGAACATGTATTCCGAGCACGGGTTCGACGCCCGGATCGGGCCGGCGGCCGCGCAGGTGTGCCAGTCGTTCATGGTGGTGTTGAAGTGCAGGCCGGGATCGGCCGACGCCCAGGCGGCGTAGCCGATCTTCTCCCAGAGATCCCGCGCCTTCAGCGTCTTCATCACCTTGCCGTCCTTGCGGGCGGTCAGGTTCCAGCTGCCGTCGGCCTCGACGGCCCGCAGGAAGTCGTCCTTGAGCGAGACGGAATTGTTGGAGTTCTGGCCGGAGACCGTGAGATAGGCCTCCGAATCCCAGTCGGTGTCGTAGGTCTTGAACTCGATGGCGGTGTAGCCCTGGCGGGCGAACTGGATGACGCGCTGGATGTAGTTTTCCGGCACGGAATTCTTCTTGGCGGCCTTGATCTCGCGCTTCAGCGCCGGGTTCTTCGCCGGGTCGAAGCAGTCTTCATTGTCTGCCTCGCAGTTGACGCAGGCCTTCATGACGGCCGCCATGTGCTGCTTGACGATCCTGGAGCCGGTGACGAGCGAGGCGACCTTCTGCTCCTCCTTCACCTTCCAGTCGATGTATTCCTCGATGTCGGGATGGTCGATGTCGACGACGACCATCTTGGCGGCGCGCCGCGTCGTGCCGCCCGACTTGATGGCGCCCGCCGCGCGGTCGCCGATCTTGAGGAAGGACATCAGGCCCGACGACTTGCCGCCGCCCGACAGCTTTTCGCCCTCGCCGCGCAGGAAGGAGAAGTTGGAGCCGGTGCCGGAGCCGTACTTGAACAGGCGCGCCTCGCGCACCCACAGGTCCATGATGCCGCCCTCGTTGACGAGGTCGTCCTGGACGCCCTGGATGAAGCAGGCATGCGGCTGCGGATGCTCGTAGGCCGACTTCGACTTGGTCATCTTGCCGGTGAAGGGATCCACGTAATAGTGGCCCTGGCCAGGCCCGTCGATGCCGTAGGCCCAGTGCAGGCCGGTGTTGAACCACTGCGGCGAGTTCGGCGCGACGCGCTGTGTGGCCAGCATGTAGGCGAGCTCGTCGCGGAAGGCGCGCGCGTCCTCCTCGCCGTCGAAATAGCCGCCCTTCCAGCCCCAGTAGGCCCAGGTGCCGGCCAGCCGGTCGAAGACCTGGCGCGCATCGGTCTCCGAACCGTAGCGCTCGCTCTCGGGCAGCGCCGCCAGCGCCGCCTCGTCGGGCACGGAGCGCCACAGGAAGGAGGGGACGTCGTTCTCCTCGATCTTCTTCAGCCGCGCGGGCACGCCGGCCTTGCGGAAATATTTCTGCGCCAGAACGTCGGTGGCCACCTGGGAGAACTGCGCCGGAACGTCGATGTCGGCCAGACGGAAGACCACGGACCCGTCCGGATTCCTGATCTCGCTCAGGGCCTTGCGGAATTCGATCTCCGCATAGGGGCTGGCATTCTCGCTCTTGGTGAACCGACGTTCGATCCGCATGCTGTGTCCCTTCGACATCTATATATAGCGTCTTTCGTCCAGGCTTCCCATAGCCCGGCAAAGACGCGTGGTCCGCCATCCGGCAATCCCGATCGGGACCGCCGGCTCTCCTTCCGCACGCTGTCGCCTGAACGCCACGACCGGCGCCTCCTTCAGGCGCCGTCCGGCTTCGGACGAACCCTTGCGGGTTCCGCTCTCACTTGGTCGACACGACTCGGTGGGGTGATGTCATCGACCGTATCTAGCGTCAGGGTGCGGCGCAAACACTAAATATAGTGTTAACAGAAGATTTAGCCGACCCTGCAAATTCTCCGCACGTCTCCTCGCAAGCCGATCACGCCACTCGCCCCCGCGGTCCTCGAAAACCGCGGGCGCACCCCAGAAACGCAGGATTATCTGGAAAATCAGACCGATCGAAACGCGCCGGCCGTACCCTCAACACGGGTACGCGGACCATAAAATGCGACTCGTACCGGAGCGTCAAGGCCTCGTTTCGTGACGGAGCGATGACGCTAGATATTGTGTGCAAGCATGTGGATAGCGGGGACGGAACCACGCGTCGGCGATGGCTCGGCGCGCCGCGCCGCAGGCGGCTGCGGCCTGGCGCGTCAAGCCGGCTTTTCAGGCCCCGCGGAAGCGCGGCGCGCGCCGCCCGGCGAAGGCTGCACGGCCTTCGGCGTAGTCGCCGCTGTCGAAGGTGGCGTCGCCGAGCCCGCGTGCACGCTCCGCATCCGCGGGATCGCGGCTTTCGACGGCGGCGATCGAGGCCTTCGAGGCGCGGACCGAGAGCGGTGCGTTCGCGGCGATCGCGCCGGCGATTTCCGCGACGCGGGCGTCGAGGGCAGGGCGGTCGGCGACGGTTTCCAGCAGGATGCCGCCCTCGCTGGCCTCGTCGGCCGTGAGGCGGGCGGCCGTGAAGGCGAGATACATCGCCGTCTGCGCGCCGCAGGCGCGGACGATGTCCTGCATGGCGTCCTGCGGATAGGCGAGGCCGAGGCGGGCGGCCGGAACGGAAAAGCGCGCGTCGCGCGTGGCGAGCCTGAGGTCGCAGGCCGCCGCGATGCCGAAGCCGCCGCCGAAGCAGATGCCCGCGATGGCCGCGATCGTCGGCACGCCGGCCTCGCGAATGGCCCGGAACGCAGCCGAATTCGCTGCCTCGTAGGCCCGTGCGGTCTCGGCCGCGCCGCGAAGGTCGCCGAACTCGCCAATGTCGGCGCCGGCGCAGAAGTCGGCCCCTGCACCGGACAGCACGATGACGCGCGTTGCCGGATCGGCCGCCTCGCGCGAAAAGACGGCTGCCAGGGTCTGCCACATCGACAGGGAGAGGGCGTTCTTCTTGTCGGCGCGGTCGATGGTGACGCCGACGATGCCGTCATCGGATCTGGCGACGCGGATGCGCGGATCGGGTTCGACTTGAATCACGCCGGTTTCAATCCAATTGAAGAGTGTGTTGAGGAATTCGCGGTTCTATCGGACGCGGTTCTGGCCTATGTTGAGCGACCCGGCAAGGGCGCGAGACCAGAGAGCGCCCGGGGCGCGTCAAGGGAGCGACAGCATGAGCACACGCAGCAACGCGCGGTCGAGCGAGATCCGCCCCGTCGATCCGATCTGGCTGACCGTCCGCCAGGAGGCGGAGGAAGCGGTGGCCCGCGATCCGCTGATGGCGGCCTTCATCTACTCGACGATCCTCAACCAGGAGACGCTGGAGGAGGCCGTCATCCATCGCGTCTCCGAACGGCTCGGCCACAGCGACATCACCGCCGACCTGATCGCCCAGACCTTCAAGACGATGGTGAAGGCAGACCCGTCGTTCAGCGCGACGGTTCGGGTCGACATCCAGGCCTATTTCGACCGCGACCCGGCCTGCGACCGCTTCATCATGCCGGTGCTCTACTTCAAGGGCTTCCACGCCATCCAGACGCATCGCCTTGCCCACTGGTTGTGGAGCGAGGGACGGCGCGACTTCGCTCTCTGGTTGCAGAGTCGATCCTCTGCGGTGTTCCAGACCGACATCAATCCGGCATCGCGCATCGGCAAGGGCATCTTCCTCGACCATGCGACGGGTCTCGTCGTCGGCGCCACGGCCGTCATCGGCGACAACGTCTCCATACTGCAGGGCGTCACGCTCGGCGGGACGGGAAAGGAGACCGGTGACCGCCACCCCAAGATCCGCGACGGCGTGCTGATCGGGGCCGGCGCCAAGATTCTCGGCAACATCGAGATCGGCCATTGCAGCAAGATCGCAGCCGGCTCGGTGGTGCTGGCGGCGGTGCCGCACAACAAGACGGTGGCGGGCGTGCCGGCGCGGATCGTCGGCGAGGCCGGCTGCGCCGAGCCGTCGCGCGCCATGGACCAGCTGATCGGCAGCAGCGACTGACGCGGCCGTCGCGCCCGGGGATGCCGGAACGGAGCGACTGCCTGCGGGGTTTACAGGCCGGCGGCGGGCATGCCAGAAGCCTGCGCACATGGGCACGCAGGGCGCGTGCCCGGGCAGGCGCATCACGCACACCGACCGGGAGAAGTCGATTTGAAAGCCGATGAAATCAGGAAGCTGGACGCCTACTTCAAGCGCGTCTTCCAGAATCCCGCGCTCACCGTGAAGGCGCGTCCGCGCAAGAACGATTCGTGCGAGCTCTACATCGGCGATGAGTTCCTCGGCATCATCTTCAAGGACGACGAGGACGGCGAACTGTCCTACAACTTCTCGATGGCGATCCTCGACGTCGATCTCTGACGGCCGGCGCCGGCGGGGTCAGCCCCCGGCCGGCGTCTTCAGCGCCTTGCGCGCATAGGCGAGCATGGATTCGTCCAGCCGCTTCCATTCCCCCAGAAGACGCGACGGAAAGCGGTAGACGAGCACGAGCCTGTCGCCGACGGCGACGTCGCGCTCGCAGTCGGCGAGCGATTCGGCTGCGACCGCACCCGTCAGGCAGCGCGCCACGAAGCGGCCACCCGCTTGTGCGGGGCCGACCGCGAGGCTCTCGTCCAGATAGCCCGACTGCGGCTTGAAACCGTACAACGTCACGCCGGCCGGACCCGGCGTGCCTTCAGACTCGATCAGCGAGGCGTAGATCGGATCGAAGCGGCCGCTCATGTCGCGCGACATGATCTGCTGCTCGAAGGAGACGAACAGGATGTTGCGCGATCCGCCGGCATGGTTGAAGTCGTCGCGCGCGGCGGCGCTGTAGCCGTCGAGGTCCGGCCACCGCAGATAGAGACGCAGCGACGAGGCGACGCCGTCGCGGCGGTCGTCCTCGAACCGGATGGCGTTGGCCGGCACGACGAGAACGTTGTTGCCGATGACGATCTCATGCGGCGTCGCGTCTTCGGTGTGACCGGCGAGGGCGATCGAACGGCCGAGCCACTTGCCGCCGACGCTGATCAGGGCCGAAGCCAGCGCCAGGAGCGCGAAGGCGACGAAGACCTTCACCATCAGCCGGTCGTCGATCCACCGCGTCCCCGCGCCTCGTCCCGCCGTTGCCTGCATCGTCCCGCCAGAACTCCCTGGGCCGTCACCGTCCCGTCATGGCACGGGAAAACCGGCATGTTTTTTGCGCCGACCGGTGACGACCTTCGTCTGCCATGGTAAACGGGCGGTAAATGATGACCGGTGTGTGGATCGTATCTTTCGTGTTCTTGAGCGGGCTCGTCGCCGGCGGCATCCTCGGCGTGCTGCTGGAGATGTGGAGCGGGCGCCGCCTCGCCTTCGCCGAGCCCTTCGTGACGATGCGCCGGCCGCTCCGCTCGCTGCTCATGACGGCCTTCACCGGCCCCTTCATGCTCTTCAACGAGGCCCTCGAGGCCTTTCGGGCGCGACGCGTCGGCTGGACCACCGTCGGAAGCAGCGCCGCGCTGTCGATGACCTGGGCCTTTCTGACGGGCATCGTGGTCGTCGATCTGGCCTTCTTCATCGGCGGCCTGTTTTCCTGATCCGGCGAAGAGGCGAGGAGACCCCAGCATGCCCATCTACGCGCTCAACGGCGTGGCGCCGCAGTTCGACGATCCCGCGACGAACTGGATCGCGCCGGACGCGACGCTGATCGGCCGGCTGCGGATCGGCCGCGACGTCGGCATCTGGTTCGGCGCGGTGCTGCGCGGCGACAACGAGCCGATCGAGATCGGCGAGGGATCGAACGTGCAGGAGCACACCGTCATGCACACCGACGTCGGCTTCCCGCTGACGATCGGCAAAGGATGCACGATCGGCCACCGCGCCATGCTGCACGGCTGCACCATCGGCGACAACAGCCTGATCGGGATGGGCGCGATCGTGCTCAACGGCGCCCGGATCCGCGAGAATTCGCTCGTAGGCGCCGGCGCGCTGGTGACCGAGGGCAAGGAATTTCCGCCGAATTCGCTGATCGTCGGCTCGCCGGCCAAGGCCATCCGCCAGCTCGACGACAAGGCGATCGAACTCCTGCGCTGGTCGGCCGGGCACTATGTCGAGAACGGTCGCCGCTTCGCGAAGGGGCTGACGCCCGCCTGAACCCGCCGGTCCCGGATCGGGACGGGCTCCCCCGAAAAAAGGAGGAGCCGGCCCGGGGACAGGGGCCGGCTCCGTGTGCCCGGTCGTTGGGGACGGGGGGTGGGGACTCGACCGGGAACCTCTAGAAAACTCTATCTGACGCTGCCGACGGCGACGTTGCGGTCGTCGCCGATCGAGACCCAGATGCTCGCGTCGCGGTTCGACTGCCGCTTGAGGTAGCGATACTCGGTATCCGTCCAGGCCAGCACGCGGGGCTCGAGATTATCGAGGATGAAGTCGCCGAGGCTCGTCTCGACGGTGAGGACGGCGTGGCCGTCCCCGTTCGTCTGACGGACCACCGTGATCAGCAGGTTGGACGCGGGGACGCCGATCTCCATGAGCCGGCGGCGTTTCTCGAGGACATAGTCCTCGCAGTCGCCGACGTCGGTCGGATAGGACCAGTACTCCTCGCGGCCCCACATCTCGTAGTCGGTCCGCGGCGCGACCGACGTGTTGACGTCATGGTTGACCGCCACGATCCGGTCCCAGAGCTTTCGCGTCAGCTCGACGGGCCGGCTGCTGCGTGCGCGGTCGGCGCATTCCGCCGGCAGGCGCTTGCAGAATTCGTAGTGGCCGACCGGCTGCGTCGTCCGTCCGCCCGTCGGCATCCCCATACCGGACGCATGGCCGGTGATCGGCAGGATGGCGAGCAGCAAGCCCGCCGACATCAACGCGACCACCCTGTCCCGAAACCCCATCTCCGTGTCTCCCCGTTTGGAAGCACAATGACAGGTACGGATTTACTTCAGGCAAAATTGCTGCTGGAGATTTAAGTAAAACGCGTGATCGATCAAATTCAAACAAGAATAAAATGCAAGATGCATTTAGCTAAATATCGAATCGAAGGCGACCCACCGGTTGCCCTTCGCCGCGACCGGCCGGACGCAGCGCGAAGGTCCCGTGACGTCACGGGACCGCGCCGGATGACAGGCGGGATGGATGGCGCAGGCTAGCGGTCGTCGTCGCTGAATTCGGCCTCGAGCGCATCGACGCGCTGGACGGCGGCGAACTCGACGGCGACGCCGTCCTCGAAATGGCGGACGACGCGGCCGCGCATGGTGCCGAGCGTGACGGGCGTCCCGAGCGCCGGACGCACGTCGATCTCCACGGCGGCGCCGGAGAGCGACAGGTCCACGATGCGGCACTGGTACTGCCGGCCGTCGGCGAGCTGCAGGACGCTGATCGGGTTGCGTGGCGAGACGCGGTCGTGGCGGCGGTCTTCCGGCAGGTCCAGCTCGTGCTTGTTGGCGAGCCAGGTGAGCTGGGCCGCGAGCTTGTCCTTCTTGCGCTCCGACGCGACGATGGTCATGGCGAAACCGTCGGCGGAAATGCGCGTGACGACACCTTCGATGCGGCCGATGTGATCGATGTAGGCGATGACCTTCTCGCCGAGCTCGCCGACGCGGTCGGCGCGCAGCAGCGCATTGCCCGGGGACATGTCGATGACCTGGCAGGGATGCTCGGTGCGGTCCTCGAGCATGAAGCGGCCATAGATCTTGACGCGCACGCGCTGGAAGTAACGCCTCTCGGCCCTGGACGGCATGGCATCTGTCGCCGCTGACGTCATCTCTGTCCCTGTTCTACCCATGATCCGATCGGATGGCCGCAAAGGGCTTTCACCAATATGACCGGGATGGGTTAACAGTCGGTAATTCGCGGTTGTACCGCAGCAAGTTCTCAACAATGCTCAAGCAATGTCTAAACTAGTCGCCGGGCCGGCAGGCGGGAACCCGGTTGCGGCACCGGGATCCGTCAGCGGTTCCGCCCTCCCTCGATCACCACGAGGTGACGGAAGCGCCGTGCCGGTGCCCCTGCGAGCGCGGACTGTCCGGGAGCCAGGGGAGGGGCATCGACCTGCATCATGCCCGCGCCCGGGCGTGGCTCGCGGTCGGGATCGACGGACCGCACGCGCTCGATCGTGCATTCGACGATCGGCTCGGCGCCCAGCCAGTAGGGTTTCTCGGCCGGGCAGATCGAGCCCATGGCGCGCGTGTTCTCGGCTCCGCCCTCCAGCGGCAGCAGCAGCAGTTCGAGGTCGAGCGGACGCCCCCCGGCGGTCGTGCCGAGGAGGGTGGTCACGGTCACTGACTTGTCGATGAGGGTTCCGAGAGCCAGCCGCGCGGCCCTCGGCTGGTCGTCGTGGGTCCACAGCGAGGTGAAGGCGAAGCCCTTCAGCTCGCGCCCGAACGTCGCGCACAGACGCGTCCCTGCGAGCCGGAACACCGCGTCGCCGCGCAGGTCTCGCTCGAGGATGAACGTGTCGGCCAGCATCGACTTGATGTCTGCCGGTTCGATCTCGGTGCGCCTCGGCGCCGGGCGACCATCGCGCAGCCTGTCCCAATACTGGAACAGCTCCGCCGTACCCTTCTGTCTCATCTGTCCCCACTCATGCATCTTCACGTGGACCTGTTTCAACCACGCACAACGGGGTGACATCCGCCATGCTTCATGGAGGAGGGAGCAGGTTGCATGCCAGCCAAATTAACCATTGTGCACGGTGCGTCGCCGTTAAGGTTAACGAAAGGTTGAGATTGCGCTCCGGCCGCCGGCGTGGGAAGAGCGGGAACTCCGAAGCCGTTGGCTTCACAGCGAATTCGGTCGCGCGAGCGATCACCTTCGATCGAGTGGGGACTCGACCGGCCGCCCGGGACCAGCTTCCGGGCGGCGTTTTTTTTAACCTTTCGGCCATCCGGGAGTTCCAGCGGCGGGCCTGCGCCGCCATATAGGTCCCCCGACAGTCCGGAGTCTCCGACCTTGCCAGCAGACCCCTTGCACGACACCGACCGCGACATGCGCGGTGGCCCCTTCACGCGACCGCCGCGGCACGAGCCAGCCTTCAACATTCCCGGCGTCGTGCTCGCCTTCATCGCGCTCTGCGTCGGCATCCACCTCGTGCGGGAGTGGCTGCTGACGCCTGCCATGGACTTCGAAGTGATCCTGGCGGGCGCCTTCATCCCCGTCCGCTATTCGGGGCAGTACCTCCTCGATCTGCCGGCCTTCACCAGTCCGCTCACCTATTCGCTGCTGCATGGCGGCCTGGCGCACCTGGCCGTGAACATGATCTGGCTCGCCGCCTTCGGATCACCGCTCGCGACGCGGATCGGCGCCGTCCGCTTCGTCCTGTTCTGGTGCGCGACGACGCTCGCCGCCGTGGCCCTGCACTACGTCCTGCACATGGACAGCAACGTCCCCCTGGTCGGCGCCTCGGGCGCGATCTCGGGAATGATGGGCGCCGCGGCCCGATTCGGCTTCCGCAGCAGCCGCGCGGCCGGGCGCGCGGCCTTCGAGGGCCGGCTGCTCACCATTCCCGAGGCGCTGTCCTCGCGAACGGTCGTGACCTTCCTGGCGATCTGGTTCGTGATCAACCTGGCGACCGGGCTGGCGAGCGGCATTCCCGGCGTCGACGGTGCGATCGCGTGGGAGGCGCATGTCGGCGGCTTCCTCGCCGGGTTCCTCGCGGTGCGCCCCTTCGACCGGCGCCGCGCCTGACGGCCGAGCCTTGCAAAGGCGGCAAACTCCGCGCACCATGACCGTCCGGCAGCGATGCCGCCGGACGGGAGGCTGCATTTCGAGGAGGACGCAATGCTGGTCAAGAACATCCTTGCCGAGAAGGGATCCGGCGTCGAGACGATGACGCCTGACCGCACGCTCGCCGAGGCGGTGCAGTTGCTGGCCAGGCGCCGCATCGGCGCGGTCGTGCTGACGGGGACGGACGGCCGGATCGCCGGCATCCTCTCGGAACGCGATATCGTCCGCATCCTGGCGGGCGAGGGCCCCGGCGTCCTGGAAAAGCCGATCTCGGCGGCGATGACCGCCAGGGTGCAGGTCTGCCACGAGGACAACTCGATCAACGACGTGATGGAAATCATGACCGCCGGCCGCTTCCGGCACCTGCCCGTCGAGCGCGACGGCGTGCTGGTCGGCATCATCTCGATCGGCGACGTGGTGAAGAAGCGCATCGAGCAGGTCGAGCACGAGGCGCAGGAAATCCGCAACTACATCGCCACGGCCTGAAAAAAAAAAAAAAAGAGGGCCGGCCGCCAGGGAGGGAGGAGGCGGGCCGGCCCAGCTACAGGGGCACTGTAGTCTCATGACGCGGGCGGACGGGTCGTTGCGTCCGCCGCCGCGGATTCACTTTCGTGTCGACGTGTCGGGCCGATCCGTTCCGTTCCTTTCGCGGACGTGCCGCCGTCGCGCTCGCCGAGCACATCGCGATCGTTCGGATTTGCTCCGCCCGCCTCCGTTCCTCGTATCCGCGCATGCCTTCCGCCCGATACCGGGCGCCCCCTTTCGGGAGACGGGCTTCAGGCCTCGGCCGCGAACTCGAACAGATCCTTGTTGCGGCAGTAATCCGGAGCGTGCTGCGGGGCCTCGTTCTCTTCCAGCCAGGATCTGCACTCGCCGGCATGACCGCAGGTCAGGCAGCGAAGCGCGGCGCCGCGCATCACCGACGGAGCGGCGGGCATCTCGGCGATGGCCTCGCGGACATCCAGCTTGCGCATCATGCTTTCCATCAGATCGGCCTTCGCCGCCATCCGTTCCACGAACCCCATGCTGCCCACGTCGATTCTCCCGCTCCGGTCTGCAGGATCAGGATCGGCGCGCGGCCGGCGGGCCGCCTTGATCTGGATCAAGCGGCGGAAAGCCTTGCCTCCGCATGGCGATTGTTCTAGCCAACCGGCATATCCGAATGTGAGGTTTCAGGCCTGCCATGAGCATCATCGACACCCGCACGCCCGACCCGAAGCGGCTGATTTCCGGCGCCACCGGCGACTGGGAGGTGATCGTGGGACTGGAGGTCCATGCCCAGGTGAGCTCGAATTCGAAGCTGTTCTCGGGGGCCGCGACCGATTTCGGCTCGGCGCCGAACGACAACGTCAGCCTGGTCGACGCGGCGATGCCCGGCATGCTGCCGGTGATCAACGAGGAATGCGTGAAGCAGGCGATCCGCACCGGTCTGGGGCTGAAGGCGCAGATCAACCTGAAGTCGGTCTTCGACCGCAAGAACTACTTCTATCCCGATCTGCCGCAGGGCTACCAGATCTCGCAGTTCAAGCAGCCGATCGTCGGCGAGGGCAAGGTGATCGTCTCCGTCGGTCCCGACCGGCAGGGCCAGTTCGAGGACATCGAGGTGGGTATCGAACGGCTTCATCTGGAGCAGGACGCCGGCAAGTCGATGCACGACCAGCACCCGACCATGTCCTACGTGGATCTCAACCGGTCCGGCGTGGCGCTGATGGAGATCGTGTCGAAGCCCGACATCCGCTCGGCCGACGAGGCGAAGGCCTATGTCACCAAGCTGCGCACCATCATGCGCTATCTCGGCACCTGCGACGGCAACATGGACGAGGGTTCGCTGCGCGCCGACGTCAACGTCTCCGTGCGCAAACCGGGAGGCGAATTCGGCACGCGCTGCGAGATCAAGAACGTCAACTCGATCCGCTTCATCGGCCAGGCGATCGAGGCGGAGGCGCAGCGCCAGATCGCCATCCTCGAAGACGGCGGCAGGATCGACCAGGAAACCCGGCTCTTCGATCCCGTGAAGGGCGAGACGCGCTCGATGCGCTCCAAGGAAGAGGCGCACGACTACCGCTACTTCCCCGATCCGGACCTGCTGCCGCTCGAGTTCGACCAGGCCTATGTCGACGCGCTGGCGTCTGCGCTGCCGGAACTGCCCGACCAGAAGAAGGAGCGCTTCGTTTCGGTCATGGGCCTGTCGGCCTACGACGCGTCGGTGCTGGTGGCCGAGAAGGCCGTCGCCGATTTCTTCGAAAAGGTGGCCGAGGGCCGCGATGGCAAGACGGCGGCGAACTGGGTCATCAACGACCTGCTGGGCGCCTTGAACAAGTCCGGCAAGACCATTGAAGAGACTCCGGTTTCCGCCGCCCAGCTCGGCGCCATCATCGACCTGATCAAGGACGGCACCATCTCCGGAAAGATCGCCAAGGACCTGTTCGAGATCGTCTGGACCGAGGGCGGCGACCCGCGCGACCTCGTCGAGAGCCGCGGTCTGAAGCAGGTCACCGACACCGGCGCCATCGAGAAGGCGGTCGACGCAGTGATCGCGGCCAATCCCGACAAGGTGGAGCAGGCCCGCGCCAAGCCCACCATGGCCGGCTGGTTCGTCGGCCAGGTGATGAAGTCCACCGGCGGCAAGGCCAATCCGCAGGCGGTCAACGACCTGGTGAAGGCCAAGCTCGGGATCGAATGATGTTCATCCGCACCGCCGGCCCCAACGACCTGCCGGCGATCCGGACGCTTCTGGTGGAGACATGGCACGCCACCTATGACGGCCTCTACGGCGTGGCGAAGGTGACGGAGATCACCAATGACTGGCACTCGCTGCGCGTGCTGAAGGCGCAGCTGGACCAGCCGGACGCCGAGTTCGTGGTGGCCGACGACGGCGTGGCGATCGCCGGGATGGCCTTCGCCTGCGCAGCGGACGAGGGCAAGACCGTGACGCTGTCGCAGCTCTACGTCCGGCCGGATCGCCAGGGGCAGGGGATCGGCGGGATGCTGCTCGACGAGATCATCGACAGTTTTCCGGATGCCGAGCGAATCCGGCTCGAGGTCGAGCCGGCCAACGCCCGCGCCATCGCCTTCTATCGCGCGCAGGGCTTCGTCGAGATCGGCCGCACGGAGAATTGCGGGCGCGGACAGTCCGGCATCCCCGCGCTGATCCTGGAGCGCGTGTTTGGCTAATCGGCGGCCGCGCGCGACCGGCGCGCCGAACTGCCGCTGCCGGCCCCGCATCTCGCGCCAGAAGATGACGATTCCCGCGCCGGCGACGAGGACGATGCCGATCCACGAGATCGCGTGCGGCGAGCTGGTTCGTGAGCGGGCTTGCAGCCTCAATCAGGTTGAGTCTTTCAAGGAAACATCAAACCGGCTTCTGGTTCTAACCGGCGCGCGATTTTGGGACGCCGATCCGGTGTCCAACTTGCGCGCCGATTGACATTATGGTCTCCGCCCTTCGGGCATCGGTCGCTCGCGCACGGCCCGCTTCCGTTCATCCTTGAGGTCATGTGAAACCATTCCTCCGGGCAGGCGGAGGGGCGCCGAGGCAGGGATCTACGCGCTGTTCCGGCGGTCGGGCCGCACGCGTCCGGCTGGGGGCGGTGAAGCGGCGAGGTCTGGCGGCTCGTGCCGCCGCGCCGAGACCGCCCGCTGCCGGGATCATCGCATCGGCGCAGATCCCGCATCTCGAAATGCGAACGGCGCGGCGCTAGAAGTCGCCGGTACGAACACCGGAGACGCCCGAAATGAAACCCGATACGACCGATCTCGTCATCCGGGAGGCCGAGCGCACGGACGTGCCCGCCATCGTCGCGCTGTTTGCGGCGGACGGTGTCGGCGGCCATGGCGACAGCGCCGATCCGGCGGCGCTGCCGGACTATTTCGCCGCCTTCGACCGGATCGCGGCGAGCCCCGCCGACCGGCTGTTCGTGGCCGAACGCGACGGGGCGGTGGTCGGCACCTTCCAGACGACGCTGACGCCGATGATGACGGGCCGCGGCCGGCTGGTGATGACGGTCGAGGGCGTCCAGACGCGGGCCGACCGGCGGGGGCTCGGCATCGGGGCGGCGATGATGCGGCATGCGGTGGCGCTGGCCCGGGAGACCGGCGCGGGGCTCGTCCAGCTTTCCTCCAACGCCCGCCGCACCGAAGCGCATCGCTTCTACGAACGGCTGGGATTCGAGAAGAGCCACGTGGCGTTCAAGATGAAGCTCTGACGGAGCCGCGGCCGGTATCGGCAAGCCCAGGCGCGACGCCGCGCCCCTTGCTTTCGCCGGCTTCGGGCGCCATAAGGCGGGCATGTCCGCGCGAGGTTTTCGATGCTGAAATTCCTGACCCAGATGTTCACCTGGTGGAACGGCCAGACGCTGAACACGCGCTTCCACACCTGGCGCAACGGCACCTTCGTCGGCGCCGACGAGCAGGGCAACCGGTACTACACCGGCGGGGTCGATTCGGAAGGACGGCAGCGCCGCTGGGTGATCTATAACGGCCTGTCGGAAGCCACGCGCGTGCCGCCCGGCTGGCATGGCTGGCTGCATCACCGCGTCGACGTCGCGCCGGTCCAGGAGAACTACACGCCCCGCGAATGGCAGAAGCCGCACGAGCCGAACCATACCGGCTCCTGGAAGGCCTACCGTCCCAAGGGTTCCGTGCTGCGTCCGGGCGACCGTCCGGCCGTCACCGGCGACTACGACGCCTGGACGCCGGGCAACTGATCGTCGGCAAGAGCAATCGAATCGCCATAATTCGCGGCTACCCGTCTGCTGGCGCGGGCAGGCCGGGACGGTCGCGGTCGAAGCGAAGGGCAGAGGGTTCGGTCGAAGACAGATGATAGCCAAGGCATCCACACGCGCGGCCCGGTCGCTTTTCTGCGCGGTCGGTCTCACCCTCCTGGCTCACGCCGCCGCGGCGCAGGAGACGCAGCCGACGGAGCGCATCAAGAATCCGGTCGCCGAGTTCACCGGCATCGACAAGGTCACCGGCCGAATCATCACCTTCGACGTCTATATCGACGAGACGGTGCAGTTCGGCGCCCTGCAGGTGACGCCGCGCATCTGCCTGTCGAGCCCGGACACCGAGGAGGCCAAGACCGACTCCTTCGTCGAGGTCGACGAGATCACGCTCGACCGCAAGATCCGGCGCATCTTCACCGGCTGGATGTTCGCCGAGAGCCCGGGCCTCAACGCCGTCGAGCATTCGGTGTACGACGTCTGGCTGAAGGCCTGCAAGCAGAGTTCCGACGTCCCGCCGCCGGCGACCGCCAAGGCGGAATGACCGAGCGACGGCTGGCGCGGCGCGCCGCGACCGGCTAGGGAAGGCGGCGGCCCGGCACGGGTCGGGGAGCAAACATGCCCGCCATCGAGATCCTTCTGACGTTCGCCGTCACCACGGCGCTCTTTGCCTTCATTCCCGGTCCGGCGATGATGTATGCGGCGGCGCGCACGCTGGCCGGCGGCCGGTCGGCCGGCCTGATGGCGAGCCTCGGCATCCACATCGGCTGCTATGCCCATGTGGTGGCCGCGGCCGCCGGGCTGTCGGTGCTGTTCCATGCGGTGCCTGCGCTCTATCTGGCCGTGAAGCTCGCCGGTGCCGCCTATCTGGTCTGGCTCGGCATCTCCCTCTTTCGCGGCAGCGGCGGATCGTCGGCCGGCCTGCCACACGATCTGCCGCGCAAATCGGGCCGGCGCGCCTTCGCCGAAAGCGTCGTGGTGGAGGTGCTGAACCCGAAGACGGCGATCTTCTTCCTGGCCTTCCTGCCGCAATTCGTCGATCCGGCGGCGACGCTGCCTGTCTGGACCCAGTTGCTGATCCTCGGAACGGTGGTCAATTTGACCTTCTCGCTGGCCGACATCGTCTGCGTGCTGATCGCGGGCCGGCTGGTGGAGGCGATGCGCCACTCGTCGCGCGCACAGCGGATGGCGCAGCGGCTCGGCGGCGGCGTGCTGGTCGGGCTCGGCGTGCAGATGGCGCTGCAGCGGGGCTGAACGCCTGGCGGTCAGGGGTAGAAGACGGCCTTGCCCGAAATGCCCTCGGCGAGCATTTTTTCGTATTTTCGCCGCGGCACGTCGACGGCGCCGAAGCGCTTCAGGTGCTCGGTGGTGAACTGCGTGTCGAGGAGGATGAAACCGCGGTCCCGCAGACGCTCCACCAGGGCCACGAGGCAGACCTTCGAGGCATCGGTCTCCAGCGAGAACATGCTCTCGCCGAAGAAGGTGCGCCCGAGCGTCACCCCGTAGAGGCCGCCGACGAGCCGGCCGTCGCGTCGCGCCTCGACCGTGTGGCAGTGGCCGCGCTCAAACAGGATGCCGTAGGCCTCGCGGATCGGCCCGTTGATCCAGGTCGACGGGCGAACCTCGCGCGACTGCGCGCAGCCGTCGATGACGGCCGAGAAATCGCGGTCGACATCGATCGAGAAGACCTGCCGCCGGATCGTCTTCGCCAGGCTCTTCGGCACGTGGAAGGCGTCGAGCGGGATGATGCCGCGCGTCTCTGGACGGACCCAGAACACCTCCGGATCGTCGGCATTCTCGGCCATCGGGAAGACGCCCGAGGCATAGGCCTTGAGCAAAAGGTCCGGCGGGATGCGGTGGCCGGGCGCGAAGGGACGTTCCATCGCCGGCCCCGGCTCAGTCCTTGGCCGCGAGGTACTTTTCCAGCCAGTGGATGTCGTAGTCGCCATTGGCGATGTCGCCATTGCCGACGAGGTCACGGAACAGCGGCAGCGTCGTCTTGATGCCGTCGACCACGAATTCGTCGAGCGCGCGACGCAGGCGCATCATGCATTCGACGCGGTTGCGGCCGTGCACGATGAGCTTGCCGATCAGGCTGTCGTAGTAGGGCGGGATGCGGTAGCCGGAATAGACGCCGGAATCGACCCGGATGCCGAGGCCGCCGGGCGTATGGAAATGGGTGATGGTGCCCGGCGAAGGCGTGAAGGTGCGCGGGTCTTCCGCGTTGATGCGGCACTCGATGGCGTGCCCCTGGAAGCGGACCTCGTCCTGGCGCACCGACAGGCCGCCGCCGGAGGCGACGCGGATCTGCTCGTGGACGAGATCGATGCCGGTGATCGCTTCCGTCACCGGGTGCTCGACCTGCAGGCGGGTGTTCATCTCGATGAAGTAGAACTCGCCGTCCTCGTAGAGGAACTCGATGGTGCCGGCGCCCGAATAGCCGAGATCGGCGATGGCGTTGGCGCAGATCGCGCCGATGCGCGCGCGCTCCTCGGCGTTGAGGGCGGGCGAGTTCGCCTCCTCCCAGACCTTCTGGTGGCGCCGCTGCAGAGAACAGTCGCGCTCGCCGAGGTGGATGGCGCCGCCGCGGCCGTCGCCGACGATCTGGACCTCGATGTGGCGCGGCTTCTCGAGATATTTCTCGATGTAGACGGCGTCGTCGCCGAAGGCGGCGCCGGCCTCCGTGCGCGCCGTGGCGAGCGCGATCTCGAGATCGGCCTCGCTGCGCGCGACCTTCATGCCGCGTCCGCCGCCGCCGGCCGACGCCTTGATGATGACGGGATAGCCGATCTCGCCGGCGATGCGCCGGGCCTCCTTCTCCTCGGTCACCGCGCCGTCGGAGCCGGGGACGACCGGGATGCCGAGGCGCTTGGCAGTGCGCTTGGCCTCGATCTTGTCGCCCATGATGCGGATGTGGTCGCCGGAGGGGCCGATGAAGGTGATGTTGTGGGCCGCCAGGATGTCGGCGAAGCGGGCGTTCTCCGACAGGAAGCCGTAGCCGGGATGGATCGCGTCGGCGCCGGTGATCTCGCAGGCCGCGACGATCTGGTGGATGTTGAGATAGCTGTCGCGCGAGGGCGGCGGGCCGATGCAGACGCTCTCGTCGGCGAGGCGCACATGCATGGCGTCCGCGTCGGCCGTGGAGTGGACGGCCACCGTCTGGATGCCGAGTTCCTTGGCCGCGCGCAGGACCCTGAGCGCGATTTCGCCCCGGTTGGCGATGAGGATCTTCTGGAACATGCCGCGGCTACTCGATCACGACGAGAGGCTCGCCGAACTCGACCGGCTGCGCATCCTCGAACAGGATCTGCGTGACCGTGCCGGCGCGCGGGGAGGGGATCTGGTTCATCGTCTTCATGGCTTCGATGATCAGCAGCGTCTGCCCCTCGCGCACCTTCTGGCCGACCTCGATGAAGGCGGGCGAGCCGGGGGAGGGAGAGGCATAGGCGGTGCCAACCATCGGCGAGGGGACGATCTTGTCGGACGGCGGGGCCGAGGGCTTGGCGGCTTCGACCGGCGCCGGGCGGTCGTAGACGGCTGCGGGGGCTGCGATCGGAGCGGCCACGGCCTGGACCATCGTCGCCTGACGCGACACCTTGATGCGCAGATCGCCCTGCTCGACCTCGATCTCCGAGAGGTTGGTATCGTTGAGGATGCCCGCCAGGTCGCGAATGAGCTTCTGGTCTATGCCGGGGGTCTTGGTCGCCATTGGGCCTGTGTTCCTTCGCAATTCCGCTCATGCGCGCGGGGCGGCGGTCCGCTGCCCCCGATCCGCCGGCCTGCCGATCGTGGCGCAATCGCGCCCGCCGGGCGCCGCACCTCTATAGTCGGGATGATGCGCGCGTGAAAGAGCGCAAACGCGTTCTTTCCCCGTGCGCGGTGCGGGTTCCGCCGGCTTCTTCCCCGTATCAGCAGGTGGCCTTGCCGCACTGACCGAGGTTGGCGATCTTCTGCTCCAGCACGTCGCGGCCGAGCGCGCCGAAGACCACCTCTTCGCCGACGACGTAGGACGGCGTGCCGGTGATGCCGAGCCGGTTGGCGATCTCGTAGGTGCGGTTGAAGACGTCGGCGATCTTCGGATCCTTCATCTCCTGCCGCAGCGCCGCCTCGTCGGCCCCCAGCGACAGCGCCACCTTGATCGCGCTCTCCTCGGTCGCGCGGCCGGCCGCGCTCATCAGCTTGACGTGGAACTCGCCGTATTTCTCGGGCATGAGATGCTGGAAGGCCTGGCCGACGACATGGGCGCGCTGCGAATCCGGGCCGAGGATCGGGAACTCCTTCAGCACGAAACGGACGTCCGGATTGGCTTTCGTCATGTCCAGCATGTCGCCGAGCGCGCGCTTGCAGTAGCCGCAATTGTAGTCGAAGAACTCGACCAGCGTGTACTTGGCATCGGGATTGCCGTAGACGCCGTCATGCCCGGAGTTGAAGATGTCGTCGGCGGCGTCGCGGATCGTCTCCAGCTGGGCCGCCTGCTGCTGGTCG
Source organism: Aquibium microcysteis (assembly GCF_014495845.1). Taxonomy (NCBI): domain Bacteria; kingdom Pseudomonadati; phylum Pseudomonadota; class Alphaproteobacteria; order Hyphomicrobiales; family Phyllobacteriaceae; genus Aquibium; species Aquibium microcysteis. Next base: position 657,094 of record NZ_CP061080.1, read on the forward strand.
CGCTGCCTGGCTTCGAGCGCGTCCTGCACCTCGAGCATGATCTCTGGATTGGCGATCAGGTATTCGCGCACGATCGATTCGATCTCGGCACGGGTGAACCCGGCCGTCTTTTCGCCCGCGGACTCGGCGGCGATGGTGCCTGCCGGCCCGACCAGGGTCCCCGAAACGAGCACGCCCGCGAGCAGGGCGAGGCGGGAGGCGCGCAGACCGAACGATTTCTTCATGACCGGATTTTCCCGCATTGGACGAGGCCCCTCACTTCTTCTTCCGGGGCTTGCTCGTGTTGATGATGTCCTGGGCGCGAACCCAGCTCGGCGAACCGGGCTTGAACTTCTGCTGCGCCCGCATGGCGAAGATGCTCGCATCCTGGAAGGCGCCCGCATAGTAGGAGGCCTCGGCCGTCGCCAGCTCCGCCTCCGCGATCTCGCCAAGGATGCCGTAGGCCTGCGCCAGATAGCGGTAGGCCGCGGCATTCTCGCGATCGCGGTCGAGCGCGCCGCGGATGTCCTTCACGGCCTGCCGCGCCGAATCCCGGTCGCCGACCGCCAGCAGGGCCTGGCCGCGCTGGATCTGGATGATCGCCGACTTCGCCGGATCGAGCGCCAGCGCCTGGCCATAGGCCTTCGCCGCTTCGGCCGGCTTGTTGGCGCGGATCAGCGCCTCGCCGCGGATCTCGTGGAAGAAGGGGTTCTTCGGGTTCTCGCGAATCAGGGCGTCGATCTTGGCGATGGCGTTGGCCGGGCTGCCGCGCAGATGCGTGTTGATGGCGTCCGCATAGCGCGCGGGCAGCCCCAGCGGATCATTGCGGAACAGCCGGGACGTGGCGGCCGGACCTTCCATGTAGGCGGCGATCTTGGCGCGCATCAGGTCGTGGCGCAGCTGCAGCGCGGCCGGATCCTGCTTGTCGAAATAGCGGCTCTGGCGCGCCAGCGTCTCCAGGTTGGAGATGCGCTCGCGCGGCATCGGATGGCTGATCTGGTAGGGGTCGATGCGGGCGCCCGACAGCGACAGCGCGCTCTGGAAGCGCTGGAAGGTCTTCAGCATGCCGGCGGCCGACTGGCCCGTCTTGTCCAGATAGGTCAGCGCCGAGCGGTCGGCGGCGATCTCCTCCGCCCGCTGGTAGCCGAGCAGCGTGCGCCGCGCGACCTCGCTGCCGCCGGCCGCGATGCCGGTGCCGCCCTGCGCCAGCTCGCCATTGCCCGACAGCGCCCCGCCGACGGCCGCGCCGACGCCGAGCAGGGTGGCGACCAGTGCCATGGTCTGCGCGCGCTCGAGCTGCTGGCGCAGCTTTTCCTGATGGCGTCCGGCGATATGCCCGGCCTCGTGGGCGATGACGCCGATGATTTCGCCGGGCGTCTCGGCCGTCATCAGCGCGCCCGTGTTGATGAACATGCGCCGCCCGACGACGAAGGCGTTGAAGCCACGGTCGTTGACCAGGATGATGTCGACACCGGCCTTCTGCAGCCCGGCCGCGGCGAGGATCGGCCGCGCATAGTCGCGCACCAGCGCCTCGATCTCCGCGTCGCGCACGATGGGCAGGCGCTGCTGCTGGGCAGCCGCGGGATGGACTGCGGCAAAGAACAGCTGGACGGCCGCCAGCGGAGCCACGAGACGGCGCAGGACGCTGCGAAACGTCGTCGACCGGGAGGAGGGGGAATGGATCATGGCGGGGATCACAGGTAGACGAGCCTCACACGGATGAAAAGCCAGGTGAAGCGGCTTCCTCGTTTTGTGATCCCGGAGCAATCGGGCGATTATACGGCGAGTTCGACGCAAGGCACGGGAGACGGGATGAATACGGGCATGTCGAGACGCAGCGCCATCGAGCCCTTCCACGCGATGGACGTGCTGGCGGAAGCCAACCGGCTGCGTGCGCAAGGGGCGCCGATCATCTCGATGGCCGTCGGCCAGCCCTCCGATCCGGCACCGCGTGCCGTACGCGAGGCGGCCGCCCGCGCTGCGGCCGACGGGCGCATCGGCTACACGGATTCGCTCGGCCTGCCCGCCCTGCGGGAGGCGATCGCGGCGCACTACGCCGATCACTACGGCGTGACCGTCGATCCGTCGCGCGTCGTCGCCACGACCGGCTCCTCGGCCGCCTTCAACCTCGCATTCCTCGCCATGTTCGACGCCGGCGAGCGCGTCGCCATCACGGCGCCCGGCTATCCGGCCTACCGCAACATCCTCAAGGTGCTCGGCCTCGATGCGGTCGAGATCGATCTCGCGGGCGCCGGCTGGCTGACGGCCGGGCGTCTCGAGGAAGCGCATGCGCGGTCCCCGTTCCAGGGCCTGCTCTTCGCCAGCCCCGCCAACCCGACCGGCTCTATCACCCCGGACGACGAGATCGGCCGCATCCTCGCGACCTGTGCGCGGCTGGGCATCAAGGTGATCTCCGACGAGATCTACCATCGGCTGGCTTACGACCGGCCGGACCGGACCGCGCTGTCGATCGATCCGGACGTCGTGGTGATCAACTCGTTCTCGAAATACTACTGCATGACCGGATGGCGCATCGGCTGGATGGTGCTGCCGCAGGCGCTGCTGCGTCCCGTCGAGCGCATCCAGCAGAGCCTCTATATCTCGGCACCGGAGATTTCCCAGATCGCCGCGATTCCGGCCTTCGCCGCCACGGCGGAGCTGGAGGCCGTGAAGGCGCGCTACGCACAGAGCCGCGCCATGCTGATGGAGCGCCTGCCGCGGCTCGGTCTCACCCTGGCGTCGCCGATGGACGGCGGTTTCTACGCCTATTGCGACGTCTCGCGCTTCACCAACGACAGCATGGACTTCGCCCGACGGATGATCGCGCAGGCCCATGTCGCGGCGACGCCCGGCATCGACTTCGACACCGTCAACGGCCATCGCACCATGCGCTTCTCCTACGCCGGCGCCCCGGCCGACATGGCCACGGCGATGGACAGGCTGGAAGCCTGGCTGCCGGCGGAGCGGACGTGAGCCCGGGACGGGCGAGGCTCCGCAGCACCTGATACCAGCGGTCTTTCCGATTGACCCTCGGCGCCGCCCCTCATCCGCCTGCCGGCACCTTCTCCCCGCAAGCGGGGAGAAGGGGTCACGGCCGCGACATCGGCACCAGGTAGGCGACCTTTGCGACTGGCGAAGCCGTCAGGCGGATGAGGGGCGGCGCGAAGGTCGAAGGTAAAGGCCAGTAGTATGACATCGCCCTCGGCGGACGGTGCCGCCACGGCGCGCTCCGCCGAGGGGCTGCCGGAAAGATAAAAGGGGCCGCCGTCGGCAGCCCCTTCGCTGTGCGGCGAGAGCGCCGCGCAGGATTTCAAGCGCGCGTCAGAAGAAGCTCTTGCGCTGCCACCAGCCGGCCTTGCGCGGCTTCTCCTCGCCTTCCGCGGGTGTCGCGGTCGACGTGACCACCGGTTCGGTGGCGAGCGGCGCCGACGGCTTGCGCCGGGAGGCGCGGGACGGTTCGGCCGCGTCGTCGGCGACGGCCGGTTCCGGAGCCGCCACGGGGGCTTCGGCGGACGTCATCGGCGCAGCAGCCGGTTCGGCCGGCGTTTCGGCGGCCGGGGCCGCTTCGGTCTCCGCCGCCGCGGCGGCTGACGCCTGCGCTGCCTCTTCTGCGGCCCGGGCCGCCGCCTCGGCTTCGGCGAGCGCCTTCTTGGAGGGCCGACGGGCGCGCTTCTTCGGCGCCGGCTTGTCCTCCGACTCCGGTGCCGGCTCGGCTACCGGTTCCGCGGCTGCTTCGGTGGCGATCGGTTCGGCCACCGGCACTTCCGCCGTCACGACCACCGGCGCTTCGGCCGTTTCCACTGCAGGCGCTTCGGCAGGAGCCTCGGCGGCCTGGACGTCGTCGCCATCGTCGTCGGAGCCCTCGGCGCCCGCTTCGATCTCGCTGCCATCCGCATCGCGACGGTTCTTGCGACCGCCGCGCTTGCCACGCCGGCGCTTCTTGCCGCCGTCGGCGTCGGTGCCGGGCTCATCGGCCATCTCGACGGCTTCCGACTCGCTCCCGTCCTGCTCCGGCTCATCCGTGTCGGCGTTCGTCGCGGCGTCCGCGGCCACCTGCGTGCCGGTTTCCTGGCCGTCGCGGTCGCGTCCGCCGCGCCGCCGCCGGCGCTTGCGCTTGCGCCGTCCCTGGCCGTCTTCGGACGTGCTCTCGCGCGGTTCCCGCTGCTCGCGGGGTTCCCGCCGCTCGGGCTGCGCGGCGACGACCTCCTCTTCCTCGTCCTCGACCTCCGGCACGATCGCCGCGTCGAGGATCTCGTCCTCGGCGGTGTCGGCATAGGAAGGCATGGCCGGAATGGCGACCGGATTCTCGACCACCGCGCCGCGCATGATCGCGTAGTGCTGGATGCCGACGCTCTCGTCGGCCTCGATGGTGATCGACAGGCCGAAGCGGGTCTCGAGATCGATGATGTTGGCGCGCTTGTGGTTGAGCACGTAGAGCGCCGTCGCCACCGGGGTGCGCACCGTGATGTGGTGGCGGTTGTCCTTGAGCAGGTGCTCCTCGATCGCCCGCACGACGTGCAGGGCCACCGACGAATCCGACCGGACGTGGCCGGTGCCGCCGCAGTGCGGGCAGGGCTTCATCGTCGATTCGAGCACGCTGGCGCGGATGCGCTGGCGCGACATTTCGAGCAGGCCGAAATGCGAGATGCGACCGACCTGGATGCGCGCCCGGTCGTTCTTCAGGCAATCCTTCATCTTCTTCTCGACGGCGCGGTTGTTGCGCTTTTCTTCCATGTCGATGAAGTCGATGACGATCAGTCCGGCGAGGTCGCGCAGGCGCAGCTGGCGGGCCACTTCCTCGGCGGCCTCCAGATTGGTCTGCAGGGCGGTGTCCTCGATCGAATGCTCCCGCGTCGAGCGGCCGGAGTTGACGTCGATGGAAACCAGCGCCTCGGTCTGGTTGATGATGATGTAGCCGCCGGACTTCAGCGTGACCTGCGGCTGCAGCATGCGGTCGAGCTGCGCCTCGATGCCGTTGCGCGCAAAGATCGGCACCACGTCGCGGTAGGGCTGGACCACCTTGGCATGGCTGGGCATCAGCATGCGCATGAAGTCCTTGGCCTCGCGGTAGCCGTCGTCGCCGGCGACGAGGATTTCGTCGATGTCCTTGTTGTAGAGATCGCGCACCGAGCGCTTGATCAGGCTTCCTTCCTCGTAGACGAGGGCAGGGGCCGTCGACTGCAGCGTCAGCGTGCGGACGTTCTCCCACAGCCGCATCAGATATTCGTAGTCGCGCTTGATCTCGGGCTTGGTGCGGTTGGCGCCGGCCGTGCGCAGGATCACGCCCATGCCCTGCGGCACCTCGAGTTCCTTGACGACGTCCTTCAGCCGCTTGCGGTCCTGCAGGCTGGTGATCTTGCGCGAGATGCCGCCGCCGCGCGCCGTGTTGGGCATCAGGACGGAATAGCGGCCGGCGAGCGACAGGTAGGTGGTGAGCGCAGCGCCCTTGTTGCCGCGCTCCTCCTTCACGACCTGGACGAGCAGGATCTGCCGGCGCTTGATGACTTCCTGGATCTTGTACTGCTTGCGGAACACCTTGCGACGGTTCGGCAGTTCCTCCATCGCATCCTCGGCGCCGACCGACTCGACCTCCTCGTCGGCTTCCTCGATGGAGCGCGGGCCGCCATTGTCGTCGCCGTCGTCGCTGCCGAAGTCGCGCGACCGCTCCGCATGGCCGTCGGCATCCTCCGACACGACGTCGGCCGATATCGCCGCAGCCATCGCCGGACCGCCGCGCCCGCCATCGTCCGCGCCGCCGTCGTCCTCGTCGGACGGCGCGTCCTGCCGGTCCTCGGCGGAGATTTCGTCGCTCTCCGATTCCGGATCGCCGTTCTCGAAGCTGCCGACCGACTCGACGCCTTCGTCCGCTTCCGGTTCAGGTTCGGAACCAGCCTCGGCGGCATCGCCCGATGCGGCTGCTTCGTCGTCGCGGCGGTTGCGACCGCGGCCGCGGCCGTTGCGGCGGCGCTTCTGCTTGCCGCGCTCGCTGCGCTCTTCCGGATCCTCGTCCTCGTCCTCCTCCTCCGCGGCTTCCGCCTCGGCCCTGAGCAGCGCCTGACGGTCGGCCACCGGGATCTGGTAGTAGTCGGGATGGATCTCGCTGAAGGCCAGGAAGCCGTGGCGGTTGCCGCCATACTCCACGAAGGCCGCCTGGAGCGACGGCTCGACCCGCGTCACGCGGGCGAGATAGATGTTGCCTTTGAGCTGCTTCTTGTCCTGGGACTCGAAGTCGAATTCCTCGATACGGTTACCGCGTGTGACGACGACCCGCGTTTCCTCCGGGTGGGAGGCATCGATAAGCATTTTGTTGGGCATAAGTACCTGTCTCCCCGGCAGCCCCCATCACCGGCGGCCGCGTCGCTGCGCACCGCCTGGTAATTCTCGGAGGGATCGTGCCGGATAATCTGTGGTCCGCCGACTGCCGTGACCGGAACGCCGGAAGAGACCCGTCCGCAGCCACGCAGGCGCGGTTCTGATCGGGGTTTGTCTTCAGGGCGCCCAAGGTCATCGCATTTCCAGGCGAAACGTTTTCAACCAAGGCCCGGCGCGCCGGACCAGCTCTTTGCTCCTACAGAGCCGGCGCGGAAGACGACTTCCGGCCGTTTTCATCACTCAAGGTATCCGGGAAAATCGCGAACGCCTTGACGAAAACCTTCTGGTTCACTACCCGCCGTCGACCAGCCGTCGCCATCGGCGAGAACTCCCGGCGAAAGCCGGAAGGCCGATCGGGAGGCGGTCCCGAGCATTGAAGTAACCCAGCGACGCTTTTATGATTTGGGCGCGACGATGGCAACCCCCGTTTCCGATGCCGGCAAAGGGGGCTCCGGCAACCGCCGCGCGACAACATTCGGTTAACCACGCGCGGATACGATCCGTTAACGAGACGCCTGTCCGGAGGGCCGGACGCGAGCAAACAGGGTGACGGGACAGGAACCTATGCAACGATCGCAGGATCAGGGCCGGCGACTGCTGCGTTCGGGATTCGCATGGTTTGCGGCGTTTCTGGCGCTCCTGATCGGTCAGGTGACGGCGGTGGCGGCGCCGGAAGCCGGGGAGGGTGCGCTGCGGGCGCATGCCTATCGCATGGCCGGGGACGCGGTGCGCATGCGCGTCGTGGTGGAGTTCGACCGCGAGCCCGACATGAAGTGGTTCCTGCTGCGCGGCCCGCACCGGCTGATCGTCGATCTGCCGGCGACGACCTTCGCCTTCGAGCCGGACCAGCTCGATCCGCGCGGTCTCGTGGCCGGGGTTCGCTACGGCAATCTCGGCACCGGGTCCTCGCGAATCATATTGACGGGGAAGGGGCCGTTCACGGTCGAGAACCTGTCGCTGCTGCAGAACGAGAACTCGCCCGGCCACCGCATGGTGATCGACATCGTCGCCGATTCGGAAGCGGCGTTCGAGCGCGCGCTGGCCGATCAGGCGGCCACGACGGCCTCGACCGTCACGACCGACAAGAGCGACCGGGTGGGAGTACGGCCACCGGTCGAGAAACCGTTCACGATCGTGGTCGATCCCGGCCATGGCGGCATCGACGGGGGAGCCAAGTCCGTCAGCGGCACGGCGGAGAAGGATCTGACGCTCTCCTTCTCGCGCGAGCTCGTCGAGCGCCTGAAGTCGCGCGGCAACCTCAACGTCTTCATGACGCGCGACGACGACGTGTTCCTGCGGCTCGACGACCGGGTACGGATCGCCCGCCAGCACGAGGCCGACCTGTTCGTGTCGATCCATGCCGACACGATCAGCCTGCCCGGCATCCGCGGCGCCACCGTCTACACCATTTCCGAGAAGGCCTCCGACGAGGTCGCCCGTGCGGCGGCCGAGCGGGAGAACCTCTCCGACTCCGTGGCCGGCATCGAGATCGCCGAGGAGAACCAGCAGGTCGCCGACATCCTCTTCGACCTCGTGCGGCGCGAGACGCACGGGTTTTCCGTGGCCTTCGCCCGCTCGCTGGTCGACGAACTCGGGCGGGCGATCGAACTGATCAACAATCCGCAGCGATCGGCCGGTTTCCGGGTGCTGCGCGCGCCCGACGTGCCGTCCGTGCTCGTCGAGCTCGGCTACCTGTCCAACGCCAAGGATGCCGCCCAGCTGCAGGATCCCGCATGGCGGGAGAAGGCGGTGACCAGCATGACGGCGGCCATCGAGGCGTTCGCAGCGGTCCGCACCGGCGCCGGCGGCTGAAACGGCCCGAGGGGATTGACGGTCGTGGCCTTTTGGCAACATGGCTGTCCGCCCGGGCGCACCGGGTTGGACGAACGGTTTTCCTGCCGCATTTTGCCCACATGAGGGAGGCAATGAGCGGTCGGTGAGACGGAGGGCGGCTTCTGCCGGCGGAGGCGCTTCCGGAAGACTGCCGGACTTCGGGTTGTCCGGATTGGAGCGGGTATGATTCGACTGATTGGATATTTCTTCGGCGTTGCCATCATGCTCGGTCTGGTGGTGGCCGGAGGCATCGCCCTCTACATCAGCCAGTTGACCAACGACCTGCCGGACTACGAGGTCCTCGCCCGCTATGAGCCGGCCGTGACGAGCCGTGTCCACGCCTCGGACGGCGAGCTGATGGCCGAATTCGCCAAGGAACGGCGGCTGTTCCTGCCGATCCAGGCCATCCCGGACCGTGTGAAGGCGGCGTTTCTGTCTGCCGAGGACAAGAATTTCTACACCCATCCGGGCATCGACCTGACGGGCCTCGCCCGAGCCATCGTCACCAACCTGCAGAACGTCGGCAGCGGTCGCCGGCCGGTCGGCGCATCGACGATCACCCAGCAGGTCGCCAAGAACTTCCTGCTGACGGCCGATCAGACCTACGATCGCAAGATCCGCGAGATGATCCTCGCCTTCCGCATCGAGCAGGCCTACTCGAAGGACCGCATCCTCGAACTCTACCTGAACGAGATCTTCTTCGGGCTCGGCTCCTACGGCATCGCCGGCGCGGCTCTCGCCTATTTCGACAAGTCGGTCAACGAGCTGACCATCGCCGAGGCGGCCTACCTCGCGGCACTGCCGAAGGGCCCGTCGAACTACCATCCCTTCCGTCACACCGAGCGCGCCATCGAGCGCCGCAACTGGGTGATCGACCAGATGGTGGAGAACGGCTACGTCGATCCCGCCGAAGGCGCCAAGGCCAAGGAGACCGGCCTCAACGTCAATCCGCGCCGCCGCGGCAGCAACCTGTTCGCGGGCGAGTACTTCACCGAGGAAGTGCGCCGCGAGATCATCCAGCGCTACGGCGAGGACGCGCTCTATGCCGGCGGCCTCTCGATCCGGACCACCCTCGATCCGAAGCTGCAGATGATGGCGCGCACCGCGCTGCAGCACGGCCTGATCCGCTTCGACACGCTGCGCGGCTTCCGCGGCCCGGTGAAGAACATCTCCACGGGCGGGGACTGGGGTGTGGCGCTGGCCGAGGTTCCGGCGCTGTCCGACGTCCCGGAATGGACGCTCGCGGTGGTGCTGGAGGTCGGCGCCAAGGGCCTGGAGCTCGGGCTGCAGCCGCAGCGCGAGGTGTCGGGCCAACTCGAGGCCGAACGCCGGACGATCTCGCTGTCGGCTGCCGAGATGGGCTGGGCCATGCGACACGTCGTCGACGGCAAGCTGGTGAAGGCGAAGTCGCCCGCCGACGTCCTCAAGGTCGGCGACGTCGTCTACGTCGAGAAGACCGCGGACGACGGCTGGACCCTTCGCCAGGTTCCCAAGGTCGGCGGCGGCATGGTGGCGATGGATCCCCACACCGGCCGCGTGCTGGCGATGGTCGGCGGCTTCTCCTTCGCCGCCTCCGAGTTCAACCGGGCGACCCAGGCGATGCGCCAGCCGGGCTCCTCGTTCAAGCCGATCCTCTACGCCGCGGCGCTCGACAACGGCTACACGCCGGCCTCCGTGGTGCTGGACGGGCCCATCACCATCACGATCGGCAACGAGGTCTGGTCGCCCAAGAACTACGGCGGCCAGGCCGCCGGCCCCTCGACGCTGCGGGCGGGCATCGAGCGCTCGCGAAACCTGATGACCGTGCGGCTGGCCAACGACATGGGCATGCCGCTGGTGGCCGAATACGCCGAGCGCTTCGGCGTCTACGATCGCATGCCGCCGCACATCGCCATGTCGCTCGGCTCGGGCGAGACGACGGTCATGCGCATGGTCTCGGCCTATTCGGTTTTCGCCAACGGCGGCAAATCGATCAAGCCGTCGCTCATCGACCGCATCCAGGATCGCTACGGCAAGACCGTCTACAAGCACGACGACCGCGGCTGCGAGGGCTGCAACGCGGCGGAATGGCGCGGCCAGGGCGAGCCCGAGCTGATCGACACCGCCGAGCAGGTGCTCGACCCGATGACGGCCTACCAGATCACCTCGATGATGCAGGGCGTGGTGCAGCGCGGCACGGCGACCACCATCGCCGAACTCGGTCGGCCGATCGCCGGCAAGACCGGAACCACCAACGACGAGAAGGACGCCTGGTTCATCGGCTTCACGCCCGACATCGTGGTCGGCGTCTATCTCGGCTACGACCAGCCGTCGCCGATGGGCAAGGGTTCGACGGGCGGCGGCCTGGCGGCTCCGATCTTCAAGGAGTTCATGGCCGAGGCGCTCAAGGACATGCGACCGGTCGACTTCCAGATCCCCCAGGGCATGAAGCTGATTCCGATCAACCGCCAGACCGGCATGCAGGCCTCCGAAGGCGAGCCGGGCGTGATCATGGAAGCCTTCAAGCCCGGCACCGGCCCCGCGGATTCCTACTCGATCATCGGCGGCGAGTTCGGCACCTCCGTGGAGGGCGCCGCCATCTCGCCCTCGGCGAGCCGCGCGATCTCGACCGGGGGCGGCGGTCTCTACTGAGGCGCGGCACTTCCGCGCGACGATCCTCTTCGCGTCGTCTTTACAGCGGCGGACCACGGAAATATGGTCCGCCGCGATTCATCACCCACCCGATCAAGTCAGGAAGAGCAGGCGAACTGCCATGCGCGCGGAAACCCAGAACCTCGTCAGCGAGATCCAGCAGGGCATAGGCCTGCTGAGGAGGCATCTTTGACTGGGATCAGGCCCACAAGAGACTGGACTACCTGAACATGCTCGCCGAGGACGGCGAGCTCTGGAACGATCCCCAGAAGGCACAGGACCTGATGCGCGAGCGTCAGTCGCTCGAGGACCAGATCTCGGCGATCCGGCGGCTCTCCGCCCAGCTCGACGACGGCATCGGCCTGATCGAGCTCGGCGAGGAGGAGGGCGACCAGGCGGTCGTCGGCGAGGCCGAGGCCTCGATCCGCGAGCTTCGCGCGGAGATCGCCGCGCGCCAGATCGAGACGCTGCTGTCGGGCGAGGCCGACAAGAACGACACCTATCTCGAAGTGCATGCCGGCGCCGGCGGCACCGAGAGCCAGGACTGGGCCAACATGCTCTTGCGCATGTACACGCGCTGGGCCGAGCGGCGGAAGTTCAAGGTCGAAGTGCTCGAGATGCATGATGGCGAGGAGGCGGGCATCAAGTCGGCCACCCTGCTCATCAGGGGCCACAACGCCTATGGCTGGCTGAAGACCGAATCGGGCGTGCACCGTCTGGTGCGCATCTCGCCTTTCGACAGCAATGCGCGGCGGCATACCTCGTTCTCGAGCATCTGGGTCTACCCGGTCATCGACGACACCATCGAGATCGAGGTCTCCGAATCGGACGTGCGCATCGACACCTATCGTGCGTCCGGCTCGGGCGGGCAGCACATCAACACGACCGACTCGGCGGTGCGCATCACCCATCTGGCAACCGGCATCGCCGTGTCGTGCCAGCAGGAGCGGTCGCAGCACAAGAACAAGGCCAAGGCCTGGGAGATGCTGCGCTCGCGCCTGTACGAGGTGGAACTGCAGAAGCGCGAGGAGGCGGCCAACGCCACCGAGGCGTCGAAATCCGACATCGGCTGGGGCCACCAGATCCGGTCCTACGTGCTGCAGCCCTACCAGCTCGTGAAGGACCTGCGCACCGGCATGGAGAGCACGAACCCGCAGGGCGTGCTGGACGGCGACCTGGACGCCTTCATGGAGGCCTCGCTGTCACAGCGCATCGAGGGCGGCGCGACCCCCGTGCAGGACATCGACTGACGTCGGCCGCACCGGGTCGCGCCCCTGTTCGGGTCCGGACTCAGGGACAGTCCGGAAACCCGGGGCGCATCGGTCCGGCGGGTCCCGATCCGTCGTCGGTTCGAAGATGTCCGGAGCATCCGCTTCGTTCGGCAGCTTTCGGGCGGCGCAGAATCCCTTGCCGGCCTTCCGCCGCCGGGTTCCCGGACCGTCTCTCAGAGCAGATCCTTGATGGCCTTGCCGGCGCTGATGTAACGCACCGGGTTCGTGGCCTTGCCGTTGCGCCGCACTTCGTAGTGCAGGTGCGGGCCGGTCGAGCGGCCGGAGCTTCCGGCGAGGCCGACGACGGCTCCTGCCGCGACGGTATCGCCCTCGGATACCTCGACCCGGCTCAGATGCGCGTAGCGGGTGGTCAGGCCGTTGCCGTGGTCGATTTCGACCATCCGGCCGTAGCCGCCGTTCCAGCCCGCCTTGACGACCGTGCCCGAGCCGCTGGCGAGCACGGGAATGCCGACGGACGCGCGAAAGTCGATGCCGGCATGGAAGGCGGGCCGGCCGATCAGCGGGTCCCGGCGGACGCCGAAGCCGCTGGTCACGCTCTGGCCGGGCGCCGGATTGGCGATCGGCAGCCGGACGGCCGCCTGGCGGATGCCGTCGAGCTTGGTCAGCGCGTCGTCCAGCTCCTCGACCTCGGTCTCGAAAGGATCGTCTGCGCCGACCGGCACGAGCGGCCCGCCGACGTCGCCGGTGCCGTAGTCCGGATCGACGGGCAGGCCGGCGTCCTTGAGCGCGGCGACGATCGCGTCGGCGGTCTTGTAGGCGTTTTCCTTGACGGCCCGGACCTTCTGGAACTGCAGCGTCTCGATGGCGTGCAGGGAGCGGTTGATCTTCACGAACAGCAGGTCGGCGCGATCGGCCGCCGACAGGCGCCGCGGGTCGACGGCCGGCCCGGTGCCGGCGGCGAGACTGGACAGGGCCGATGCCGCCGCGCTGGCGGTGGCGCCAGGTGCGAAGGCGTTCTCGAGGGGCAGCTCGGCGCGGATCTCCGGCTTGTCGAGCGGCACGGGGCCGCGCGCCGGAAGCGCGTCCTCGCCCGCGGCCTTCTCGAGCAGGGGCAGGATCATCCCGTTGCGCGCGGAGAGTTCCTCCTGGCGGTCGATCAGCTCGGCGACCTTGCTCTCGACCAGCTGCTGGTCGAGCATCTGCCGGCTGGTGATGCGGTCGACCTGGGCGCGCAGTGCCGAGATGCGGTCCTCATAGGCCTGCTGCAGGCGGGCCTGGCGCGCGACCGTGGCGCCGATCAGGTCGTCACGCAGGACGAGATAGCTGGTGGCGAGCAGGTAGCCGACCGCACAGGCAGCGACGGCGGACCCGGCGAGCGCCGTCATCCAGGGGCGGACGGTGAAATGGCGGATCTCCTCGCCGCGGGCGATGATGAAGGTGTGCGGTTCCTTGCGTTTGCCGAAGACGGCGGATGAACGGCTCTTTGACACAGGGCACTGCTTTCCGTAGCACGATCGTCGATGCCAGGAGATTACACTCCATTAGGGTTAACAAAGGTTTTCGGGGCGGCCGGCGGGCACGGCTTCAACCGTGCCGCGAGGAGGCGCTGAGCGCGCGGTAGAAGAGCGGCGTCAGTCCTGCCGCGGCGCGGGCACGGTCGTTGAAGGGCGGCTTCAGGTCGCCGCGGAAATTGGTCCGGACCAGTTCCTGGAAACGCTGCGCGGGATTGAGCCGGTCGCGCGCGCAATAGAAGCGGAACCATTTGGCGCCGATGGCGACGTGCTTCTTCTCGTCCTCGTAGATGACCCGCAGGATGGCAGCCGTCTCGGCGTCGCCCGTCTCCTCCATCTTCTCCAGCAGCGAGGGCGTGACGTCGAGGCCGCGTGCCTCGAGAATCAGCGGCACGACAGCGAGACGCGCGTGCAGGTCGTTGCGGGTCTGGTGGGCGGCTTCCCACAATCCGCCATGGGCGGGCAGGTCGCCATAGTCGGCGCCGAGCGAGCGCAGCCGGTTTCGCAGCAGCGTGAAGTGCTTGGCCTCCTCGAAGGCGACCTGCATCCAGCCGTCGAAGAAGCTCGCCGGCGGCCGCTCTGCGGCGAAGCGGGCGACGATGTCGAGCGCCAGATCGATGGCGTTGAGCTCGATATGGGCAAGCGCGTGGGCGAGCGCGATGCGCCCGTGATGGGTGTGCAGCGACCGCCGCGGCACCCGCTTCGGCTCGACCAGTTCCGGCCGCGCGGGGCGGCCGGGATAATCGGGCGGCGTACCGTCCAGCGGGCTCATGACCGAGATGGCGCGGTCGAACCAGCGCCGCGCGACGGCGCGCACGATCGCCGTCTTGCGGTCGAGGTCGCTCTCGCCGATCGCGTCGATGCAGCCGCCCCGCAGGCTGCGGGGACGGTAACCGTCGGCGTCCGCGGGGGTGGCTGCCTCCATCGGCGTCACAGGCTCTTCACGGCCTCGAGCACGTCCTTCGCATGGCCGGGCACCTTCACCTTGGACCAGACGCGGCGCACCTTGCCGTCCGGGCCGATGAGAAACGTGGTGCGTTCGACGCCCATGTACTTCTTGCCGTACATGCTCTTCTCGACCCAGACGCCGTAGGCCTCGAGCGTCGACTTCTCCTCGTCGGCCGCCAGCGCCACGCTCAGCGAATGCTTCGCCTTGAATTTGTCATGACTTTTTGCGCTATCGGGTGAAACGCCGACGACCGTCGCGCCTGCCGCTTCGAAGTCGTCCCGCAGCGCGGAGAAGTCGACGGCTTCGGTGGTACAGCCGCTGGTGTCGTCCTTCGGGTAGAAATAGAGGACGACCGCCTTTCCCTTCAGGGCGGAGAGCGCGATGGTGCCGCCTCCGTCGCTGGGGAGTTCGAAGTCCGGTGCATCCTGTCCGATTTCTGGAAGTGCCATATGTTGTCCCTTCTGTGCCGGCGACGCCCGTCGGACGGGAACGACCCCGCAGCCGATTTTCGTTAGCGACATCGACGGTTCGCCTTATAGTTCACGTGCGGGATTCGTCCATGGATCACCGCTGAGACGACGGACGAGTGGAAGAGAGGACCGTGCAGCACGAAAGGGTGCGCTTCCGGAAGGCCGACATCGCGGCCCTGGAGACTCTGCCGTCGGCCTGCGTGCCGCCGCCGCTGGCCAAGCGGCGGGCCGGCCGGGGGCGCGGCGTGCTGAAGGCGTTCCTCTACTCGATCCTGGGGATCGTGGCGCTGATGGTGGTGGCCGCGGCCGGACTCTATCTGGCGGGTGCGGCCGGGTTCGGCAACGAACGCATCAAACGCGAGGCCGAGATCGCGCTGTCGGCCTATGCCGGCGTGCCGGTTCGGGTCGAGGCCGGAACCGCGCGCCTGTCCTGGGGACAGCTCGGCCTCGTTTCGATCGAAGTCCCCTCCGTGCGCCTGCTGATCGCCGAGGACGGCCGCGAGTTCGCGCGGGCCGGGGCGATGCGCTTCGGCTTCTCGCTCCGACCGCTGCTGTCTGGCCGGCTCTCCGTCGCCGAAGTGGCGCTGAAGGAGGCCGTGATCGACGGTGCCGCCCTTCCGAAATCGGACGAGCCCGGCTGGCTCGACGGCGTCGCCGACGCACGTGGTCTCGTCGATCCCGACAAGGTGGTTGCCTCGATCTTCGGCGGTATGAACCAGCTCTTCGACGCGCTGGAGGGGCGGCAGGCGCCGCGGGTGGTGCTGCGCGACGTGGAGTTGCTCTTCGCCGGTCCGGGGCGCAGCAGCGTCCATGCCGATCACGTGTCGGCATGGCGCGAGCGGGGGCAGGGACTCAAGCTCGAGGGCACCTTCGACCTCCTCGGCAGGCCGGTGACGATGACCGGCTCCGCCTCGCGCCGTTCCGCCGCCGGGCTGAAGTTCGACCTGCAGATCGACGTCCAGCGGCTTGCGGCGGATACGGAAGGGGCGAGCGCGCCGTCGATCGACGGCAGCGGGCGTATCCGCCTGACGGGGTCGCGGCCCGCGCCGGGGCGGGGCCGCATCCGCATCGCCGCGACCGGCTCCGAGATCATCGCCACGCTGCCCGAGTTCGGCGAGCAGCGGGCGGATCTCGACCTTGCGGCGGTGCTCGCCGCGGGATCGGGGAAGCTCGAATTCGAGCGCATCTCGCTCAGGACCCCGCGTTCCACTTTCGCCTTCCACGGCGCCATCGGTCCCGTCCCCGCCGCCAGCCAGGGAGCCGCATCGCCGGCCTATCGCTGGGAGTTCAATTCCGACGGATCGGTGGTCGCCGTCAGCGGGGTATCGGAGCCCGCCTTGCCGTTCCTGGCGCGTGTCGCTGGAACCTACGATCCGGCCGCCAGGCTGCTCAGTGCGGCCGAGATCGGGGTCCGCACGCGACCGGGCGAGGTCTATGGCCAGGCGACGGTGCAGTTCTTCGACGGGATCAGCCCCTCCGTGGCGCTGGCGCTCGACATCCCGTCGATGCCGGTGGCCCATGCCAAGCAGCTCTGGCCGACGCCGACCGCGCCGGGGGCCCGTGCCTGGGTGATGGCGAACGTCTTCGGCGGAACGATCGAGAACTCCCGCGTGCGCTTCCGCGTCGGTCCGGGGCGGCTCGGCAACGGTGTCGAGCTGAACGGCGACGAGGTCAACGGCTCCTTCACGATCGCCGATACCCGCTTCGACATCACCGGCGAACTGCCCGCCGTGCGCGACGCCGACGGGACCGTCGATTTCCGCGGGTCGGACGTCGACATCACGCTCTTGAAGGGCACCGTCTTCATGCCGACGGGCCGGACGCTCGCGGCGTCGAACGGCTCGGTCCTGATCCGCAAGGTCGAATCGCGGCCGACGACGGGCTTCGTCGACATCGATGTCGAAGGCGACGCGCAGGCAGCGGCGGAGTTCGCCTCCTACCGCCCTATCGACGCCATGCGCCGCCTCGGTCTGGCGGCTGAGGACTTCACCGGCAGGGTCAAGGGAAACGTCAAGGTCGAGATTCCGCTGCGCAAGGACTTTCCCGTCGAGGAGCTCGATTGGGAAGTGGACCTGGCCTACGAGAATCTCGACATCGCCAAGCCCTTCGACGGACAGCAGGTGACGCAGGCGAACGGCACGATCGACGTCGACCCGCAGCGTGCCGTGATCCGCGCCAAGGCGCTCCTGAACGGCGTACCCGCCGAGATCGCCATGACCGAGCCGCTCGGCCCGTCGGGCGCGGAGCGGTCGCGCGACGTCTCGCTGGTGCTCGACGATGCCGCGCGCAGGCGCCTGGCGCCCGGACTGAACGAGATGCTGTCGGGTCCGGTGACGGCGAAGGTGACGATCTTGGCGCCGCAGGAGCAGCGGTTCGACATCGACCTCGCCAAGGCCAGGCTCACCTTTCCCTGGATCGGCTGGACGAAAGGCGCCGGCATTCCGGCAACCGCCCGCTTCGTCATGAAGCAGGACGGCGACCGCATGCGGCTTTCCGACTTCGAGCTGACCGGCGAGACCTTCCTGGCGAAGGGCACCATCGTTCTGGCCGGGGGCGCCTTGTCGGAAGCGGATTTCCCCACCGTTTCCCTCAACCGTGGAGACGAGATCGCGGTCAAGCTCGTTCGCAGCGGCAAGGGCTACGACGTCGGCATCAACGGCGCGTCGCTGGACGCGCGCGCCGTCATCAAGCTCTATCTCTCGGAGACCGAGAAGGCGGAGGAGGCCGTCGAATCCGTCCCGATCACGCTCGGCGTCGCGGTCGGCCGCACGGTCGGCTTCAACAACGAGGTGATGACCGGCCTGAACGTCAGCCTGCGCGGGACCGGAACCGATCTCGGCGCGCTCCGCATCGCCGCGCTTTCCTCCCGCGGCGCGCCCGTGTCTATCGTCAACGAAGCCGACGCCAACGGCCGCAACGTCAGCATCCGCTCGAGCGACGCCGGCGCGGTGCTACGCTTCCTCAACATCTACGAATACATGCATGGCGGCACCATCGACCTCGCGCTCGCGGCGAAGCCTTCCGGACCGTTGCGCGGCCAGATCGAGGCGCGCGACTTCCAGGTCATCAACGATCCGAAGCTGCGCTCGCTCGTCTCGGCACCGCCTCCCGACGGCGACGGGCGTTCGCTGAGCCAGGTGGCCAGACGCGAGCTCGACGACCGAAAGGCGCGGTTCCAGCGCGGCTATGCGCTGGTGGAGAAGGGCGACGGCTATCTCTCCATCGACCGCGGCCTGCTGCGCGGCGCCGAGATCGGTGCGACCTTCCAGGGCGCGCTCTACGACCAGCGCGGCAACATGGACATTACCGGCACCTTCATGCCCGCCTATGGCGTCAACCGGCTCTTCGGTGAGATCCCGCTCTTCGGCCAGATCCTCGGCAATGGCCGCGACCGCGGGCTGATCGGCATCACCTTCAGGCTGGCCGGCGACTCGAAGTCACCGCAGCTCCAGGTCAATCCGATCTCGGCCATCGCACCGGGCATCTTCCGGTCGATCTTCGAGTTCGACTGAGGGGGCGCGGACGTTCGGTCGGCAGGAGCGTGCCGCGGCCTGCGTCCTGCGGTGAACGCCCGAAACAGCCTTCAGACAGGGCGGACCAGGATGTGCTTCTTCTTGCCGAGCGACAGCTTGACCACGCCCTCGGCGGTGATCTCGCTGCTGCCGACCATAAGGCGCTCGTCCGACACCGCGGCGTCGTTGATCTTCACTGCGCCGCCCTGCACGTGCCGTCGCGCCTCGCCGTTGGAGCCGGCGAGGCCGGCGCGGACGAGGAGCGACAACAGACCGATGCCGGCTTCGAGTTCGGCCTTCGGCACCTCGATCGACGGCAGCGTATCGGCCAGCGCGCCTTCCTCGAAGGTCTTGCGGGCCGTCTCGGCAGCCTGGTGGGCTGCTTCGCGCCCGTGCAGCAGCGCGGTCACTTCCGTGGCGAGGATCTTCTTCGCCTCGTTGATCTCCGAGCCGCCCAGCGCCCCGAGACGCGCGATCTCGTCCATCGGCAGCATGGTGAAGAGCTTCAGGAAGCGCACGACGTCCGCGTCCTCGGTGTTTCGCCAGTACTGCCAGAAGTCGTAGACCGGCAGCAGGTCGGCATTGAGCCAGACGGCGCCCGAGGCGGACTTGCCCATCTTGGCGCCGGACGAGGTGGTCAGCAGCGGCGCCGTCAGCGCGTAGAGCTGCGGCGTCCCCATCCGGTGGCCGAGGTCGATGCCGTTGACGATGTTGCCCCACTGATCCGAACCGCCCATCTGCAGCCGGCAGCCGTAGCGCTGGTTCAGCTCGACGAAGTCGTAGGCCTGGAGGATCATGTAGTTGAATTCGAGGAAGGACAGCGACTGCTCGCGGTCGAGCCGCGTCTTGACGCTGTCGAAGGACAGCATGCGGTTGACCGAGAAATGCCGGCCGACGTCGCGCAGGAATTCGAGATAGTTGAGCGGGCGCAGCCATTCGGCATTGTTGATCATCAGGGCGCCGCCCTTCGGCCCCTTGTCGTAGTCGAGATAGCGCGAGAAGCAGCGCTTGATCGAAGCGATGTTCTCCTCGATCGTCTCGACCGTCATCAGCTTGCGCGCCTCCTCCTTGAAGGAGGGATCGCCGACCATGCCGGTGCCGCCGCCCATCAGCGAGATCGGCTGGTGGCCGGTCTGCTGGAACCAGCGCAGCATCATGATCTGCATCAGATGGCCGACATGCAGGCTCGATGCCGTCGGGTCGTAGCCGATATAGGCCGTCACGCTTTCCCGGGCGAGCAGTTCGTCCAGCCCCGTCTCGTCGGACAGCTGGTGAATGAAGCCGCGCTCCGACAGGATGCGCAGGAAATCGGACTTGAAGGCGGACATGGTCGGCTCTTTCGGTGGACGGTCGATGCCGCGGCCGCGACCGTGGCGTTCGGGAATGCGCGCCTTTAGCATCGCCGCGACGCGAATCACAAGCTGGACGGGTCTCCATGGCGGTCAAATGCGCGATCGGGCTGATGAGCGGCACGTCGATGGACGGCATCGACCTCGCTGTCGTCGAGACCGACGGGGCCGAAATCGTCCGGCGCGGGCCGTCGGCCTTCGTGCCCTACGAAGCGGCCTTCCGCCGCCGCATCGAGGCGGCGCTGACCGACGCGAAGGCGATCGGCCGCCGTGACGAGCGGCCGGGCGACCTGGCCGATCTGGAGCGCGAGATCACCCTGCGCCATGCCCGCGCCGTCGCACGGTTCCGTGCCGACTTTCCGCAGACGGCGGGACGGGCGGAACTCGTCGGCTTCCACGGCCAGACCGTGCTGCACCGGCCGGAGAAGGCCCTGACCGTCCAGCTCGGCGACGGCGCGCTGCTCTCCCGCGAGACCGGCCTGCCGGTGGTCTACGACATGCGCGCCAACGACATGGTCCATGGCGGGCAGGGCGCGCCGCTGGTGCCCGTCTATCACGCCGCGCTCGCTCGCTCGCTGCCGGCGCAGCATCGGCTGTTTCCGGTGTGCCTGGTCAATGTCGGCGGCATCTCCAACGTCACCTTCGTGCCCGAGACCGGCGATCCCGTCGCCTTCGATTCCGGCCCGGGCAATGCCCTGATCGACCAATGGGTCTCGGCCGAAGGCGGCGTGCCCTACGATGCCGACGGCATGATCGCGAGCGAGGGCGGCGTGGTGCGGGCGGTGGTGGACGCCTATCTCGACACCCCGTTCTTTGCCCGCAAGGCGCCGAAATCGCTCGACCGCAACGACTTCACGCTGGACCTTGCCGGGGGGCTGGAACTCGCCGACGGCGCGCGCACGCTGGCCGCGGTCTCGGCCGAGGCGATTCTCGCAGCCGCCGCCCACATGCCGGCACAGCCCCGGCTGTGGATCGTCTGCGGCGGCGGACGCAGGAACCCGCACATCGTGTCGGACCTGCGGGCGGGGGCGGAAAGGCGCGGCGGCGCGGTGATGCTCGCCGAGGACGTCGGGCTCGACGGCGACGCGATGGAGGCGGAGGCCTGGGCCTATCTCGCGGTGCGATCCGTGCTGGGCCTGCCGCTGACCTTTCCGACGACGACGGGGTGCCGGGAGGCGGTGACGGGCGGAGTGCTGGCGGGAAGGCGTGACCGCGGTCGGTGATTTGAACGGGAAACTAAAGATGTCGCGCTCGACGATACCCCCCTCTGCCTGCCGGCGTCTCCCCCTCAAGGGGGGAGATCGGCGGCCCCAACCGCTCTGCCGGCCTGCCAACGTTGCAGAATGGACGCGATGACCGAAGCTGCTGATCTCCCCCCCTTGAGGGGAGATGTCCGGCAGGACAGAGGGGGGGCCGTAGGGCTCGCCGTTCGAGGCCCCGGACCGAAGGGCGTGCGTGTCCGCGCCGCCTTGTCCTACCGCAGCCGCTTCGGCCGCGCGTCCGACAATTCGCCGGCGAGCCGCCGGTCGAGATAGTCCGAGCATTCCGAGATCAGCAGGTCGGTGTCGTTTGAGAAGAAGTGGTTGGCGCCGGGCAGCGTCTTCTGCGTGATCGTGATGCCCTTCTGCGTGTGCAGCTTGTCGACCAGGCCCTGCACGTCCTTCGGCGGCGCGACCTTGTCGGAATCGCCGTGGATGATGAGGCCCGACGAGGGGCAGGGGGCGAGGAAGGAGAAGTCGTAGGTGTTGGGCTGCGGGGCGACGGAGATGAAACCCTCGATCTCCGGCCGGCGCATCAGAAGCTGCATGCCGATCCAGGCGCCGAAGGAATAGCCGGCGACCCAGCAGCTCTTGGAATCCGGATGCAGCGACTGCACCCAGTCGAGTGCTGCGGCGGCGTCCGACAGCTCGCCCGCGCCATGGTCGAACTCGCCCTGGCTGCGGCCGATGCCGCGGAAATTGAAGCGCAGCGTCGTGAAATTGCGCTTCTGGAACATGTAGAACAGGTCGTAGACGATCTTGTTGTTCATCGTCCCGCCGAACTGCGGGTGCGGGTGCAGCACGATGGCGATCGGCGCATTCTTTTCGGTCGAGGGCTGGTAGCGGCCCTCGAGGCGTCCGTCCGGTCCGGCGAAAATGACTTCGGGCATGGGTACTCCACTTCACGGCCGCCGGGCGGGACGCCCGACACATGGGGACCGCCCTTGACGAGGGGCCGTCGCCTCCATAGAAACCAGTTTAGAATTGTTCAAAACTCGGCGGCTGGCCGCCAGTCTGGACGAAGCGGCTAAATAGGACGTGTGGCCTCGCAATTTCAAGGAAATTGCGACATCACCGGCATCAACGCCCACTCTGGAGATCGCATTCCGCCGATGGCCGTCGAACGCGCCTATCTCGACCACAACGCCAGCGCACCGCTGCTCGCGGCCGCGCGCGCGGCGATGCTGGCCGCGCTGGAGGCCGACGGCAATCCGTCCTCCGTCCATGCGGAAGGGCGGGCGGCGCGCCGGCTGGTCGAGACCGCGCGGCGTCACGTGGCGGCCCTGGTGGGGGGCAAGGCGGAGCACGTCGTCTTCACCTCCGGTGCGACGGAAGCCGCCGCGACCCTGCTGACGCCCCACTGGCGCATGGGCCGCGGCGCGTTGCGCGTCTCGCGCCTGTTCGTCACGGCGGCCGACCATCCCTGCATCCTGTGCGGCGGGCATTTTCCCGCGGACGCGGTCACCGTCCTGCCGGTCGGCCGGGACGGGCTGATCGACCTCGCTGCGCTGGAGATGGCTCTTGCGGGGCATGACCCCGCCGGGGGCATGGCGTTGGTGGCGATCCATACCGCCAACAACGAGACCGGCGTCATCCAGCCGATCGCAGAAATCGGCCGCATCGCCAGGGCGGCGAAGGCGCTCGTCGTCGCCGACGCAGTCCAGGCGGCTGGGCGCATTCCGCTCGACATATCCGACGGTTCTGCGGATTTCCTGATTCTCTCCTCGCACAAGATCGGAGGCCCGAAAGGGGCCGGCGCCATCGTCGGCGCGTCCGATCTGCTGATGCCCTCGCCGCTGGTTCCGGGGGGCGGGCAGGAGAGGGGCCACCGTTCGGGGACCGAGAACGTCGCTGCCATCGCCGGCTTCGGCGCGGCGGCCGAACAGGCGCGCGCGGGGCTCGCCGACATGCCGGCCGTGGCAGCCCTTCGGGACCGCATCGAGACCGCGCTGCTGACCGCTGCGCCGGGCGCGACCGTCTACGGGGCAGGCGCGCCGCGGCTGCCCAACACGATCTTCTTCGACCTGCCGGGCGTGAAGGCCGAGACCGCCCAGATCGCCTTCGACCTTGCCGGCGTCGCGCTGTCGGCAGGCTCCGCCTGCTCGTCGGGAAAGGTCGGTCCGAGCCATGTCCTGAAGGCGATGGGACTGGGCGACCAGGCTTCGGCGCTGCGCGTTTCGATCGGCCGGTCGACCGGCGAGCGCGAGGTATCGATGTTCACGCAGGCGCTGGGTGCACTGGTTTCGCGCCAGACGCGGTCGGCGTCGCGGGCGGCGTGATGCCGGGAGGGAAAAAACACGCGTTTCCGCTCGAATTCGGGCCTTTGGAGGGTGAATTCCGGGCGCGGACGCACTAGATCAGGCACACGCCGCGAGCGGTGCCAGAGTTTGAAAACTGCCGGGCCTTGAACCCGGCAAGGATGGAGAACACCGATGCCTGCCGTGCAGGAGACGATCGAACAGGTCCGCCGTATCGACGTGGACCAGTACAAATACGGATTCGAATCCTTCATCGAAATGGACAAGGCCCCCAAGGGCCTGTCCGAGGACACGATCCGTTTCATTTCGGCCAAGAAGGACGAGCCGGCCTGGATGCTGGAGTGGCGCCTGCAGGCCTATCGCCGCTGGCTGACGCTCGAGGAGCCGACCTGGGCGCGCGTCGACTATCCGAAGATCGACTTCCAGGATCTCTACTACTATGCCGCGCCGAAGAACCAGTCCGGGCCGAAGTCGCTCGACGAGGTCGATCCCGAACTGTTGCGCGTCTACGAGAAGCTCGGCATTCCGCTGAAGGAGCAGGAGATCCTTGCCGGCGTGCAGAAGGACGCGACCGGCGAGGAAGCCGGCGACAACGTCTACAAGTCGGGCCGCGTGGCCGTCGACGCCGTCTTCGATTCGGTCTCGGTCGTCACCACCTTCAAGAAGGAACTGGCCAGGGCGGGCGTCATCTTCTGTTCGATCTCGGAAGCGATCCGCGAACATCCCGAACTGGTGCAGAAATATCTCGGTTCCGTCGTCCCGGTCTCCGACAACTACTATGCGACGCTGAATTCGGCCGTCTTCACCGACGGCTCCTTCGTCTTCGTGCCGAAGGGCGTGCGCTGCCCGATGGAACTGTCGACCTATTTCCGCATCAACGAGAAGAACACCGGCCAGTTCGAGCGCACCCTGATCATCGCCGAGGAGGGGGCCTACGTCTCCTATCTCGAAGGCTGCACGGCGCCGCAGCGCGACGAGAACCAGCTGCACGCCGCCGTGGTCGAGCTCGTCGCGCTCGACGACGCCGAGATCAAGTATTCCACGGTGCAGAACTGGTACCCGGGCGACAAGGACGGCAAGGGCGGCATCTACAACTTCGTCACCAAGCGCGGCGACTGCCGCGGCGACCGGTCGAAGATCTCGTGGACGCAGGTCGAGACCGGCTCTGCCATCACCTGGAAGTACCCGTCCTGCATCCTGCGCGGCGACGACAGCCGCGGCGAGTTCTACTCGATCGCGGTGTCGAACGGACACCAGCAGGTCGATTCGGGCACCAAGATGATCCATCTCGGCAAGAACACGTCGAGCCGCATCATTTCCAAGGGCATCTCGGCCGGCAAGTCGAACAACACCTATCGCGGCCAGGTCTCGGCCCACCGCAAGGCCACGAACGCGCGCAACTTCACCCAGTGCGATTCGCTTCTGATCGGCAACGACTGCGGCGCGCACACCGTGCCCTACATCGAGGCCAAGAACGCCACGGCGAAGTTCGAGCACGAGGCGACCACGTCGAAGATTTCGGAAGACCAGCTGTTCTACGTCATGCAGCGCGGCATCCCGGAGGAGGAGGCCGTAGCCCTGATCGTCGGCGGCTTCGTGCGCGAGGTCATCCAGGAACTGCCGATGGAATTCGCGGTGGAAGCGCAGAAGCTGATCGGGATCTCGCTGGAGGGGAGCGTGGGGTGAGGGGGTATGCTCCGTCCTTCCGGGGCCGCGCGATGGAACCCGAAGTCCAGGGTGGCAAGGGTGGACGGGGTAGCGATGTGTGTGTGCGTTGCGAACGACACCGGAGGTTTTGAACAGATGGACGAAGGCCGGCGCTCTGGATTCCGGGTTCCGCTGCGCGGCCCCGGAATGACGGGCCGCAGGGTGACGCCGAAGGAAACGCCGTATGTCAGGGTGGGTCTACATCATGGCATCCCAAAGAAACGGAACGCTATACATCGGAGTGACGAGCGATCTGCAGGGACGTGCCTACGAGCATCGAACGTCCGCGCGACCCGGGTTTACGAGCAGACACGGCTGTCATCGCCTCGTCTGGTACGAACGGCACGACAACATCATTGAGGCGATTGCCCGGGAGAAGGAACTGAAGACCTGGCGGCGGTCCTGGAAGCTTTATCTGATCGAGGGGTTCAACGGTGAATGGGATGACCTTTTCGAGACGTGCTACGAGCGGGACAACCCGTCCGAGGCGATCAGGGCGAGATCGGTTATCTTCCGGCAAGTGGACTAAGGGTTTTGGCAAAGCTGCTACCTGCCGTCATTCCGGGGCCGCGCAGCGGAACCCGGAATCCAGAGCGGTGGCGCGGAAGGAAGAAGCGGACGCAATAGGTTTTAACGCATAGGCCCGCTGAACAGGGACCTGCGCTTCTGGGTTCCGGGTTCCGCTGCGCGGCCCCGGAATGATGGCGGAACCGACGAGTTCGACATGATGGCTGGACGTCTGAGGCGCAACGACGACTGGAAGGACGGCTCAGGTGACGCGGGATGACGGGACACGGAAAGACCGGCCGGTGGCGCGCGAGAAGCATGTCTATCTGCGCGACCGGATGGATCGGCTGAACGACGTGCTGTTTGGCTGGTTTCTGAACGTGCCAATCGTCCTTTATTGGATCGTCCATGGCCTCGTCATCGTGCCGATCATCATGCTGATAACGAAAATTGCCTCCTTGAGGGCTGAGAAGAAGACAGGAAACGACTGATGCTTGAAATCAGAAACCTCCACGCCCGCATCGCCGAGACCGGCACGGAGATCATTCGCGGGCTCGACCTGACCGTCAGGGACGGCGAGGTCGCCGCGATCATGGGGCCGAACGGCTCGGGCAAGTCGACCTTGTCCTACATCCTCGCGGGCCGCGACGACTACGAGGTCACCGAGGGCGAGATCCTGTTCAACGGGCAGTCCATCCTCGGGATGGACCCGGCCGAGCGCGCCGCTTCCGGAGTCTTCCTGGCGTTCCAGTATCCGCTGGAAATCCCCGGCGTCGCGACCATGGAGTTCCTCAAGGTCGCGCTCAACGCGCAGCGCAAGGCGCGCGGCGAGCCGGAGCTGAAAATTCCGGACCTCCTGAAGAAGGTTCGCGAGGCGGCCGGCCGGCTCAACATGGACATGGCCATGCTGAAGCGCCCGCTCAACGTCGGCTTTTCCGGCGGCGAGAAGAAGCGCGCCGAGATCCTGCAGATGTCGCTGCTCGAGCCGAAGCTCTGCGTGCTCGACGAGACCGATTCCGGGCTCGACATCGACGCGCTGAAGGTGGTGGCCGACGGCGTCAACGCGCTGCGCGCGCCCGACCGCTCGATGGTGGTCATCACGCACTACCAGCGCCTGCTCGACTACATCGTGCCGGACACGGTGCACGTGCTCTACAAGGGCCGGGTCATCAAGTCGGGAGACAAGTCGCTGGCGCTCGACCTCGAGCAGAACGGTTACGCCGACATCATCGGCGAGGCGGCATAGGTGGACGTCATGAACATGCACGCGAAGCCCCAGAGGACGCAGGCCGAGACGGCGCTCATCGACGGCTTCGTCGCGCGCTTCTCGGACCTGCCCGGCAACGAGGCGGTGATCCGCTGCCGCGACGATGCGGTCGAACGGCTGAAGGCTGGCCTGCCGACCCGTCGCGTCGAGGCCTGGCACTACACGGACCTGCGTCGGCTGCTGGCGATCGTTCCGGCCCATGACGCGGCGGCCCGCGCGAAGCCATTGCCGTCGCTGCTCGCGGGTTCGACCGTCCTGCCGGTCCTGAACGGTGTCGCGGCCAATGCGCCGCGCGTCGAAGGCGTGACCGTCGTCCCGCTCGAGCAGAAGCTTGCCGACGGGTCGATGGCGCCCGCGATGGCGGCCGGCGAAGCGGCCGACGTCATCGCGCCGCTCAATGCGGCCTTCGTGACCGACGGCTGGTTCCTCGACATCGCCGAGGGCGCCGCCGTCGAGGCTCCGATCGAACTGCAGAACGTCCAGGCCGGCGGCCAGGCGCATGTCCGCTTTCCGGTGCGGGTCGGCGCGGGCGCCAGGGCCACCATCGTCGAGCGCCAGAGCGGCAGCGGCGACGCGCTGGTGTCCTCCGTCAGCCACATGACGGTGGGCGAGGGTGCGGAGGTCACCTGGGTGATCCTGCAGGAACAGCCGGCAGGCGCGACCCATTTCGGTCAATTCAATGCGGTGCTGGCGAAGGACGCGACGCTGACGCTCTTCGTGATGAACACCGGCGGCAAGTTGGTGCGCCAGGAGATCAAGGTGGACGCGAATGGCGAAGGCGCGGTCTTCAATCTGCGCGGCGTCAACCTGCTCACCGGCGACAGCCACACCGACGTGACCATGGTGCTCGACCATTCGGCACCCGTCACCACGTCGTCCGAAATCATCCGCAACGTCGTGACGGGCAAGGCCCGCGGCGTCTTCCAGGGCCAGATCCGCGTCGACCGGCTGGCGCAGAAGACCGACGCCAAGATGGCCTGCAACACGCTGCTCCTGTCGGACGAAGGCGAGTTTTCGGCGAAGCCGGAACTCGAGATCTTCGCCGACGACGTGGCCTGCGGCCATGGCGCCACGGTGACCGAGATCGACCGCAGCCACCTGTTCTACCTGATGGCGCGCGGCGTGCCGGAGAAACTGGCGCGCGGCCTCCTGGTGAAGGCCTTCGTGGCCGAGGTCATCGAGGAACTGGAGGACGAGGCGCTGGTTTCGGCGCTGGAGGAACGGCTCGAGGCCTGGTTTGCGAAGAACGGGTGAGTCTGGCTGACGTCATCCTCGGGCCTCCCGAGGATCTGCAGCGCATGGGAGTTTCGCGATGGCCGATTCTGTTGATCTGAGGGCAGTTGATCCTCGGGACAAGCCCGAGGAAGACGGCCGATCCTACGATGTCGAGGCGATCCGCCGCGACTTTCCGATCCTGTCGCGCGAGGTCTACGGCAAGCCGCTGGTCTATCTCGACAACGGCGCTTCGGCGCAGAAGCCGCAGGTGGTGATCGACGCCGTCGCCAGGGCTTATGGCAGCGAATACGCCAACGTCCACCGCGGCCTGCACTTCCTGTCCAATGCCTCCACCGACGCCTACGAGAAGGCGCGCGAGAGCGTGCGGCGCTTCCTCAATGCGCCCTCCGTCGACGAGATCGTCTTCACCAGGAACGCGACGGAATCGATCAACACCGTCGCCTATGGCTGGGGCATGCCCAACATCGGCGAGGGCGACGAGATCGTGCTGTCGATCATGGAGCATCATTCCAACATCGTTCCCTGGCACTTCATCCGCGAGCGCCAGGGCGCGAAGCTGGTCTGGCTGCCGGTCGACGACGACGGCGCCTTCCATCTCGCCGACTTCGAGGCGGCGCTCACCGACCGCACGAAGCTCGTCGCCATCACGCAGATGTCGAATGCGCTCGGCACCGTGACGCCGATCAAGGAGATCTGCCGCATCGCGCACGAGCGCGGCATCAAGGTGCTGGTCGACGGCAGCCAGGGCGCGGTCCACATGCCGGTCGACGTCCAGGCCCTCGGCTGCGATTTCTACGTCTTCACCGGCCACAAGGTCTACGGTCCCTCCGGCATCGGCGTGCTGTGGGGACGGATGGACCTGCTGGAGACGATGCGACCCTTCCAGGGCGGCGGCGAGATGATCGAGGACGTCTCGATGGACCGCGTCACCTACAACCATCCGCCGCATCGCTTCGAGGCCGGCACGCCGCCGATCGTCCAGGCGATCGGGCTCGGCGTCGCGCTCGACTACATGGATCGGATCGGCCGCGACAGGATCGCCGCGCACGAGGCGACGCTGCGCAACTATGCGCATGAGCGGCTCGGCGCCATCAATTCGCTGCGCATCTTCGGCAACGCCCCGGGCAAGGGTGCCATCGTGTCGTTCGAGCTGCAGGGCATCCACGCCCACGACGTCTCGATGCTGATCGACCGGTCCGGTGTTGCGGTGCGGGCGGGCACCCATTGCGCCCAGCCGCTGCTGAAGCGCTTCGGCGTGACCTCGACATGCCGGGCGTCTTTCGGCATGTACAACACCGTGGCGGAGATCGACGTCCTCGCCGAAGCGCTGGAGAAGGCGCGGAAATTCTTCGGGTGAATGCAATGACAGACCAGACTGCACCGGTTCCCGCCATGCCCGCCGACACGATCGAGGCGTCCTCCGCCATTCCCGCCGACGAGCTCGCGCGGCTGACCGACGACATCGTCGGTGCGCTGAAGACCGTCTACGACCCGGAGATTCCCGCCGACATCTACGAGCTCGGCCTGATCTACAAGATCGACATCGAGGACGACCGTCAGGTCAGGATCGACATGACGCTGACGGCGCCCGGATGCCCGGTGGCCGGCGAGATGCCGGGCTGGGTCGAGAATGCCGTCGGCTCGGTGGAAGGCGTCTCCGGCGTCGCGGTGTCGATGGTCTTCGATCCGCCCTGGACGCCCGACCGCATGTCCGAAGAGGCGCAGGTCGCCGTCGGCTGGTACTGACCGCCCGCGCCGTCAGGCGCCGCGCGGGGCGCCTTCGCACATGGCGATGATCGACTTGTTCAGCCCGAACGCCTTCTCGTGAAACACCTGCGCGTCGGGAAAAAGCCCGGCCATTTCGCGCGTCGACAGCAGACGGTGGTGCCGGATGATGTCGTCGGCCTCTGCCCGGTCGTCGATCCGGCGGAAGAAGCCCAGCGATAAGCGCATGATCAGCCGCGCCCGCAGCGCCGCCGGCAGGTACTGGAATCCGGGGAACCGGAAATGCGGCTCGTAGGGAAACCAGAAGTTCGGCGTCTGGATATAGTAGCGCGGTGCCAGCCGGCGCGCATTGGCCGCGAAATCCTCCATGGCCTGCCAGCTGCCGACATGCTCGATCACCGAATTGGAGTGGACGAGGTCGAAGCGGCGGTCGGCGAAGAGGGCTTCGTCCGTTGCGCTGCCCACGTGGAAGGAAAAGAGATCGCGATCCTCGATCGCCTGCGGCTCGGTGTTGATCATGGTGATCGACAGCCGGTGACGGTTGGCGCGGATGAAGTCCGCGCCGATGCGCCAGTAGGTCTCGGTGCCGCCCAGATCGACGATGTCGGCGCGGCCGCGCTCCGCCAGGATCGCCTCGATCAGCCGCTGGACGTGCGCGAACCGTCTCGCGCGGAAGCGGAACTCGATGCTCTGCGTGTTGGCGTATGGATCGGCCTTGACCGGAGCGCCGAGAGCTGCGCCGGCAATCGATGCGTTCGTCATTGTCGTCCCCGTATTATCCCGAGGCTACAGATAGGGTAAATAAAACATGAACGCATCATTAACCTTCTGTAAAGGTTAATGAATATCGACCAGTTGATTCAAATGCGAGGCGAACCGGGTGTCGGAGCTGCGGCCGGGGAAGCCGGTCACATCAACTGCAGACCCTTCAGGCTCGCATGTCCCGATTTGCCGATGATGATATGGTCGTGGACGGAGATGCCGAGTGGTCTCGCCGAGTCGACGATCAGCTTCGTCATCTCGATGTCGGCGCGCGACGGTGTCGGGTCGCCGGACGGATGGTTGTGGACGAGAATGATGGCGGTGGAGGAGAGTTCCAGCGCGCGCCGCACGATCTCGCGGGGATAGACCGGGGTGTGGTCGACGGTGCCGGTCTGCTGCACCTCGTCGGCGATCAGCGCGTTCTTCTTGTCGAGGAACAGGATGCGGAACTGCTCGCGGGTCTCGAAAGCCATCGCGGCGCGGCAGTAGTCGATCACCGCGCTCCACGACGTCAGCACCTGGCGCCCGCGGATCGTGCTCTTCAGCATGCGCTCGGCAGCCGCCGCGGCGATCTTGATCTCCAGCGCCACCGCCGGGCCGACGCCCTTGACCTCGCCGAGCAGGCGAGGGGGCGCGCCGAGCACCTCGGCGAACGAGCCGAAGCGGTCGATCAGCGCCTTGGCGAGCGGCTTCGTGTCGGCCCGCGGGATCGCGCGGAAGAGGAGGAGTTCGAGCAGTTCGTAGTCGGCAAGCGCGTCCGCACCCGCCTGGACGAAACGGTCGCGCAGGCGCTCGCGATGGCCGGCATAATGGGGCTTGGCGACGGCGCGCGCGGCCGGTGGACGCGCCGGGACGACGTTGCGTTCGGAGAAGAAGCCGCGCTCGTCCTCGTCTTCGCTGCCCATCCCGGTCCCCGCCACGCCGGCCCCACCCGTCGGCCGGTTGCAAGATTAGATCATGCTGCGGCGAGATTGAACAGGTTGCAGCGCCGCTCGCGCTGCCGCGTGGGGTGCGCTCAGGCCGCCTCGGGCAGACCCGGCCGGTCGAGCCCGCCCGGCGAGAGGGTGAAAATCTCGCAGCCGGTCGACGTGACGCCCACCGTGTGCTCGTACTGCGCCGACAGCGAACGGTCGCGCGTCACCGCCGTCCAGCCGTCCGACAGCACCTTCACGTGCGGGCGGCCGAGATTGATCATCGGTTCGATGGTGAAGATCATGCCGGGCCGCATCTCGACGCCCTCGTTGCGGCTGCCGTAGTGCAGGATGTTCGGCGCGTCGTGGAACAGCCGGCCGACGCCATGGCCGCAGAAGTCGCGCACCACCGAGCAGCGCTCGGCCTCCGCGAAGGACTGGATCGCCGCGCCGATGGCGCCGGTGCGGGCGCCGGGCACGACGGCGGCGATGCCGCGCATCATCGATTCGTGGGTCACCTCGAGCAGCCGCTCGGCTGCGCGCTTGATCCGGCCGACCGGATACATGCGCGAGGAATCGCCATGCCATCCGTCGAGGATGTAGGTCACGTCGATGTTGAGGATGTCGCCCTCGCGCAGCGGCTTCGAATCGGGAATGCCGTGGCAGACGACGTGGTTGATGGAGGTGCAGGAGGACTTCGTGTAGCCGCGGTAGTTGAGCGTGGCGGGCAGCGCGCCGTGGTCCATGCCGAACTCGAAGACGAAACGATCGATCTCCTCCGTCGTCACCCCGGGCGCCACGCGGCTCGCCAGTTCGTCCAGCGCACGCGCCGTCAGCTGGCAGGCCTTGCGCATGCCCTCGAACGACGCCTCGTCGTAGAGCCGGATCTGGCCGGTGTTCTTCAGCGGCGCGAGCGCGGCATCCTGATATGTGACCATCTTGCGGCTTCCATTGGCGATCGGTGGCGGCGGGCGTCCGGTCCTGATGTGACACCGATCCGCCCGGGCATCAAGGCCGCAGATCGAAAGCAAGACTGACCGACGACAGGGAGAAACGCTGCCTGGCACGCCCAACGGGAATCGAACCCGTGTTTCCGCCGTGAAAGGGCGGCGTCCTAGACCGCTAGACGATGGGCGCGTGGCAGAACGTGCGGCCTTATAGTCAGCTTCGATCGGGCGGGCAACCCCGCTACACCGCGGGCGACGACAATTTTTCGTCAGCCCTTGCGGGCGCGGCAGCGCCAGTTCCAGTCGCGTTCGGGTCCGACGTCGACGTGGATCGCGGAGATGTGGCAATAGGTGCCGACGCCGCCGCGCCCGGGCAGGGCGCGCATGTAGGCGGCGAGCCGGTGCTTTTCGATTCCCGGCATCACGACGTCGACCGCCGCACAGTGCATATGCATGGAATTGCGCGCGCCGCGGACCGCGCGGTTGCGCTCGGGGCTGCGATAGCCGGACGTGATGATCATCTTCTTGCCGAAATGCTGCTCGGCCGTCTTGAGCATGCGCACCAGCGACGGCTTCAGGCAGGCGACGTCGACGCTCGACGACTGCTTCAGGAGCCCGTTCGGCGCGAGGCGGGCGAGACCAGCCGCCGACGCGACCTGGTAGGAAGGCTCGACCTCGTAGAGGTCGATATCCGAATCGTCGTCCAGGCCCGATTTGCGGGTGATCTCGAACAGCGACGACTGACGCACGCCGGGCAGGGGGTCGTCGGAGAACACCCGCCGTGATTCGCCCGGCTTGCCGGTCGAGGCGAGCTTGACGAGCGGTTTCGTCGGCTCGACGGGCGAATCGTCCTTCGGCTTGTCGTCGAGCCCGGTCACCGGCCGCGGCGCGGCTGCGGCTGCTGCCGGATCGGACGAGAAGAGCGAGGCGAGGAAGCCGCGTTTGCCGGCGGCGGCAGGCGGCTCCGACGGATCGGTCGTTGCCGCGGTCGCCGGGGCAGGCGTTTCGGCCGCTGGCCGCCTTGCCGGTTCGACCGGAGCGGCGGCCGTTTGCGGTGCCGCGGTCGCGGTGCGCGTGGCCGGGTTTTCGGCGGGCACGAACCCGACGGCCGCCGGCAGTCCGGCTTCGCTGGCGCCCGTGACCGGCGGCTGCGCGCCGCTTTCGGCGCCGGCGAAACTCGTGGCGGCCCGCTCTCCCTCGCCGTCCGCGGCGATCTGCCCCTTCGCCTCGCTCAGGACGGAGGCGAGCGCGGAACCGAAGCCGGGAGCCCCGGCCCGCGGCGAATCTTCGCCGGTCACCGAACAGGATGCGGCGAAGGCGGCGGCCGCAACCACGCAGATGCTGTGCAGCCTCTTCCTGCCGAGACGCGGTGCGATGGTCGTCAAGTGGCGTGCTCCCCTTGCCCGTCAGGCCGGCTTCGTCCGGGCGGCTGCGTGACCGATCCGGAGATGATCCGCAACATGTCCTTCCCACGCAGCCGTAAAGCGATTGGCCGAAATAGGCAAACCGGGCGTCACGGCCGACGCTCGTCCGGAAGGACGCTGTTCATCATCGGATCGGTCATGCGAAACCTGTGGCCGCGACGGTATCGTCTTCGGCAGGAAAAGAATTCGAAAGGAAAACCGGCATCCCCGTGCGCGGAGATACCCGAAGATGCCAGGACCGGCGCCCGCCGGTCACAAAGCATGTCTCCCTGTCACAGGTCAGACGCGGACCGTGACGTAGGTGCCCGGCGCATCGCCCAGGAGCGGCATCCCGCGCGCGCCCGGCCGCCGCGCCGTCGCCAGCCGGTCATCTAGACCCGCAGCCCAGGCGTGCCAGTGCGGCCACCAGGATCCCGGCGTCTCCTTCGCCGTCGCCAGCCAGGACTCGAAGCTTCCCACCGGCGTGCCGCCGGTCCAGTACTGGTACTTGTTGAGCACGGGCGGGTTGACCACCCCGGCGATGTGTCCCGACCCGGACATCACGAACTGCACGTCGTTGCCGCCGAAGAAGGAGCACCCCGTGAACACCGAGCGGGCGGGCGCGATGTGGTCTTCCTTGGCCGCGAGGTTGTAGACAGGGATGGTGACGTCCTTCAGCGAGACCGTCCTGCCGGACAGCATCATCTCGCCCTTCGACAACGTGTTGTTCATGTAGCAGTTGCGCAGGTAGAAGGAGTGGTTCGCCGCCGCCATCCGCGTCGAATCGGCGTTCCAGTAGAGCAGGTCGAACGGCATCGGCTCCTTGCCGCGCATGTAGTTGTTGACGACGTAGGGCCAGATCAGGTCGCCGGCGCGCAGCATGTTGAAGGCCGTCGCCATCTTGGTTCCGTCGAGATAGCCCTTCTCCCCCATGGCCCTTTCCAGCGCCGCGACCTGGTCCTCGTCGACGAACACCTTGAGGTCGCCGGCATGGGTGAAGTCGACCTGCGTCGTGAAGAAGGTCGCCGATGCGATCCGGTCGTCGCCTTCCTGCGCCATCAGGGCCAGCGCTGCGGCCAGCAGCGTGCCGCCGACGCAATAGCCGATGGCGTTGACCTCCCGCTCGCCGGTGGCCTTCTCGATCTGGTCGAGGGCGAACTTCAGACCCTCCTCGATGTAATCCTCCCAGCTCTTGCGCCCGTGGCGCTCGTCGGGATTGACCCAGGAGATGACGAAGACGCTGTGGCCCTGCTCGACGGCCCAGGCGATGAAGGACTTCTGCGGGTTGAGATCGAGGATGTAAAACTTGTTGATCCAGGGCGGACAGATCAGCAGCGGGCGCTTCAGCACCTTCCGTGTCGTCGGCGCATACTGGATGATCTCGGCCACATCGCTGCGGGCGATGACCTTGCCCGGCGTCGTGGCGAGGTTCCTGCCGACCTCGAACTTGGTGTAGTCGGCCTGCCGCAGTTTCAGTTCGCCCTTTCCGGCGGCGATGTCCTCGGCCAGCATCTGCATGCCCCTGGCGAGGTTCTCGCCGTGGCTGGCGACCGTCTCGCGGAAGAGCTCGGGGTTCGTCAGGATGAAGTTCGACGGCGAGATCGCCTGCGACACCTGCCGGACGTAGAACTCGGCCTTGTGGCGGGTGTGCTCGTCGAGGCCCTCGGCATTCGTCACGAGGTCGTTCGCCCATTTCGTGGTGACGAGATAGGCCTGCTTGAGGAAGTCGAAGAAGGCGTTGGTGCTCCATTCCGGGTCGCGGAAGCGCTTGTCGGCCATCGCCGGCGTCTCGGCGGGCGGGGCGCTGCCGTCGCTGCCCATGCGCCGGATCGCGTTCGACCAGATGTCCAGATAGCCGGAGAAGAGCTTCGTCTGCGCCTCCAGCGCGCGGGACGGGTCGGACAGCCAGTACTCCGACAGCCTGGAGAAGGTCTTCACCATGTCGGCCATCGGGTCGGCCATGCTGTCGCGCACCTCGCCCTTCTCGCGCGGATTGACCCACGCGGATGCGGCCTTGCCGGCGCTCTCGATCATGCGTGCGACGTTGCGCGCGAAGAGCTCGGGGTCCTTGATGACGTATTGTTCGGCCGATGAGCCCGCCAGCTTCGGCCCGTCTCCGTCGGAACTCTTCATGACGCCGTGTCTCCTCCGGAAGCCTTTTCTTGACACAATATCATGTGACGACCATACCGGTCCAACGGTCATCCCGGCAGCCACGTCCCTCGCTTAGTCATCACCTGGATAGAAAATATGTCCTCGACCAAAGTTTGCAGACATATTTCGCCCTCGCGGGCGCTGCCCATCGTCGCATGCGCCGCGCTGCTGGCGCTGGGCGGCTGCTCTGCCATGTCGATCGAGGACGCAGTGCCTGTCGCCGCACAGGCGGCACCCACCGACACGATCGGCACCGGTCCGTCCGCGCCGCGGCAGACCGGGCAGTTCCCCAATCTCAATGTCCCGGCGCGGGCTGCCACGGAGCAGTTTTCGGATGCCGAGGCCAGCGCGACCACCAGCGAGTTGCTGCTGGCCCAGCAGCGTGCGAAACGCACCGTCGCGTCGCTGTCGAGGCCCGGTGCCGGCGAGCGGCTGAGGGTCCTCGGCAACAACCGAGGCGCCGACGTCATCAGCGAGATCGAAGGCCGCTGACGCTATCGGCCGCGGCCCGGGACTCTATCGACCGCACCCGTGAATGGGTGTATATCGCCGCCACTCCGCGCACCCCCAACACACCGGTACCGCCATGGAAGAGTTCCACAAGACCCGCAGGCTGCCGCCCTACGTCTTCGAGCAGGTGAACCGGCTCAAGGCTTCGGCCCGCTCGCAGGGCGCCGACATCATCGACCTGGGCATGGGCAATCCGGATCTGCCGACGCCGAAGTCGATCGTCGACAAGCTCTGCGACGTCGTCCGCGATCCGCGCACGCACCGCTACTCGTCGTCGCGCGGCATCCCGGGCCTGCGCCGCGCCCAGGCCAGCTACTATGCGCGCCGCTTCGGGGTGAAGCTGGATCCCGAGCGCCAGGTGGTCGCCACGCTCGGCTCGAAGGAGGGTTTCGCCAACATGGCGCAGGCCATCACGGCGCCGGGCGACGTCGTGCTGTGTCCCAACCCGACCTATCCGATCCACGCCTTCGGCTTCATCATGTCTGGCGGCGTGATCCGCTCCATGCAGGCCGAGCCGGATGACGGCTTCATTCCGGCGCTCGAGCGCGGCATGCGTCATTCGATCCCCAAGCCGCTGGCGCTGATCCTCAACTATCCGTCGAACCCCACGGCGCACGTGGCGTCGCTCGACTTCTACAAGGACGTCGTCGCCTTCGCGCGCAAGAACGACATCATCATCCTCTCCGATCTCGCCTATGCCGAGATCTATTTCGACGAGAACAACCCGCCGCCCTCGGTGCTGCAGGTTCCGGGCGCGATGGACGTCGCCGTCGAGTTCACGTCGATGTCGAAGACCTTCTCGATGCCGGGCTGGCGCATCGGCTTTGCCGTCGGCAACGAACGCCTGATCGCGGCGCTGACGCGGGTGAAGTCCTATCTCGACTACGGCGCCTTCACGCCGATCCAGGTGGCGGCGAGTGCGGCCCTCAACGGCGATGGGGCCGACATCGCCGAGGTGCGCGACGTCTATCGCCGCCGCCGCGACGTGATGGTCGACACCTTCGCCAAGGCCGGCTGGGCGATCCCGGCGCCGCAGGCCACCATGTTCGCCTGGGCGCCGATCCCCGAACCCTTCAAGTCGATCGGCTCGCTCGAATTCTCCAAGCTCCTCGTCGAGAAGGCGGACGTCGCCGTCGCGCCGGGCATCGGCTTCGGCGAGCACGGCGACGACTACGTCCGCCTCGCGCTCGTCGAGAACGAGCACCGCATCCGTCAGGCCGCCCGCAACATCAAGCGCTTCCTGTCGACCGCGGGCCAGACGCTCGACAACGTCATACCGCTCAGCGCCCGCCGCTGAGCGGATCTCAGGCTTCCCGCTCGGCGCTCGCCGCTGAGCTTTTTTCTCGTTGATGGAAAGCGTTCAGGAGGGGTCCGGAACCATGGGCGAAGCATTGCGTGTCGGGATTGCCGGCCTTGGAACCGTGGGCGCCTCCGTCGTCCGCGTCCTCACCGAAAAGGCCGGCGAACTCACCCGCCAGTGCGGCCGCGAGCTCCGGGTCACAGCCGTCAGCGCGCGAAACCGCGGCAAGGATCGCGGACTTGCGCTCGACGGCGTCGCCTGGTTCGACGATCCCGTGGAACTCGCCCGCAAGGGAGACATCGACGTCTTCGTCGAACTGATCGGCGGCGACGAAGGGCCGGCGAAGTCGGCCGTCAAGGCAGCCCTCGAGGCCGGCCGCCACGTCGTGACGGCCAACAAGGCGTTGCTCGCCGCCCACGGCCTGTCGCTCGCGGAAGCAGCCGAGAAGAAGGGTGTGCTGCTCAACTACGAGGCAGCGGTCGCCGGCGGCATCCCGGTCATCAAGACCATGCGCGAATCGCTCGCCGGAAACACGATCAGCCGCGTCTTCGGCATCCTCAACGGCACCTGCAACTACATCCTCACGCGCATGGAGCAGGAGGGCATCTCGTTTGCGGATTGCCTGGCCGATGCGCAGCGCCTGGGCTACGCGGAGGCCGATCCGACCTTCGACATCGAGGGGCACGACACCGCCCACAAGCTGTCGATCCTGACCAGCCTCGCCTTCGGCACCCGCATTGCGCCGAGCGCCATCTACATGGAAGGCATCTCCAACATCACCCAGGCCGACATCCGTGCGGCAGGCGAGCTCGGCTATCGCATCAAGCTGCTCGGCGTCGCCCAGCGCACGGAGAGCGGCATCGAGCAGCGCGTGCATCCGACGATGGTGCCGACCGCCTCCGTCATCGCGCAGGTCCATGGCGTCACCAACGCGGTGGCGATCGAGACGGACATCCTCGGCGAACTGCTGCTCTCGGGACCCGGTGCCGGCGGCAACGCCACCGCGTCGGCCGTCATCGGCGACATCGCCGACATCGCCAAGAGCCGCCCCGGCTTCCAGCATGGGCCGGTCTTCGGCCGCCCGGTGAAGGAACTGGCGCCCTACAAGAAGGCCGGCATCCGCGCCCATGCCGGCGGCTATTTCATCCGGCTGACGGTCCACGACCGCATCGGCGTCTTCGCCGCCATCGCCAAGCGTATGGCCGACAACGACATTTCGCTCGAATCGATCGTCCAGCACGCCGATGCCGGTGACGGCGCGGATCGCAAGACGGTGATCCTGGTCACTCACGAGACCACCGAGGCCGCCGTGCGCAAGGCCGTCGAGGGCATCACGAAGGACGGACACCTGATCGACAAGGCGCAGGTCATCCGCATCGAGCGGGCCGCCTGAACGGTTCGACCGGCAGCGTCGGCAGGCCTTCGACATTCAATCGATTGATCCCGACACGCCCTCGGATATCCTGCCCGCAAGCCCTTGCCGCGCGGGGACGGCTTTGACAAAAGGGGGCGCCTCCACCGCGAAGTCCCCCTTGCAGGAAAGCCCGTCATGGCAAAGACCGTATCGCCCGGCCTCGATCGTATCCTGACACTCGAACTCGTCCGCGTGACCGAACGCGCCGCGGTGGCTGCCGCGCGCCTGCGCGGGCGCGGTGACGAGAAGGCGGCCGACCAGGTGGCGGTGGATGCCATGCGCTCCGAACTCAACCGCCTGCCGATCAAGGGCACCGTCGTCATCGGCGAGGGCGAGCGCGACGAGGCGCCGATGCTCTACATCGGCGAGGAAGTGGGGCTCGGCGACGGTCCGGACGTCGACATCGCGCTCGATCCGCTGGAGGGCACGACGATCTGCGCCAAGAACCTGCCGAACTCGCTGGCGGTGATCGCCATCGCCGAGAAGGGCAGCCTGCTCTATGCACCCGACGTCTACATGGACAAGATCGCGATCGGACCGGGCTACCCTGCGGGCGTGATCAATCTCGATGCGCCTGCGATCGAGAACCTGGAAAACGTGGCCAGGGCCAAGGGCGTCAAGGTCTCGGAGATCACCGCCTGCATCCTCGACCGGCCACGCCATGCGCGCCTGATCGAGGAAGTCCGCTCGACCGGCGCGGCGATCCGCCTCATCGGCGACGGCGACGTGGCCGGCGTGATCCACACGACCGATCCGGACGAGACCGGCATCGACATCTATCTCGGCATCGGCGGCGCGCCGGAAGGCGTGCTGGCGGCGGCCGCACTGCGCTGCATCGGCGGCCAGATGCAGGGCCGGCTGCAGCTCAACACCGACGAGAAGGTGGCCCGTGCCGCCAAGATGGGCATCTCGGACCCGACCAAGGTGTACCAGATGGAAGAGATGGCGCGGGGCGACGTGCTCTTTGCCGCCACCGGCGTGACCGACGGCAATCTCCTCGCCGGCGTGAAGTTCTCGCGCGACTACATCCAGACCCACACGATCGTCATGCGCTCGTCGTCGCTCACCGTGCGCGAGATCAAGGCCAAGCACCAGGACATGGACAAGTTCTGAACGGCGTCGGCATCCGCGCGCCGAGGGCGGCATCGGAGGCACTAGCCGAAGCATGACGTCCTGCGCCGCTCATCGCGGCGCGGACTTCGACCTGCGGCGCCTCAATGCGCGAAGTCGCCGATCACCGCGACGCCGGGCGGGGTCGGGCCGTCGAAAGCGGCGAGCTCGGCCGAAGCGTCGGAGAGCGCGATCTCGCGGGCGATCAGCGGACTGACGTCGACGCGGCCGGCCTCGATCAGCCCGAGCAGGGACGGGTACCGCCAGGCCGGCATGCCGCGCGTTCCGTAGAGCGCGAGATTGCGCATGTAGACGGTGTTCATGTTGATCTGCATGTGCGCCGTATGGCCGACAGGCATGCCCACCTGCACGTGGCGTCCCAGCGCCCGCAGGCAGGCGATGGAGGCATTTGTGGTCGCCTCGATGCCAAGCGCCTCGACGGAGACATGCGCGCCCTTGCCGCCGGTCAGCTCGATGATGCGGGCGGCGACGTCGCCGTCACGCGCGTCGATCGCCGCCTCGGCGCCGAGCGAGAGGGCGTGGCTTAGTTTTTCGGGCACCACGTCGACCACGATCACCCGCGCGCCCAGCGCCTGACCGAGGATCAGGCAGGAGAGGCCGATGCCGCCGGTCCCGTGCACGGCCAGCCACTCGCCACCCTTCAGCGCTGCCCTTCCGGTCAGCGCGTGCCATGCCGTCGTGACCCGGCAGCCGAGGCCTGCCGCGGTCACCGGCGACAGGCTTTCCGGCAGCCGGGCGAGATTGTGGGCGCGCGGCACGGAGATGTACTGCGCATAGGCGCCGGCTTCGGTGAAGCCCGGCAGTCGCTGGTCTTCGCAGGTGTTGGATTCGCCCGACTGGCATTGCGGGCAGGTGCCGCAGGCCAGGATGAAGGGCGCGATCACCTCGTCTCCGACGGCCCAGCGCGCGCGTGGCCCCGCTTCCACGACCTCGCCGCAGTACTCGTGCCCGAGGATCTGTCCGGGCTTGACGCGCGGATGCTCGCCCACCCAGCCGTGCCAGTCCGAGCGGCAGATGCCGCAGGCCTTGACCTTCAGCACGACCCCATCCTCCTCGCATCGCGGGTCGGGCACGGTCTCGACGACGAGTTCCGCATTGTACTGACGCAGGACGGCGGCGCGCATGGTGGTCTCTCCCGGGACGCTCGCCGGCCGGGGACGGAGGAACGCCGCCCTTTCTCCCGACAATGCCACATCGTTGCAGTAAGGCAGGAAGGTCGCCGGAACAAGCGCCGGCTTTCGTCCCGCCGCGCGGGGAACGCGTTCCACTGTCGTCCCGAAATGCTCTAGTGTCGCGCGCTCTGTGCAGACGGATTCGGGTATGGTTGGCGAAAGGCGCACATTTCTGGACGTGAGGCGGTCGGCGAACGGGCTCGCATGGGTTCACCGCCTGTCGGAGCGCGACGAGAACGTCGCGCTGGCGATATCGCAGAACCACGGCCTGCCGGACATCGTCGCCCGGGTGCTCGCCGGCCGGGGCATCGACGCGGACACCGCGCAGCGCTTCCTCGACCCGACGATCCGCGACCTGCTGCCCGACCCGGCCTCGCTGACCGACATGGAGAAGGCCGCCGCGCGCATCGCCCATGCCGTCCTGCGGGGCGAACGCGTCGCGATCTTCGGCGACTACGACGTCGACGGCGCAGCCTCGTCGGCCCTGCTGAAGCGGGTGCTCGACCACTACCGGGTGCCGAACGAGATCTACATCCCCGATCGCATCTTCGAGGGCTACGGTCCCAATCCCGACGCCATGCGCGACCTCGTCGCCAAGGGCGCG
The DNA here is from genome assembly GCF_014495845.1 of Aquibium microcysteis. Classification (NCBI taxonomy): domain Bacteria; kingdom Pseudomonadati; phylum Pseudomonadota; class Alphaproteobacteria; order Hyphomicrobiales; family Phyllobacteriaceae; genus Aquibium; species Aquibium microcysteis. The sequence continues at coordinate 699,199 of NZ_CP061080.1, forward strand.
CGGCTGATCGTGACCGTCGACTGCGGCACCAACAGCGCACCGTCGGTCGCGGCCGCGAACGAAGCCGGCGCCGACGTCGTGGTGCTCGACCACCACCAGGTCGGCGGACCGCTGCCCGCGGCCGTCGCGATCGTCAACCCGAACCGCGAGGACGATCTCTCCGGGCAGGGACACCTCTGCGCTGCTGGCGTGGTGTTCCTCACGCTCGTGCATGTCGTGAAGATCCTGCGGCAACGTACGGAAGCGATTCGTCCTCCGGACCTGCTCGGCCTTCTCGATCTCGTCGCGCTGGCAACCGTCTGCGACGTCGTTCCGCTCGTCGGCGTCAACCGCGCCTTCGTCGTGAAGGGACTTGTCGCGGCGCGGCACATGCAGAATCCGGGCCTGGCTGCGCTGCAGCGTGCCGCCCGGATCGGCGAGCCGCTCAACACCTTCCATCTCGGCTTCCTGATCGGTCCGCGCATCAATGCCGGCGGCCGCATCGGCGACGCCGCCCTCGGGGCGCGGCTGCTCGCCACGGACGATCCGGTTCAGGCGCAGTCGATCGCCGAGACGCTCGACCGGCTGAACCAGGAGCGCCAGGCGATGGAGAAGGCGATGCTGGCGGAGGCCCGCGCGGAAGCGGATGCGGAGCTGATGAGCGGAAAGGGGCCTGCGGTCGTCGTGACGGCGAGCGAGCACTGGCACCCGGGGATCGTCGGCCTACTCGCCTCGCGCCTGAAGGACCACGCCCGCCGCCCCGCTTTCGCCATCGCCTTCAATGCCAACGGTATCGGCACGGGGTCCGGCCGGTCGATCCCGGGTCTCGATCTCGGCCGTCTTGTGCGCGGGGCGGTGGAGCGCGGGCTGCTGGTCAAGGGTGGCGGCCATGCCATGGCGGCGGGCATCACCGTCGAGCGTGCGAAGCTCGGCGCGCTGCGGGCTTATTTCGAGGACGAGGCCGCCGCCGCCGTCTTCCGCCTGCGCGACGAGGAGAAGCTGAAGATCGACGCGGCGCTGATGGCCGAGGGCGCCAATCTCGCCCTGCTCGACGTTCTGGAGCGCGCCGGCCCCTTCGGCGCCGGCCACGCGCAGCCGTTGTTCGTGCTGCCGCGCCACGAGATCGTGCGCGTGCGTCCGGTGGGCGTCGGCCATCTGCGCGTCGACCTGCGGTCGGGGAGCGGCGGAAACGTACAGGCGATGGCATTCCGTTCGGCGGAAACCGAACTCGGCAACTTTCTCCTGAAGCAGCAGGGACGCACCGTTCACGTCGCCGGTTCGATCTCGGCCAACCACTGGAACGGCGCGAAGTCGGTGCAGTTCAGGCTGGCCGACGCTGCGCTCGCCGGGTAGCGGAGGCGCGCCGCCGGGTCGGTACGCGACCTACGCCAGCACCGTCTGCAGCCGCTTCAGTTCGTTGATGTTGGCGACCGTCGCCTCGTAGCCGAGCCGGATCGCCTCGTCGGCCCGATGGAATTCGGTCAGCCCGATATGGCCGAGCTTCGGCTGCAGCGACATGTCGGGCGGATCGCCGGCGAGCCGCGCCCGCGAGATGCGGTCCTGGATGATGTTGAACGCCTCCACCATGACGCCGGTGATGCCGAGCTTGGCCTCGCGCTCGCGGACCTGGCTCTCGGCCCGCGTCGGTTGCTGCGCGTCCTTCTCGACCAGCAGATCGCCGGCCGAATGCCGGATGACGGCGGCGCGGCCGAACAGGTCGTAGTGCAGGTTCACCGCCACCACGAGCGGCTGCTCGTAGGCGCGGCAGACCGAGACGGGAACCGGATTGACCAGCGCGCCGTCCACCAGCACGCGCTTGTTGGCCGTCACCGGCTCGAACACGCCCGGCAGCGCGTAGGAAGCGCGCATGGCGGTGATCAGGCTGCCGCTCGACAGCCAGATCTCGTGGCCGGTGCGGATTTCGGCCGCCACGCAGACGAAGGGCCTCGGCAGGTCGGCGAAGGTCAGTCCGTTCATGTGCTCCTTCAGCCGCGCGGTCAGCTTGATGCCGCCGAGCAGGCCCGAGCCGCCGATGTGGAAGTCGAGCAGGCCGAATATGCGCCGCTTGGTCAGGCCGCGGGCGAATTCCTCGAGCTCGTCGAGCTTGCCGGCGAGATAGCAGCCCCCCACCAGCGCGCCGATGGAGGTGCCAGCGATCATGTCGATCGGGATGCGGGCTTCGTCGAGGGCGCGTAGCACGCCGATGTGGGCCCAGCCCCGCGCGGCGCCGCCGCCGAGGGCCAGCGCGATGCCGTTCCGATCCGGGCGCTCCGGCTCCGCCGTCGGCACGAAGGGCGGCTCCGCCTCGTCACGCATCACTTGCCTGCCCCGAAGGGGTGCCCAGTCGAGCATCCGTCCCTCCCGATGCTTCTCTGCAGCGCAAGATACGACAAACCCCTGTCGAAATCATGAATGTCACGTCCACCGTCCGGGCGCGATTGCAGCACTGTCGCCCGCACCGGACGTTACGCCAACCGTGCCGTCGCCGGTGGTCACGGTTCCGCCAGGGGCGATCACGATTTGCCGTATACTTCGTGAGGGGAGAAGAGAGGCCTGCTGCCGTCCGGCACGAGCACCGCACTGCCGCCCGAGAGCGCGACGTCCCGATAGAAGCAGGAGCGGCGACCGGTGTGGCAGGTGGCGCGATCGCCTTCCACGGTGACCGAGAGCCAGACCGCATCCTGATCGCAATCGGTCTTGATGGCGACCACGCGCTGCATGTTGCCGGAGGTCTCGCCCTTCTTCCAGAGACTGTTGCGGGAGCGGGACCAGTAGTGCGCGATGCCGGTCTCGAGCGTCAGCGCCAGCGCCTCCGCGTTCATGTGCGCCACCATCAGCAGCACGCCGTCCTCCGCGTCGGTCACGACGGCGGTCACGAGGCCGGCGGCATCGAAACGCGGCGTGAAGGCCGCGCCTTCCTCGAGCGCGGCCTTGTCGGCGGGGGGAGGGGAGAAATCGATCCTGGCCATGCCGGTCCATCTTCGAATGGCCGGCGGGGAGGGGTCAGCCCCTGGCGCCGGCGCGCAGCAACGTCATGAAGCGCACCTGTTCCTCGGGATGGTCGCGGAAGGCGCCGGTGAAGGTCGAGGTCAGCGTGGAAGACCCCTGCATGCGGATGCCGCGCATGGCCATGCACATGTGCTCGGCCTCGATGATGACGGCAACACCGCGCGGATTTAGCACGTCCTGGATCGAAGCTGCAATCTGCGCGGTCATCGCCTCCTGCGTCTGGAGGCGCTGCGCGAAAATCTCCACCACGCGCGCGACCTTCGACAGGCCCACCACCTTGCCGTCCGGCAGGTAGCCGACATGCGCCCGGCCGATGATCGGCACCATGTGGTGCTCGCAATGCGAATGGAAGGTGATGTCGCGGATCAGGACCATGTCGTCGAAGCCGGCGACCTCCTCGAAGGTGCGGCCGAGTTCCTCGGCCGGATCCTTGTCGTAGCCGGAGAACATTTCCCGATAGGCCTTGGCGACGCGGCGGGGCGTGTCGACCAGGCCTTCACGCGACGGATCCTCGCCGATCCACCGCAGCAGGGTATTGACGGCCGCCTCGACCTCCGCCTGCGACGGCCGTTCGGCCGGGGGCAGGGGTGTGTTGCTGGCGACGGTTTCGAGCTTCTTGACGATGGCATCCATGAAAAGTGTCTCCCGTAGTTCCCCTCTTACGGGGGAACGAGTTGAACGGACCACAGCCTTTTCAGGGATGAACGGAAAATCCGCGACGTGCCCGGAAATGGCGGCTGGCTCCCGGCGGCACGATCCTGTGCATCTTGCCGCCCGAGGGCCACGACCCCTATATATTGGGTTCGAGTATCAAATGAAAGAAGGCGGCGTGAAACGCATTGTCCGCCAGGCCGCGACGATCGGAAAACCATGATCGACGATGTCTACAACGCGAAAATCCTCGGCTTCGCCGGGAACATCCCCCGGATCGGCCGCCTGGCCGACCCGGACGCGACCGCGACCGCCCATTCGAAGCTCTGCGGCTCGACGGTCACGGTCGACCTGAAGATGCAGGACGGGGTCGTCACCGACTTCGCCCACGACGTGAAGGCCTGCGCGCTGGGCCAGGCGTCATCGTCGGTGATGGCGAGCCACGTCGTCGGCGCCACCGCCGACGAACTGCGTGCGGCCCGCGAGGCCGTGCGGCGCATGCTCAGGGAGAACGGCTCTCCGCCCGAAGGCCGCTTCGAGGACATGAAGTATCTTGAGCCGGTGCGCGACTACAAGGCCAGGCACGCCTCGACGCTGCTGACCTTCGACGCCGTCGTCGACGCGGTCGGCCAGATCGAGAGGAAGGCCGCCGACGCGGCGGCCTGAGGCGAAGGGACACCGGCATGCGCCCCTCCGAGGCCCTGGCGAAGCACCGCGACGAAGTGCTGGCGATCATCGCGCGCTATCCGGTGACGAACCCGCGCGTCTTCGGATCGGTGGCGCGCGGCGAGGACGTGGAGGGGAGCGACATCGACATCCTTGTCGATCCGGTGTTCGAAGTCACGACCTTCGCCCATCTTGGTGAACTTCGCGGCAAGCTGGCCGACGTTCTGGGCATCGAGGTGGACGTCTCGACACCGGGCGGACTCCGTCCCCAGACACTCGGCCGCATCGCGCCGGAACTGTTGCCGTTGTGAAGCCTGGGTCCGAACAGCGATTCATCGACCTCCTGAGCGATATCGTGGACTGGGGAGAGCGGGTCCGTGTCATAATCGAGGACAGGACCTACGAGGCATTCGCGCAGGATCAGCCTTGCCATCTCGCGGTCTGGAAGTGCATCGAGGTCCTTGGAGAAGCTTCGGCGAACATCCTGAAGCTCGAAACCGACTACGCGGCTCGGTACCCGGGCCTGCCGCTGAAGCAGGCCTATGCCATGCGCAACCACCTGACGCACGGCTACGGCTCGGTCGATCTCTCGATCCTCTGGACGACGGCCACGAAGTTCGTTCCTCCAATGGTCGAGGAGGCGAAGGCGGTCCTCGCAACCCATGCGTAACGCATCCGGTCCCCACTCCCGCAACTACGCCGGCCCCTGGCGCAGGACGCCCGGCCGCCTGTTCGGCGTGGGCTTCGTGCGGCTCTACCAGCTGACGCTGTCGGGTTTCATCGGCAACACCTGCCGGCATCTGCCGACCTGCTCGGAATTCGCCTATGAGGCGATCGCGCGGCACGGGCTGTGGAACGGCGGCTGGATGGGACTGTTTCGGGTCATGCGCTGCGGCCCGGGCGGCACCAGCGGCATCGACAACGTGCCGCCGACGCTCGCGCCGGACCTCCGCTGGTGGACACCCTGGCGCTTCTGGCGGGTCTCCAGGAAATGCGGCTGCGGGCACGACCACGCGGCCTAGCTGTCGACCGTCGGCCGACAAGCCTGCGCATCGCCTTTACGACCGCGCGGATGACCGCTAGATAGCCCGCGCCGCCGGACGCATCCGGCACGGAACCACCCGCGCTCGTTTGCGGGACTGGATAAGGAGAGAAGAATGTCCCAGGTTTCCCTGAAATTCCCCGACGGATCCGTCCGCGACTACGACGCGGCGATGACCGGTGCCCAGCTGGCCGAGTCCATCTCGAAGTCGCTCGCCAAGAAGTCGGTCGCCTATGCGCTCGACGGCGAGGTGCGCGACCTGTCCGATCCGATCGGCCGCTCGGGCGCCGTCGAGATCGTCACCCGCGACGATCCGCGCGCGCTGGAACTCATCCGCCACGACACCGCCCACGTTCTGGCGGAGGCCGTTCAGGAACTCTGGCCCGACACCCAGGTCACCATCGGTCCGGTGATCGAAAACGGATTCTACTACGACTTCGCCCGCGCCGTGCCCTTCACGCCCGACGACTTCCCGGTCATCGAGAAGAAGATGCGCGAGATCATCCAGCGGGGCCGTCCCTTCACCAAGGAGGTGTGGGACCGTGACCGCGCGCGCCAGGTCTTCGGCGACAAGGGCGAGAGCTACAAGGTCCAGCTGATCGACGCGATCCCGGAAGGCCAGGACCTGAAGATCTATTACCAGGGCGACTGGTTCGATCTCTGCCGCGGCCCCCACATGGCCTCGACCGCACAGGTCGGCAATGCGTTCAAGCTGATGAAGGTCGCCGGCGCCTACTGGCGCGGCGATTCGAACAACCCGATGCTGACGCGCATCTACGGCACCGCCTGGGCCACGCAGGAGCAGCTCGACGCCTACATCCACATGCTGGAGGAGGCCGAGAAGCGCGACCACCGCCGGCTCGGCCGCGAGATGGACCTGTTCCATTTCCAGGAGGAGGGGCCGGGCGTCGTGTTCTGGCATTCCAAGGGCTGGCGGATGTTCCAGAGCCTCGTGTCCTATATGCGTCGCCGGCTCGACGGCACCTATGAGGAGGTGAATGCGCCGCAGATCCTCGACAAGTCGCTGTGGGAGACGTCCGGCCACTGGGGCTGGTACCAGGAGAACATGTTCGCGGTGAAGTCGGCGCATGCCTTCACGAACCCGGATGACGAGGAGGCGGATCATCGCGTCTTCGCCATCAAGCCGATGAACTGCCCGGGCCACGTGCAGATCTTCAAGCACGGACTCAAGTCCTACCGCGAACTGCCGATCCGCTATGCCGAATTCGGCAATGTCCACCGCTACGAGCCGTCCGGCGCGCTGCACGGGCTGATGCGCGTGCGCGGCTTCACGCAGGACGACGCCCACATCTTCTGCACCGAGGAGCAGCTCGCCGCCGAGTGCCTCAGGATCAACGACCTGATCCTGTCGACCTATGCCGATTTCGGCTTCGAGGAGGTGAGCGTCAAGCTTTCCACGCGGCCGGAGAAGCGCGTCGGCTCGGACGAGGCGTGGGATCACGCGGAAGCGATCATGAGCGGCGTGCTGGAGACCATCGCGCAGCAGTCGGGCGGGAAGATCAAGACCTCGATCAACCCGGGCGAGGGCGCCTTCTACGGCCCGAAGTTCGAATATGTCCTGCGCGACGCGATCGGGCGCGAATGGCAGTGCGGCACCACGCAGGTCGACTTCAACCTGCCGGAACGGTTCGGCGCCTTCTACATCGACAAGGATTCCGAGAAGAAGCGGCCGGTCATGGTCCACCGCGCCATCTGCGGCTCGATGGAGCGCTTCCTCGGTATCCTGCTCGAGAACTATGCCGGCCACCTGCCGCTCTGGTTCGCGCCGCTGCAGGTCGTCGTCGCCACCATCACGTCGGAGGCCGACGACTATGCCCGCGAGGTGGTGAAGAAGCTGAAGGCGCTGGGGCTGGCCGCCGAGGCCGATCTCCGCAACGAGAAGATCAACTACAAGGTCCGCGAGCACAGCCACGCCAAGGTACCCGTCATGCTCGTCTGCGGCAGGCGGGAGGCGGAGGAGGGCACCGTCAACATCCGCCGGCTCGGCTCGCGGGACCAGCATTCGATGGCGCTCGGCGAGGCCCTGGCGGCGCTCGGCGCCGAGGCGGTGCCGCCGGACCAGCGGCGTCGCGCCGCTGCGGACGCGGCCTGATCGAAGCGTGACGGGGGAGGGTCGACCTCTCCCGTCTCGACGTCGCGGCGACATCGCGCGGCCTTCATCCGCCTGTCATGGACCAGGCGCATATCGGCTGAATGATGCCCCGACTGCGCAGCCGCACCATTCCGTTCCCGGAGCTGTCCTATGCCAATGACAGCCAGCCGCGCCTGAAGCGCTGGGTGATCCGCTCGATCGAGGGCATGTCCGGCCGCGACCGCTACGCCGCGCTCTACGGCATCTGGCGCGACCGGATCGTTCCCTCCGGCGACCGCATCTTCGGCCGTATGCTCGAGCTGATCGACGTCAGGGTGAGCCATGACCGGGCCTGGCCGCCGCAGCCGGCGCCGGACGCGCCGCTCGTCATCATCGCCAACCATCCCTACGGCATCGGGGACGGCATCGCCGTCCTGTCGCTGGCCGAGCAGCTCGGCCGGCCCTTCAAGGTGATGATCAATGCTGAGCTCCTGAAGGTGCCGGAGATCGCGCCCTATTCGCTGCCCGTCGACTTCTCGGAGACGAAGGAAGCGCTGAAGAACAATCTCGAGGTCCGCCACGAGGCGCTGCGGCTGCTGCGCGAGGGCGTCACCATCGTCATCTTCCCGGCGGGCGGGGTCGCCACCGCGCCGAAGGGCTTTGGCCGCGCCGAAGATCTGCCCTGGAAGATCTTCGCGGCGCGGCTGGTGCAGGAGGCGAAGGCATCGGTGGTTCCGCTGCATTTCGACGGACAGTGCGGCCGGCTCTTCCACATCGTCAGCCGCCACATGGACCTGACCGCGGACAGGCGTCCGCTCCCGCGGCTGATCGGCAACATCTCGCTGACCCTGCGCACCTCGCTGCTGATCCACGAATTCGCGCGGCTGTCGGGCAAGACGCTGACCGCACGCATCGGCCGCGTCATCCCGTGGAGCGAGATGGAGCCGATCCGCGACCGCAAGGCGCTGCTGGCTTTCCTGAAGGACGCGGTGTTTTCGATGGCGCCGGCAGAGCAGCCGGCCCGCAGGCGCATCCGCCTGCCGCGCCGGTCCGGCGGCGCGCGCATCCCCGTCTAGGCGGATCGCCGGCCTGCCGAAGCTACTCGACCGGCGCCTTCTCGGTCCCGTCGGCGCCGATGTCGGCGAGGTCGCGGCTGGTGATCAGCTCGATGTCCTCGTCCTGGCCGGACTTCACCGTGAAGCTGCGCTGGTAGATGCGGTCGCGGTTGTTGGCGATCACCGTGTAGTCGCCTTCCGCCAGCACCATGGCCGCGAAGGGGCCGACCGATTCGCGCACCACGTCGCCCGATTCCGTCAGCACCGACCAGGCCGTGTCGGCGATCGCCTCGCCACCCGCTGCGCGCACCAGCTTCATGGAGAGTTGCGCGGCCTTGTGCTCCATGGTCGCCACCGTGAGCTTGCCCGGGTCGATGCGGATGTCGGAGCGGATGACGGCGTTGACTTGCCCGTAGTAGGAGACCACGTGATAGACGCCGGCGTTGAGCCGCACGACGCTGTTGGGACGGACCTGGGGCGCGATCATCGCGCGTTCGCCGTCGGACCCTTCGTCGGCTTCGAGAATGTCGAACCGCACCTTGGCTGGAGCGAGCCGCGACCCGCCTGCCAGCGTCGCGTTGAGCTTCAGGCCGCCGGCATCGAGGACGAAGTTCTCGGTCCGCGGCTCGTCGCCGACGCTGATGCGCTTGGTGGCGCCGGCCCGGCCGAAGGCCGCGTGCACGAGATAGCTGCCCGGGGCGAGATCGAAGGTGCGCGTGCCGCCCTGTTCGGCCATGACGAGCGGCAGCTTGCCGTCGTCGCCCGCCTCGGGCTTGAAGATGCGCCAGATCAGCCCGCGCGACAGTTCCGGCGATTCGGCCGTGAGTTGCGCCGACAGCGTCACCGGCTGGGTGCCGACGAAGGGGAGGGAGGGGCCTCGCTCGGTGGCGGTGAAGCCGCTCGTGCCGGGGGCCGGTGCCTTCGGCACGTCTCCGGACTGGGCGAAGGCCGCACCTCCGCAGAAGACGAGAATTGTCGCCGCCAGGAGGGCGCGCAGTCGGCGTGCGGCGGTGAACGGCGTGTCTTCGTGCATCGGGTTGCCATCAAGCCCAATGCGGTGGCAATTTCAAGGCCATCGGCAGGCACGTGGTCCGCACCGCCGCACTTTTTTCAAGACAGTCCGACCGCAAGGAAACGCCCTTTGAATTCACCCGTCATCGACTTCATGCTGGCCCGCAAGTCCGCGCCGATCCAGGAACTCGCCGGCCCCGGACCGGGCGACGACGACATCGCCACCATGCTGCGCATCGCCGCGCGCGTGCCCGACCACGGCCGGCTGGCGCCCTTCCGCTTCGTCCTCTATCGCGGCGACGCGCGGCAGGTGGTGGGCGAGAGGCTGGCGGCCCTCGCGGTGAAGCGCGAGGGCGAACTGCCACCCGCCCGCATCGAACAGGAACGCACCCGCTTCTCGCGCGCGCCGCTCGTCATCGGCGTGGTCTTCGTGCCCAAGGCCAATCCGAAGATCCCGCAATGGGAGATGTTCCTGTCGGCCGGCATGGCCGCCATGAACCTGATCATCGCCGCCAACGCGCTGGGCTACGGCGCCAACCTGATCACCAACTGGTATTCGGACGTCGAGGAGGGCCGCGCGCTCCTCGGCCTCGCGCCGGAGGAGCGCGTGGTCGGCTTCGTCCACATCGGCAACCATGCCGGCGAGATCGCCGAGCGGCCGCGGCCCGACCCGGCCGCGCTCGTTTCCGACTATGCGGGGCCGAGGGAGATCTGATGTTCTACGAAGCAGCCCATGGCCACGGCCTGCCGCACGACCCCTTGAAGGCGATCGTCGCGCCGCGCCCGATCGGCTGGATTTCCAGCCGGTCGGCCGAAGGCGCCCTCAACCTCGCGCCCTATTCGTTCTTCAACGCGTTGTCGTCGAAGCCGATGCTGGTCTGGTTCTCGTCGGAGGGCGAGAAGGACAGCGTCGCCTTCATCCGGCAGACCGGCGAGTTCGTCGCCAATCTCGTCACGCTCGACCTCGCCGACAAGATGAACGCCACCTCCGTCGACGCCCCGCGCGGGGTAAGCGAGTTCGGCTATGCCGGCCTCACCCCCGCCCCCTCCCGCCTCGTCGCCGCCCCCCGCGTCGCCGAGGCCCACGCCGCGCTGGAATGCCGGGTGACGGAAATCCGCCGCCCGGTGCTGCTCGACGGCTCGGAGGCCGGCGTCACCGTGGTGACGGGGCAGGTGATCGGCGTCCACATCGACGACGCGTGCCTGACGGACGGGCTGTTCGACAGCGCGAAGGCGCAGAACCTGGCGAGATTGGGGTATATGGACTATGCGGCGGTGGAGCGCGTGTTCCGGATGCGTCGGCCGCGATGGGGGTGAGGGGCGGCCAACGGCAGCAGTGGCGGTCGAACGGGAGGTGAGGCCGCGGCGTCTAGGTCATGTCGCGATCTGGTTGGGCGATCGCGCCCTCCATGTTGCGGCCTCCGTACAGGATGCGGTCGAAGACGACGCGATCCGGCTCGACATGGAAGGCGATCGTTACGCGCCGTTCGAAGCCGACGACGCGCAGGCCTTCGCGAAGTTCGTCACGGCGCATCCCGCGCTCGGGGAACTCCGCGAAGCCCGCGCAATAGGCTTCAATCCGGGTGATGTAGGCAACGGCACAACTTTCCCCAGACTGATCGGCAACATAGTCGTACAGCGAAAGCAGGTCCGCCAGCGCTTCGGGCGAAAAGACGATTTCCCGCGTCACCTGTTCTCCTTGAGCCGCGCGGCATGCCGGGCGCGCACGGCGGCTAAGGCGTCCTCGGCGGGAATGCCCCGCGACGGATCGGCCTTCATCGCGTCATAGACCGGGGCGACCTCGTCGCGCAGCCACCGTTCGACGGCCTCGTCGCGTTCCTGCAGCGCCCGAAGCCCGGCGCGAACGACGTCGCTGGCGGACTCATAGGATCCGGACTCGACCATCTGGTCGATGAAGCTGCTCTGATCGACGGGCAGCGTGAAGGTTCGCTTCTCGGTGGCGGGCATGACGGCTCCAAAGGCTCGGCAGCGTGATGTGCCATCATCCTACCACGCCACGACCAGGTGAGAAGCCGCTTGCGAAGGTGCCCGTCCGCAGCCGGGAAGGACGGTCGCCGTAGGATGATAGCCTCATGTCTAGTTTTCGTGCTTATCGATCGTTCTTTCGTGCAGAAGGTCGAACATGCACGCTTGCCGAACCTGCCAGGTACCCTCATCTGAAGGCATCGCGACGCCGCCATCGGCCGTGTTTCGGAAAGCCAAAACCATGAACTTGCCGCTGACCTCGCCTTTCAGCGTTTGACCTTTCATTCGAACTACCGCTTCCGCACGCGCAACCGTTGTCTGAGACACCCGAAGAATCTCGAAATCGGTGAGAAATAGATGTTCTGCATCTGTTCGAAGGCGCCCTGCGAGATGCCCGTGCTTCTGCTGAGTAAGGTTGACGGCCCGCTTCGCCATCAGTCCAAAGTTCCGCGTCCGCCAACCGGTCAGAAACTCAAAGAACGCTAATGGAGGGTCGTTCTCGGCCAAGGCCTCGCCGAAGGACCCCTCCCAGCGTCGCTGTACGAACGCCTCAATAGCCGCCTTGTCAGCCTGACTCTTCTGTAGCGATGAGGATAGTTCCCTCCAATCGGTCGAGTGTCGCGCCTTGTCCTTGGCTCGGCGCACCTCTTCGTCCCGCTTGTCCGCCGCCCAATCAACCAAAGCGATCATCAGCATCCACGCCTTCCCGCAGACAGCGCGGTTCGCGTAGCCTAGCGAGCGGCCGTGCAGGATACCGTGCCGAAGGGGGAGATACAGCGTTTCGTCGCTCGACTTGCGCACCCCCTTTGTGATTCGCGTGATTGCTGCGGGGAGCGAAGATGGATGAGCGACCATTGAGTCGAACATCCTCAGGTCCGCGTTCTTCTCGAACGGTGAGGTTCCCAACACATCGGATGCGAAACCATCACAGGCGATTAGGACTAGTGGCACGGCGGACCAGTAGCGGCGTTCTTCTGTCAGCGCGAGTGCTTCGCGCAGTTGATCCCACCGGCCGTGGACTTCGCCGAATCGCTTGCTGCGGCTAATAGCAAAGAAGTTCAAAGTCCCTGAGTCTAGCACCCATTCAAGGATGATTTCCTCTCCTGCATTCGTATCGCCCTCTTCGTGCTTATCCAACGCGGCACGCATCGCCTCTACCGACATTGAAGAGGTCGCAATCCAACCGCGCTCTGCGAATGCGGCGTTGAAGCGGTCGGGGAGATCAAGTACTTCGGATTGGGCCAGAATTTGATCGGAAACATCGATAAATTTACATGCCTTTTCTCCTCCAAGGCCCGTTAATAGAGCCAGCCTCGCAAGGTGCCGAGTCAATCGTATGAACGGTAGCGCAGCAGATATTTGCTGCACAGATGGCAAGTCAGCTATTCGGTTTACCTTCTTCGCCATCTCGGCCGCCACTTGCCCCTATGTCTTCGTTTCGATTCAAGGCAGACTTTGCGTCCATCTAAATAGGAACGACTTCTCGCAGAATAGTCCGTATAGCCAGCGTTCCCATGCTCACGTGTTGGCGGATTGTGCCCTCACACCGCCCCCGCCATCCCCTCCAGCCACGCCCGATCCTCGTCCCCCAGCATCGGCCCGATCTCCGCCACCACCCGCGCATGATACGCCTCGAGCCAGCCGCGCTCCTCGGCGGTCAGCATCTCCGCCACGATCAGCCGCCGGTCGAAGGGCGCGAGCGTCAGGGTTTCGAAGCCGTGCATGGGCTTGTCGCCGCCTTCGATCGCCTGCGGCTCGGTGACGACGATCAGGTTTTCCAGCCGGATGCCGTAGGCGCCGGCCTTGTAGTAGCCGGGCTCGTTGGAAAGGATCATGCCGGGCAGAAGCTTTTCGGTGCCGGTTCTCGCGATCCGCTGCGGGCCTTCGTGGACGGAGAGGTAGGAGCCGACGCCGTGGCCTGTGCCGTGGCCGTAGTCGAGGCCTGCCTTCCACAGCGCCATCCGCGCCACGGCGTCGATGTCGGCGCCGCGCGTGCCTGAAGGGAAGCGCAAGAGCGAGATGCCGATCAGGCCCTTCAGCACCAGCGTGTAGCGTTCGCGCATCTCGTCGCTCGGCTGCCCGATCGGCGCCGTGCGGGTGATGTCGGTGGTGCCGTCCTGGTATTGCGCGCCGGAATCGACCAGGAACAGTTCGCCGTCGCCAAGCACGCGGTTGGTCGCCGTCGACACCCGGTAGTGGATGATGGCGCCGTTCGGCCCGGCGCCCGAGATCGTGTCGAAGGAGATGTCGCGCAGCCGCATCTGCGCCTCCTCGCCGGCCTTGCGGCGAACCTCCTCCAGCGCCGTCACCGCGCCGATCTCGTCGACCGTGCCCGGTTGTTGCCGGTCGAGCCAGGCGAGGTAGCGCGTCACCGCCACGCCGTCGCGGCGGTGGGCGGCGCGCGTGCCGGCAAGTTCGGCTTCGTTCTTGGTGGCGCGCGGCAGGCGCACCGGATCGGCCATCGAAACGACGGTTCCGCCGTTCTCCTCGACGATCGTGCGCAGCTTCTCGGCCGCGAGCGCGGTGTCGAGGCCGACCTTCGTGCCTGCGGACGCAAGCCGCTTCAGCTCGTCGTCGAGGGCCGACGGCGGCATCAGGTCGGCGAGCTGGGTAAGATAGGCTTCGGTGCGCATCGGCAGCTTGCGCTCGTCGAGGAAGAGCAGCGGCAGCCCCTCGGCGCGCAGGATGGCGAAGCCGAGCGCCAGCGGCGTGTGCGGCACGTCGTTGCCGCGGATGTTGAAGGCCCAGGCGAGCGAGGCCGGATCGGTGAGCACGCAACAGCCGGCGCCGGCCTTGCCGACCGCTTCGGCCAGATCGGCGAGCTTGTCCTTCGCCAGCCGCCCGGCGAACGGCTCGGGATGGACCTCGACGGGCTCGAGGGGAGGGGCCGGCTGGTCATCCCAGACGGCGTCGACGGCATTGCGCTCCAGCGCCACCAGCCGTCCGCCGCGCGCTTCGACCGCGCTCTTCAGCGCCGCCGCATCGCCGATCGTGTGCAGCCAGGGATCGAAGCCGATGGCCAGATCCTGCGGCAGGTGCTCGCGCATGAAGGCCGGCGGCGGGGTCTCGATCAGGCTCTCGACCGAGAAGATCGACGGGTCGGCCTGCTGCGCGGCCTGCAGCGTGTAGCGCCCGTCGACGAAGAGATGCGCCCGGTCGGAGAGGATCAGCGCCACGCCGGCCGAGCCGGTGAAGCCGGTGATCCAGCGCAGCCGCTCGGCCCGCGCCGGCACATACTCACCCTGGTGCTCGTCGGCGCGGGGCACGAGAAAGCCGTCGAGGCCCTGCGCCGCCAGCCAGGCGCGAAGCCGCGCCACGCGCGGACCGGCGAGGGAGGGGTCGGAAACGCTGTCGAAGGTCTGGAACATGAAGGGTCCGTCTGATGCGAGGTCGGCGCGACCCTAGAGGATTCCGTCGGCCGGTTGAACCGTCGCCATGCATCGTCTCCGGAATCGGCGACAGCCGTGATTGCTGCGACGCACAAGGCAATCTCGCATATGCGAAGAATGCATGGGTGGCATGCTGCAACTGCTCTGGTTGAAAAGCTCAGCACGACTTACCTTTCAAACCAGACGAAGACAGATCAACGCCAGTCACGAAGGACATTCGACATGGCCACCAAGACCGGATTTTTCCGCAATGCAGTCGACGCGCTCGTCGAGGCCCGGCAGCGCCAGGTCAGCCGCTACGTCAACGGCGCGCTCCTGATGCTCGACGACGAGACGCTGAAGTCGCACGGCTACGACCGCGCCGACCTGAAGAAGCGCGGCGGGGCCTACTACATGTTCTGATCGGCCTGCGCGGGCTTCGTGCCCGCCGCATGCATCGAAGGCGGCTTCTTCCGGACGGAAGGGCCGCCTTTGGTTGTTTTGGGGGCGGCAGCGTGACGTGCGGACCTTTCAGCGACAGCGCCCTGCGATACCCCCCTCTGCCTGCCGGCATCTCCCCCTCAAGGGGGGAGATCGACAATTGCAGCGGCAGCGCTCTCTCTCCGTCGATCAGAATGGCGATGGCATTGCGACAGCCGATCTCCCCCCTTGAGGGCGAGATGCCGGCAGGCAGAGGGGGGTGTCCCAAGGGCTCAGGACCCGCCGGAGACGCCTGCCGCCCACGATGCGACCAGCCCCTCAGCGCTCGAAGTGAATGGTCACCCAGTCGCCGCGCGTCAGCGTCGAGACGTGTCGGAAGCGCTGGCCGGCATAGGTGGCCACCACCGCGTTGCGCTGGCGCACCAGGATGCCCGACAGGATGAGCGAGCCGCCGGGCGCCAGATGCGCGGCCATCTGCGGTGCGAGCTTCATCAGCGGGTTGGCGAGGATGTTGGCGACGATCAGGTCGTAGGGCGCACGCGTCGCGATCTCGAGATGGCCGAAGCCGGTGGCGGTGACGCAGCGCACCAGGCCGGCGACGCCGTTGAGCCGCGCGTTCTCGCGCGCCACGTCGACGGCGACCGGATCGATGTCGGTGGCGAGCACCGGCACCCGCGCGAGCTTCGCCACCGCGATCGCCAGCACCGCGCTGCCGGTGCCGAGGTCGAGCACGCGGCGGGGCCGCCGGTTCCTCACCAGTCTCTCGATCGTTTCCAGGCAGCCGGCCGTCGTGCCGTGGTGGCCGGTGCCGAAGGCCAGGCCGGCCTCGATCTCGATGGCGAGGTCGTTCGCCCGCACCTTGTCGCGGTCGTGGCTGCCGTGGACGAGGAAGCGCCCGGCGCGCACCGGCTTCAGCCCGTCGAGCGAGGCCGTGACCCAGTCCGTCTCGGGAAGAACCTCGCGTGCGAACGCGCCTTCGATGCCTTCCGCCGCGAGCAGCCCTGCGAGGCGCCCGGCCTCGTCCTCGCCGTCGCCGTCGACATAGAGGTCGACCGTCTCGATGCCTTGCGCGGGACCCTTGTCCTCGTCGATGTCGGTCAGCGCGACGGGCCAGCCATCCTCCTCGAACGCAGCCTCGACGAGACCGTAGACCTGCCGGGCGAGCGCGCGCGGCGCGGTGAAGGAGAATTTGGTCTGCGGCACGGGAAACTCCGGAACGTTCGGCCGGCGCAGGGTGGGGAGGCCGGGCGCTCTTCCTGCCTCAGCCGGCCCGGCGCTTCAAGCCTCAGCCCTCGGCGACCAGCCGCTTCAGCTTGGCGATCGCCGTGTCGGGGTTCTCGCCATAGGCGATGGTGCCGAAGAAATCGCCGTCGCGGCCGAGCAGCAGGATCGAGGCGGTGTGGTCCATCGTGTAGTCGCCGCCGTCCAGCGGCACCTTCTTCCAGTAGATGCCGAAGGATTTTGCCATCGCCTCCACCTTCGCCGTCTCGCCGGTGATGCCGGTGATGCGGTCGGACACGTTGGAGACATAGGTGTTCATGATTTCCGGCGTGTCGCGCTCCGGATCGACCGAGACGAAGTAGGCGCGGATGGATTCGCCCTCCGGCCCGAGCTGCTTCAGCCAGCCGTCGAGCTCGAACAGCGTCGTCGGACAGACCTCCGGGCAATGGGTGAAGCCGAAGAACACGGCGGTCGGGTGACCGCGGAAGGCCGCTTCGGTGATTGGCTGGCCCGACTGGTCGGTGAGCGCGAAAGCGTCGCCGAAGGGTTCGCCCGAATGCGTCGTCCGGTACCAGTCGAAGGTCAGCCAGCCGATGGCGCCTGCCATCAGAACCACGATGCCGACCAGAATTCCACGCATCATGTTCGTTTTCTCGCTGTCGGTTTCGCGGACGGAGCTAGAAGCACCAGGAAAGCCCGCCCTCGGCGAGCACCATGAACATCGCCGGGCCCTTCTCGCCCCATGCCGCGAACGCCACACCCGTTGCCGCGGCGAGCGCTGCGAGGATCGTGGCGGAGAGGAGGGCCGGGCGGGCGGGCATCGGGGCTCTTTCGTGTCGTCGTGCCAGCGATATAGGCGTTTCGGCCCGCAGGTGCAAAGGCGGCCGGTCGTCGCGGCCGCTTCAATCTTGCGCGAGGCGGCGCGAAGGCCCATCTGCGGGGCGACAGTTCCAGGAGACACGCCATGATCCGCAACCGCCTCGCTGCGGCCGCCCTTGCCGGGCTCATCGCCCTTCCGCTCGCCGCCCGGGCCGAGGAGGTGGGCGAGGTCGGCGTCGACTGGCTCGGCAACGACATCATCATCGAGGCCATTTCCGATCCGGAGGTCCAGGGCGTCACCTGCCACGTCTCCTATTTCGAGCGCGGCGTGATCGACCGGCTGCAGAAGGGCAACTGGTTCGAGGATCCCTCCGATTCCTCCATCGCCTGCCGGCAGACCGGCCCGATCCGGATCGGCGACATCGACCTGTCGAAGGACGGCGAGGAGGTGTTCAACCAGGGCATCAGCCTGATCTGGAAGCAGCAGGTGGTGAACCGCATCTACGACCGGAAGAACCAGACGCTGATCTACCTGTCGCATTCGCGTCAGGTGCAGGACGGCTCCGCCAAGATGGCGATCTCGACGGTGCCGCTCTACGGCCAGCAGGTCGAGTGGACGAAGGGCAAGCCGCAGTAGCGCTGCCGCTTGCCGCCCGGCCGGCTGGCCGCTAGAGCCGTGGCATGGCCGAGGATCCCCGCTTCACCGACGACGAGCCGCGCATCCATTCCACCGCCGAGCTGAAGGGCTGCCGGCTCGGCCGGCATGTGTCGATCGGCGAGCGGGTGATCCTGCGCGAGGTGACGGTGGGCGACTATTCCTATGTCGAGCGCCACGCCGAGGGCATCTATGCCGCGATCGGAAAGTTCTGCTCGATCGCCGCCAACAGCCGTATCAACGCGCTGGACCACCCGCTGGAGCGGGTGACCACGCACAAGCTGACCTATCGGCCGAACGAGTATTTCCGCTATCTCGGCGTCGACCAGATCTTTCGCGAGCGACGGCGCGCGAAGCCCGTCACGATCGGCCACGACGTCTGGATCGGCCACGGCGCGGTGATCCTGCCGGGCGTCACCATCGGCAACGGCGCGGCCGTCGGCGCCAATGCGGTGGTGACGAAGGACGTGGCGGCCTACACGATCGTCGCCGGCTCGCCCGCCCGCGTGCTGCGCGCGCGCTTTGCCGCCGACGTCGTGGCACGGCTCGAGGCGCTCGCCTGGTGGGACTGGCCGAAGGAGCGGCTGTTCGAGGCGGTGCCGGACATGCAGGTGCTCTCCGTGGAAGCGTTTCTGGATCGGTGGGAGGCGATGGCCTCCGGCGGCTGACGCCCGCTCTCGGCCGTCAGCCGAGCATGCCGACCACGTCGTCCGTCCGCCGCACGTCGCCGAAGGTGGCGGCCACGTTGACGAGTGCGGCGACGTGCTCCTCGTCGGTGACGGCGGCGTTGGCGTCCTCCACGAAGACCACCCGGTAGCCGATCATCATGGCGTCGCGCGCCGTGCTCTCGCAGCAGCGGTTGGTCAGCGTGCCGCAGATGACGACATGGTCGATGCCGCGGGCGCGCAGCACCATGTCGAGCGTCGATGCGCCCTGGATGAAGGCGGAGAAGCGGTTCTTCGACACGTGCAGGTCGCCCGGCAGGACGTCCAGCCCCTCGGCGAGCCCGTGCCACGGCGAGTTGTCGCTCAAGGCGGCCAGCAGCCGCGCGCCGCTCTCGGGCGTGTTGAAGAGATCGAAGAACACCGGCCAGGGATGCTCGCCCGTCGCGTCGGTCAGCGTCGTTTTGATCCACACCACCGGCGCCCCGACGGCGCGGCAGGCGGCGGCGAGCCGGTTGACGTTGCCGATGATCCCCCGCGCCAGCGGCACCTCCACCGGCGCCCCTTCGGCCACGAAGGCCTTTTGCATGTCGACGACGACGAGTGCGGTGCGGGCGGGGTCCAGCCGGTCGAAGATCTCGAACCGCCCGCGCCGGCGGGCGATCTTGTCGCGGAAATGGTCGGGGATGGTGACGCTGTGCATGGGGCAGGGATGCCATGCGGGGCGGGGTGGGGCAAGGGGCGAAGGCGGGGACAGTTTGCCGTCTCGCCCCGACACGCGCATCAGGACGCCGTCCGAGAACGAGGAAAATGTAGAACTGTCCGCGGTTCGCTGTGGTAGAGTGAAAACAGTAACCGTCCCGGGGAAATTGTCCTTGCCACGGCTCGCCCGTATCGTCGTCCCCGGCGTCCCGCATCATGTGACGCAGCGCGGAAACCGCCGCGAACGTGTGTTCTTTTCGCCGCACGACTATCGGCTCTACCGCAGGATACTTGCCGAAGCGGCAGGAGAAGCGGCAACGGCCATATGGGCCTATTGCCTGATGCCCAACCACGTTCATCTCGTTCTCGTACCGTCCGACCCTGATGGACTGCGCGCGACGCTTGCCGATGCGCACCGGCGCTACACCCGCTTCATCAACGACCGTGAGGGTTGGACGGGTCATCTCTGGCAGGGGCGCTTCGGCTCCGCGCCGATGGACGAGGACCACCTGGAAAGCGCCGTGCGCTACGTATCGCTGAACCCGGTGCGGGCGGGCTTGGTGAAGGCCGCGCAGGAATGGCCGTGGTCCAGCGCCCGGGCGCATCTTGCAGGGTTCGACGATGGCGTCGTGACCGTGCGGCCGGTGCTCGACCGGTGGCCGGACTTCGCTTCGATGATCTCCGTGGAAGCCACGGATGCCGCCATGCGCGCCTTGCGCAAAGCCGAGACGACCGGCCGCCCGCTAGGCGCCAGGGCCTGGGTCGAAGGGCTGGGAGCGAAGCTGGGGAAGCGTGCGCGGAAACCGATCTGAGCGCTGGGACAAGCGCAGGGGACAGTTTACTTTTTCCGGTGTGCAGACTGCGGCAGTGCGGTGCCTTTACCGGAAAAAGTAAACTGTCCCCGTCAGCGGCTCCTCTTCACACCTTCTCCACGAACCCGTCCAGCACCCGCTTCTGCCCAGCCTTGTCGAAATCGATCGTCAGCTTGTTGCCCTCGATCGCGGCAATGTTGCCGTTGCCGAACTTGAGGTGGAGCGCAGGGGACAGTTTACTTTTTCCGGTGCGCGGACTGCGGCAGTGCGGTGCCTTTACCGGAAAAAGTAAACTGTCCCCGTCAGCGGCTCCTCTTCACACCTTCTCCACGAACCCGTCCAGCACCCGCTTCTGCCCGGCCTTGTCGAAGTCGATCGTGAGCTTGTTGACTTCGATCGCCGCGATGTTGCCGTTGCCGAACTTGAGGTGGAGCGCAGGGGACAGTTTACTTTTTCCGGTGCGCGGACTGCGGCAGTGCGGTGCCTTTACCGGAAAAAGTAAACTGTCCCCGTCAGCGGCTCCTCTTCACACCTTCTCCACGAACCCGTCCAGCACCCGCTTCTGCCCGGCCTTGTCGAAATCGATCGTCAGCTTGTTGCCTTCGATCGCGGCGATGTTGCCGTTGCCGAACTTGAGGTGGAAGACCCGGTCGCCGACGGCGAAGGGGGAGGGGGTGTCGGAGACGGATTTGGCGACCAGTTCGCCCTCGATGACGCGGCCTTTCACCGAGCCGCGGCCGGCGCCGTAGCCCGAATCGGTCTCGCCGTAGCCGATGCGCTCGACGGCATGGCCGGAGCGGTTGCCCCAGTTGCGGTCGGTGGCTTCGGTGCGGTTCTTCTGCGCC
The DNA here is from genome assembly GCF_014495845.1 of Aquibium microcysteis. Classification (NCBI taxonomy): domain Bacteria; kingdom Pseudomonadati; phylum Pseudomonadota; class Alphaproteobacteria; order Hyphomicrobiales; family Phyllobacteriaceae; genus Aquibium; species Aquibium microcysteis. The sequence goes on from NZ_CP061080.1 coordinate 720,215, forward strand.
CGCGCCCAGCCGGGCGTGGCGTAGGTCGAGGAGAAGGCGCCGCCGCCCTGGCCGCCGCGCCCGCCGGTGGCGCCGCCCTGGCCGCCGCCCGACGCGCCCAGGCTGTCGAAGCGCGAGGCGCCGTAGGGGTTGCGCCGGCCGGCATTGCCGTCGGCGAAGGAGCCACGCCCTCCGCCATGGCCCTGGCCGCCGCCATAGCCGCCCGCGCCGTAGCCGCCATAGGACTGGCCGGCATCGGCCACCTCGACATGCGCCTCTGGCAGTTCGTCGAGGAAGCGCGAGGGGATGGTGGACTGCCACAGCCCGTGGATGCGGCGGTTCGACACGAACCAGATGTGCAGCACGCGCTTGGCGCGGGTGACGCCGACATAGGCGAGCCGCCGCTCCTCCTCCAGCCCCGTGCGGCCGCCCTCGTCGAGCGCGCGCTGGTGCGGGAACAGGCCCTCCTCCCAGCCGGGGAGGAAGACGGTGTCGAATTCGAGCCCCTTGGCCGAGTGCAGCGTCATGATCGAGACGGCGTCGGTCGCCTCGGTCTGTTCGGCATCCATGACCAGCGCGACGTGTTCCAGGAAGCCGCGCAGGCTCTCGTAGCCGTCCATGGAGCGGATAAGTTCCTTGAGGTTCTCCAGTCGCCCCGGCGCCTCGGCCGACTTGTCGGCCTTCCACATGTCGGTGTAGCCGCTCTCCTCCAGGATGGTCTCGGCGAGCTCGGTGTGCGCCGTCGCCTCCAGCGCCTCCTGCCAGCGCTGGAAGGAGGCGGCGAGTTCGCGCAGCGCCGCGCGCGGCTTCGGCTTCATCTCGTCGCTCTCGGCGAGCTTTCGCGCGGCTTCGAGCATCGGAATGCCGAGCGCGCGGGCGGCGTCGTGCACCTGGCGGATGGCCGCCTCGCCGAGCCCGCGCTTCGGCACGTTGACGATGCGCTCGAAGGCGAGGTCGTCGGTGGGATTGGCCACGACGCGCAGATAGGCCATGGCGTCGCGGATCTCCTGGCGCTCGTAGAAGCGCGGGCCGCCGATGACGCGGTAGGCGAGGCCGAGGGTGATGAAGCGTTCCTCGAACTCGCGCATCTGGAACGAGGCCCGCACCAGGATGGCGACGTCGTTGAGCGACCCGCCCTTGCGCTCGATCTGCTCCAGCTCCTCGCCGACCGCGCGCGCCTCCTCCTCGGAATCCCAGGCGGAATGCACCTGCACCTTGGCGTCCTCGGGATCGGATTTCTCCGTGAACAGCGTCTTGCCGAGGCGGCCCTCGTTGTTGGCGATGAGATGCGAGGCGGCGCCGAGGATATGCGCCGTCGAACGGTAGTTGCGCTCCAGCCGCACGACGGTGGCGCCCGGGAAATCCTTGTCGAAGCGCAGGATGTTGTCCACCTCCGCCCCGCGCCAGCCGTAGATCGACTGGTCGTCGTCGCCGACGCAGCAGATGTTGACGGTGGGCCTTTCCTTCTCCCCGTTCACGGGGAGAAGGTGCCCCGAAGGGGCGGATGAGGGGCCGGTGCCATCCTCGCTGACGGTCGCGCCGCCCCTCATCTGCCTGCCGGCATCTTCTCCCCGTGAACGGGGAGAAGAGGGCAGTTTCGGCCGCTGCGCCAGAAGCCGCAGCCACATGTACTGCGCCGTGTTGGTGTCCTGGTACTCGTCGACCAGGATGTACCTGAACCGGCGGTGATAGTCGGCCAGCACGTCGGGATTGTCGCGCAGGAGCCGGATCGGGTGGCAGAGCAGGTCGCCGAAGTCGCAGGCGTTCAGCGTCTTCAGCCGCTCCTGGTAGGCGGCGTAGAGCGCGCGGCCGCGGCCGTCGCCGAAGGCGCGGGCGTCGCCTTCGGGGATGTCCTTCGGCGCCAGGCCCTTGTTCTTCCAGCCGTCGATCATCTGCGCGAACTGCCGCGCCGGCCAGCGCTTGTCGTCGAGCCCTTCGGCCTGGATGATCTGCTTGATCAGCCGGATGACGTCGTCCGTGTCGAGGATGGTGAAGTCGGAACGCAGGCCGGCCAGTTCGGCATGGCGGCGCAGGATCTTGACGCCGATCGAGTGGAAGGTGCCGAGCCAGGGCATGCCCTCGACGCTCGCCTCGCCGACGAGCACGCCGATGCGGTGCTTCATCTCGCGCGCGGCCTTGTTGGTGAAGGTCACCGCGAGGATCTGCGAGGGGTAGGCGCGGCCGGTGGCCAGGATGTGGGCGATGCGCGTGGTGAGCACGCGCGTCTTGCCGGTGCCGGCACCGGCCAAGACCAGGACCGGGCCCTCCGTCGTCTCGACCGCGAGTCGCTGCTCGGGGTTCAGCCCGGCGAGATAGTCCGGCGCCTGCGGTCGCCGCGCGGCCATGGCGCGGGCCGCGATGCCGCCCGGAGCGGGGGAGGCCGGACGGGGGGGAGTTGCGTCGTCCTCGTCGAAGAACGGCATATCGGGAAAGTCTGACATGCGTCCGAATGTAGTGATTCGCCCGGCAAAGGCCAGCGAGCGTGTCCGTTTTGTTCCGGCGTGCCCGCCGCGCGACGCGACATTGACGCTCCGCGACCGCCTGCACTATCGTTCGGCCAAGGCTGGCGCGGCCCGCAGCCCGCACCCCGAAAGGGGATGGCGAACGCGCAAGAACGATTTTCCAACCGGTCTCTCCCTCGGCGGACGACACCGGCAACGCGGGCGCCGGGGACTGTTCGCCGTCAATGGAAGGATCGGAAATTCCATGCGGACCCATCTGGACGCCAAGGCGATGGCGAAATCGCTGCGCGAGGCCTTGCGCGAGACGGGCGTCGACCTGACGCACTCGGCGGCCCTCGAACTGGTGGCGCGGCAATTCGACCAGCCGGACTGGAACGTGCTGTCGGCGAAGATCGGCGCGACCGACGCAAGGGAAGGCGCGTCGCCGGCCTTCGCCTTCGAACCGCCAGTGCCGATCGTGCGCATCTTCGACGAGGCCAAGGCGCGCGAGTTCTATTGCGGCTTCCTCGGCTTCTCGGTCGACTGGGAGCACCGCTTCGGCGAGAATTTTCCACTCTACTGCCAGGTGTCGCGGGAAAACGTCCGGCTGCATCTTTCCGAACATGCCGGCGACGCGTCGCCGGGCGGCAACATGGTGGTCTTCATGACCGGCATCGCCGCATTTCATGCGGAACTGAAGGCGAAGGACTACCGCTACATGAAGCCGGGGATCGAGAACCTGGACTGGGGAGCGCAGATGTCGGTGACCGATCCCTTCAGCAACCGCATCCGCTTCATCGAGCGCAAGCCGGGCTGACGCGGGCCGCCGGACCGCGCGGCGGCGGCAAGCTCTTGAACCTGGCCCGCCCGATCCCGATGTGCGTGCGACGCGGGGCGCATGCCTGCCGCGTCGGAGCGGGAGGGTACATGGCCAGGCGGGGATCGTCGTTCGGATTTCTGGGGCGTTTCGGCCGGTCGCGGGACCTGCTCTTGCTCGACGACGCGCTGCGCGCCTTCGACCTGCATCCGGCCCGCGTGCCGGAGGGCGCCAAGCTGGCACTGGTCAACCTGATGAAGGATTACGCTCCGGAGGGCGAGCCGCCCGAGCATGCCTATCCCTTCACGGCCTGGCTGTTCGCCTATTGCGCGCTCGGGGCCGAGGCCTTCACGATCGCCAACGGGCCGCAGCCGGCAGCGGATGCGGAACGGCGGCTGGAGGCCGCCCTCGCGGCGGGCGAGGGCTTCGACGCCGACATCGTGCTCCTGACGCTCCATGCGAAGCTGGTCCACCCGAGGCTGGTCGAGCAATGGGGACTGGAGGCCGGCGAGGCCTGACGCGGCAACATCTGTCCCGACACCGCCGCCGCGGCGCCGGGCGGGCGCGCGGGGCCGGATTGACCCAGCGCAATGCGTCCATGAGCGCTTCTTGGAATACGGCATGGGTTGCTGCCGGTGCGAGGGAGTCCGATGTCCGCAGTCGAGAAGTTGCCGCAAGACGGGATGTCGTCCCTGCCGCCGGTGGAGGCCTACGATCTCTGGCGCGCGCGGCGCGATCTCGAGCACTACATCTTCGATCAGCGCGCCGATGGCCGGCCGATCGCGCCGGAACTGATGCGCCTGCGCGCCTTCCTGAGCGACCTCGCCGACAGGTCCTGACCGCCACTGCTTGCGTCGGGACGGCCGGCGGGCGAGGATGCACTCGGGACCGTTTGCGGGAGGACGCCATGTCGCTGAAGGGAAAGACCCTCTTCATTTCCGGTGGGTCGCGGGGCATCGGCCTGGCGATCGCGCTGCGCGCGGCGCGCGACGGCGCCAACGTCACGATCGCGGCCAAGACCGCGGAGCCCCATCCGAAGCTTCCCGGCACGATTCACACCGCCGCCGCGCTGATCGAGGAAGCCGGAGGGAAGGCGCTGCCGGTGCTCTGCGACATCCGCAGCGAGGAGATGGTCGATCTCGCGGTGAAGGCGACGGTGGAGGCGTTCGGCGGCATCGACATCTGCATCAACAATGCCAGCGCCATCCAGCTGACCGGCACGCTGGAAACCGACATGAAGCGCTACGACCTGATGCACCAGATCAACACGCGCGGCACGTTTCTCGTCTCCAAGACCTGCATCCCGCACCTGAAGAAGGCGCAGAACCCGCACATCCTCAACCTCGCGCCGCCGCTCGACATGGACCCGAAATGGTTCAGGAACCACGTCGCCTACACGATGGCGAAGTTCGGCATGTCGATGTGCACGCTGGGCATGAGCGCCGAGTTCGCGAAGGACGGCATCGCGGTGAACTCGCTCTGGCCGCTGACCGCGATCGACACGGCAGCCGTGCGCAATCTGCTCGGCGGCGACGCGATGGCTTCGATGAGCCGGCTGCCCGAGATCATGGCCGACGCCGCGCATGCGATCCTCGTGCGCTCGTCGCGCGCCTGCACCGGCAATTTCTTCATCGACGAACTCGTGCTGCGCGAGGAAGGCGTCACCGACTTCTCCGCCTATGCGCCCGGCGCAAAGGGACCGCTGGCGGCGGATTTCTTCGTGCCGGACGAGGTCGTCGCGAAGACGGACACGAAGCTCGCCGGGATGCAGGCCTGACGGTCCGGGAAGGAAGGCCGGCCCGCCGCGGACCGGTCTTCCGTCTTCGCGGAGGACTTCAGAAGCGCAGGCTGAAGCGCGCCTCGCCGCCGTTTTCCGCCGAGGCTTCGCCGAACGCCCCGCGATAGTCGAACGACAGGGTTGCCTTCGGCGCAAGATCGACGGCGAAGCCCGCGCCCACCAGCGCAAGGTTTTCCGACAGGGGGGCGCCGTCGACGGCGAAGGCCGAACCGCCGGCGAAGCTCGCCGTCGACGTCGGGGTCAGGTCGCCGAAACCGTGGCGCCAGCCGAGCATCCCGGTGAGCCGCGCACCGGCGCCGACGGAATGAAGACGCATCGAGGTTCGCATGCCGAGGGTCGAATAGCCGACGTCGGTTTCGCTGCCGGTGACGGTGAGGGCAGCGAGGCCGCCCGTCTCGCGGTAGCCGTCCACCGTCAGGCGGACGTAGTCGATCCCCGCGAAGGGTTCGACCTGCAGCGTGTCCGCGCCGAAGGGCAGCACGTAGGACCGGCTGATCTCGCCGAAGACCTGCAGCGAGCCGCCCGTGGTCGAGCCGGATAGCGCCTCCGAGAAATTGCCGATGGAGGCGACGCGCGCGGTCTCGATGTCGTGCCAGGCATAGCCCGCGCCGCCGCTGAGCGTGACGTCGCCGAACCGGACGCCGCCATAGGCGCCGACTTCCCAGCTTTCGGCGGCGGAGGTGGAGGCGCGGCCGTCGACGTCGTAGTCCGACGAATGGTAGGCGGCGAGGAGGCCGAAGCGACTGGCCTCGCCCGGCGCGAAGTCGGCACCGAAGGCGGCACCGACCGAACTGCGATCGAGCGAGGCGGCGTTGCCCGATCCGTCGAGCGACCCGCGCGAACCGTCGAAGGACGTCCAGAGCGAGACGCCGGGTCCTGTGGCCGCCGGGGCGAGGTCTCCCGCCGGTCCGTAGCTGGAGACGAGAATGCTGCCCGTGCGGGTCTCGTCGCCGTCGCCGAAGGCCTGGCCGATCCGGTCGATGGCGGTGCGGCTGAAGAACTGAGACGACAGGACGAGGCCGCTCTGGGTGGTCGCTGCGATCTCGCCCGACAGGCTGTCGTAGCTGTCGCGGGCGCCGTCCGCCCCGAGCATCAGGATGCGCTGCCCGATCTCGTCGTTCGCGCCGAGCGAAGCGATGGCGTTTGCGGTCGCCGCCTGGTTCGGCGTGACCGCCACGTCTGAAAGCGCCACCGCGTTGCGCGTGATGATCAACCGGACGTCATCGTCGACATGGGCGAGTTCGGCATCGACGAAGGCCGAGACCGGCCCGACCGGGTGGAAGGCGCCGCTGGTTCCGCCGTCGGCCGTCAGGATCGTGTAGGTCCGGTCGCCCGCAAACCGGTCGCCGGCCGGTATCAGTTCGACGCTGCCGGCGAGTTCCGCCTCGCCGGTGACGTGCAGCAGGCTCGCATTGGCGCTCGCGGGATCGAACTGGGCGCCGAGCACCGATTCCCCTGTCATGACGAGGTTCCCGTCGATGGTCAGGGTGCCGATTCCTCCGACGTCGCCGGCGGCGATACCGCCGGCCCGCACCGTCACGTTCCCTCCGATCGTGCCGGCACCCGAGAGGATCGCCACGACGTCCGGCGTGGGTCCGCCCGTCTCGCCGATCTCGAGGGTCGCGGTGCCGTCGCCAAGCGTACCGTCGACGACGAGGATGCCGCCCAGATGCACCACCGATCCGCTGAAGGCGCCGCTGGCGCCGGTGAGCCGGGTCAGGCCCTCGAGATGGAGAATCTCGCCATCGCCTTCGATGGCCGGTGCGAAGCCGTAGTCGATGGGTTCGCCTGTGCCGGTGTCGAGGAAGGTGTGGTTGAAGACGATCTGCCCGCCGCCCGTGCCGAAGACGATCGTCGCCGTGTCGACGGTGCCGGCGGCCGCAGCGTCCGAGCCTTCGGCGGCTCCGATGATCAGCGTGCCGTCGCCCTGGTCGTCATAGCCGATGCGGACTTCGTTGTCGGCCCTGATAGTGGCGCCGTCCGCGACCGTGACGGTGCCCGATCCGTTGTAGCCGACATAGACATTGCCGAGCGCGCTGGCTGCCGGGTTGGCCTTTGCCCACAGCAGCGAACCTTCTCCCGTGACGGTGATCGCGCCCTTCGACTTCGGATCCATGCCCGCGCCGATGGTGCCGGCAATGGTGATCTCGGCGCCGTCCGAGACGACGAGGACGCCGTTGCCGTTCATCGGGTCGACGTCCCTGGAGCCGTTCTGGCCGCCGACATAGAGGCGCACGTCCGCCTCCACGACCGTGTCCTGGCCGGTGACCGTCATGGTGGTGAGGTTGCTGCCGCCGGCACCGACATAGATGCCGTTGGCGAAGAGAGAGGCGCCGTCCGAAACCGTCACCGTCCCGCCCTCGGGGCTGAGCCAGGCCCGGTCCTCCTCGACCGTCCTGGAGCCGATGGTGACCGAGGTGCCTTCGCCGGTGATCGTGATCTCTGCGCCGGCGCCGGTGTAGATCCCGGTCTTGACGATCGAGGCGGTCGCGCCGTTCGAGATCGTCAGCGAACCGGTCGAGCCGGCCGTGCGGGCGATGTCGACGCCGCCGGTATTGGTCCAGGTCGTGCCGGCACCGGTCACGGTCAGCGACCCGTCGCCGCCGCCGCCCGACTGCCAGCTTCCGGTCGAAAGGGCGAACCGGCGGGCCGTGAAGGAGGCGCCGCCGGAGACGGTGATGCTGCCTTCGCCGCCATCGAGGCCGACCGTGAGCTCCCCGGTGCTCGTCCAGCTGGAGCCCGCTCCGGTGATGGTCACGGCGCCTGCGCCCCCGTCGGGACCGCCGATGGTGCCGTTCTCGCTGGTGAGGCTGCCGCCGGCGATCGCGAGCGTCGCCGCGACATCGCTGCCGACGGTGACCGTACCGACGCTGCGCGTGTCCTCGACCGTGACGGTGCCCTGCGGGACGGTCAGGTCGGCGGCGAGCACCGGCTGCGCGGCCAGGACCGTGAGCCCGGCGAGCGAAAGGGCGGCCAGGCAGACGCCGCTCCGCAGCGTCGCATCTGGGACGGACCGTTCAGGACGACGCGGGAGAGTACCGTACGGCTCGCGACGCAGGAGGCTGGTTTCGGCGGCTCGGGCGCACGTGTGGCGGCCAGAAAAGATGCTGTTCACGGTCCAGTAATCCCCCATAGACTGAGCAGTCGAGCAATCGACGGTTGCAGTACTTCAAGCGGGGTACTTCAGCCCTCAGTGCTGAGTCAACATGCATGAGTGAATTCTCATATGGTCCAGGCCGCTGTTCCCGCTCAGGAAAACATCAGCGTCCGGAGCAATTCCGGGATCACCTGGATCGTCTTCAGGGCGGCCTTCAGGTCCCCCTGTTCCGTCCGCGACATCGCGCCCACCTCGACCGTGTTGGAGACGGGGATGCCTGCGAGCAGGTCGCGGCTCTGCTGGGCGAGCATGGCCTTGATGATGGTGCCGTGCGCGGCGATGAGGCGCTCGATGTCGCCGGTGCTGCCGAGCCCTCTGGCGATCAGGCCGGAGAGCCTCGCCTTGGTGGAGCGCTCGGTCACGCCGTGGCGGATGGCGAGCGCGCGGGCGAAGGCGACGATCGGGAACAGGCCGTGCATCTTCAGGTCGACGCGGCCGCCCTCGGTGCGGAAGCCGCCGAGCAGGGTGAAGGGACCGGCGCCGACGGCGATGCGCTCGCCGAGGAGCTTGGCGAAGACCGGGTTCTGCGAACCGAGCGCATAGGCGAGGTCGAAGAGGCTTGCCGCGAGCGCGAAATCGCCATGCACCGGCGCGAAGTCGTAGAAGATGTCGACGTTGAGCAGGTCGTCGGGCCGCGACCGGCCGACCCAGTCGGAGACCCGGTCGGCCCACAACGCCGCGGAGCCGCGAAAGGCCGGGTTCTTCGCCATCACGCCGCCCTTGCAGAGCGGGATGCCGGCCTGGTCGAGGATCGCCGCCATCCTCTCGCCGAGGGCGGCGAACCAGCGGTCTTCCGGTCCGTCCGGCGCGCCGTCGGCATACACGATCGCATTGTCCTGGTCGGCGGCGAGCAGCGATTCGCCGCGACCGCCCGATCCGAGCACCAGCACCGCATAGGGGCAGGGCGGCTGGCCGTGGCCCTGCGCCAGCATCTCCGCCTCTGCCAGCTGCGCTGCGCGGCGGGTGACGATGCGCAGCTCCTCGCTGACGATCTCGGCGATCACCCGTGCCTCGATCGCCTCGCCGATCAGCGCCTCGGCGACGGCGGGCAGGGTGGACCATGCCGAGGCCAGCGCGCTCGGGTCGGCGGCGGCCTCGATCTCGTCGTCGAGGCTGACGGCGGCGCCCGCGCGCAGGCGCAGGAGATCGCGCGCCGAAACCACGCCCACCAGCCGCCCGAGGTCGTCGCGCACGGCGAGGTGGCGGATCTTCAGCCGGTCCATGCGACCGACGGCGCGGTAGACGAAGGCCTCGGCGCGGATGGAGGCGAGGCTGCGGGTGGCGATCGGGCCGACGGATTCATACAGCGCATCCGCGCCGCTGGCGGCGATGCGGCGCATGACGTCGCGCTCGGTGACGATGCCGTAGGCCGCCAGCGGCTGGCCGGGCTCGGGCGTATCGGCGACGAACAGCGAGGAGATGCGCTTCTCCACCATCAGGTCGATGGCGCCACGCAGGGGAAGGTCGGCCGGGACGACCTGCGGCGGCGACGCCATCAGGTCGCGGATGCGGTGGCGATAGGCGTAGGGATCGACGGCACCGAATGCGCGCGGTCCTGGCGCTTCCGGCCGCGTGGCCGGCTCCGCCCAGCCGGCCTTGTGATGGCTGTCGATCTGCGCCGTCTGCGACAGGCAGGCCCGCTCGGCCTCGGCCAGCGTGCGGATCCCGCGCTCGGCCAGCCGCGGCAGCAGCGCCACGAAGACGTCCGCGGCGGCTCTCGCGTCCCCGGGTGCCTGGTGGCGTCCCTCGATGGGAATGCCGAGCCACTGCGCGATCATGTCGAGCGACTGGTCGGGCAGGTTCGCATTGGCCGCGGCCGAGAGCAGACGCACGCATAGCGTCCGCGGCCTGCTCCAGCGGATGCCGGCGCGCTTCGCCTCATGCTCGATGACGGCGAGGTCGAAGCCGATGGAAAAGCCGATCAGCACGCGGTGGCTGGCAAAGGCGTCGAAGCGGGCGAGCGCCTCCGCGAAGGCCGGCGCGCCGGCGACGTCCGCGTCGCCGATCCGGTGGATGGCGGACGAGGCGGGCGGGATCGGCATCTTCGGATCGACCAGCGTCTCGAAGGTCTCGCCGGTACGCACCCGGCCGCCCGAGATCGCGACCGCGCCGATCTGCACGATCCGCGCGGTGGTGGTGTCGAGGCCGGTCGTCTCGGTGTCGGCGCAGACCGCGTCGAGCGCGATCAGCGGCGTCGCCCCGCTCAGGATCCTCATGCGGCGTCCTCCCCCGGAAATCGCGTCAGACATAGCATGCGGGGTCGGACCGGCGCTTGATCCTGATCAGGCCCGCGCCGGTCGGGGGCCGGTGGACGGGCGAGTGGTCCGCCCTGGGGACTGTCGCCTTCCAATGCGGCCCATGTCGCATTCGTGCGATCCTGCCCGATTGCGACATGGTGTTGTGGGCGCGTTCAAGGTGCCTTCCGGCGGCGACGCCCGGAGGGATAATTGGGAAGCCGGAACCCCGGAAGGGGGAAGCCGGCGCTGCCCCCGCAACGGTGGCGGAGCGAGAAACCCGACGGGAGACCACTGGGCCTGAAGGCCCGGGAAGGTGTCGGGGAGGCCTGACCGGCCAGCTCCGGAGCCCGGAAACCAGCCTCGGACCTGTTGAAAACCGACTGATCGCGGTGGGCGGTCAAGAGGCGGAGCGGTTCGGGCAGCCCTGGCGGCGCACGCGCCGCTGTTCCTCCATCACCACCAGTTCAGTCCTTGTGCGGAAGCGAGGACGGACATGGACACGCGCAACGACATGCTGAGGCTCCTGAAGAGCCGGCGGCCGGGCTTCAGCCTGGAACAGCCCTTCTACACCGACCCGGACTACCACAGGCTCGACCTCGAACTCATCTGGTACCGCGACTGGCTGTTCGTCGGCCATGACTGCGAGGTGGCGAAGCCGGGCGCCTATTTCACGGTGCAGGTGGGCGACTATCCGGTGGTGATCGTCCGCGGCCGCGACGGCCAGATCCGCGCCTTCCACAATTCCTGCCGGCATCGCGGCAGCCGGGTCTGCACGACGCAGAAGGGCACGTCGGCGCGGCTGGTGTGCCCCTATCACCAGTGGACCTACGACCTCGACGGATCGCTCGTCTTCGCCAGGCAGATGGCGGAGGACTTCCGCAAGGAGGAGTTCGGCCTGAAGCCGGTCGCCTGCGAGAGCGTCGGCGGCTACGTCTTCATCTGCCTGGCGAACGAACCGGCGGACTTCGCTCCGTTCCGCGCCCTGATGGAGCCCTATTTCCGGCCGCACCGGCTGACCGAGGCCAAGGTGGCCTTCGAGAGCACCATCGTCGAGAAGGGCAACTGGAAGCTCGTCTGGGAGAACAACCGCGAGTGCTACCATTGCGCGGGCAATCATCCCGAACTCTGCAAGACCTTCCCGGAAGCGCCGACGGTGACCGGCGTCAACGGCGCCGAGAGCGACCCGGACATGCTGGCGCACTGGGCCAGATGCGAGGCGGCCGGCCTGCCGTCGCGCTTCCGCATCGACGAGCGCGGCCAGTACCGCGCCACCCGCGCGCCGCTGCTGCGCGACGCCGTCAGCTACACCATGAGCGGCCGGCGCGCGGTGAAGCGAAATCTCTCCGACGACGTCGCCGCCGACCGGATCGGCACGCTGCTCCTCTACCACTACCCGACGACCTGGAACCATGTGCTGGGCGACCATGCCGTGACCTTCCGCGTGCTGCCGATCAGCGCCAACGAGACGGCGGTGACGACCAAGTGGCTGGTCCACAAGGACGCGGTGGAGGGGGTCGACTACGACCTCGCCGAACTCACCCACGTCTGGACCGAAACCAACGACCAGGACCGCCGCATCGTCGAGGAGAACGCCTTCGGCATCCGCTCGCCCGCCTACGAGCCGGGACCCTATTCGGAACTGCACGAGGGCGGCGTGATCCAGTTCGTCGACTGGTATGCCGGCTTCATGGCGCCGCGCCTCGCGGAAGGTGCCGCGCCGCGGCTGAAGAGCGTGGCGTGAGGGAGGGGAGGATGGTGCATTTCCCCCGAGCTGCTCGCTCTGTCGCCGAAGCACCCCCTCACCGGCCCTTCGGGCCACCTCTCCCCCTGCCCGGGGGAGAGGAAACGCCCGCCTTGTCTTCGCCGCTCCTCCGGCACGGCTTCCTCTCCCCCGGGCAGGGGGAGAGGTGGTTTGCGCAGCGAACCGGTGAGGGGGTGCTTGGCGCTGCGGCTGGAGAATGGGCATGAACGCCCCCGCCGATCCCGCCCTCTACCGCCATCTCGACGAGATGACCCCGTGGGACGACCGGCTGCAGGTGCTGGAGGTGACCGGCGTGACCGAGGAGGCGCCGGACGTGCGCACCTTCACCTTCCGCTCCGACGCGCAGACCTGGTTCCGCTACAAGCCCGGCCAGTTCGTGACGCTGGAACTGCCGGTCGGGCCGGAGCCGCTGCTGCGTACCTACACGCTGTCGTCCTCGCCCTCGCGGCCCTTCTCGATCGCGGTGACCGCGAAGGCGCAGGCGGGCAGCATCGGCACGCGCTGGATGTTCGAGAACCTGAAGCCCGGCGCCCATGTCCGCGCCTACGGCCCGGCGGGCGGCTTCACCCATCACGATCACCCGGCGGGAAAGTACCTGTTCATCTCCGCGGGGTCCGGCGTCACGCCGATGATGTCGATGCTGCGCTGGTTTTCCGACTGCGCGCCGTGGTCCGACGTCGCCTTCGTCAACTGCGCGCGGCGGCCCGAGGAGATCATCTTCCGCAAGGAGCTCGAGCTTCTGGGCAGCCGGATGCCCGGCCTGTCGCTCGGCTTCCTGATCGAGGAGCGGTCGAGCCGCGAGAGCTGGTTCGGCCACATGGGCCGCATCGACGCCGTGCGCCTGCCGCTGCTGTCGCCCGACTTCCGCGAGCGCGAGGTGTTCTGCTGCGGCCCCGATCCCTTCATGCGCGCGGTGCGCGGCATGCTGGAAGCCTCGGGCTTCGACATGACGCACTACCACCAGGAGAGCTTTGCCGCGCCGGCTCCGGCTCCGGCGCCGGTGGATGTCGAGGCGCTGGCGGCCGAGGACGGCGCGCCGGTGCAGGAGGCGCTGCCGATCCGCTTCTCCCTGTCGGACGCCAGCGGCGAATGCCTGCCCGGCCAGACGATCCTCCAGGCGGCGCGGGCGGCGGGCGTGCGCATTCCGGCCGCCTGCGAGTTCGGGCTGTGCGGCACCTGCAAGACGATGAAGCTCTCAGGGGAGGTCGAGATGGCGCACAATGGCGGCATCCTCGACGACGAGATCGCCGAGGGCTTCATCCTCGCCTGCTGTTCGAAGCCGCTGACGGCGGTGGAGGTCGCGGCATGACCGGCCGCGATCCCGACGCCTCGCCCACGCGGTCGAGCCCGCCCCGCGCGGGCGGACGGACACGCGTCTCGCCGCTGCCGCCGCCCGACGAGGTCTTCGCCGACTGGCTCCTGTCGGTGCCGCATGGAGAGGATCTCGCCGCGGCCGCCCGCCGCCAGGTCGAGCTGATCGACGCGCGAGGCCAGTCGCATCCCGACGTCGCGTGCCTGCGCCTGCTGCTGGTCGCCGTCGCGGGGGAGGGCGCGTAGCCGCCCCGGCCCGTTCCGGCGCGCCGTCCGGAAATCCGAACAGGTCCGCCAAAGCCGTTCGGAATTCCTGACGCCCGCGGCCGGGAACCTGGCCAAGATCTTGAAATAACGACGTTTCCGAAACTGGCACGCCCCATGCAAGGGGAGGGCGACCAGCGAAGGGAACATCGTGGACATGGCTTGGATCATCCTCATTGCACTGGCGGGCGCGGCCATCGCGCGGCCCGCTGCCGAGCTGCTGGGCAAGGCCTCCGGCTGGGTGATGAGCCTGGTGCCGCTCGCCCTGTTCGTCATGATCCTGCAGCACGCGGGCGACGTGGCCGACGGCGGCGCGGTGATGTCGACGATCTCGTGGGTGCCGTCGCTGGGCGTCGACGTCACCCTGCGGCTCGACGGCTTCTCCATGCTCTTTTCGCTGCTGATCACCGGCATCGGCACGCTGGTGACGATCTATGCCGGCGCCTATTTCGCCGAAAAGCCCGTGGCCGACATGGGCCGCTTCCTGGCGCTGATCCTGCTGTTCATGGCGGCCATGCTCGGCACCGTGCTGTCCGACGATCTGATCGTCATGTTCGTCTTCTGGGAGCTGACGAGCCTCACCTCCTTCATGCTGATCGGCTTCGACGGCCACAAGCCGGAGGCGCGCAAGGCGGCGATCCAGTCGCTGCTGGTCACCGGCGGCGGCGGGCTGGTGCTGTTCGCGGGCATCCTGCTGATCGGCATGACGCTCGGCACCTTCTCCTTCACCGAGGTTCTTTCGCGTTCCGGCGAACTCGTCGCCAGCCCCTGGGCCGGCGTGATCGCCGCGCTGATCATGATCGGCGCCTTCACCAAGTCGGCGCAGGTGCCGTTCCACTTCTGGCTGCCCAACGCCATGGCCGCGCCGACGCCGGCGTCCGCCTACCTGCACTCCGCCACCATGGTGAAGCTCGGCATCTTCCTGCTCGCCCGCTTCGACGCGGTGTTCGCGACCATGCCGGCCTTCGGCACGACCCTGGTGGTCGTCGGCTCCCTGACCATGACGGTGGCCGCGCTGAAGGCGCTGCGGGCGGAGGGCTACAAGGCGGTGCTGGCGCACTCGACCGTCGCCTCGCTCGGCATCCTGGTCATGCTGATCGGGCTCGACGGGGAGGTGGCGGCGGTGGCGACCGTCGGGTTCATCCTGGCGCACGCGCTCTACAAGGCGGCGCTGTTCTTCTGCGCCGGCACCGCGATCCACGCCACCGGCGAGACCAGCCTGCGCAAGCTCGGCGGCCTCGCCCGCTTCCTGCCGGTGACGGCGGTGGCCGCCGTGCTGGCCAGCCTCAGCATGGCCGGCCTGCCACCCTTCGTCGGCTTCATCTCAAAGGAATACCTCTTCGAGGCGCAGCTCACCAACGGCTGGAACGTCGTGCCGATCGTCGTCGCCGTGCTGGTCAACGCGGTGATGTGCGGCGTGGCGGGCGTCGTCTCGATCAAGCCGTTCTATTTCAAGAGCCACCGCGTCGATGCCGTGAAGCACGGCGAGACGCCCGGTCTCCTCGTCGGCCCGCTGCTGCTGGCGACCGGCGGCGTCGTCATCGGCCTCTTCCCTGGCGGCATCGGCGACCTGCTGATCGGCCCGGCGGCCTCCGCCCTCCACGGCAGCCCGATCGACGTCTCGTTCAAGCTCTGGCACGGGCTGACGCCGATGCTGGTGCTGAGCGCCCTGGTGGTTTCGATCGGTGTCGCCATCGTCGTCTGGTGGGACGCCATCCACGACCGCCTGCGCCGCCACGACCGGCTGTTCCGCCTGATCGGCGACGGCGGCTACCACTTCGTCGTCGACGGGACCCTCGAGATCGCGCGTGCCTCGACCCGCCTGCTGCAGAACGGCGACCAGCGCCGCTACACCGCGGTCGTCGTGGCCGTTGTGGTGGCGGGGCTGGCGATCGCGCTCTTCGCCGGCCCGGCGGGTTTCTACATCGCCGCGCCCGACGGGTCGCTGCGCGTCTCGGTGACCCTCGTCCTGGCGCTGAGTGCCGCCGGCGCGGTCGCCACCGTGCTCGCCCGCTCGCTGATCGCGGCGCTCGTCTCGGTCGGCATCGTCGGCTTCGCGGTCGCCGTCATCTTCATGCTGAACGGCGCGCCGGACCTCGCCCTGACGCAGATCGCGGTGGAGACGCTTCTCGTCATCCTGCTGACGGCGGTGCTGCTGCGCCTGCCTGCGCGGCAGCGCCACTCGCGGACCACCGGGGAGCGGCGCCGAGACGCGGCGCTGGCGACGGCCTTCGGCCTGGTCATCTTCCTCGCCGTCGCCAGCATGAGCGCCATCCCGATCGACATGAGCCTGACCGAGTATTTCGGCCAGACGAGCTACCTCGAGGGCTTCGGCCGCAACGTCGTCAACGTGATCCTGGTCGATTACCGCGCCATCGACACGCTGGGCGAGATCGCCGTCGTCGCCTTCGCCACCATCGCCGCCTGGGCGCTGCTGCGTGGCAGCGGCGCCAGGGTGCGGACCAAGGAGTAGTCCCATGCAGATCATCTTCGCCACCATGTCGCGGCTGTTTTTCGTGCTGATGATCGGCGTGTCGCTGTTCATGCTGTTTCGCGGCCACAACGAGCCCGGCGGCGGCTTCATCGGCGGCCTGATCGCGGCCCTCGGCTTCGCGCTGCTGGCCATGGCCCGCGACGTGGAGACGGCCAGGCGGGCGCTCGTCGTCCATCCGGTCGCGCTGATGGGCGGCGGGCTGCTCCTGTCCTTCGTCAGCGGCCTGCCGGGCCTCCTGTCCGATCGCTCCTTCCTCACCCACTGGTGGATGGAGATCGGCTCCACCCATCTCGGCACAGCCACGACCTTCGACATCGGCGTCTACTGCGTCGTCGTCGGCGGCGTGCTGTGCCTCGTCTTCCGCCTCTATGAAGGGATCGAGCAGTGAACCTCGTCTACGCCTTCGCCATCGCCGCCCAGATGGGCTGCGGCGTCTATCTGCTGCTGTCGCGCCACGGCATGCGCATCCTGATCGGCATCGTGCTCCTGTCGACGGCGACCAACCTGCTGATCTTCGTGGCCGGCGGCCTGCGTTTCACCGCGCCGCCGGTGATCGAGCCGGGCCTGCAGGTGCTGGCCGCCGAAACCGCCAACGCGCTGCCGCAGGCGCTGATCCTGACCGCCATCGTCATCGGCTTCGCGCTCGTCTCCTTCGCCGCCGCGCTGATGCTGAAGACCTACCGCTCCGTGGGCTCGGTGATCACCAGCGACCACACCGACGCAGAGGCGCTCGGCAGCCCGTTCGCCAAGGAGGCGCCGCGCAATGCCTGACTTCATCACCGACACCGTGTTGCTCTGGCCGCTGGCCATCCCGCTCGCCACCGCGGCGCTCTGCGCGGCGGCCTGGGCAAGCCCGCGCGTCCAGCAGGCCGCGAGCCTGACGGGCCTCGTGCTGACGCTCGGCGCGTCGCTCGTCCTGCTCGACGCCGTGATGGCGCAAGGCATCGTGACCAAGCAGTTCGGCGGCTGGGCGCCGCCCTTCGGCATCTCCTTCGTCGCCGACCGCTTCGGCGCCGCCATGGTGGTGATCTCCGGCGTGCTGGCACTCGCGGCTGGCCTCTTCGCCATCGCCGACGTCAGGCGGCGGCAGGTGAAGGCGGGGTTCTACCCGCTGTTCCAGGGCCTGATGGTCGGCGTCAACGGCGCCTTCCTCACCGGCGACATCTTCAACCTCTACGTCTGGTTCGAGGTGATGCTGATCGCCACGCTCGGCCTCATCACGCTCGACCGGACCCGGGCGCAACTCGACGGCGCGATCAAATACGCCGTGCTCAACCTGTTCTCGACCATCCTCTTCCTGATGGCGATCGGGCTGCTCTACGGCGTGACCGGCACGCTCAACATGGCCGATCTCGCCCGCGTCCTGCCGCAGACCGACGGCTCGATGGCGCTGACCGTCTCGGCCATGCTGTTCCTGCTCGCCTTCGGCATCAAGGCCGGCTTCTTCCCGCTGTTCTTCTGGCTGCCGGCCTCCTACCACACCGCCACGATCATCGTCTCGGCAGTCTTCGCCGGGCTTTTGACCAAGGTCGGCGTCTATGCCTGCTTCCGCGTCTTCACGCTGCTGTTCGAGGTGAACGACGGCGGCATCCGGCCCATCGTCGCCTTCTTCGCTGCGGGAACCATGCTGTTCGGCGTCTTCGGCGCGGCGATCCAGTGGGACATCCGCCGCATCCTGTCGTTCCACATCATCAGCCAGATCGGCTACATCATGCTGGGTCTGGCCATCGCCACGCCGCTCGCCATGGCGGGCGCCGTCTTCTACATCATCCACCACATCGTGGTGAAGGCGAACCTGTTCTTCGTGGCGGGCGCCATCCACAGGGCGACCGGCACCTATGACCTGCGCAAGGCGGGCGGGCTGATGAAGGCCTCGCCGCTGCTCGCCGTGCTCTTCCTGGTCCCGGCGCTGTCGCTGGCCGGCATCCCGCCGCTGTCGGGCTTCTGGGCCAAGTTCATGGTCATCGACGCGTCGTTTCGCGCAGACATGGCCTGGCTCGGTGCGCTGGCGCTGTTCGTCGGCCTGCTGACCGTCTTCTCCATGAGCAAGATCTGGATCGAGGCCTTCTGGAAGACCTCGCCGCGGAAGGTGTCGCGCGTCCGGGCCGTACCGGTCGCCATGCTCGTCCCCATCGCCGCCCTCGGCGCCATCACGCTCGCCATCGGCTTCAATCCCGAGCCGCTGGTCGCCTTCGCCAACGTCGCCGCCGGCACCATGACCGATCCGGCCGAGTTCATCGCCGCGGTCTTCGCGGAGCGGCAGATCGCAGGAGCAACGCCATGACCGCCATTGCCGCCCGCGCCTTCCAGGTGACCTCGCTCGCCGCCATCTTCCTGAAGGAGCTCGTCGTCTCGTCGGTCGCCGTCGCCCGCTCTGTGCTGGGCGCGAAGGACGCCTCGTCCCCGGCCATCATCGCCGTGCCGATCGGGCTGCGCACCGCCGCAGGGGTCACGACGCTCGCCAACTGCGTCAGCCTGACGCCCGGAACCACGTCGCTGCATGTCAGCGAGGACATGTCGACCCTCTACATCCACGTGCTCGACGCGCCCTCGGCCGACGAGGTGATCGCGTCGATCAAGTCGACGTTCGAGGCCCGCATCAAGGAGATTGAAGGATGATCGAATTTCTGGACACCCATCTGCCGACGATCGCGGCCGTGCTCATCACAGTGCTGATGCTGCCGCTCGGCATGTCGGCCCTGCGCATGGCGACGGGTCCCGGCTATGCGGACCGCTTCATCGCGCTCGACATGCTGACCGGCATCGCCGTGGCGGTGGCCTGCCTGACGATGATCGTCACCGGCCGGCGCGAATTCCTCGACATCGCCTTCGGCATCGCGCTCATCGGCTTCCTCGCCACCTGCTCGCTGTCGGCGCTGCTCGAGAAGAAGAAGGGAGAGAACCGATGATCGTCGTTTCCGTCCTGCTCAAGCTCCTCGGCGTCGGCTTCCTCTGCATTGCCGGCATCGGCGTGATGCGGCTTTCCGATCCGTTCCAGCGCATGCATGCCGCCACCAAGGCCGGCACGCTGGGCGCCGGGCTGGTCATCCTGGGGTCGGTGATCTCGCATGGCGCGACCGACGCGACCGTCATGGGGCTCCTGACGATCGTGTTCCTGCTCCTGACCGTGCCGGTGGCCGGCCATCTCCTCGGCCGTGCGTCGTACATGTCGGGCGCCCGGCTCTCGCTGCGCGGCGATGACGCGCTGGCCGGCGTGCTGGAGCGGTCGGACCGCTCGCTCGACGAGCGTCTCGCCTGGCTGCCGTCCAGGACCGCTGCGCCCGGGGCCACTACGGCGACTCTTCGGCCGGCTCCGTCGCCGAAGAAACGTGATCGGTCCGCGCCGCGTCCGGCACCGGTCGTCTCGCTTCCATCCATCGAGGCCGTCCGGTTCGCGGTGATCCAGGGGCAGGTGCCGGCCGTCGCGGCCCGCGCATGCGCCATCGCCCGGCGGCTCCGGTCCGACCTGTCGGCGCATGTCATCATCGATACGGGCGCCATCGAATGCGCGGCCGACCCGGCCGGCGCGCGCCAGCTGATCCGCGAGCGCGCCAGCGAAGCCATCCGCGACATGCGCGCCTGCATGGAAGGGAGCGGCGGTGAGGCGGCGCTGAACTACGACGAGGGCGATCCCGAGCGGCTGCTCGCGACGTCCGACCCGGGCCGCGTGCTCCTGGTGCTGCCCTGCGAGGGCTGGTTCCACCACCAGGTCGAGGTGCGCCGCGACCAGACGACATGGGATCCCGACGGTCTCCTGCGCCTGCCGATGGTGCATCGGGGTCCGGTGCTCTTCGTCTCTCCGGATGCACCCGTTCCGGCCCGGGGGACGATCGTCGTTCGCGACCGCGACGAGCGGCATCTGCCGGCTCTCGTCGAATGGGCACTGGCCGGCGAGCTTTGGCCGGCGTCCCACATCGTCCATGTCGGACCAGCCGGTGCCGACGGCGGCGACGAGGTCGAGGCGATCGCGCACCGCTTCGGTTGCAGCTTCGAACGCCGGATCGTCGCGACCGACGACTGCGCCATCCCCGAGGACATCCGCCTGCCGCGCGCGGTGATCCTCGGCCAGGCGCCGCGCCCGCTGCGCACCAGCTGGTTCGGCAGCCACTGGCGCCGCCGGATCGCGCCGGACGCCCCCTGCGAGGTGCTGCTGATGGAGGCACCGGACTGATCGCGTCGCGCGTCGGCGGGGCACGCGGCGACAGGTCGCTGGCCCTGACCCGCGCGGCTGGTCTAGCTTGACGCACCATGCGCCCGACTCCGAAGCCCACCCTGCCGCTCACCTTCGCGCTGCCGCTCTTCGTGGCGCTGGCGATGTTCGTCGTCGCCGTCGGCACGACCCAGATCGGCGTGCGCATCCTGAAGGCCAATGACGAGACCGCTCTGCGCGATCAGGCCGTGGTCTTCCTCGACGCCGTCGCCGGCAACATCGCGGCCGAGACCGACGAATCGCCAGACGCGGTGCGCCGGCAGATGGCGGCCTCGCTGATCTTCCGGACCGCGCTTCTGGAACAGGCGATTGCCGCACGATGGGTCGGGACGATGGGCACAGCGCAGACCGTGGTGCTCGGCGAACCGACCCATGAGGAGCGGCTGATCGCGGCGCTGGACGAGGCGCCCGACATCGGGCCGGACGCCGTGTCGGAATGGAACGACCCCGGCAACGCGGTATTGCTGGTGCTGCGCACCTATGCGCTCGGCGAGGGGGTCCTTCTGCTGGCTGCCACCTTCGACACGACGACGATCCTCGACGCCGCCGAGACGGCGTTCCGCCTGACGATCGGCATCGACGTCCTGGTTGCGATCCTGGCCGCCCTGACGGTCTATGTCATCGCCCGTCGCGTGCTCTCGCCGCTGGATGGCTTCATCAGCCGGCTGGCCCACAGCGAGGACGGCGCGGTTGCTTCCGCAGGCCTTCGCCGCGGGCACGAACTGCAGCGGCTGGAGGCCGCCCTGGCGCTGCGCGAGCGGTCGGAGGCCGACCGCGCCAGGATCGTCGAGCAGATGGCGCAGCAGGAGCGCGACGCGCTCCTGGCGCGGATGGCGGCGGCCATCGCCCACGAGGTGCGCAACCCGCTGGCGGGGCTGAAGAACGGCGTCTCGACGCTGCGCCGCTTCGGCGACCAGCCGCAGGTGCGCCAGCAGACGGTCGACCTGCTCGACAGCGGGCTGGACAGCATCGGCCGCGTCGTCGACGTGACCCTGTCGACCTACCGCCGCAGGCCGGGCAGGACGTCGCTCGTCGCGCGCGACATCCGCGACCTCGAACTGCTGATCCTGCCGACAGCGCAGCGCGCGGAAGTGACGCTGCGATGGGACCTCGACGAGACCGTGGTCATCGACGTCGACGTCGACGCGCTCAGGCAGATCCTGGTGAACCTCTTGCTGAACTCGGTCGGCGTCTCGCCTCCCGGCAGCGAAATCGCCATCACGCTCGCGCACGCCGCGGACGGGCGGTCCGTCGCCATCGGCATCGCCGACCAGGGCAGCGGCATGCCGCCCGAAGTCGTGGCCGCGATCGTCTCCGGCCAGATGGACGAGATCCCGATGGAGCGCAGCATCGGCCTGTGGGTGGTGTCGAACCTCGTGCAGCGCATCGGCGCCAGCCTGTCGATCCGCAGCGAGGAGGGGCGCGGCACGACCGTGACCCTGTCGCTTCCTTCACGCACCGAAAGCGGGAGCTAGCCATGTCGGTGCCACTGATCCTGATGATCGAGGACGACGCCACGCTGGGAGCCTCGCTGCAGCAGCGGCTGGAGCTCGAAGGCTTCCGCGTCCGCTGGGTCCGTTCGGCCAGGGAGGCACGCGCGGCGCTGCCGGGCACCCGGCCCGACATCATCCTGTCCGACATCCGCCTGCCCGACGGCGATGGCGAGACCGTCATGCGCAGCCATTTCAGGACCGCCGGCCTGGTGCCGACGATCTTCATGACCGCCTATGGCGACATCGAGCAGGCGGTGCGGCTGGTGCGCGAAGGCGCACTCGACTACGTCACCAAGCCCTTCGACCTCGACCAGCTCGTCGACCGCTTCCGCGACATCGTCCGCCTCTCGGCCGCGCGGACCGGCGGCGCCGGCTCCCCGCTCGGCCGCAGCGCCGCGATGCGGCCGGTCGCCGAGATGCTGTCGCGCGCAGCCCAGGTCGCGCTGCCGGTCCTGCTGCTCGGCGAGACCGGCAGCGGCAAGGAGGTCGCCGCCCGCCACCTCCATGATGCCGGTCCCCGCGCCGCGCAGCCCTTCGTTCCGGTGAACTGCGGCGCCATGCCGGCCGAACTTGCCGATTCCATGCTCTTCGGCCACGAGCGCGGCGCCTTCACCGGAGCGGCCGGGGTGCATCGCGGCTTCCTGGAGGAGGCGGGGGAGGGGACGCTCTTCCTGGACGAGATCGGCGATCTGCCGCTGCCGCTGCAGGTCAAGCTGCTGCGGGTTCTGGAGACGCGCCGGTTCCGCCGGCTCGGCGCCGCCGAGGACCGCGGCTTCGGCGCCCGGCTGGTCTGCGCCACCAACAAGGACCTGGAGCGCCTCGTCTCGGACGGCGCCTTCCGCGAGGATCTCTGGTTCCGTATCAACGTGATCACCTGCCGGCTGCCGTCGCTGCGCGAGCGGCCCGAGGACATCGCCGACCTGATCGAAACCATCGCCGCCGCCGCCGCCGCGGAGAACGGCCTCCCGGGGATCAGCGTCGATCCGGCGGCCGTCGAGGCCGCGCTCGCCCATGCCTGGCCGGGCAACGTCCGCGAGCTGATCAACCGCGTCCAGCGGGCGGTGGCGCTCGGGGGCGGCGGCAGACTCGCGGCATCCGACCTGTTTCCGGACGGTGTCGACGCCGGCCGCGGCGGTACCGCGGATGACGAGGTTCTCGACGGCAGCCTCTCCGACGTTCGCGAGGCGGCGGAACGCCGCCACATCCAGGCCGTTCTGGCAAGGACCGGCGGCTCGACGAAGGACGCGGCCGACCTTCTCCAGGTTTCGCGCACCACGCTGTGGGAAAAGATGCGCCGCTACGGCATCGACCCGTGACGCGACGCTGGCGGCGCGGCGCCGGCCGGAGGCCCACGCTTCCCGTCCGAGCCTGCCGCTGCGACCGACGCGGTGCTTCCGTCAGGGCCGGTCGAGGCTGGTCATGTCGATCTCGACCCGCTCGGCGAGGCTTTCGAGACTGTCGTACAGAAGCTGCAGCATGTAGGACGGATTGTGGACGTAGCCGCCAGGATCCTTTGCGGCGACCTGATAATTGTAGGCGGCCTTGAGCAGACGCGGCGTCCAGCTCCGGTAGCGGTTGGGGAAGACCGCTTCGTCCGGGCCGATCTGCCCGTCGGCGTTCGTATCGGCGAAGAAATAGGGAAAGGTCTCCTTCGCATAGCCGATCGGCGCAGCGGACACGTCCGCGGCGTAGGCCTGGATGGCGTCGCCCAGCCGGGCGTGCAGACCCATGATCTCCGAATGAATACCGTCCGCCGCATTGCCGTCCCCGTCGAAATCGGAATGGCGCATCCGGATGGCGCGGACGTCCCCGACGCCGCGATGGCAGGTCAGGCAGGGTTCCAGTTCCACCGTCGTCGCGTGCGGCTCGTGACAGTCCACGCAGGCGCTGGCACTCGGCACGTGGTGGAAGCGTCCCGAATAGCGGCGGCCGGGATACTGATAGCCGCCCCGCACCTGCGATCCCTGCGCGACGGCCGCCGCCACGCCGTAGTGGACGTTGATGAAGCCGAGATCCGCCGACACGGCGTCTTCCTCCAGCGATTGCGTCGCCGCTGCGACCGCGTCGGTCGAGGCCCGGCCCTGGTGGCACACGTTGCAGGTTGCGGAGGCCCCGAGCTCGTCGACGGTTACCCCGGACGGGAATGTCACGCTGTCGAGCGCCCCGGCCGCCGAATTGTGGCATGAAGCACAGCCGATGGGTGCGTTGATCGCCGCCGGCGCGTCGACGATGCCGGCCGCGCTTCCGTCCGCGCCGAGAAAATCGACGAAGCCGGGCTGCGAGTGGCATGCCGCGCACTGCACGGGCACCGCGCCCTCCTTGTTCCAGTAGGTGAAGGAGGGAGAATGATAGCTGCCATGCGGCGAAGCGAGCCAGGCATCCACCAGAGCGGACAGGGCGTCGTCCTGCTGGGCCGCAGCAGGGCCGCAGAGCCCAAGACCTACCAGCATCGAAACAAGAAATCTGCGGCTGAGCGTCACCAGACGCATGGCTATCCTCCGGTCTCGGATTCACCGAATTCGAACATCGCCGACAACCGATGACCGTTCCATGACCTGGATCAAGACGTCTTGCGATCGTCATCCTAGTATAGAATTCAGACCCAGGGGATCACCAGCCGGATAGATTCGGAATGACAGCGCCAGCGATGGAGCCGACGTGATGGAGACCAGCGGTGCCCTGCGCCTGCCCGGAACTGTTCTCGCGATTCTGTATCTGCTCGTCTGCCTTATGCCGGTCGTTCTGGCCGCCACGGGCACCGTGGCGCCGCTCGATCCCTGGGAGGCCGGCGCAGCGGCGCTGGGGCTCGCCGGCCTGACGGCCATGGCGGTGCAGTTCGTCACGTCCGGCCGCTTCGCCGTGGTGTCGGGGCGGCTCGGCATCGACAGGATCATGGCGTTCCACAAGATCGCTGCCCGCTGGGTCGTGCTTGGCCTCGTGCTGCACCCCGTCCTCTACGTCCTGCCGACATGGCTGAACGATCCGGCGCTCGGGCAGGAACGGTTCATCGCCTATCTGACCTTGTCCCACTACCGGTCCGGCGTCGTCGCGCTCGCCGCCCTTTTCCTGCTGGTCGGCAGTTCCCTGCTGCGCGAGCGCGTGCCCTGGCGCTACGAAGCCTGGCGGGCGAGCCATCTGGTACTCGGCGCGGTCGCCGTGGGCGCGGGGCTTCATCACGCGCTGACGAGCGGCCGCTTCAGCGCGGCCGGGCTTGTCGAGGCGTTCTGGTGGCTGGTCGCGCTCGCCGCCGTCGCGGTCCTGGCCATCCTCTATGGCTGGCGCTGGCTGTTGCTGCATCGCAGGCCATGGCGGCTCGCTTCGGTGCGGAAGGTCGCCGACAGGATGTGGGAGCTCGACATCCAGCCCGAGCCGGGCAACCCTGCCTGGCACTATGAGGCGGGCCAGTTCGTCTGGATGACGGTGGGCAATCGCCGGTTCCCGCTGTTCGACCATCCCTTTTCCATCGCCGACAGCCCGTCCCGTCCCGGCATCAGCCTGATCGTCAAGGAAGCGGGCGACTTCACCCGGACGGTCGGGCGCCTCGAGGCGGGAACCGCCGTCGGTCTCGACGGGCCGCACGGCGATTTCGTGCTGGCCGAGCAGGAGCCGAAAAACGTCGTCCTCCTGGCCGGCGGCGTCGGCATCGCACCGATCATGGGGCTCCTGCGCGACATGGTGGCGCGGCGGGACCCGCGGCCGGTGCGCCTCGGCTATGCCGCCGGCACGCCCGCCAACTTCGCCTGCCTGGACGAGATCGAGGCGGCGGAGAGCATGCTCGACCTGCGCACGATGCTCGTGAGCGAAGAGGACGCCGCGGGCTGGACAGGCGTGGTCGGGCGGCTCGACCGGCAGCGGCTGGCCGCGCTTCTGGCGGGCCTCGACCCCAAGCAGACCATCGCGCTCATGTGCGGCCCCGGTCCGATGGTCACCGCCGTTTCCGATACTCTTCTCGATCTCGGCCTGCCGATCGACAACGTCGTCTACGAGCGGTTCGATTATGGTGGCGGTGTCACGTCGCGCCTGGACCGCCGCCGCGCACTCCAGTTCGTGGGAATAGGCGTCGCGCTGGCCGCCGGGCTCGGCGCGCTGGCCACGGTCATCCGCTGATCCGCGCGCAGGATCGCGACGGCGCATGTACTGTCGGAATGGCGGGGATCGTGGCCCAGTTGCGGCGACCTTCCCGGATGCGGCCCGGGATGCGGCGATGAGGGAGGAGACGCGGCTTGGCGGTTGAAGCAATCGGACGGCGGAGTGGAATCGGCCGCGTTCCGGCGGGTCACGGGGGCTTTCGTGACCGACGTCGTCTTTCGGGAGATCGCCTGGCTTCTTCTCTGTGCAGCCGCCATCGGCATGATCGGCTCGGTGCTGCGTCAGCCCGTGATCGTCAGCTTCATCGATCGAATGGTTAGCCTCCGGTCGGTCCCTTGCTGCGGACCCATTCCCAGGCGGCATCCTCGTTCTCCAGGTCGAAGGTCTTCGCTTCCACGGGAGATACCGGCGAAAACAGGTTGATCATGGTCTCCGCCCAGTCGGGCGCCCCGACGACCGCGTATCTGCCGACATGCGCCGCCGCCCGGGCCTGTGCGCGCAGTGCCTTCGGGTCGAAGGCCGCGCCGACGTCCAGCCCCTGATAGTCACGCATCACGATGAGGATGTCGACGGTCCCGTTCGCCTCGAACGCCGCCTCCAGGATGCCTGCCATCCACTCCACGTCCGGGGCGGTGATCCTGCCGTCCACCTCGAAGGCGTAGAGCGGGGGAAGGGCAGCCGGGAGGGCGCGGATGGAGCGGGGTGCCATGGATCTTCCTTTCGGGTGTACGCCTCCGGGCGCGGCGTCGGTGGTTGATGTCCCGCCCAGGCGGCGGGCCTTCGGGTCTCATTCATCGAGCGCGAGGAACGCCAGTGCCGTTCCGAGAAAGCCGAGGCCGAAGCTCGGCGCCACGGTCATCGCGAGCATGGTGAAGGCGAGCAGGCGGTCGTTCGCGGCGCCGAGGGCGCCGAAGGCGCCGCTGCTGCCGAAGAAGGCGGTGGCGACGACGGCGACGCCGATCGCCGTACCGGCGGCGAAGTTGAGGATGACGAAGCGGACGAGCAGGGGCATGGCAGGCCTCCGAATGACGTCCGCAACCACGAGGGAGCCAGGAAGGTTCCCGGCGCGCGGCGCTCACACTCGCTCTTGCCCGCTCAGGCGAAGACCCGGCCCGATCGCGCCGTGCCGGAGGGCGAAGCCGAGGCATAGACGCAGTCCAGAACCTCCGCGACCGCCGTGAACTGCAGGCAGTCCGGATCGAAACCGCCCGCCTCGACCTTACCCAGCCAGTGCAGCGCGGCGCGCCCGCCCCAGTCGTCGGGTCCCGAGACCTGCGTGGCCGCGCTCGTTCCGGTCAGGAGTTCGGCGGTGAAGTCGTAGAACGAGCCGCCGACATTGGCGAAGCGGGCCGCCGCACGCGTGCCATGGAAGGTCGCGGAGATGTCGGCCTCGCGGCCGACGTCGAGCTTCCACGAGCAGGCGAAGCGGATCAGCGTGCCGTCCTGCGTCACCAGCGTGGCGAAGGCGAGGTCCTCCACCGTCGCGTCGCTCCCGTCCCAGGGCTCGCCGGCGCGCATGAGATGGCCCGTGACCGAAGCGACCGCCGGAAAGTCCCGGGACCAGAGCGCGAGATCGACGAGATGGATGCCAAGATCCATCAGGCATCCCCCACCCGACAGGCGGCGATCGTAGAACCAGGGTTTGTCGGGGCCGTAGCCGTTGTGGAAGACGAGATCGATCATGTGGACCCTGCCCAGCGATCCGTCGCCGATCAGGCCCCGGATGTGCCGCATGGACGCCGTGTGCCGGTAGGACAGGTCGAGTCCGAGCGGCAGATCATTGCGTCTTGCGGCGTCCACCACGGCGGCCACCTCCGCCGCGGAGCGGCCGAGCGGCTTCTGGCAGAAGACGGCGACGCCGGCCTCCATCGCCCGGATCGACTGCTCCGCATGCAGGGCGCTCGGGGTCGCGACGACGACCGCGTCGACGCCATGGTTGAGCATGGCGTCGAGGCTCTCGAAGGTCCGGGCGTCACCGGCGATCGTCTGCGCCTGCGCGACCATGTCCGTGTTCGGGTCGACGAGCGCGGCCGCTTCTGCAAGACCGGTGCCCAGCAAAGCCTTCATCCGCGACAGGCCGATCCAGCCCACCCCGAGGAAGCCGAGCCGCACCGGGGCGGCTCCGGTGGCGACGGCTCTCCGGGGCACGGTCATGGCATCACCACCAGCGACTTGACGAAACCTTCCGGCCGCGTGGCGGCAAGCTCCAGGGCTTCGTTCAGCCGGTCGAACGGCAGAACGTGGGTGTAGAGCGGCGCCGGATCGAGTTGCCCCGCCGCCACCAGCGTGACCGCTTCGCGGGTACCCTCCAGGTAGACTGCGGGATCGCGCTCGTGTGCGTTGATGACGTCGAGTCCGCGCCAGTTCCAGAGCTGCATGTCGACCCGGCGCGGCGCATCCTGGTGGTAGCCGGCGATGACGAGGCGGCCGCGTGTGGTGGTCAGTGTCGCCGCCAGATCGAGCGGTTCCTGGTAGCCCGTGGCCTCGATCACGCAGTCGAACAGGCCATCTCTGGCGATCTCGGCGGCCGAGGCGGCGGCGTCTTCCGTGGCGACGGCCATGGCGGCGCCCATGTCGAGCGCCCGCGCCCGCGCCTGCGGCTTGCGGCCGACCGCAACAACCCGGGCGCCGGCCAGCGACGCCAGCCGGACGAGGAGCAGGCCCATGAAGCCGAGCCCGACCACGGCCACCGTTTCGCCCGGCTGCAGCCGCGCCCGCCGGATCACGTTGACCGCGCAGCCGAGCGGCTCGCCCGGCAGCGGCGCGTCACCGAGCGCGGAGGGCAGCGGAACCGCCTGGTCCGCCGGGCCGACATCGAACTCCGCATAGCTCTTCTGGAACAGCGTCGTGACGCGGTCGCCTTCCCGCAGCTGGCGAACGTCCCGGCCGACCGCGTCGACGACGCCCCAGCCTTCGTGACCGAGATCGCCCGGCGCAGTCGGGAAACGCATCCATTCCGGACCCGTCCAGGGCGTCACGTTGGACGCGCAGACGCCGCAGCCTTCGAGCCGGACCCGCACCTCGCCGGGTCCCGGTTCAGGCATCGGAACCTCCCGCAGATCGATGGTGCGCGGTCCGGTCAGGACGGCCGCCCGCATCACGCGCGAGGACACGCGCTCCCGCCGGGTGTCCGTCTTGGCATGCATGTTCATCGGCTTCTCCAATCATTGCGTTCGCCGAACAGCCGCAGGCCGAAGATGTTCCGGAAGAAGATGATGAAGATGAAGCGTGCCGGGACGCCGCGCGGGCCGGAACCGGCCGCGGACCCGATGCGCGGCCGGGCCACGAAGCGCCTTCCGTCGAACGGCATCGGGCGCCGCGGGTTCCGCCGACGGGGGTCGTGCGGGGCGCGGCGACCCGCTTCTTCCTCTTCAACCTCATCAGCAGCTTCATCCGGAACATTCCGCTGCCGGCCCGGTTCGGTGCGACGAGAAGTGGTCGCAAACGGCAAGGGAATTCAGGGTGGTAAGCACAGTACTCGTCACGGGCGGCATGGGTTTCATCGGACGCCATCTCGTCTCGGAACTTCTCCGCCACGGCTACCGCGTCCGCGTTCTGGACAGTCTCGTGGAACAGGTGCACCCGGCCGGCGAGCCGGCGCGCATCGACGGAGCGGAGTACGTCATCGGCGACGTTCGCGACGCGGACCTCTGTCGCCGGGCGGTGCGGGGGGTCGATCACGTCGCGCACCTGGCAGCCGAAGTCGGCGTCGGTCAGTCCATGTACGAAATCGCCCGCTATGTCGGCGGCAACGAGTTCGCGACGGCCGTGCTGCTCGAGGCGCTGATCGAGCATCCGGTGAAATCGATCGTCGTCGCCTCGTCGATGAGCGTCTACGGCGAGGGCCGGTACCGCGACGCCGACGGGCGGCTGCACGACCAGGTCCGCCGCCACCGCGATATGATCGGGACGGGCCGGTGGGACCCGCGCGACAAGGAGGGCAGGCGGCTCGAGCCGGTGCCCACGGACGAGGACAAGCCCGTCGACCTCGCCTCCATCTATGCGCTGACCAAGTTCGCCCAGGAGCGGGCGGTGATGATCTTCGGCGCCGCCTACGACGTGCCGGTCGTGGCGCTGCGCCTGTTCAACGTGTTCGGTGCCGGCCAGGCGCTGTCCAATCCCTACACCGGCGTCCTTGCCAATTTCGCGTCGCGCCTGGCCGGCGGCCAGCGGCCGACCGTTTTCGAGGATGGCGAGCAGCGGCGCGACTTCGTCCATGTCGAGGACGTGGCTCGGGCCTTCCGCCTGGCGCTGGCGAGCCCGGCCGCGGCAGGCGAGGTGGTCAACATCGGCAGCGGCCGCTCCTACTCCATCGCTCGGGTGGCGGAACTGCTGGCTTCGGCAATGGGCGTGCCGGACCTCCAGCCGGAAATCCTCGGCAAGGCGCGCAGCGGCGACATCCGCCACTGCTTCGCCTCGACGGCCCGCGCCCGCGACCTCCTGGGCTTTACCGCGGAGCATCGGCTCGAAACGTCGCTCGAGCCCTTCGTCGAATGGGTGCGCCGCGAGACGGTCGTCGACCGCAACGGCCAGATGCGCAGCGAACTCGAACGGCGGGGGCTGGTGGCATGAATGCGCGCCTGCATCCGGCCCGGTCCGGCTTCGGTTTCGTCGAATGGTTCCGTCCGGGCGAGTACGGACGGACAGAGGACGTGCTGCCCGAAATCGTCGCCTCCGGCGCGACGCATCTGCGCACGCATCTCTCCTGGGCGGAGTATCTGGCGCCAGGCGGGGAGGAGTGGTTCGACTGGCTGCTGCCGAAACTGTCGGCCGAACTCGACGTTCTGCCCTGCATCCACTACACGCCGCCGTCGCTGTCGCGGACGGGCAAGGCGACCGGCGCTCCGCGTCGCCTCAAGGACTACGCCGACTTCGTCGACCACGTCATCGACCGTTACGGGCGGCATTTCCGGCACATCGAACTCTGGAACGAGCCCAACAACCTGCTCGACTGGGACTGGCGTGAGGACAAGGACTTCTCGCTGTTCTGCGAGATGGTGGGCGGCGCCGCCTACTGGGTGCAGAAACGCGGCTGGAAGGCAGTGCTCGGCGCGCCGTGCCCGTTCGATCCGGCCTGGATCAACCTGATGGGTCAGCGCGGCGTCCTCGACGTCGTCTCCGCGGTCGGCTTCCACGGCTTTCCGGGCACCTGGGACAGCGACGAGGGCAGCTGGAACGGCTGGGACCTGCATCTGGGCGAGCTGCGCCGCATCGTCGACGTCTACAACCCCGGGGCGGAGCTGTGGGTCACCGAAACCGGCTACTCGACCTGGCGCCAGGACGAGGTGGAGCAGGTGCGCCGCTTCATGGCGGCGCTGAGCGTGCCGGCCGACCGGGTCTACTGGTACAGCTGGCGCGACGTGCCGCACGACGTGGCGGTGCAGGAAGGCCTCTGGTTCGACCCCCGCCACTACCACCTCGGTGCGACCGAGCATGGCGGCCGGCCGAAGCTTCTGGCGCGGCTCCTGCAGGAGGGCGGGGTACGCCGGGTGCAGGAGCTCTTCACCCTCGCCAAGCCCTCGATCGCCTCCAGCGTCGCTCCGGTGGTGATCACCGGCGGCAGCGGCTTCATCGGCAGCAACCTCGCCTCGTCCTACCTGCGCGAAGGCAGGGACGTCGTCATCTTCGACAGCCTCGCCCGACCCGGTGTCGATTCCAATCTGGCCTGGCTGCGCGACCAGTTCGGCGACAGGGTCCACTCCTGCATCGCCGACGTGCGCGACGCCGCGCAGGTGCGCGACGCCGTGCGCGACGCCAGCGTTGTGTTCCATCTCGCCGGACAGACGGCGGTGACGACCAGCCTCGATCATCCCATCGAGGACATGGAGGTGAATGTTCGCGGCACGCTGAACGTGCTCGAAGGCGCGCGCGCCGCCCCGCGCCGCCCTGGCGTCATCTTCGCCAGCACCAACAAGGTCTACGGAGCGCTCGAGGACATCGACACGGTGGCGACGGCGAAGTGTCACCAGCCGGCCGATCCCCAGATCGCCAGGAACGGCATCGGCGAGGACCGCAGCCTCGACTTCTGCACGCCCTACGGATGCTCCAAGGGCGCCGCCGACCAGTACGTCCTCGACTATGCCAAGTCCTACGGCATGCCGGCGGCGGTGCTGCGGATGAGCTGCATCTACGGCCCGCGCCAGTTCGGCACCGAGGATCAGGGCTGGGTCGCCCACTTCCTGATCAGGGCGCTCCGCGGCGAGAGGATCACCATCTTCGGCGACGGCCATCAGGTCCGCGACATCCTCGACGTCGACGACGCGGTGGCCGCCTACCGGGCGCTGCACGCGAACGTCGGCCGGCTGAGCGGCCAGGCCTTCAATCTCGGCGGCGGCCCGTCCAACGCCGTCAGCCTGTCCATGGTTCTGGCCGAGATGGCACGCATCATCGGCGAACCGGTCGAGACCGCGCACGAGCCCTGGCGGACCGGCGACCAACTCTACTTCGTCGCCGACACCGCGCGCCTGCAGGCTGCGACCGGCTGGCAGCCGACCATCCCGTGGAAACGGGGCGTCCTGCGCCTCGCCCGCTGGCTGCAGGCGGAGCGCTTCGCCGATGCACCGGCGGCAAGGCAGAGGAGGCTCTCGGCATGAGGTCCGCCGTCTCCCGGGACGCCTTTCCGCTCCATGCGCCGCCGATGCGATGGCCGAACAGAGACGATGGGACGGTGATCCTGATGACGGTCGATGCCGTCGGGGGTGTCTGGCGCTACGCGATGGAACTCGCCCGCGCCTTGCCGGCGCAGGGATATCGAACCGTCTTCGCCGTCCTCGGTCCGGCACCGAGCGCCGCACAGGAACAGGAAGCGCGACGCCTTGGCGAACTGGTCTGGCTCGACCAGCCCCTCGACTGGATGGTGGACGGACCGGAACGGCTGTCCAAGCTTGGACCGGCGCTGGCCGCGCTCGCCAGAGAATGCGACGCCGCCCTGGTCCATCTCAACGCTCCGTCGCAGGTCGTCGGCCTCGACGTCACCGTTCCGGTCGTCAGCGTCGTCCATTCCTGCCTTCCGACCTGGTGGAGAGCGGTGAAGGGAACGCCGCTGCCCCGGGAATGGCAGTGGCACCAGCGGCTGAATCAGGCCGGCATGGAGGCCGCGGATGCCGTCGTCGTTCCGACCGGCAGCTACGCGGAGGCGATCGAAGCCTGCTACGATCCGCCGTTCCGCATCGAGGTGGCATACAACGGCATCGCCGCTTTCCTTGCTGGCGCGCCACGCGAGCCCTTCCTGTTCGCCGCCGGCCGCTGGTGGGACGAAGGCAAGAACGGCGACGTCCTCTCCCAGGCGGCCCCCTCGATCGACTGGCCAGTGGTGATGGCCGGCCCCCTGGAGAGCCCGACCGGCCAGCGCCGTGAGCTTCCCGATGTGCGCAGCCCCGGCGCGCTGGGGCACGATCGCGTGCTCGA
Organism: Aquibium microcysteis; assembly: GCF_014495845.1. NCBI lineage: Bacteria > Pseudomonadati > Pseudomonadota > Alphaproteobacteria > Hyphomicrobiales > Phyllobacteriaceae > Aquibium > Aquibium microcysteis. The sequence continues at coordinate 753,674 of NZ_CP061080.1, forward strand.
TCACGTGCGGCGCGCCGGCATCGTCGTCTCGCCGTCGATCTACGAGCCTTTCGGTCTCGCCGCCCTCGAAGGTGCCCGGGCCGGCGCGGCCCTGCTTCTGGCCGACATCCCGACCTACCGGGAACTGTGGAAGGGGGCGGCGCTGTTCTTCGATCCGGCCGATCCCGCCGATCTCGCCGCCAAGGCCAATCTGCTGATCCGCGACGGCGCGCTGCGCGGTGCCAACGGTTCGCTGGCTCTGGCACGGTCGAGGCGGTTCACGCCCGACCGGCAGGCCGAGGCCATGGCCGAAATCTATTCCCGCTGCCTGGCGAAGACCGCGCCGGCTGCGAAGGAGGCCTTCTGATGCGTTTCCTGTTCTACACGCACTCTCTGGTCTCCGACTGGAATCACGGCAACGCGCATTTCCTGCGCGGCCTGATGCGGGCGCTGCAGGCGAAGGGGCACGACGCCCTGGCGCTCGAGCCGGCGGACGGCTGGAGCCGGGCGAACCTCGCCGCGGAGGGCGGCATGCCGCCCTCAGAGCGCTTCGCACAGGCCTTTCCGGGCCTGCGCTGGCAGGATTACGGGCCGGAGTTCGATCACGAGGCGGCCTGCGCGGATGCGGACGTCGTTGTGGTGCACGAATGGACGGATCCGGCGCTGGTCGCTCGCATCGGCCGGCTGCGCCGCGCCGGAGGGCGGTTCCTGCTCTATTTCCACGACACCCACCATCGGGCCGTGTCGCGGGAGCCGGAGATCGCCGGGCTGCATCTCGACGGCTACGACGGGGTTCTGGCCTTCGGCGACACCCTGAAAGAGCGCTACCTCGCGGCCGGCTGGGGCCGCCAGGTGGAGACGTTCCACGAGGCTGCCGACGTCGCGCTGTTCCGGCCGATGCCCGACGTCGAGCCCGAGCATGAGCTCGTCTGGATCGGCAACTGGGGCGACGGCGAGCGCAGCGCGGAACTGCGCAGCTTCCTCATCCAGCCCGCGCGCCGGCTCGGCCTCGACGCCACCGTCCGCGGCGTGCGCTATCCGGACGAGGCACTGGCGTCGCTGCGCGAGGCCGGCATCCGCTATGGCGGCTGGATCGCCAATCACGAGGTTCCGCGGGCCTTCGCCCGCCACCGCTTCACGGTGCACGTCCCGCGGCGGCCCTATGTGGAGGCGCTGCCGGGCATTCCCACCATCCGCGTCTTCGAGGCGCTCGCCTGCGGCATCCCGCTGATCTGCGCGCCCTGGGAGGATCGCGAGGGCCTGTTCCGGCCGGGCCGCGACTATCTCGTCGCCCGCGGCGAGGACGAGATGACCGGGCACATGCGGGCCTTGCGCCACGATCCGGACCTGCGTCGCGTCCTGGCGGCGAGCGGCCTCGAGACGATCCTTGCCCGCCACACCTGCGATCACCGCGCCGACCAGCTGCTCGGCCTGGTGGCGCGCCATGGGAACCAGCCGGTTGCGGAGGCCGCCGAATGAAAATCGCGTTCTACGGATCAAGCCTGCTCTCGTCCTACTGGAACGGCGCGGCCACCTACTATCGCGGCATGCTCAGAGCGCTGTCGGAGATCGGCTACGACGTCACCTTCTACGAATCCGATGCCTTCGACCGCCAGCAGCATCGCGACATCGAGCCGCCGGACTGGTGCCGGGTCGTGGTCTACGAAGCCAGTGCCGAGGGGCTGGCGCGGGCCGCCGCCGAGGCGCGCGATGCCGACATCGTGGTCAAGGCGAGCGGCTGCGGCTACGAGGACGACGCGCTGCTGGACCTGTTGATCAGGCACTGCGCGGAACGGGCACTGATGCTGTTCTGGGACGTCGACGCCCCGGCGACCCTGGCCGAACTCGCCGGCGCCCCCGACCACCCGCTGCATCGCCAGCTCGCCCGCATCGACATGGTGCTGACCTATGGCGGCGGCGATCCGGTGGTCAACGGCTACCGCCGCTTCGGCGCCGCCGACTGCGTGCCGATCTACAACGCCGTCGACCCGCGCGACCATCACCCGGTCCCGCCCGATCCGCGCTTCGCGGCGGACCTCTCCTTTCTCGGCAACCGCCTGCCGGACCGGGAGACCCGGGTGGAGCTCTTCTTCCTCGACGCCGCCGCGCGCCTGCCGCAGCGCCGGATGCTGCTCGGGGGATCGGGCTGGGGCGACAAGGCCATGCCCGCCAATGTCCGCGCCATCGGCCACGTGCCCACGGCGGATCACAACGCCTTCAACTGCTCGGCGCTGGCCGTTCTCAACATCAGCCGCGACAGCATGGCCTCGATGGGCTTCTCGCCCGCCACGCGCGTCTTCGAGGCCGCCGGGGCAGGGGCCTGCCTCATCACCGACGACTGGGCCGGGCTCGACCTGTTCCTGAAGGACGGCGAGGAGGTGCTGAAGGCGCGCGACGGCCAGGAGGTTGCCGAGAGGCTGGAGGGACTGACGACGGAGCGCGCCCGCGCGATCGGCGAGCGCGCGCGCCTGCGCGTGCTGGCCGAGCACACCTACACCGCGCGTGCCGACCGTTTCGCCGCCGTCATCCGGACGCTCCTGCAGCGCCGCAACCTCGAGGCGGCCGAATGAGGCCGCTGTCGATCGTCTTCGTCGGACTGTCGCTGTCCTCCTCCTGGGGGAACGGCCATGCCACGACCTATCGTGCGCTGCTGTCCGGTCTCGGCCGGCTCGGCCACGAGGTGCTGTTCCTGGAGCGCGAGCAGTCCTGGTACCTGGAGAACCGCGACCTCGCCGACCCGGACTATTGCACGCTCCGCTTCTACCGCAGTGTCGACGACCTCGAAACGCACCGCGCGACCCTGAGGTCGGCCGACGCCGTCATCGTCGGCTCCTACGTGCCGGACGGGATCGAGGTGATCGACCGGATCGCCGGGATGGGGCCGCGGCAGCTCTGCTTCTACGACATCGACACGCCCGTCACGCTCGCCCGCCTCGCGCGGGGGGAGGAGACCTACGTCGCGCCGCACCAGCTTCCCGGCTTCGACGTCGTCTTCTCCTTCTCCGGCGGACGGGCGCTGGAGATCCTGGAAGGGGATTTCGGGGTGCGGCGGGCCGCGCCGCTGTTCTGCTCGGTCGACGCGGGCGCCTACCGCCCGAGCGGCGAGGCCAGGACCTGGGACCTCGGCTACCTCGGTACCTACAGCCCCGACCGCCAGCCGGCGCTCGACGAACTGCTGCTGCGGACCGCCCGGCTGATGCCCGAGCGCCGCTTCGTGGTGGCAGGCCCGCAATACCCGGAATCGATCCGCTGGCCCGACAATGTCGAGCGCATCGACCATCTGCCGCCGGAACGCCACGCGTCCTTCTACAGCCGCCAGCGCTACACGCTGAACGTGACCCGCAGCGACATGATCGCCGTCGGCTGGTCGCCGAGCGTGCGCCTGTTCGAGGCGGCGGCCTGTGCCACGCCGGTCATCAGCGACCGCTGGGACGGGCTCGGCGACTTCTTCCCCGAGCCGGAGGCGATCGTCACCGCCGCCACGGCCGAGGAGGTGGTCGCCATTCTCTCCAGGCCGACGAAGGCCGCTCTCGACCAGGGACTGGCGGCGATGCGCATTGCCCTTGCCAGCCACACCGGCCTGGTCCGTGCGGAGGAACTGGCGGCGGCGCTCGTCCCGGACCGGCCGCAAGCAACGAAACCTGTCTCAACCCATTCGACGGAGGCGCATCATGCAGCGCGATAACGGAGTTCGCTCGAACGGCACCAGCCTCGTGGCCGGTGGCGCCGGTTTTCTCGGCTCGCATCTCGTGGAGCGTCTCCTGCAGGAAGGGCGCAGGGTCGTCTGCATCGACAGTTTTCTGTCCGGGACGGGAGACAACATCGCCCGCTTCGCGTCGCATCCCGGCTTCCGGCTGGTGCGCCAGGACATCCAGCGGCCGCTGTCCATAGACGAAGAGGGGGTCGACGAGATCTACAATCTCGCCTGCGCCGCCTCGCCGCCGCGCTACCAGGCCGATCCGCACCACACCATGATGACCAGCGTCATCGGCACCTCGAACCTGCTCGAACTGGCGGCGGCCCGCGGCGCGCGCTTCCTGCAGGCCTCGACCAGCGAGATCTACGGCGACCCCGAGGTGCATCCGCAGACGGAGGACTATGTCGGCAGCGTCAATTGCACCGGCCCGCGGGCCTGCTACGACGAAGGCAAGCGCGCCGCGGAGACCATCTGCTTCGACTTCCTGCGGGTGGGCCGCGCCGACGCGCGCATCGCCCGCATCTTCAACACCTACGGCCCGCGGATGCGCGCCGACGACGGCCGGATCGTCTCCAACTTCATCGTCCAGGCGCTTGCGGGCGAACGGATGACGGTTTTCGGCGACGGCAGCCAGACCCGCTCCTTCTGCTATGTCAGCGACCTCATCGACGGGCTGGTGCGCCTCATGCGCGTCGACCCGAATCCCGGCTGCCCCGTCAATCTGGGCAATCCCGGGGAATTCACCGTCGAGGAACTGGCCCGCATCGTCTCGCGCAAGATACCGACGGCGCGGGGCATCCGCAGGCTGCCGCTCCCGCAGGACGACCCGCGCCGGCGCCAGCCCGACATCTCGCGGGCCCGCGCCCTGCTCGGCTGGGAGCCGAAGGTCGCGCTCGACGAGGGCCTCGCCCACACCATCGCCTGGTTCAGCGAGCAACGGGCCGGCAGCAAGCTGGAGGCTGCCGAGTGATGAGCCGGAACAACGCGTCGAAGAAGATCGAGCACCGCATCCGCGAACTGGGGCCATGGTTCCAGAACATGGCCATCGGCGGCGTCGAGACGGCGCCGGACCACTTTCTCGGCGACTATCCGCGCGCCAAATGGGAAGGCTTCGCGCATGTGCTGCCGGACGATCTCGAGGGCCGGTCGGTCCTGGAGATCGGCTGCAATGCGGGCTTCTATGCGCTGGAGATGAAGCGGCGCGGTGCGGGCGACGTGGTCGCCATCGACCATGACGAGCGCTACCTCGAGCAGGCCCGGCTCGCCGCCGGGGTCGCCGGCGTCGAGATCGATTTCAGGCGGATGTCGGTCTACGACCTGCCGCGGCTGTCCCGGCGGTTCGATCTGGTCCTGTTCATGGGCGTCTTCTACCACCTGCGCCATCCGCTTCTGGCGCTCGACATGATCCACGAGCATGTCGCCGACGATCTGCTCCTGTTCCAGTCGCTGTCGCGCGGCAGCGGAGCGGCCGAACCGGTCGCCGCCGATTATTCCATCGACGAATGGACCGTGTTCGACCGGAGCGATTTCCCCAAGCTGCATTTCGTCGAGCATCGCTATGCGGGCGATCCGACCAACTGGTTCGTGCCGAACGTGGCGGCGATGCAGGCGATGCTGCGCAGCTCGGGCTTCCGGATCGTCGCCCATCCGGAACGCGAGGTCTTCCTCTGCACGAAGACGGCGCGGCCTCCGATGGTCGAGCCGCCGCCCTGCTGACCGGTGCCCATGCCGGCCGGATCGCCCGTGCGCCGCCGCGCACGCGGACCGGTCGTCCTCGTGCGGCCGCAACCCGGGCCCGTCTTCTCGCGCTCACGCTTCCCGCCGCAGGGAACAAAGGCCGCAACGGGCGGTTGGATCGATGAAGGGAGAAGGAGCCTTGCGCCGCCACGGCCAAAGCCCCGCCTCCGCTGCCTTCCGGCACATCGACACACTCGCACGAGGAGAAGACCAGTGGTGCAGCACGTCCAGACGAGGGAAACCTATCCCCTCCACCAGCCGAAGCCGGTATCCGATCGCCGTCTTGCGGCGCTCGACCGCATCGCGCTCGCGGTCGCCACCGTAATGGCGCTCGGCCCGCTCACCACCTACGCGGTGATCGGCGGATGACCCGGCGCCCGTATCGAGACGCCCGGTCGGGCTCCACCGCGCCGCTGGCGCTCGGACTGCTGGCCGTCGCCGCAGGCGTGGTCGGTGCCGCCGTCCTGTCGCGCCGCGGCGACGGGCTGCGCCACGGGCTGGAAGACGCGCCGCGGCGGTCGCAGAGGCGCCAGCCTCCGGGCTCCGCCCGCATCGTCGGGCGCTCCGTCACCATCGCAAAGCCCCGGGACGAGGTCTACCGCGCCTGGCGGGACGTCACGCGTTTCCCGGATTTCATGGAGAACGTCGCCTCCGTTGTCTCCCTCGACGACACCCGCTCGCGCTGGTCGGTCGAAGGGCCGGGCGGCAGCTCGATCGAGTTCGTGTCGCGGATCGTCGACGACGTTCCCGGCGAGAGGATCGCCTGGAGGTCGGAGGAGGGCGCCTCGGTCCCCAATGCCGGCAGGATCACCTTCCGCGACGCACCGGGCAACCGGGGCACCGAGGTCGACCTGACCATCTCCTACGACCCGCCCGGCGGAGCCGTGGGCGCCATGGTCGCCAAGATGTTCCAGCGCGAGCCGAGCATCCAGGCGCGGCGCGATCTCAAGCGATTCAAGCAGTTGATGGAAACCGGCGAGGTCGCGACCGCGCGCACCCGCCCCGTTTCCGCGAACGCACGGTAAGGAGCAGACGATGCGAGCACTGACCTGGCAGGGCAAGAAGGACGTCCGCGTCGAAACGGTCGACGATCCGGCGATCGTCAATCCGCGCGACATCATCATCAAGGTGACGTCGACCGCGATCTGCGGCTCCGATCTGCATCTCTATGACGGCATGATCCCGACGATGCAGGCCGGCGACGTGCTCGGCCACGAGTTCATGGGCGAGATCGTCGAGACGGGCAAGGGCGTGAGCGACCTGCGCAAGGGCCAGCGCGTGGTGGTGCCCTTCGTCATCGCCTGCGGCGCCTGCTACCATTGTTCCAGGCTGCAGTACTCCGCCTGCGACAACTCCAATCCCGCCGATCAGGCCGACATTTCCGAGACCCTCTACGGCCATCAGATGAGCGGGCTCTTCGGCTATTCGCACATGACCGGCGGCTATGCCGGAGGCCAGGCCGAATATGTCCGCGTGCCCTTCGCCGACGTCGGCCCGATCGTGGTTCCGGACGAGCTTGAAGACGATGACGTCCTCTTCCTGTCCGACATCCTGCCGACGGGCTGGATGGCCGCGGAGAACTGCGAGATCGAGGAGGGCGACACCGTCGCCGTCTGGGGATGCGGCCCGGTCGGGCTCTTCGCGATCCAGAGCGCGCTCATCATGGGCGCGGCGCGGGTGATCGCCATCGATCACTATCCGCGGCGGCTGCAACTGGCGGCAGATCTCGGCGCGCAGACGCTGGACTACACCACCGCCAACGTGCTGGAGGCGCTGCTCGACATGACCGGCGGCATCGGGCCGGACGCGGTGATCGATGCGGTGGGCATGGAGAGCCACGGCTTCTCGATCGACAATGTCTACGACCGCGCCAAGCAGGCGCTGATGCTGGAGACCGACAGGCCGCACGTGCTGCGCGAGGCGCTGATGGCGTGCCGCAAGGGCGGTCGCGTCTCCATCCCGGGCGTCTATGGCGGCATGATCGATAAGTTCCCGATCGGCGCGCTGATGCAGAAGGGCCTCACCATCCGCACGGGCCAGACGCATGTGCAGCGCTACCTGCCGAAGCTCCTCGACATGATCCGGGAGAAGCGGATCGACACGACTTTCCTGATCAGCCACCGCATGGCGCTGGAAGACGCCGCCGAGGGCTACCGGAAGTTCGCCGACGAGCAGAACGATACGACCAAGGTCGTGCTGAAACCCGGCTGGGAGCGCGCGCAGTGACCAGTGCCGCGACCGGCCCGACTGTAGCACCCGCCGGCATGGCCCAGAAAGCTGCGCGCCGCACGCGTGGGCGGGGAGGCTCGACGTGAGCGGGCGTCCGGAGGCCGGCGGCATCGGCGACCGCGCGGCCGTCGACAGGGGCGAGACGGGCGACAAGATGCCCGGCTTCGACCCGGCAGCCGCGCCGATGGAGACCGATTCCGAGGCGGGCGGGGCGCCATCCGGCGGCTCCGCACCCGCGCCGTCGGGTATCACGCACCGTCCGCCGCAGACCAGCACCGGCAGCGCCATGCAGGCGATGCCCGGCGTCGAGGCACCGGGCGGGCACCGTGTCTGGTGGCTCGTCGTGACCGTGCTCGTCGTCATCGCGGCGGCCGTCTTCGCAGCCGTCGCCTTTGCCTGAGACGGACGAGGCCGGCGCCCGGAGCCGGTCGCCGCGGAACCGGCGGCGCCGCCGCCGGACCGGCCTGCGGCTCGCCTTCCTTGGTGCCAGCAACTCCCCCGACGCCAACGATCAACACTGAACGATCAGGAAAGGACTTTTCCGATGCAGGAGCATCCACAGTCGAAGCATCCGCAGCCCCCGATGCCGAAGCAGCAGCAGGACATGCCGGGCCAGACCCGCGACATGGACCCGCGTCCCGACCATGGCGAGGAGAGCTATTGCGGAAGCGGCAAGCTGACCGATCGCGTCGCCCTCGTCACCGGCGCGGATTCGGGCATCGGCCGGGCCGTGGCCATCGCATTCGCGCGCGAGGGCGCCGACGTCGTCATCTCCTATCTCGAAGAGGACGAGGATGCGCGCGAGACGGCGCGCTGGGTGGAGGAGGCCGGTCGCAAGGCCGTCCTCGCCCGCGGCGACATCAGCGAGGAAGGCTTCGCCAGGTCGCTGGTGCAGCGCACCGTCGACGTGTGCGGTCGCATCGACATCCTCGTCAACAACGCCGCGCATCAGGCGACCTTCGAGAAGTTCGAGGACATCTCGTCGGCGGAATGGGATCTGACCTTCCGCACCAATGTCTACGCCATGTTCTACCTCAGCCAGGAGGCTGTTAAGCACATGGAACCCGGCGCCTCGATCATCAACACCTCGTCGATCAATGCCACCAGCCCGTCGCCGACCCTGCTGGCCTACGCCACGACCAAGGGCGCCATCGCCAACTTCACGGCGGGTCTGGCCGGCCTCGTCGCCGAACGCGGCATCCGCGTCAACGCGGTCGCGCCCGGACCGATCTGGACGCCGCTCATCCCGTCCACCATGCCGCCGGAGAAAGTCGAGAGCTTCGGCCAGAACACGCCGATGAAGCGGCCAGGCCAGCCGGCGGAACTCGCCGCCACCTATGTCCTTCTGGCCTCGGATGATGCAAGCTACACCACGGGCGCCCTCTACGAGGTCACGGGCGGCCGGCCGATGATCTGATGCGGTTATCCGCTTCTGGTCCACGCGAGGCATCCGGCGAGGACCGGCGTCGAGGATACGAGGAGCGCGCCACGCCGGTGCAGCGTGGCGAGGCCCGACCAGGATACGGTCTCGACGCCCCAAACCGTTCCGCCCGCGCCGGTCCATTTCAGCCGGCTGCCGGCTGCCAGGACGGCCTGCATCATGGCGGGCTCGCTCATGCCTGGGCGAAAGACGACGATGGTCTCCTGCTGGCCGGAAAAGCGCGGACCGGCGGCGGCGATGAGCCCGGCTGTGAGCGCGACCGAGGCTGCGGCGGCTGCCGCTCCCCGGGACGGCCCCCCGCGGTGCGGCAGAATGGCGGCGAGCACCAGCGGCGCGATCCCGAAGACGACGAGCCAGCCGATGTCCCAGGCCAGCGGGGTGTCGCTGTCCATCCGGATCCGGTGCAGCCCGAGCAGCCAGTGGGAGAGGACGGCGTCGGTGACATGCCAGCTGCCGAAGCCGATCAGGACGAGCCGCAGGATCTCGCTCGTGGATCCGCCGCGTGCGCCCGACGCGCGCGCCATCACCAGGAGTACCGCCCCCGCCAGAGCGACGAGGTACATCACGAGGTGAAACAGTCCGTCGGCCATGATCTGGAAGGGGAGGTCGGAGCCTGCCGGCCCGTCCAGCCCCGACAGCAGATGGTGCCACTGCAGGATCTGGTGCAGGACGATCCCGTCGAAGAAACCGCCGACCGAGAAACCGACGAAGAGCCAGCCGGCCCGCGTCGTTCCGTCGAGTCGGGCGGGACGCGGTGCGGAGGCGGCGATGGCCATGGTGCTCCTCCGTCCGCGCTATCGCGGATCCGGCGGCAGCCCGCCCGGATCGTCCGGCGTGTCGACGGGTGGCGTCTTTCCCGACGAGCCCGGCTTCTTCGGCAGCGCGGCATTCTGGTCCGTCTCGGTGCGGGGAGGGATCGGCTGGAGCTTTCGGGCTCCGGTCTCGCGTTCGTTCGTGCTCATGGCGTCGCCCTCGATCGTGGACGCTCCAAACCAACGCGCCGCGCCGTTGTTCCAGCGCGGCTGCCAGGGCGGGCCGGGTGCGGCGGGCGCCTTTGGCGTGAGGAACCGATCGGGCCGGGCGGCATTTGCGGAGATCAACCGGGAGAACCTCGATGACGCGACGCGCCCGCCACAAGACCTACGACCAGCCGACGGGCGGCTGGGGCTCCGTCAAGTCGCTCGCCCGTCACGCCAAGGCGCAGAAGGCGGTCGCGACGCTGGGCAGCCTGGTGAAGGACCACAACAAGCCCGGCGGCTACATGTGCACCAGCTGCGCCTGGGCGAAGCCGGCGCAGCCGCACGCTGCCGAGTTCTGCGAGAACGGCGGCAAGGCGACGTTCTGGGACCTGACCTCCAAGCGCACCACGCCCGACTTCTTCGCCCGCCACACGGTCACGGAACTGCTGGACTGGTCCGACTTCGATCTCGAGAACGAGGGCCGGCTGACGCATCCGATGCGCTACGACGCAGCCACCGACCGCTATGTCGAGACGAGCTGGGAGCAGGCCTTCCAGGACATCGGCGGGAAGCTGAAGGGATACGATCCGAAGAACGTCGTGTTCTACGCCTCCGGCCGCGCCTCGCTGGAAACGTCGTACATGTACCAGCTGCTGGCCCGGCTCTACGGCAACAACAACCTGCCCGACAGTTCCAACATGTGCCACGAGACCACGTCGGTGGCCCTGCCGCAGAGCATCGGCACGCCGGTGGGCACCGTGCTTCTGGAGGATTTCGCCCAGACCGACTGCATCCTCTCCTTCGGCCAGAACGTCGGAACGAATGCGCCGCGCCTGCTGCACAGCCTGCAGGAGGCGCGCGAGCGCGACGTGCCGATCATCGTCTTCAACCCGCTGCGCGAGCGCGGCTGGGAGGCCTTCGTCAATCCGCAGCGTCCCGGCCAGATGCTGACCAACAGTCCGACGCAGATCGCCACCCAATACTGCCAGCCGCGTGCGGGCGCCGACATCGCGGCCATGATGGGCATCGCCAGGTCGGTGTTCGAACTCGACGACGCGGCGCGGCGCGCCGGCCGCGAGCGCGTCCTCGACGAAGCCTTCATCGCCGAACACACGCACGGTTTCGAGGCCTTCGAAGCCAGGGTGCGCGCGACGTCCTGGACCGAGATCGAGACGACGAGCGGCCTGACCCGCGCCGCGCTCGAAGCGGCGGGCGCCACCTATGCGCGGGCGAAAGCCGTCATCGCCATCTTCGGCATGGGCCTGACGCAGCATCGGCTGGGCGTCGACAACGTGCAGATGCTGATCAACCTGCTCCTGATGCGCGGCAATCTCGGCAAGCCGGGCGCCGGCATCTGCCCGGTGCGGGGCCATTCCAACGTCCAGGGCCAGCGCACGGTCGGCATCGCCGAGAAGGCGAAGCTCGTGCCGCTCGACCGGCTTGCCGCGCAATACGGCTTCGAGCCGCCGCGGCAGGACGGCCTGAACACGGTCGAGGCCTGCGAGGCGATCGCCGCCGGGACGGTGCAGGCATTCATCGGCCTGGGCGGCAATTTCGTGCGCGCCATTCCGGAGCGCGAACTGATGGAGCGCACCTGGCGCGACATGGACCTCTCCGTCCAGATCGCCACCAAGCTCAATCGCACGCATCTGGTGACGGCGCGGTCGACCTGGCTGCTGCCGACGCTCGTCCGCTCCGAGATCGACGCGCAGGCGAGCGGTCCGCAGATCGTCACGATGGAGGACTCCACCACCTGCATCCACGCCTCGCACGGCAGGCACAGGCCGGCGAGCCCGCATCTGCTCTCGGAGCCGAAGATCGTCGCGGAGATCGCCAAGGCGACGCTCGCGCCGAACCCGATGGTACCATGGGACGAATGGGTGGCCGACTATGCGCGCGTGCGCGACGCGATCGAAGAGACCTTCCCGGACGATTTCCACGACTTCAACCGGCGCCTCGACATCCCCGGCGGCTTTCCGCGTCCGGTGGCGGCCCGGAACCGCAAGTGGGAGACGGACACCGGCAAGGCGAACTTCAAGCTGCCCAAGGCCCTGTCCGCGAGCTTCGACGACGGAGACGATCCGGACATCCTGCGGCTGATCACGCTGCGGTCGAACGACCAGTTCAACACGACGGTCTACGGCTATGCCGATCGGCTGCGGGGCATCCACGATTCGCGCATGATCGTGATGATCAACGCGCTCGACCGCGAGCGCCTGGGCGTCGCCAAGGGCGGCACGCTTCGCCTGACGACTGCCGTCGACGACGGCCTGTCGCGCAGCATGGGCGGCTTCCAGGCGATCGACTACGACATCCCGCGCGGAACGGTCGCCGCCTACTTCCCGGAGTGCAACCCGCTCATCCCGTTGTGGCACTACGCCGAGGAGAGCAAGACGCCGGCCGCGAAATCGGTGCCGGTACGCATCTCGCCGGACGAGCGGTGAACGCGGGCCGGGCCGCCGGTCCAAGTCATCGGGCTGAAGCTGCCCCCGGATACACTCGGGACGGGCCGCCGGTCGATTCCTGCGCCTTTGTGATGGACAGGATACGAGTGATATGTTTGACTGGATATAACGGTCGGCCAGCGAGGCGCGCTGTGCGGCCGGCCGCGTCTCCAGCCAGGGTCCGTTCCATGACGACAATTCGCAAAGCCAGTCTCGCCATCACTTCGGTTCTGGCCGGCGCGCTCGCGCTGATGGCGGGTGCCTCGACGGTGATGGCGCAGGGCAGGCTGACGGTCTTCGCCGCGGCGAGCCTGAAGAACGCTCTGGACGAGGTCAACGCGGCCTGCGCTGCGGATGTCGGCGAAGAGGCGACGATCTCCTATGCCGGCAGTTCCGCGCTCGCCAGGCAGATCGAGGAGGGCGCGCCGGCGGACGTCTTCATCTCCGCCGACCTCGCCTGGATGGCCTATCTCTCGGACAGGAACCTGACGAGGAAGGACACGGAGCTGGAACTCCTCGGCAACCGGATCGTCCTCATCGCGCCGGCGGATTCGACGGCCGCAACCGAGATCGCCCCGCGCTTCGATCTCGCCGGGCTGCTCGGCGACGGCAAGCTCGCGATGGCCAATGTCGATGCGGTTCCGGCCGGCAAATACGGCAAGGCGGCGCTGGAAAAACTCGGCGTCTGGGCCTCCGTCGAGGCCGACGTGGCACAGGCCGAGAACGTGCGTGCCGCGCTGGCGCTCGTCTCCACCGGGGAGGCCCCGCTCGGCATCGTCTACCAGACGGATGCGGCCGCCGATCCGAAGGTGAAGATCCTCGCCAGCTTCCCGCAGGACACGCACCCGCCGATCGTCTATCCGGTGGCGCGGACCGCCGCGTCGACGCATGATGCCGCACCGGCCTTCCTCGACTGCCTGCAGACGGCGAAGGCGAAGGCCCTGTTCGAGAAGCAGGGCTTCACCGTCCTGGCGCCCGTCGTTTCGAACTGAGCGGCATTTCCCCGCGGATGGAGTGGCTGCACCTCAGTCCCGACGAATGGAACGCCGTGCGGCTGTCGCTGCGCGTGTCCGTCTGGGCCACGATCGCCTCGCTGCCGCTCGGCATCGTCGTGGCCTGGGTGCTGGCGCGCAAATCGTTCTGGGGCAAGTCGATCCTGAACGGCATCGTGCACCTGCCGCTCATCCTGCCGCCGGTCGTCACAGGCTATCTGCTGCTCTTGACCTTCGGGCGGCGGGGGCCTGCCGGCGCCTTTCTCGAAAGCTGCTGCGGCATCGTCTTCTCGTTCCGCTGGACGGGGGCGGCGCTCGCCTGCGCGGTGATGGCCTTTCCGCTGATGGTGCGGGCGATCCGGCTGTCGATCGAGGCGGTCGATCGCCGGCTGGAGGCTGCGGCCGGCACGCTGGGCGCCAGCCCGGCCTGGGTCTTCGCCACCATCACCCTGCCGCTGATCCTGCCCGGCATCATCGCGGGCATGATCCTTGCCTTCGCCAAGGCGATGGGCGAGTTCGGCGCGACCATCACCTTCGTCTCCAACATTCCCGGCGAGACGCAGACGCTGCCCTCGGCGATCTACACCTTCACGCAGGTCCCCGGCGGCGACGTCGGCGCGCTCCGGCTCACCCTCGTCTCGATCGCCATCGCCATGGCGGCGCTCGTCGCCTCCGAGGTGCTGGCGCGGCGCATCAGCCGGCGGATGGACATCGAATGACGCTGTCCGTCGACATCCGCCATCGGCAGGGCGCCTTCGACCTCGAAGCCGCCTTCGAGAGCGGCGGCCGGCTGACGGCGCTGTTCGGCACGTCGGGATCGGGCAAGACCACGCTGGTCAATCTGGTGGCCGGTCTCGTCCGGCCGGCCGAAGGCCGCATCGCCATCGACGGCCGCGTCCTCGTCGACACCGCGGCCAGGATCTTCGTTCCCGCGCACCGCCGGCGCATCGGCTACGTGTTCCAGGACGCGCGGCTGTTCCCGCACCTGACCGTCGGCCAGAACCTGCGCTACGGTCGCTTCTTCGCGCCGCCGCGCGAGCGCTATGCCGACATGGCCGCCGTCGTCGACATGCTCGGCATCGGCCACCTGCTCGACCGCCGTCCGGGCCTCCTGTCGGGCGGCGAGAAGCAGCGCGTGGCCATCGGCCGGGCCCTGGTCGCGAGCCCGCGGCTCATCCTCATGGACGAGCCGCTGGCCGCGCTCGACGATGCGCGCAAGGCCGAGATCCTGCCCTATGTCGAGCGGCTCCGCGACGAGACCAGGATTCCGATCGTCTATGTCAGCCATTCGATCGCCGAGGTCTCGCGGCTGGCGACGGACGTGGTCGTCCTGTCCGGCGGCCGCGTGCGTGCCGCGGGCCCGGCCGCCGACGTCCTGTCGCGACCCGATGCGCTGCCCGTGGGCGAGCGCGACGAGACGGGCGCGCTGGTGGACCTGGAGATCGCGTCCCAGGACGACGAATTCGGCCTGACCGTGCTGCGCTCGTCCGCCGGCGAGTGGCGCCTGCCGCGCATCGACCGGCCCATCGGCACGAAGGTCCGCGCCCGCATCCGGGCGCGCGACGTCATGATCATGACGCAGGCGCCGGCGGGCATCAGCGCGCTCAACGTGCTGCCTGCGCGCATCGAGCACGTGACATCGGGCGAGGGGGCCGACGCGCTGGTGACGCTGGCGAGCGGCACCGACCGCCTGCTTGTCCGCATCACCCGCCGCTCGATCCAGGCCCTCGACATAGCCGCAGGCCGCGACGTCTACGCCGTCGTCAAATCGGTCAGCTTCGACGGCGGCAACCCCGCTCACGCCGCGCCGCGCGCCGCCGCTCCGGAGTGAGCCCGAGCCGGAGCGAGACCCGAGCGCGAAAGTCGTCGCGGGTCGGCTGTCTCCGCCTGGAGAGCGCCGGGCAGCCCGCGGCGCTCGCCTCCACCGATCCCAGCCGGTCCAGGACCGCCGGCGCAAGGAGGAGGTGCGTGACGAGGAAGGCGGTCGTCGGCAGCCGCACGGCCTCCTGATCGGCGGGGATCTGCGGGTAGGCGCCGCCGTCCGCGGAGCCGCCCGGGAGGGGGTCGCCGTCGTTCAGCACAGCGGGATGCTTCCCGCCGGGCGGGGCGAGGTCGAAGGGTTGCGACGCCAGTTCCCGCTGGCGCGATGTTCCGGCGTGCCGGTGGCGGTGAGCACGTGCCTGTCCCGGGCGTCCCGCGAGCCGCCGCTCGGGCCGTTCCCGCGCTGCCGTCGCCACTGGACCCTGGGGCGGTTCAGCCCTTTTCCGCTGCGCCGAAGAGCTGGGCTATCGCCGCGGCGATCTGCTTTTCGCTGTACGGTTTCGATACGGCCGCCATGGCCGGCTCACCGTCCAGCGACAGCTGCTGGCCGGATGCGATCAGGACCTTCAGGCGCGGGTGCTTGCGCTGCGCCGCAGCGGCGAGATCCTGCCCGCTCCCGTCGGGCAATCCGAGATCCACCATCAAGAGGTCGATGGAACCGCCGGACAGGATCCGCTCCGCCTCGGCCACGGTCAGCGCCTGCTGCACCTCGTGGCCAAGGTCTTCCACCATCTCCACCGCCGTCACCAGGATCAGGGGCTCGTCCTCGACGATCAGGACGCGCAGCCGGCGGGGCCTTTCGGCCGCGGGCATCCTCGCCGGCCCGAGCACCGACCGGATCTTGAGACCGAGTTCGTCGCGCGAATAGGGCTTGCTCAGGAGCTCGACGTTCTCGTCCAGCTTGCCGCCGTGCACGATGGCGTTCTGCGTGTATCCCGATGTGAAGAGAACCTTGATCCCGGGCACCCGGCTCTGCGCGATTCGCGCCAGTTCCGGACTGCGAAGCTTGCCCGGCATCACCACGTCGGTGAAGAGAAGGTCGATCGGCAGCCCGCTCTCCACGATGGTCAGCGCGCTGTCGGCATCCTTGGCCTTGACGACCTTGTAACCGAGGTCGGAGAGCATGGCCACGACCGTCTCGCGCACGTCCTCGTCGTCCTCGACGACGAGGATCGTCTCGCTGCCGCCGACGGGCGCGCTCGCCTTCTTGGGATGCGGAACGGCTTCGGGATCGGTCGAGCGCGGCAGGTACATCCGGATCGTCGTGCCGTCGCCGGGCTCGCTGTAGATCTTGATGTGGCCTCCGGACTGCTTGACGAAGCCGTAGACCATGCTGAGCCCGAGGCCGGTGCCTTGGCCTTCCGGCTTGGTGGTGAAGAAGGGATCGAAGGCCTGCCGCTGCACCTCCTCCGTCATGCCGGGCCCGTTGTCCGTGACCGCGATGACGACGTACTGGCCCGGCGCGACGTCGGCGTACTCGCGCGCATAGGCATCGTCGAGAAAGCCGTTGCTGGCCTCGATGGTCAGCTTTCCCTGCCCGCCCAGCGCATCCCGGGCGTTGATCGCCAGGTTGAGCAGGGCGTTCTCGAGCTGCGTGGCGTCAATGGCGGTGTTCCAGAGCCCGCCGGAAATCACCGTCTCCACCTCGACGGCCTCCCCGAGCGCCCGACGCAGCATGTCGTCCATCGACCGGACCAGCCTGCCGATGTTGATGACCGAAGGCTGCAGGGGCTGACGCCGGCCGAACGACAGGAGCTGGGATGCCAGCTTCGACCCGCGTGACACCCCGGCCAGGGCGTTGCCGATCCTTGCCTGCGCCTGATCATGGCCGGCCAGATCCTTCGACAGGAGCTGCAGGTTGCCACCGATGACCTGGAGCAGGTTGTTGAAGTCGTGCGCGATGCCGCCGGTCAGCTTGCCGATCGCCTCCATCTTCTGCGACTGGATCAGCTGGAGGGTGAGCGCCTCGCGCTCCGCGACGGCGCGCTCGACCTGCACGGCCAGGTTCTCGTTGAAGGCGCGGGCCGTCTCCTCCGCCTGCAGCTCTTCGGTGATGTTGCGTGCCTCGATGACGGTTCCGATACCGTTGCCGTTCTCGTCGCGGATCGGGCTCGCCGTGAAGCCCACGGGATAGAACGAACCGTCCTTATGGACGAACACCTCGCGGCCCTGCACCTGCATCTCCCGGGGCAGCGCGCGGTCGATGGCGCAGTCCTCGATCGGGAAGGGACGCCCATCGGGATGCGTGTGGTGGATGACGTCGTGGAGCGGCCGCCCGGCCGTCTCCTCGAGTTTGTAGCCGGTCATCCGCTCGGCCGCCTTGTTCATGTAGACGCAGTGCTGGCGGGCATCCATCAGGAACACCCCCATCATCGTGTTCTCCAGGACGGCGTTGAGCCGCCGGCTCGTCTGCTCGAGCTGCCTCTCGGTGGCGACCCGCGCGGTCACGTCCTGGACGGCCGCGTAGAACAGCGCCGGCTCGCTCTCGTCCATCAGTTGCAGCCGGATCGAGGCGACGTACCGCGTCCCGTCCTTGCGCCGGTGCACCGTCTGGAAGACGACCTGACGCACCGAACCGTCGAGCAGCGGCCCGATGAGCGTCAGGAAGGAGGCGCGGTCGAAGTCCGGCTTGATGTCGAGGGGCGTCATGCTCCTGAGTTCGGCAGCCGAGAACCCCAGATTCTCCTGAGCACCCTTGTTGGCGAACACGAACCGGAAGTCGTCGGATCGGAAGATGAAGATCTCGCTCGTCGAGCTTTCGATGACGCGCACGAGGCGATCCCGCTCCAGGCGGTAGGCGGCCGCTTCATTCATGAATGTCACACCGTAATTCGGGGGAGGAATGCATCGGCATCGGGCCCCTCCTATCTCTATTGCGCCGGCGGGGACGTCAAGATGGCAAGCACACGGACAGCGCGCACCGAACCCGCTGATCTGGAAGGCGAAGATCGGCGGGGGAGGGGAACCCTGCCGTGAGACCGCGCCCTGGGCTCGCTCGGGAGCTCGGCGCCGGCCGGCTCGCAGTCCGGCGGGCAATCGTCTGGGGATCGCCCGTCCGCAAGGGTGCGCGGACCCCCGTCCTCGTCTACTGTCCGTGCCACGCGGGAATCGCCGCCCGGAGCGGGCGATGCGCAGCGAATGGACGGCACGATGCGGACCCATCCCGAACGGCAGTATCTCGACCTGATCGAGCGGATCCTGGAGGGCGGCGACCGCCGCGTCGACCGCACCGGCGTCGGCACGCTGTCGGTGTTCGGGGCGACCATGCGCTTCGACCTGTCGGACGGCACGATCCCGGTGCTGACCACCAAGAAGGTCTTCTGGAAGACGGCGATCAAGGAGATGCTCTGGTTCCTCACCGGCGGCACAAACATCCGCGAACTGCTCCGGGAGAACGTGCGGATCTGGACCGACTGGCCGCTCGCCCGCTACCGCCGGGAGACCGGCGCGGCGATCGACCAGGCCGGGTTCGAGGCCCGGGTGCTGGCCGACGAGGCATTCGCCGCGCGCTGGGGCGAGCTCGGCCCCGTCTACGGCAAGCAGTGGCGGCGCTGGCAGGGCGCGGACGGACGCGAGCACGACCAGATCGCCGAGGTAATCCGCACGATCCGCGAGAATCCCGGGAGCCGGCGCATGCTGTTCCACGGCTGGAACGTGCCGGACCTGCCCGGCATGGCACTGCCCCCCTGCCACATGGTCTACCAGTTCCACGTCCATTCGAGCGGCCGCCTCAACATGGCGATGTACCAGCGCTCCGGCGACGCGCTGCTCGGCCTGCCCTTCAATTTCGTCGGCGCCGCGGCGCTCCAGGCCATGGTGGCGCAGCAGACCGATCTCGTTCCCGGCGAGTTCGTCTGGATGGGCGGCGACGTGCATCTCTATCTGAACCACCTCGACCAGGCGCGCGAACAGATGCGGCGTGAGCCGAGGCCGTTCCCGTCGCTTTCGCTGGCGCGCCGGCCCGCCACCATCGACGGGTACCGGATCGAGGACTTCGTGGTGACGGGCTACGACAGCCATCCGCCGATCGCGGCCGACGTCGCCGTCTGAAACCCGGCGCGCGCGACGACACGGCCGGCTCCGAGAGCCCGCCCGCTGCGCTGACCCGGCGCAGGAGACGACCGCGTCCGCCGACCTGTTGCATCGTCGCCACGATGCTTGGGAGGCGGCAGTTGATATTCAGACTATTTCAATCAGGTAATGTTGCGCAGCCGCCGCTCTCCCGGTAAGGGCTTCGGCCAGGCAACGACCGGCCGCGAGCCGGCTCCCACCCGACCGGCAGGGGTCTTCGACCTGCAGACCATCAACCATCGACCGTCTTTCCGGGGGAGCCCATGGCCGCCTGTCGCAACCTGTCGTTCGGGACCGCGCTGTCCCTCGTGTTCCTCGTTTCGTCGGCGGGGGCCGCGTTGACCCAGTCCCAGCTCCGCGATCCGGCAGCCGAGAGCAAAAAGGCGAAGACGGACGACGAGGTGACCGTCCTGCCGCGACTCGACGTCGGCGCAGGTGCCGAGGGCTCGGCCGGAACGCAGGTGATCGCCGTCACGCGCGAGGAACTGGAGCGCAAGCAGCCGACCGACCTGCAGGAAATCTTCGCCGGTGAGCCTGCCGTGGCCGTCGGCGGTGCCATTCCCAGCACCCAGAAGCTCTACGTCAACGGCGTCGACGAGACCAACCTCGCTGTCACCGTCGACGGCTCGCGCCAGAACAACAAGGTGTTCCACCACAACGGCACCTATCTGCTCGATCCCGCGCTGCTGAAGGCGGTGACCGTGCAGGCGGGCGTGGCGCCTGCCGACGCCGGTCCCGGCGCCTTCGCGGGCTCCATCGGCTTCGAGACGGTCGACGTGGACGACCTGCTTCAGCCGGGCCGGACCTTCGGCGGCTTCCTCAGCGGCACCTGGGACACCAACTCCGGCACCTTCGTCAGCGGCGTCAGCGGCTATGGCCGCCACGGCGGCTTCGAATATCTCGGTTTCGTGAACTATTCGCAGGGTGGCAACTACCAGGCCGGCAACGGCGAGGAGATGCTCGGCACCGGAACCAATCTGATCAGCGGCCTGGGCAAGGTGGCCTACGAGACCCTCGGCGGCCACCGGTTCGAGCTCAGCCACGAGCAGGTGCGCGACGACGACCTGCGTCCCTATCGGGCCAACGCCTACATCAACATCCGCAACGAGCCGGTGCTGCGCCAGTACACGCTCGACCGCCAGAACACCGTCTTCACCTACACGGTCGACAAGCCGGCCGGCTGGTGGGACCCGAAGATCGTGCTGGCCTACAGCCGCACCCAGGTCGAGACACCCGTCTACAGCCGCGGCTCCGGCGCTCTCCTGGCGCCCGCGGTCGGTGCGACGGCGAGCGTCAACGGCAAGGTCGAGAACCGCTTCAACCTCGACGCAGGCAGCGTGACCGCCGGCATCGACTTCTATTCCGACCGCGCGAAGCTCGACTACAGCGAGCCGGGCGCGGAGGAGCACCCGGAGGAGAAGGCGAGCAATGTCGGAGCCTATGCGCAGGCGCGTCTGGAACCCACCGACCGTGCCCGCCTGTCCTTCGGCGGCCGTGTCGACAACCAGTGGTTCACCGGAACCGACCGTTCGGAGTGGCGCAATGCGGGCATCTCCGGCAACGTCTCGGGCGAATATGACCTCGTGCCCGACTTCCTCACGGCGAAGGCCGGTGCGGCCCGGGTCTGGGGCGGCGTCCCGCTGGCGGAGAACTTCATCCAGAACCCCGCCTGGACCTATGGCGACGGGCCGTCGCCGGTCACCTCGGTCAGCCTGACCGCCGGGCTGGAGGCGAGGTGGAACGGCTTCACGGTGGAAGGGAACGTCTTCCAGTCCGACATCCGCAATGCCCGCTCGGCCGTCTACGGCGGCGGCGCCACCCGCAGCTACGACCTCGACAGCTGGGGCTGGGAGGTCGGCGCCGGCTACGACTGGGGCAACGCCTGGGTCAGGGCGAAGTATGCCGACATCCGCGGCGAGGTGGACGGCGTGGCGGCCGATTCGGAGGTCGGACGCTACCTGACGACTCCGCTCGGCCAGATCGCGACGCTGACGGCGGGCTGGCGCCACGAGCCCTGGGGTCTGACGTTGGGCGGCGACGCCGAGTTCGGCCTCGAAAGTGACGCCACGCTGGCCAGGCACCCGTCGGACCCGGTTTCCGACAAGCTGCCGCTGCCGGCCTATCAGGTCTTCAACGCCTTCGCGGAATGGACGCCGCCCTCGCGGCAGAACGTGACGCTGCGGCTGGAGGCGCGCAACATCTTCGACGAGACCTATACGAGCCGGGCGAGCTACGGCCAGGATTTCCTCGGTGTGAAGCCTCATTTCGAGCCTGGGCGCACCTTCCGCCTCAACGCCCGCGTCGCGTTCTGACGACGAAGGGACCGGTCGCCGCCCCGCGACCGGGGCGGCCGGTCGCCGGAGGCGCGCCGCGTCGCATCCCGTCCGCCGCCGCGGCCGCAATCGACGGCCGCGGCGTTTCGGGCTATGGAGGAGCCCGTCTGCACCCGCCGGATTCCTGCCATGAGGCACCGGCGATGCGCCGACTGCCGAGGGACCCCATGAAGCGCGCCGCCGTCACTTTCCTCCTCGTTCTCGCGGCGACCGCCGCACGGGCCAACGACTCGACCGCCGAACTCGGGGCCGGCGGCCTCGTCCTGTCGCGCAGCGACGTCGTCGAGATGGCCCGCGAGGATCTCTTCCTGTCGCGCGAGGCGGTGCGGGTCGACTACGTCTTCCGCAACCGCTCCGATGCGGACGTCTCCTCCATCGTCGCCTTTCCGATGCCCGACATCGAGGCCAATCCCTATCTGAACGTATCGATTCCCTTCGACGCTGGAGACGACTTCCTCGGCTTCTCGGTCTCCGTCGACGGCAGGGTCGTGGCGCCTGCGCTGGAGCAGCGCGCCTTCGCCGTCGGCATCGACGTGACGCAGGACCTCGTCGCGCGCGGCATCCCGCTGTTTCCTTACGGCGGAGCGGCGGAGGCGGCGCTGGCCCAGCTGCCGCAGGACGTCGTCGACGGCTGGCTGACGCGCGGCATCGTCGTCATCGAGGAATATGACGACGGGTCGGGCATGAAGCGCGTGGTGAGTCCGTTCTGGCGGCTCGCCACGACCTACTGGTGGCGGATGACGTTTCCCGCCGGACGGGACGTGGCCGTCTCGCACCGATACACGCCGAGCGTGGGCTCCTCCGCCGGGCTCACCTTCTTCGGCGACGGGCGTATCGGCGGCGGAAACCATGCGGACTACCAGGCCCGCTACTGCATGGACGCGGGCTTCGAGAAGGCGGTTCTGAAGGCGGCGAAGGCCTCGCCGGACGGCTATCCGCGCCTGTTCGAGACGCGGTTGTCCTACATCCTGAGGACCGGTGGCAACTGGGCCTCCGGAACGATCGGCGATTTCCGCCTGACGGTCGACAAGGGCGACCCGAAGAACCTCGTCTCCTTCTGCGGGCAGGGCGTGACGAAGACGGGGCCGTCCACCTTCGAGATGCGGGCGACCGACTACTACCCCGAAAAGAACCTGGAGATCCTGATCCTGGAACCCGTCGACCCGCAACCTTCCTCGGGAGGCTGAGCATGACCGCGATCGCGATCCACGTGGCCGTGGCCGAGAACGGCGTCATCGGCCGCGAGGGCGACATGCCGTGGCGGCTGTCCGCCGACCTGAAGCGCTTCAAGGCGCAGACCATGGGCAAGCCGGTCATCATGGGCCGCAAGACCTTCGAGAGCATCGGCCGGCCCTTGCCAGGGCGGCTGAACGTGGTCGTGACGCGCAATGCCGCCTGGCGTGCCGAGGGGGTGGAGGTGGTCGGCTCACTCGACGACGCGCTCACGCTGGCGCGCATCCGCGGCCGCTGCCTTCCCGCAGGCGACGAGATCTGCATCATCGGCGGCGGCGAGATTTACGGGCAGGCGATGGGCAGTGCCGACCGGCTGCACGTCACCCATGTCCTCGCTGCGGTCGATGGCGACACGCGTTTCCCTGCAATCGATCCCGCGGTCTGGCGTGCGGTTTCCGAGGAGCAGCATCCGGCCGGGCCGCGCGACAGCCACCCGACCCGCCACGTCCTCTACGAACGCGCGGGAACGCCCGCCAACGCGCATCGTTAGGAGGGGTTTTGCCGGCTCTCGGCGTTTTTCCGCGACAAGGCATCGCAATTCGCCGCATTCACGCCCCGTGTCGCGTTGAAAGGGTGGGGTCGCATCCCTATAACACGCCCATCGGTTTCGCCCCTCGCAGGTCGGGCGGCACCCACCAAACGAGAGGACATTCATGCCCTGGAGCAATCAGAGCGGTGGCGGCGGCCCTTGGGGGGCGGCGGCGGCAACGGCGGAGGCGGCGGACCCTGGGGGCAGGGGCCGCGCGGTCCGAGCGGCCCGAAGGGGACGCCTCCCGATCTGGAGGACATCATCCGCCGCGGCCAGGACCGTCTGAAGCATGCCCTGCCGGGCGGCGGCGGCTTCTCGCCCGCCATCGTCGGCCTGGTGGCCGTCGGCCTGGTGGCGCTGTGGGCCTTCCAGTCCGTGTATACCGTTCAGCCAGATGAGCTGGCCGTCGAACTCCGCTTCGGCAAGCCGAAGGAAGAGCTCTCGCAGCCGGGCCTGCATTTCCACTGGTGGCCGATCGAGACCGTCGAGAAGGCCAACACCGCCGAGAAGCTGGTCAACATCGGCGAAGTGCGCGGCGGCGGTTCGTCCGGCCTCATGCTTTCGGGCGACCAGAACATCGTCGACGTGAAGTTCTCCGTCGCCTACCAGGTCGCCGATCCGGCCGCCTATCTCTTCAACGTCGCGAGCCCCGACGACACCGTGCGCCAGATCGCCGAGAGCGCCGTGCGCGAGGTGGTCGGCCGGCGCCCGGCGCAGGATATCTTCCGCGACGATCGTCAGGGCATCGCCGACGAGGTGCGCCAGATCATCCAGGGATCGCTCGAGGAATACCGCACCGGCATCGTCGTCAATGCGATCTCGATCGAGGACGCCGCGCCGCCGCGCGAAGTGGCGGACGCCTTCGACGAGGTGCAGCGCGCCGAGCAGGACGAGGACCGCTTCGTCGAGGAATCGAACCAGTACTCCAACCAGCAGCTCGGCCGCGCGCGTGGCGAGGCCGCCCAGATCCGCGAGGAGGCCGCAGCTTACAGGACCCGCGTCGTTCAGGAGGCCGAGGGTGAGGCGCAGCGCTTCGTCTCCGTCTACGAGGAATACGCCAAGGCGCCGGACGTGACTCGCCGCCGCCTTTTCCTCGAGACGATGGAGGGGGTCCTGAAGGGATCCAACAAGGTCATCATCGAGCAGGGCGCGGGCGGAACCGGCGTCGTGCCGTACCTGCCGCTACCCGAACTCGAGCGCCGTGCGCCCGCCACGGGAGGGACCAACTGATGTCGAACCGGCTTCCCATCATCGCCGCGATCGTCGCGGTCATCGCCATCATCGCCTACTCCTCCTTCTTCGTCGTCAACGAACGCCAGCAGGCGATCGTGCTGCGCTTCGGCGAGATCGTCGACGTCAAGTCGGAGCCGGGCATCTACTTCAAGCTGCCCTTCGGCTTCGTCGAGGCGGACAACGTCCAGATGATCGAGGATCGCATCATGCGCTTCGATCTCGACGACATCCGCGTCCAGGTCTCGGGCGGCAAGTTCTACGAGGTCGACGCCTTCGTCCTCTACCGGATCGACAATCCGCGCGTCTTCCGGCAGACCGTTTCGGGCTCGGTGACGCTCGCCGAACAGCGCCTGCGCACCCGCCTCGACGCGGCCCTGCGCCGCGTTTACGGTCTGCGCGGCTTCGAATCGGCGCTGTCGGAGGAACGCACCTCGATGATGCTCGAGGTCCGCGACCAGCTCCGGCCCGATGCCACCTCGCTCGGCCTCGCGATCCA
The DNA here is from genome assembly GCF_014495845.1 of Aquibium microcysteis. Lineage (NCBI taxonomy): Bacteria > Pseudomonadati > Pseudomonadota > Alphaproteobacteria > Hyphomicrobiales > Phyllobacteriaceae > Aquibium > Aquibium microcysteis. The sequence continues at coordinate 778,868 of NZ_CP061080.1, forward strand.
GGACGTCCGCATCCGCCGCACCGATCTGACGCAGGAGGTCTCGCAGCAGACCTACGACCGCATGTCGGCCGAACGTCTCGCCGAGGCAGAGCGTCTGCGGGCCCGCGGCCGCGAGGCGGCTGCGCGTATCCGCGCGCGGGCCGACCGCGAGGTCGTCGAGATCATCGCCGAGGCGCGCCGTGAATCGGAGATCCTCCGAGGCGAGGGCGAGGCCCAGCGCAACGCCATCTTCGCCGACGCTTTCCAGCGCGACCCGGACTTCTTCGACTTCTACCGCTCGATGGCAGCCTATTCGGAGGCATTGCAGGGAAGCGGCACGTCGATGGTTCTGTCGCCCGACTCCGAGTTCTTCCGCTATTTCGGCAATGATGCCGGGCGGCGGTCGAACACCGGGGCGACGGGGGCAGCGGCGGCAGGCGGCAGCGGCAGCCCTCTGCCGGCGGCGCCGGCGGTCGAGCCGGCCGTTCCGGCGGTCGAGCCCGCAGCCCCCGCAGCCCCCGCAGCCAACTGACATGCGCGACCTCATCGATGCCCTCGGTCTCGTCCTCGTGATCGAGGGCCTCATCTATGGCGGCTTTCCCTCGCTTGCCCGCCGGCTCGCCTCCAACGTGCTCGACATGTCCGACGACACCTTGCGCTATGGCGGCATCGCCGCCGTGGCGGTCGGCGTCGGCATCGTCTGGCTCGTCCGGGGATAACGCAGGTTTTATCCGGTTTGCGCTATCCTCGACCGCAAACTGGCCCTAATTCTTGCCGACGACGGAGCGGACGCGACACCGGTCGCGTCGGCGTCTTGCAGCGGCGACGGGTCCGCGTCGGCGCACCCGCGTCCAGGCCAATCGGGAGAAGGTGACGATGATGCTCAAGCGGTTCCTGCCGGCGGTGCGCGGACTTGCCTTTGCGGCCGCGGCAGCCTCCCTGCTGGCGCAGACGGCCGGTCCGGCCATGGCGCAGCAAGCAGGACCGGCCTCCGTCGCCGACCTCGCGGAGGGGCTTCTGGAAGCGGTGGTCAACATCTCGACCTCGCAGAACCGCGGCAGCGCCGGCGAAGAGGCGGTGCCGATGCCGCAACTGCCGGAGGGCTCGCCCTTCCAGGATTTCTTCGACGAATTCTTCAAGGATCGCGGCGGCGACGCCATGCCGCGCCGCGTGCAGTCGCTCGGGTCCGGTTTCGTGATCGACGCCGAGCAGGGCATCATCATCACCAACAACCACGTCATCGCCGATGCCGACGAGATCGAGGCGAACTTCTCCGACGGCTCCAAGCTGAAGGCCGAACTCGTCGGACGCGACACCAAGACCGACATCGCGGTGCTGAAGGTCGACCCGACGAAGAAGAAGCTGAAGGCGGTCCCGTTCGGCAATTCCGGCGCCATCCGCATCGGCGACTGGGTGATGGCCATCGGCAATCCGTTCGGCCTCGGCGGCACGGTGACCGTCGGCATCGTCTCGGCGCGCAATCGCGACATCAATTCCGGCCCCTATGACGACTTCATCCAGACCGATGCCGCCATCAATCGCGGCAATTCCGGCGGCCCGCTGTTCAACATGAACGGCGAGGTGATCGGCATCAACACCGCCATCATCTCGCCCTCCGGCGGCTCCATCGGCATCGGCTTCTCCATCCCCTCCGATCTTGCCGTCGGCGTGATCGCCCAACTGCGCGAATTCGGCGAGACCCGCCGCGGCTGGCTGGGCGTTCGCATCCAGCCCGTCACCGACGACATCGCCGAGAGCCTCGGCATGGCCACGGCCGAAGGCGCGCTGGTCGCCGGCGTCATCAAGGGCGGACCGGTCGACAACGGCATCATCCAGGCCGGCGACGTCATCATCCGTTTCGACGGCAGGCCGGTGAGGGAGATGCGTGACCTGCCGCGGATCGTCGCCGACAGCCCGGTCGGCAAGGAAGTCGACGTCGTCATCGTCCGCAAGGGCGAGGAACAGGTGGTCAAGGTCACGCTCGGCCGTCTCGAGGATGGCGAGCAGATGGCGGAGAACGAGGCGGGAGACGCCGAGGAGGGCGAGGCCGTGGCCACCGCAGCGGTGCTCGGCATGACAGTCGGTGCCATCGACGACGCCGCACGCGAACGCTTCGGCATCGTGCCCGACGTGTCCGGCGTGGTGATCACCGAGGTCGCGCCGAATTCGGCCGCCGCGGACAAGGGCATAACCGCCGGCGAGGTGATCACCGAGATCGCCCAGGAATCGGTGTCCTCGCCGCAGCAGGTGGTCGACCGGATCGCCGCGCTGAAGGAGCAGGGCCGCCGCAACGCGCTGCTGATGCTGTCGTCCAAGACCGGCGAACTGCGCTTCGTGACGCTCAGGATGGATTGATCAGGCCGCCGTGGTGGCGGCGCCGGCGTCAGCCGGTGCAGGTCCTGGCGTTCAGGCCTGCATGTCCTCCCACACGTCGCGGCACATTCCGTAGAGGACGTGCGGATTGAGGCTCGGTGCTGCCACACGCGGATGATCGAAGTCGCCGTCCTCGATGCGGCTCATGCCGATGCGCTTCATCACGGCGATCGAGCGCACGTTGGTCCAGACCGCGAAGGACAGCACCTCGTCGAGGCCAAGCGTGCGGAAGGCGAAAGTGAGCCAGGCGCGGGCAGCCTCCGTCGCGTAGCCCTTTCCCCAGAACTCCGGCGCCAGGCGCCAGCCGATCTCGACCGCGTCGTCCGGCAGGATGCCGGGGAGGGCGGCCGTGTTCAGCCCGACGAAGCCGATCGTCTCTCCGGTCGCGGCTATTTCGGCGGCACAGAAGCCATAGCCGCGCGTGGCGATGTCGCACTTCATGCGGTCCATCATGGCGTCCGAGCCGGCGCGGGTGCGGCGGAAGCCGAAGAACTCCATCACCGAATCATCCGAATTGATGCGGTGGAAGAGGGCGCGGTCGCGATCTTCCCAGTTCCGCAGGATGAGGCGCTCGGTCAGGAGGGGGGTCATGAGGCGAAATCGGCCGAGGAGTATCCCTGGAGGTAGAGGAGGGCGGTGAGGTCGCCGTGGTCGATGCGGTATCGGGCCTGCGCCGCCACTGCCGGCTTGGCGTGCAGCGCCACGCCCATGCCGGCGAGGCCGATCATGGCGAGATCGTTCGCACCGTCTCCCACCGCAACCGCGTCCTCGGTCGTGACGCCGAGGCGAGCGGCGATCGCCGTCAGCGCCTCCGCCTTCGCCTCGCGCCCGAGCACGGGATCGGCGACGGCGCCGGCCAGGACGCCGTCCTTCGTGAGGAGCGTGTTCGACTGGTGCTCGTCGAAGCCGAGCCGCTCGGCCACCGGGCCCGTGAACAGCGTGAAGCCGCCGGAAACCAGCGCCGTCCATGCGCCGTGCCGGCGCATCGTCGCGACGAGCTGCCGCCCGCCGGACGCCAGCGTGATCCGCTCGGCGATCACCTTGTCGATCACCGAGAGCGGCAGTCCCTCGAGCAGGGCCACGCGCTCGCGCAGCGCCGGCTCGAAGGCGATCTCTCCGTTCATGGCCCGCCGCGTGATGGCCGAGACGTGGTCCTTGAGACCGACTTCCGCCGCGAGTTCGTCGATGCACTCCTGGTCGATCATGGTGGAATCCATGTCGGCGATCAGGATTCTCTTGCGGCGTCCCCGCGCCGGCTGCACGGCCATGTCCAGCGGCAGGCCAGCCAGGGCCTCGCGAAGCCGCGCCTCGGCCCCGGCCGCGTCCGTATCTTCCGGCAGGTCGATGTCGCAGGCGATGCCGTCGGCCAGGAAGCGCGGCGCCCTTGCGCCGATGGCACGGGACGCGCTATCGGCGACCTCCCGCGTCAGCGATGCGGCGGCGGGGCTGGAGATGAGCGTGGCGACCAGCGACATCGAGACGGTTTCTCCGAGAGACGGCATCGTGCCGTTGAGGAATGCAACCCTGATAGCCGGGCCGACCGCGAGCGGCAAGTCGTTGCTGGCCCTCGAGATTGCACGTTTGACGGGTGCGCAGATCGTCAACGCCGATTCCATGCAGGTCTACGGTGTGCTCCGCGTGCTGACGGCACGGCCGTCCGCCGCGGAGGAAGCCGGGCAGCCGCACCATCTCTACGGTCACGTGCCTCCCTCGGTCGCCCACTCTGCCGGCCAGTGGCTGCGCGAGGTGACCGACCTCGTCGCCGGCGCCGCAGCCGGCGGCGGGCGTTTCGTCTTTGTCGGCGGCACCGGGCTTTACTTCCGCGCGCTCACCGGCGGCCTGTCCGAGGTGCCGCCTGTGCCGCCTGCGATTCGGGAAGGGTGGCGCACGCGGCTCGCGTCCGAGGGCGCCGCGGCTCTCCACGCGCTGCTCTCGGCCCGCGACGCCGAGGCCGCCGCGCGCATCGGCCATGCCGACGGCCAGCGGATCATCCGCGCCCTCGAGGTCCTGGAGGCGACCGGCCGGCCGATCGGTCACTGGCAGGCGATGCGGGGACCGTCGCTGATCGACCCCGCGACCGCGCGCTGCCTCGTCATCGCGCCGGACCGGGCGCTCCTGCGCGCGCGCATCGACGCCCGCTTCGACGCGATGGTGGAGGCTGGCGCGCTCGAGGAGGTGCGGGCGCTGCTGGCACTCGGGCTCGATCCGGCGCTGCCCGCCATGAAGGCGATCGGCGTTCCGGAACTGGCCGGCCACCTTCTGGGATCGACGACGCTGGAGGCGGCCCTCGAGCGGGCGAAGGCCGCCACCCGCCAATATGCCAAGCGGCAGGAGACCTGGTTCCGCCACCAGCTCGGACCCGAATGGCATCGAATCACGGATCTGCAGGGCGAGGTGTCCGCGGCGAGGGTATTCTCCGCTACGACCTAAGTCTTCTTCGTCGCCTTCACGCTCAGGTTGCGACCGTTAACGCCGCCGTAAGTGCCGCCGTGCAATTCTGCGCCGGTCATCGCGGTACGGGTTACATGCGCCTCCATCGATCGGAAACGGCCTTCTTCGTCTTCATGGCGCTGATCCTCGTCACGTGCGTCCTGTTGCTGTTCGCTTTCCGCGCGCTGAGCGCCCCCCACTTCGACGATGCCCCCGCCCACGAACTCGCCGGGCGTCTGCTGTTCGGCGGAGCGGTCCTCAATGCCGCCGCCATCGTCTTCGGCCTGTTCTTCATCTTTCCGCTGATCCGCACCCAGGTGCGCGAGGAAGGAAAGCTGCGGGCCATGACGGAAACGCTGAGCGCCCGCTCGGTGACGCTGGAACACGCCGCGCTGACCGACGGACTGACCAGCATGCACAATCGCCGCTACTTCGACGACGCCCTGCGGGAGTATCTCGCCGAATTCCAGCGCATCGGCAAACCGGTCGGGCTGATGATCCTCGACCTCGACAACTTCAAGGCCGTCAACGACACGCATGGGCACGACGTCGGCGACGAGGTTCTGCGCCAGGTGGCGAACTGCCTGCGCGAGTTCACGCGCTACCACGACGTCGCGGCGCGTCTCGGCGGCGAGGAGTTCGCCGTGGTGGCCCCCAATCTCGACGAGGACATGCTGGGCAAGCTCGCCGAGCGCATCCGCACGGCCATCTCGCAGCTGACCGTCACGACCGGCAACGTCACGCTGCGCGTCACCACGAGCGTCGGACTGGCGGTGTGGGACAGGAGCGAGAGCGCGGACGAGTTCTTCCGCCGCGCGGATCGCAAACTCTACCAGGCGAAGCGTCTCGGCCGGAACCGCGTCTGCGCCTGAGCCGTCCTCCGGATTCACCCTGAGCGAGGGGTGGGCGAACTGCCCGTTCGCGAGCGGGCCGGTCTACTCTCCGGATCGGAAGGGCGCGTCGCCGAAGCGCCGCAGCCGCCGCGGTTCGGCGGCGGACGGCATGCCGAAGCCGGAGCCACCGCCATGCGCGGGTGCATGGGCGATGCCGGTCCCGGAGTCCGGCGTCGCGCCCGTGGCTTCGGCCACCGACCGCCTGAGCAGCGGGCTGCCCTCGCCGAAGAAGGACTGGTCCTCCTCCGGTTCCGCCGCAGGCTGCCGCTCGATGCGCCGCATCCGGTCGATGATGGCCTGCAGGTCCACCTCCTCGGGAGAGACCACGCTGCCCAGCGAACTGTCGACATGGGCGCCGGGGATCTTGTCGGCCGACAGTTCCTCGAACTTCAGCCGCATCGGGGTCGCCACCGCTTCGCCGAAGGCGATCGCCTCGCGCTGCCCCATGGAGGAGAGGAAGGCGAGCGTCGAGGCCGAGGAATCGGCGATGGCGGTGCGGATGATCTCCTGGTCGCGGTCGTTGGCGAGCCGCATGGCGAAGACGCTGGAGCATTGCGACAGGATCGTCGGATCGAGCTCGCCGGGGCGCTGCGTGACGACGCCGAGGTAGCAGCCGTACTTGCGGCCCTCCTTGGCGATGCGGGCGAGCGCGTGGCGCGTCGGGGCGAAGCCGAGCCGCGGATCGGACGGCATGTAGCGGTGCGCCTCCTCGCAGACGACGAGCAGCTTCAGCTTGCCCTGGCTGCTCTGGGCGAGGTCGAAGGCGAGCCGCGCCAGCACCGAGCAGACCGAGTTGACCACCTCCGACGGCATGCCGGCGAGCTGGAAGCACATGATCGGCCGCCCCTCGTGCGGCACGCGGAAGATCCGGCCGATCGACTGGTGGATGGTGTCCTCCACCATGTGGGTGCCGAACATGAAGCGGTACGAGGCGTCGTGGACGATGCTCTCGATCCGGCTCTTCAGCGATTTCAGCGCCGGCCGCTCGTGCTTGCCGTCGAGGGAGCCCATGCGTTCGTCGATCTGGCGCAGAACGTCCGACATCCGGTAGGGAAGCGGCGTGTCTGCGGTGATGGAGCCCATGTCGGCCGCGCGGCGCAGCCGCAGCTGTCCGCCGGGATTGCGGTAGGAGACCTTGGCGATCGGGATGAGGTCGCGCAGGATGTCGACCTCCTCCATCACGTTGTCGCGCCCGCGGAACAGCACCTCGACCAGTTCCTCGAGCCTGAACAGCCAGAATGGCAGGTCGAGCGTCTGCTGGTCGATGCGCGCGGCCTGGTCCTTGAAGGCGGCCGCGAACTCGTTGTGCGGGTCGAGGATCAGGATGCGCAGGTCCGGCCGCTCCTCGATCGCCTTGTGCAGCAGCAGCGACACCGCGGTGGACTTGCCGACGCCGGTGGTGCCGACGATGGCGAAGTGCCGGTTGAGCATGGAATCGACGCTGATGCGCGCGGCGATGTTGGAATTCTGCGACAGGCTGCCGATGACAACGGACTGGCGTCCGGCGAGTTGGTAGACGGCTTCGAGGTCGCGGGCGCGGATCTGGTGCGCGATGGCACCGATGTTGGGATAGACGGTGATGCCGCGGTCGAAGACCGGCCGCCTGGTGCCTTCCTCGTCGCGCACTTCGCCGATCAGTTCGAGATGCACCTTGATCGGGTTGGGCTCGTCCTCGAGCCAGACCCCAGAGGGCATCTCGATCGAGCACACCATGCCGACGAGGCGCGTCTGGCCGGTCGAGACCGAGATCAGCTTGCCGATGTTCCAGAGATTGGTCGGCGCGCCCTCCGCGGCGTCCGCATAGGAGGCGATGACGGCCATCGCGCCGTCGCACTGGATGACGCGGCCGAGCATCCGAGCATCGGGCTGGCGAGGATCCCGGCGTTCCTGCGCCGTCGCTTCCCCGCGCGGTGCTTCTGCGGCATACATGATGGCGCGTCCCTGTCCTGCTTCTTCTTGTCGTTTGGGAGACAGGATGGCATTGCCGGGTTAAGGGCGGGTTCGGGGCATTGGTTCACGTGCCGTTAATGGAGACGGGGCGCAGCGTTCTGAGCGTCCGATTTGCGGTTGACAGCGCCTGAGGTAGCGCCTTAGTGTCCGCGCCCATGACGAACCGGATCATTCTCGTAGTAGGCGCGCGCATGGGCAAGGCGGTGTAACCGCCGGGCGAGATCCCCCCATGCGCGACGAACAGGCTCCCTCGGGGGCCTTTTTTATTGGCCGAAACAGGACTAGACGAACCTCCAGCGCCGCAGCGGCGCACAATACGGGACGAGATCGATGAACAAGGCACATGTTGAAACCGGGCGGCGCGAGATGACCGGCGCCGAGATGGTCGTGCAGGCGCTGATCGACAACGGCGTCGAGCACATCTTCGGCTATCCCGGCGGGGCGGTGCTGCCGATCTACGACGAACTCTTCCAGCAGGAGACCGTCCAGCACATCCTGGTCCGCCACGAGCAGGGCGCCGGCCACGCGGCCGAGGGCTATGCCCGCTCCACCGGCAAGGCGGGCGTCATGCTCGTCACGTCCGGTCCGGGCGCCACCAATGCGGTGACGCCGCTGCAGGACGCGCTGATGGATTCGATCCCGCTCGTCTGCATCACCGGCCAGGTGCCCACCTCGCTGATCGGCTCCGACGCCTTCCAGGAATGCGACACGGTCGGCATCACCCGGCCCTGCACCAAGCACAACTGGCTGGTCAAGGACGTCAACGATCTCGCAGGCATCCTGCACGAGGCCTTCCAGGTCGCGACCACCGGCCGCCCGGGACCCGTCGTCGTCGACATCCCCAAGGACGTCCAGTTCGCGAAGGGGATGTATACGCCGCCGCAGACCGCGCCGCGCTCCTCCTATCGCCCGAAGCTCCAGGGCGACCTGGAGCAGATCCGCGCCGCGGTCGAACTGATGGCGTCGGCGAAGCGGCCGATCATCTATTCGGGCGGCGGCGTCATCAATTCGGGTCCGGAGGCCAGCCACCTGCTGCGCGAACTGGTCGAGCTGACCGGCTTCCCGATCACCTCGACGCTGATGGGCCTCGGCGCCTATCCGGCCAGCGGCCCGCGCTGGCTCGGCATGCTCGGCATGCACGGCACCTACGAGGCGAACATGGCCATGCACGACTGCGACGTGATGGTGTGCATCGGCGCGCGCTTCGACGACCGGATCACCGGACGGCTGAATGCTTTCTCTCCCAACTCGCGCAAGATCCACATCGACATCGACCCGTCGTCCATCAACAAGAACGTTCGCACCGAGGTGCCGATCATCGGCGACGTCGGTCGCGTTCTGGAGGACATGGTGCGGCTGTGGCGTGCCGGCGCGAAGGCCGACAAGGCTGCGCTGCGGCCCTGGTGGGAGCAGATCGAACGCTGGCGCGCCCGCGACTCGCTGGCCTACCGGCCGAACGACGAGATCATCATGCCGCAATACGCCATCCAGCGGCTCTACGCGCTCACCAAGGACCGCGACACCTACATCACCACCGAAGTCGGTCAGCACCAGATGTGGGCGGCCCAGCACTACGGCTTCGAGAAGCCGAACCGCTGGATGACGTCGGGCGGTCTCGGCACCATGGGCTACGGCTTGCCGGCCGCGCTCGGCGTCCAGATCGCCCATCCGGATGCGCTGGTCATCGACATCGCCGGCGACGCCTCCGTGCAGATGACGATCCAGGAGATGAGTGCGGCGGTGCAGTACGAGGCGCCGATCAAGATCTTCATCCTGAACAACCAGTACATGGGCATGGTGCGCCAGTGGCAGCAGCTCTTGCACGGCAACCGGCTGTCGCATTCCTACACCGAGGCGATGCCGGACTTCGTCAAGCTGGCGGAAGCCTATGGCGGTCACGGCATCCGCTGCGAGAAGCCGGGCGACCTCGACGGCGCGATCCAGGAGATGATCGACGTCAGGAAACCGGTGATCTTCGACTGCCGTGTGGCCAACCTCGCCAACTGCTTCCCGATGATCCCGTCCGGCAAGGCGCACAACGAGATGCTGCTCCCCGACGAGGCCACCGACGAGGCCGTTGCCAACGCCATCGACGCCAGGGGGCGGATGCTGGTGTGATTTGAAGGAAGACGCGGTAAGGCGTATAAGTCTTACCGCGTCTTACCTGGAGGTGGCGATGAACGCGCGGGCACGCATGTCGAGCAAGGGGCAGATCGTCGTACCGAAATCGGTGCGCGACGAGCTGGGCCTGACCGAAGGAACCGAGGTCGAGTTCGTGCGTCAGGGGCGAGGGGTCTTCGTCCAGCCGGTGCGCGCGTTCGATCCGAGGTTTCCGCCTCTGCCGCCCGGTGAATTCCTCAAACATGTCGTCAAGGCAGACCGGCCGTTTCCGACGGACGGGGAAATCGAGGACGCGATGCTGGCCGAGGCGGCAAGGCGGTTCGATGCCGATCGCGGTTGACACGAACGTCCTGGCCAGGGCGCTGGTCGACGACGGGTCGGAGCAGTCAGCGCGCGCACGGACATTGCTCGCGGAAGAAGACGTCTTCATCGGCGATACGGTCCTTCTCGAAACCGAATGGCTGTTGCGAAGTGTCATGAAGGTCGGGCGCGTCGACCTGGACCGCCTCTTCTCCGTGCTGGTCGCCACCACGAACGTCTCGTTCGCCGACCGGCGGCGGATCGCCAACTGCATCATCGCCCAGCGGATGGGTCTCGATTTCGCCGACGCGCTGCATCTCTTCTCGGCGGACGGGAACGACGCCTTCGCTACCTTCGATCAGGACCTGCAGCACAAGTCCAAAACACTCTCCAACGGCATACCCGTGGTGCCGGCTTAGCAAGAACCAGAACCCTCACTCGGAAGCACCCATGAACGCCCAGCTCCAGCCCACCGGCTCCGCCTATTTCATCGAACGGGAAACCGCCAAGCCCGAGGCGCACACGCTCTCGGTGCTGGTCGACAACGAACCGGGCGTGCTCGCCCGCGTCATCGGCCTGTTCTCGGGCCGCGGCTACAACATCGACAGCCTGACGGTCTCGGAGACCGAGCACGAGAGGCACCTGTCGCGCATCACCATCGTCACCCGCGGAACGCCGCAGGTGCTGGAGCAGATCAGGCACCAGCTCGAGCGCATCGTGCCGGTGCACCGGGTGGTGGATCTGACGGTGGTGGCGCGCGAGCGCGGCCACGACAGGCCGCTGGAGCGCGAGCTGGCGCTGGTCAAGGTGACGGGCACGGGGGACCAGCGGGTCGAGGCGCTGCGGCTGGCAGACGCCTTCCGCGCCAGCGTCATCGACGCCAACACCGAACACTTCATCTTCGAGATCACCGGGCGCGTCTCCAAGATCGAGCAGTTCATCGCCATCATGAAGCCGCTCGGCCTGATCGAGGTCTGCCGTACCGGCGTCGCCGCGCTGAACCGCGGACCGGAAGGCATGTAGGCACCGGCCGCTCCCGCTGCCCGACGTCTGCACCGATCCGCTCGGGCGCTCCCGCGAGGCGATCGCCGCCTCGGTGGGACTTCGGCGCCCGGCGCGTCATCCCGGGCACGACGTCGCGCCGCGGTCTCTCGCCGCGCTCCGATGCGTCTCGGCCCACGGCGGTCGGCATTCGCGTGTCTGCTGGCGAAGGAGGAGGGCGTCCGCAGCCCGGGCGTCGCCCGTTCTCCGATGGTGCTTCGTGCCTGTGCCGGTCGGTCGATGGGGAACGCGCGGTCGGCCGGATCGCTGCCTTGCGGCGCATCTGCCTGATTTTTTGGCGTGCGACTGAAACTCCTCTGCCGGTTTCGTCGTGGCTTCGTCGTAGCCCTCGAAGAACGGGGGTCCAATCAGGGAGACCAAAGCCCATGCGCATTCTGACAGCCACCATCCTCGCCGGCACCGTCGCGCTCTCCGCGTCCGCCTTCGCCAAGGACAATCCGATGGTCGGCGGCGCGGCCATGTATGCCGACAAGACCATCGTCGAGAACGCCGTCAACTCGGCGGATCACACCACGCTGGTGGCGGCCGTGCAGGCAGCCGGCCTGGTGGAGACGCTGTCAGGTCCCGGACCCTTCACCGTCTTCGCACCCACGAACGACGCGTTCGCCGCGCTGCCGGCCGGCACCGTCGAGACGCTGCTGAAGCCGGAGAACAAGGAGCAGCTGACCAAGATCCTCACCTGCCACGTGGTGGCGGCCGAAGCCATGTCCGAGGCCATCGGCAAGATGATCGCCGACGACAACGGCACCCACCCCGTCGACACCGTCGGCGGCTGCGTCCTGCAAGCCAAGATGGACGGCGACAAGATCACGCTGACGGACGAGACCGGCGGCGTCGCCAGCGTCACGATCGCCGACGTCGATCAGTCGAACGGCGTCATCCACGTCATCGACAAGGTGCTGCTGCCCGCCTCCTGAACGCGTGCCCGCCAGAGCCGCATCGTCGCGGCTGCATGAGCCTGGCGGGTGCCGGCGTCCCGCGCCCTGGGGCGCGGGACGCACTTTCCCGACGGTCGCCCGAGTGCCTGCCGCATGATGGCACGCTATCGCCAGCGGGCCGCAGCCGGGCGCCTCGTCTCGGTCGCGATGCTCGCGACGTGACCGGCGCCGGGCCTCCATGCCGCCATCATCGTCCGCTTGGGATGTCCGATCGCAGCGCAGCGGAGGCCGGTCATGCTCGAACGCCTGCTGCCGAGCCGGATCGTCGTCATGATGATCCTGGCCGGCGGCCTCTATCTCGGTCCCTTCCTGGCGGGGCTGTCGCGGCAGCCGCCCTGGACGATCGGGGCTTTCGCGGCGATCATGCTTCTCTGGAGCGTTCTCTATCGCAGCTCGTCCTGGCCGAGGCGTCCGGGCGACCTGGCGAAGCCTGAGGTCGTTGCCGCGCTGGTCGTCTCCGTCGTCGTCACCGCGGTGCTTGCGTCCGTGTTCCACCTCGCCGGGCTCGGCCTGTCCCACATTGCCGGCGCCTTGCCACTGCCCCTGCCTGTCGCCCTCTCCATCCCGATCCTCTGTATGGCCGCGGCGGTGATCGTGCAGTCTCCCCGCAAGGCGGCGCAGATGGACGCCTTCCTCGACGACGCGCTGCGCCAGCTGAAGGGTTTTCCCGCCGATCCGTCGCCTGCCGGACCGGATGCCGCCACCCTGGCCGTGGTGCGGGCGATCGGGGAACTGCCGCCGGATGCTCCGGTCTGCGACGTCGAAGCGATCGTCGGCGAGGCGGCCATCGATGCTGCGGCGATGATTGCCGCCATCGACGCAATGGGCGTGCCCCCGCCGCGACCGGCCCTCGCGGCGGCCGTCCTCATCGTCACCGATCCGTCGGGCGGCTCCGCCCTTGCGGGGCGGAGCGAAGCCGGCTGGATCTTCGATGCGCTGCGCGGGGATGGCGAACTCGAGACCCTGTTCGCCGAGCGCGCGGTGGCGCTTCTGGCCGTGTCCCCGCACCTCTGGCGCGAGATGCCCTACGCCTACGACGTCGCCGAGGCGGCAGCCCGCAGCCCCGATCCGCAAGCCGCCCGCGCGCTCGACGACCTGTGCCGCCACCTCGACGCCCTCTCTCGGGCCGACGACGACGCCGGCCGAACCGACGCGGTGTGACGTCGGGGAGGCTGCCGGGCTATGCTCCCCGCGCCGGTGACAGGAGGTCGTCGAGCAGTTCGGATCCCGGCGCCACGCCCGAAGCGAAGAGCCTGTCGCGGGCTCGCGTCGCGGCGACGTAGAGGAGCTGCCGCTCGGTCGCGATGACCTCGTCCAGCTCGAAGGCATCGGCAGGGGGCAGCGAGCGCGAAGAAGGTCTCCTCGATGGCCTTGCCGACGTCGGCGAGCCTGTCCTCCGGCACGCCGACGGACAGGAGCTGGCCCGTGTCGAGGCCAGCGAAGATCGACGGGAGAGGGGCCGGCGCCTCGAAGGTCATCGCGGCCTGCACGGGCACGGCAGGTCGCGCGATTTCCTCTACCCGCTCTCGCGCCTCCACGATCTGGATCGCGCCGGTCTTCGGATGCGCCTCGATGCGGCGGCGCTCTGCCCAGGCGTAGGCATCGTCGTGGTGGTCGACATAGGCGAGCATCAGGCTTCCGCCTGTCTTGTGAACGATGATGCGGATGTTCCGGCTGACCCGCACCGACCAGAAGTTCTGATCTTTGGACGTGTCGATGCGGTGGAACTGGAGGCCGGGCCGATCCGGCTCCGTCATCAGCGTGAACGCCGTCAGCTGCGCCTGCTTCTGCTCGTCATTGGCGAGCTTGGCGAGGGAGGCGGTGAAGCTGTCGGCGAGGATGGTGGGCATGGTCAACTCCCCGCGAGCGGGTCGAGGCAGGGGACGCCGAGCGGCTCGAAATGGCGCAGGTTGCGCGTGGCCACGGGCATTTCGCTTACCAGCGCCGTCGCTGCGATCAGAATGTCGGCATAGCCCGGATTCCGGCCGATCGCGTTGGCGCGATCAGAGAGCGTTCCGGCCTCCAGCGCTATCCTCGTACTGACCGGTACCAGGAAATCCGAAAACACCGCCATGGTGTGGTTGAACCAGACCGACAGCGTTTCGGCCTTGCGCGCCGCGCCCGTGCGCTCCAGCCGCGCAATGCCCTGCCTGATCTCGCTCAAGGCGACGACCGGCAGGAAGAGGTGACCGTCATTGTCGCGGAACCACTGCGCGGCGGTCGCGCTAACCCGGCCCGGCGCGATTTCCGACACTACCGACGTGTCGACGAGAAACCCCTTCACAGGTCGATGTCGCGCAGCGGCGTGCGGTCGCGCTCGAATTCGATCCCGCCGGGGAAGGCGAGCAAATGCTCGGCGAAGCTCGGGGCCTCGGGATGCGGATAGAGCTTCGCGGCATCCTCCACCGGCACCAGCACGGCGGCGGGCTTGCCATGCTTGGTGATCGTGGTCGGCTCGCCGCGCTCGGCCGCGGCGATCAGCGCGGAAAGCTCGGCCTTGGCGTCGCGGACCTGCAAGTGTTTCATGACTGGGCTCCTGGCGAGACTACATGTGACTACATATACGGGTCCGAGAAGGGAGGGACAAGCCGGACGCCGGCTGCCTGGCTCGTGTCGTGGTTGCGAGACGGGCGAGGGAGGCGGTGAAGGTCTCGGCGAGGATGGTCTTCCTGATCTCCACATACCGTGCCAGATTCATGCGCTTCCTGATCTCGGTGGCATAGGTGACTGGTATCTCGGCGCGGATTGCGAGTTCCTTCAAGGGCATGCCGTCGAGTTCCGCCGCGAACTTGATTCCGAACAGATGTACCGACAGCGCCTGTTCGCGAGCCGCAATGCCTTGGTGATACATACGGGCCAGCTCTCGAGCGGCTTCATCGATTGTCATTTCCAGCTCTCCCTAGTCGGTCACCCACTTGAAGCCTCTTGCGCTCATTGCGGAAATCCGTTGGCTGCCCTGTGCTTCGCGAGAAAGGCTTGCATTCGAGCGGTCGGGTTCCGGGACAAGCGCATGTTCTCTTCCAGAAGGCCGCTATGCGAGGCCATCGCGCGATTAGCCAGAAGCACGCCATCCGGATCAAATGAGATCAGCCCGGCATCGAAAAGGGCGTCGAGTGTTGCGACCAGCGGCAATCCGTTTTCGGGATCGAGACGCTCCTCATTGGTCGCGGCTCGCCACGGCAACAGATGAGAGGCTCGAATGACCGCGACGAGCGAACATCCCGTGACAGCACACCGTCCATTCCAAAGGGCCAGGACACGTTTGCGGAATTTGCCCTGACCTATACGAGCTGCGATTAGAGCTTTGCGCTCAGTGGGGGGAAGCGACACATCGTTAGCGATATCTGCGATATCGTCAGCGAGATCAGAAACTTGAGGCGATTTACGGCTTGGAAACTTGCTACCCGGAATCAGGCCGATGATGTATCCGCCTCGCTTCTCGAACGTCACGAGTTTTTGGAAAGACGGACCGATGGCGTCGAGACATCCCGCGTCGACAGACCATCTGTTCCCGTCTCGGTCGACAAAGGCGTATGGAACAACGTCACCAGTCTCCTCGGCAATCTCGGCTATCTTGTCGATCAGATACTGTATTCGAGGCGTGCAACTTCCGAAGCCCCCCTCTAATCCTGATGGCGTGTAGTAGCGATGCTTTCGTGCTGAGAACGCTCCGGTCTTGCCTGGTTGCGGCGGGTCAATCCGGACATTCACCTTTACGAATTCATCGTCCTCAACAAGTCGCTTTTTCTTCGGATCCAGCGCCATCTCACACCCCGAACACCTTCAACACCTCGTCCCCGAAGTGATTGATCACCTTCACAGCGATCCGCCCCGTCGCCGGCCTCGCAAACGGCCGTGACGTGTCCGAGTAAAGCGTCCCCCACGCGTCTTCGTCGATCTCCGCCTTCAGCGCCGTCTTCAGCGACTTGTAGGGGTCGTTCGCGCCGAGAAAGTAGGCGTGGCGGACGAAGAAGCTTTCCTCGTTGTAGTCGGTGTCGATGAACCAGGCGGCGATGCCCTTGGTGTCGGTGGAGCGGATGTCGCCCGTCGAAGGGTCGAACACGTCGACGCCGTTGACCTTCACCTGGATCTCGCCGGCCGGCGTCTCGATCAGGTCGATGTCCGGCTCGCCGAAGACGACGAAGAGGTTGCCCTTGCCCGTGTTTTTCAGGTCCTCGGCCATGTGCAGGTCGGGGTTCATGCGGGCTTTCAGGATCGGATGTGAATCGGCATGCAATTTTGACCCCCTAGACGGGAGGATCGGCGTCCAATTTTGACCCCCCTCGTGAAGTCGATCTGCGACCATCCGTTCGTTTTGGCGAGCGGGTGGAGAGGGGATGAAGACAGTGGACACGATTGCCCGGGTTCGGCGTGCCTTTCATGTGCAGGGGTGGTCGCTCAAGCGGATCTGCCGCGAGCTGCACGTGTCGCGCAACACGGTCCGCAAGATCCTCAGGTCCGACGAGACCTCGTTCTCCTACGAGCGCGAGCTGCAACCGAAGCCGAAGATCGGACCGTGGAAGGATCAACTCGACGGGCTCCTGAACGGCAATCTCGGCAAGGCGGCGCGCGAGCAACTGACGCTGATCCGGATCTATGAGGAACTGCGCGCGCTTGGTTATGAGGGCGGCTACGACGCGGTGCGCCGGTATGCGAAGAGCTGGGCGAAGACGAGAGGATCGGCGACGGCCGAGGCCTACGTGCCGCTGCTCTTCGCGCCGGGCGAAGCCTACCAGTTCGACTGGAGCCACGAGATCGTCCTGCTCGCCGGCGTGACGGTGACCGTGAAGGTCGCCCACGTCCGGCTCTGCCACAGCCGCATGATGTTCGTGCGGGCCTATCCGCGCGAGACGCAGGAGATGGTGTTCGACGCCCACGACCGGGCCTTCGCCTTCTTCGGCGGCGCCTGCACGCGCGGCATCTACGACAACATGAAGACGGCGGTGGAGACGGTCTTCGTCGGCAAGGAGCGGCAGTACAACCGTCGCTTCCTGCAGATGTGCAGCCACTATCTGGTCCAGCCGGTTGCCTGCACGCCGGCCTCGGGCTGGGAGAAGGGGCAGGTCGAGAACCAAGTTGGCCTGGTGAGGGAGCGCTTCTTCACGCCTCGGCTGCGCTTCAGGAGCTACGAGGAGCTGAACGCCTGGTTGCTCGACAAGTGCGTGGCCTACGCCAAGGCCCATCGCCATGTCGACCAGCCGGAGCGCACCATCTGGGACGTGTTCGAGGAGGAGCGCGGCAAGCTGGTCGAGTATCGCGGCCGTTTCGACGGCTTCCACACGGTTCCCGCCTCGGTCACGAAGACCTGCACCGTGCGGTTCGACAACAACAAATACTCGGTGCTCTCGACCGCAGTCGGCCGCCCAGTCGAGATCCAGGCCTATGCCGATCGCATCGTCGTGCGCCAGGACGGCACGATCGTGGGCGAGCATGCCCGTTCGTTCGGTCGCAACCAGACGGTCTACGATCCGTGGCACTACGTCCCTGTGCTGGCGCGCAAGCCCGGCGCGCTGCGCAACGGTGCGCCGTTCCAGGGCTGGGAACTGCCATCGGCGATGGAGCGGGTCAGGCGCCGGCTGAAGGCTGCCGACGACGGCGACCGGCAGATGGTGTCGATCCTGACGGCGGTGCTGTCGGATGGGCTCGATGCCGTCGAGATCGCCTGCCAGCAGGCGCTTGCCGAGAACGTCTGCTCGTCCGCCGTCATTCTCAACATCCTGGCCCGCCGGCGCGATCCGGCGCCGGCCGTGACCATCCTCACACCCGACGCGCTGCGCTTGGCGATCGAGCCGCAGGCCGACTGCGCCCGTTACGACAGCCTCAGGAGGGCAAGCTGATGGAACGCACCCAGGTTCTGGACCTGATGGGAACGCTGAAGCTCTACGGCATGCGCAGCGCCTACGATGAGATCATGACGACCGCCATCAAGCGTCAGCACGAGCCGCCGAGGGTCGTCGGCGATCTGCTGTCGGTCGAGATCGCCGAGAAGCAGGCGCGCTCCATCAAGTACCAGCTCACCGTCGCCAAGCTGCCGCTGGCCAAGGACATCGACGACTTCGACTTCGCCGGCACGCCCGTCAACGAGACGCTCGTGCGCGACCTCGCCACCGGCGCCTTCGTCGCCGACCAGCGCAACGCCGTGCTCATCGGCGGCACCGGCACGGGCAAGTCGCATCTGGCCATCGCGATCGCCCGCGCCCTCATACGCAGTGGCGCCCGCGGCCGCTTCTTCAACGTCGTCGATCTGGTCAACCGGCTGGAGACCGAGCACCGCTCCGGCAAGCAGGGACGCATCGCCGACTACCTCACCCGGCTCGACTTCGTTGTGCTCGACGAACTCGGCTATCTCCCCTTCGCCCAGGCGGGCGGCCAGCTCCTCTTCCACCTGATCAGCCGGCTCTACGAGCGGACCTCCATCATCGTGACCACCAACCTCGCCTTCGGGGAATGGCCTGCCGTCTTTGGCGACGCCAAGATGACCACCGCTCTGCTCGACCGCCTCACCCACCACTGCGAGATCATCGAGACCGGCAACGAATCCTGGCGCTTCAAGAACCGCACTCAAAGCTAAAGCCGGAAAGCCTCTCCGACACGCCCGACCGGGCTGCGCAACCCAGACCAGCTCCACCCGGTCGGGCGCTCACCGTCGCGCACTACGAGGGGGTCAATATTGGACGCCGATCCGGGGTCAACTTTGCGCGCCGATTGACAGCAACGCCCGCTGGAGCCTCGACTTCGTCTCCGACACCTTCACCGACGGCCGTCGCTTCCGGGTTCTGGCCGTCGTCGACGACTACACGCGGGAGTGCCTGGCGCTGATCGCCGACACCTCACTGTCGGGCCAGCGTGTCGTGCGCGAGCTGGACGCCATCATCCGCCGGCGCGGCCGGCCGGACACGATCGTCTCAGACAACGGCACCGAGCTGACCTCGATGGCGGTCCTGCGGTGGTGCCAGCAGACCGGCGTCGAATGGCATTACATCGCTCCGGGAAAGCCCACACAGAACGCCTTCGTCGAAAGCTTCAACGGCCGCTTCCGGGACGAATGCCTCAACGACACGCTGTTCTCGACACTCACCGAAGCGCGCAGCGCCATCAACTCATGGAAGGAGGACTACAACAACCACCGACCCCACTCGGCCCTCGGCAACTTGCCGCCGGCCGAGTTCGCAACGAAATCCACGCTGGAAAAACAGGCCGCATGAGGCCAGAAAAGAAACCCAGGACTCTCCCTCATGCCGGAGGAGATTGGGGTCTCAGGTCACTGGGCCTCGAAGTTGAAGGCGCAGGCGATCAGCGCGTCGAAGCGGGCGTCGGAGGCCTCGCGGGCGGCGGCGGTGATGTTGGATCGGGTGAGCGTGCCGAATTCCGGGCCGATCAGGATTCCCGCGCGCTTCTCGCGCCCGTCGCCGTCGGTATAGCGGCCTTCGGCGGCCAGCCAGTTGCCCGGCCAGGGTTCGACGGAGTGGAAATGGATCGTGTCGCGCCGCTCCTGGCTGTGGACGCCCGCGGAGCGCAGGTGGTCGAGCACCATGCGGCCGAAATCCTGGTCCGGCACGTTCTTCGGCGCGGGCTGCATGGTGCCCTCGGCGGCCGCCAGATCGCCCGCCAGCGTGTCGTCGCGCGAGGTGACGACGCGGTGCGGCGACAGGCTCTCGACGGTGAAGGGGCCGGCGACGCGCACCTTGGTCTTGTCCTCGTAGGGACGGTCGTAGAGCATCTCGACGTCGGCTGCGCGGGCGATGGAATCGTCTATCGCCTTCTGCCGCGCGATCCGGCCCTCCCACCAGTCCTTGTGCAGCGCGCGCACCCGGGCGCTGACGAGCCCGGCCTTTGCGGCGCCGTCTTTCGTCTCCAGCCACTGGTCGAGATCACGCGGGATTTCCCATTCCTCGAAGGCGGCCTGAAGCTTCTCGTTTATCTCCGCCCGTAGCGGCTCCAGCACCGCCTGCCACTTCTCCCAGATCACATCGATCTCAGAGTTGTTCGCGATCGACTTCAGCGTGATATGCGGCGCCCGATCATAGACAAACCCTTGGCGGATGTCGCCAGCAGTTGGCGCCTGCGGTTGTAACCTGCCGGAGACCTCTTGTTCTTTCTCACGACCTTCGTGGCTATCAGCGAGGAAGTAATAAGGATACCGCGCCGACATGAGCCGGGTTCGTGCGAGTGCAAGTGAGACACGCGAAGTGTCGGTCGTAATCCACCGACGGCCCCATTGCTCTGCAACAGTGGCCGTGGTGCCAGACCCGCAGGTTGGATCAAGCACAAGGTCGCCAGGATCGGTGGTCATCATAATGCAACGCTGCACAACTGCCGTGGAAGTCTGAACGACGTAGATTTTAGGATCCGACCTGCTCTGAATTCCGCCACCGACGTCGTCCCAAAAATTGGTCAAAGAAATCGATCCGAAATCATCGAAGTATTTCTTAAATCTCACCTGTCTTTCCGTTTCGATTAGCCGATCTGATTTTATCACTCGCTCTAGGCCGTCTTTCGTGGTTCGCCACGTCTGGCCTCCTGATTTGAATTCACGACCCCGAAATCGAACCGCGAAACGCTCAGCTTCGGTGGCGGGACGCCGCGATGTCAGGCCTTGATCGGTGTAGAAGCGCGATCCCTCCGGATAGTCTTGGTCCGACGCATTCATTTCCCGACCATCGGGCAATTTGACGTAGTTGTAGCGCGTTGCCCCGGCGTCGCCTCGCCTAAGTTTTTGATATAGAGGACGGTATTTAATCTGGGGCGTTCTTCCGTACCAAATAATATAATCACAGACTTTGTCTATGTGTTTCGATCCTAGGCCAACAGATGTCTTGTAAGGGATGACCGCAATAAAGTTTTTGTCTCCGAATACCTCATCCATCAATGAGCGCACGCGGTGAAAATTCTCATCGCTAATCTGTACAAATATCGAACCACTCTCCGTGAGTAGCTCGCGCGCGACCATCAGGCGGTCGCGCAGATAGGTAAGGTATGAGTGGATGCCGTCCTTCCAGGTGTCGCGAAACGCCTTCACCTGCTCCGGCTCTCGTGAGACGTCCTCCTTCTTGCCGTCCTTCACGTCGCGGGAGAGTGTGGAGACCTGCCAGTTCGAGTTGAACTTGATGCCGTAAGGGGGGTCGAAATAGATGCACTGCACCTTGCCCCGCATCGCCTCACGCTCGGTGAGGCTCGCCATCACCTGCAGGCTGTCGCCGAGGATGAAGCGGTTCGTCCAGTGCTGGGCGTGCTGGTAGAACTCGGCCCGCGCCTCCGGATCGGTGATACCATTGAAATCGGCGAACAGGTTCGGCTGCTCGGCGCCGGTCTCGCGGGCGCGCTCCGACATGCGCCGGAGATCGTCGATCAGGTGCTTCGGATGGATGGCCTCCTGGCGGTAGATCGGCGGCGCGTTCACCACGAGGTCGGACCAGTCCTGCGAATCCTTGCCGCGCCAGACCAGCTGCGCGTCGCCGAGCTCGAGCTCGCCCGTCTCGGCCAGCTGGCGCATCTGCTCTCTTGTGATGCGGATCCTCGCGCCGTTCCAGACGATCTGCGGGTCGAGATCGCCATCACGTGTGCGCGTCTCGCCATGGTTCAGCGGGCGAGGGCGCGGCATCGTTATCTCGCGCTCGGTGTCTCCCGTCAGCTCCGCCTGCTGCTCGAACAGCGACGCCATCTCGGCCGTCGGCACGTTGATGCGCGTGTCGTCATGCGACAGCGCCGCGATGGCCTTCTGGATCGGGGTCTTGGCCATGATGCTCCTAGCTTCGATCGCTGTGTTGGGGCGGGATTGCGTGCGATGTCACTTGTCCCTCTTCCAACCTTGCACCGGTAACCGCGATATGGGGAGGCAGGTCAGCACGCAGAGCTTCGATATCCTCCGCGGCAACATTCCACCCACAGATGATTTCGGTCACGTGGTGCGGATCGATCTCGTACAGATGCAGTGTATCGGAGGATGTGCAGTCAGACAGCGCTAGGACGACACGCCACTCGCGCTCATATGCCCAGTCCGACAGCTTGCTAAAGAACAGGTTGTCCTGACTGGACGGATCGTAGGTCATTCCTTCAAACTGATCGACATAGCGAACGGCTTTCAGAGCTTTCAGGCTGCCGGTTTCGTCTCCTGCGAAGCACCCTCTCAAGCCGTCGAAACGGACGACGAAACCTTTCGCCATGTTTGCATAGTGTGCCCACATGGGAAGCGAACCGTACCGCTCAGTCAGGCATAGGACCCCGACGCTACCGCGGATCAGATCAACCGTCCTCGCGAATGTCCGTTTCATGTACTCGGCATTCTCGTAGACAGCGGCAGCCCTGATCAGTTCGTTGGCCGCCTGGCGGCTCGAGGGTAGGGGAACTGCCTGCATATTTGGCGCCAGCTTCTGCAGGATCGCGTTTTGGTGCCCAAGCCACCGAAACTGATCTTCTGAGAAGCCGGTTTTTCGGATGGCCTCCAAGGAATCTAAAAATGCACGCTCCCTGAAGGTCGGGAGCATTTCGCTGGGGTCGTTCAGTTCGGCTATCGGGCTGAACTTCAGTCGGCCCGCTGCCAGGTTGGTCACGGCAGCGGGGCTCGAAACGAACTTGTATAGGCTAACCGGATCCGTTGAGGAGATAGGCATTCTCAGCTCTTCTCCCCGGTATGCGAGTAGCGTCGGACGGTCGGCAGATAGTCCGCGACTCCGTCGAACATCTCCTTCGCCGGACTGTCCGCGTGCAGTCCCGGAAACCAAGCTGCCGCCATGCCCGGGAAGCCCTTGCGCGTCTGAATGACGTCGAAAGAGCGTCGCGCCACGGGGACGAGGTGGCAGTCTTCCGCACGCGCCTTGGCGATGAAAGGTCGCACAGGTTCGTCCGGCGGCATGTAGCGAAACACCGTGGCGTTGTCGTAGAGGCCGACGATCACCGTGCCACGTTCAGGGTGACGGCCTGTCCATACGACAGTGATGCCGCTGAGTTCGTAGTCATAGCAGGCAGCGCCCAGCGTCTCTATATTGAGCGTTCGGTTCGCCTTGGGAACTCCAGGAGCACTGCGCCCCTCGCTGGTGCGGCTGACGGGGGCGTAGCCATAGCACCCCCCGTCGACCGGCTTGAAATTCTCGGCTTCGACTCCGACCGACTTCTTCAGATAGGCGTGGCCACCCACGGGTGCCTCGCTGCCGTCGTACCGGGAGGTCCAGCCGGTGTGGAGGAAGGCGGTGCGGTTCCAGTTCATGTGTCGCCCCTTTTCGCCACGACAGCGGAATCCGTTCGTTCCCGCAGAATGTCCTGCAGCGCCGCTTCGTAGCGCGACGCCTCCGTCACCATCCAGTCGACCATGGCGGGCCAGTTGTCCTCGGCATGGCAGTTGACGGACCAGAAGGTGACGAAGGGCTCCTTCTCGGTGCTGTCGGCCGGATCGAGCCCCAGCACCTCGTTCAGCCGGGCCGCATGGGGACGCAACCGCTCCGCGACGTCGACCGCGCCGAGCTTCTCGTTGCGGCCGAGAAAGACGCCGCAGCGGTTCTTGCTGGGCGAGACGTAGAGCGTGATCACCAGATCAAGGTCCGGAAGTCCGCGGTGCCAGTGCAACGCCACGCTCCTGGCTTGACGCGCTTTCTCTTCGGGATGACGCTCCTCGAGTAGCGCCCAGAAGCGGGCGTTGGGAAACTCGGCGGCGGTGCGGGGCTCGTGCATGAGGCTAGTTCTCCGCTCGCGCTGCATCCTGAAATGGCACCGGGCCAGGGGTCCATCCCTCGCAGTCTTGTCCGTTCCTTGCGAAGTCTTCCTCCAGTTCACGTCTCAGCGACGCCTCGTCGGCATAGGGATAAAGCTCCAGGAACCCACCGATCGCTTCATCGGGTCCGAATCCCCAGGCAAGCCTGGCGCCGGCGCACAGGAACTCATAGACCGAAGAGTATGGAATTCCGGCAGGATCGGACAGTCCGACCGATTGGCCGATCGCATCGAACGTCGCGTTGCTTCCACGGCTGACGTGGCCGATCGCCCAATATCGTGTGGTACCGTCAGACCGAAAACGAACCTTCGCGTCCTGCTGCTGCTGCTCCATTCGTCCTCCGGCCAGCTCTTCCCATAGATCGTTATAGGTCGCGCCGTACATCACGACGTCTCTCGGCCGGAATGCTGCGATGGTACGTCGGATCACTGCGAGGCGGCGCGGCGCCCATGCCTGAAGGTATTTCTGTCGGCTCTCCAGTTCCGGCAGAGCCTCGATGGCGGAATACGGCCAGTGGCTGGTCGAGGGTGCAGGCAGGGGAAGCAGGTTGAGAAGGCGGGCTTCGCCGTCGCTGCGTCCCCATTTCGAGACCTGATAGTCCCGTACCTTCTCCCGCGTCGGCGTCAACCCCTTGGCCTTCAACAGGATGCGAATCAACCCCCGCCAGGTCGACTGGATCCGGGCGCTCCCGTCCGGCGCGAAGAAGGCGGCGATCGCGGGGAAACCTGCACTGAGGCGGTCATGATACACGGCTAGGTCGGCACACTCCGGACGGCCCAATCCGTCCCAGATCGCGATCCTCTCGCCGACCTCGTCCAAGCTGTTCCCGCCTCCTTCTTCCATTCCGATGAACCACAACGCGGCCTGCGGATTTCCGTATCCGTAGAAGCCATCCATGAAGTCACGTAGATCGCGCGGATCGAGCATCAGTCTGCTTCCGTTGGGGCTACGCTGCATCCGGTGCTCCTGCGGAATCCGATCCCGTCCCTCATGCCGGTTCCTTCGCCCTGTCCTTCGAAAGCGTTTCCACCAGCTTCCCCCACTCCTCCTCGATGGCGAAGGCGTCGCGGAACTCCGCGAAACCCCAGCGCCCGAAGGTGCCGAGATTGTTGACACCCGGCACCCAGAGCGTGGCCATGGTCTCGGCCTTGATCTGCGCGTCGACGCCGCGGAAACCCTTGATCTCGACCACGAGGTGCAGCGGATCATCGTCGCCGCGGCCGTCGTCGATGCGGACGATGAAATCCGGCAGGTAGCGGCGGGTGGTCGCGCCGAGGCGGTAGGGCACCTCGAAGCCGAGCGCCTGGTTCTTCCCATAGGCCAGCGTTGCCGGATGGGATTCCACCACGCGCGCAAACTCGGCCTCCCAATCGGAATCGCAGACCACGTAATTGATGTGCGACTTGTCGGGCGCGGTCTTCCAGAGGTTGGACTTGGTCGTGTTGAAGGCGACGAAACTGGTCGTGCCCGCGGGGTTGTAGGGGTCGAGCATGGCCTTCACCACGCGGGCACCCTCGGCACCCGCTTCCCGCACGATCGCGCTGTAGATCAGGTTCGCGGCCTTCTCTGCCAGCTCGGCATAGGTGAGCATGCCGACCCTTGTGCCGCCGACGCATTTGACGTGCTCGCGCAGCCAGCGGCGCGTCACCGGCTGGATCTGGCTGAACAGATGGTAGGGCGGATCCTGGTCGCCGTCGCGGAAATAGAGCTCGATCAGCCGCTTGGTGAGGTGCATGCCGACCGTGTTGGGCGCCATCTCGTCGAGCGCCGCGGGCGACATGTCGATTCCTTCGCCGACGAGACCTTCGAGCCGAACGTTGGTCGGCCCGACCATGTCGGGCGTCAGCGTCAGCGTCGAATCCTGCGTGAAGGTCGCGGAGATGCGGTCCGGCGGCAGTTCGGTGCGGTAGCCGGCGACACGCGGAAAGCGAATGGCCAGCCGCTCGCGCTCCTTCATGGCCTGAACTCGGGTGGTCTTCTTCGGGGGCGTGCGGACGACCTTCTGCGGCTCCGTCGCGAAGTCGAAGGGAATCCCCATGATGTCGGCATACTCGACGTTGAAGAGCCGATTGCCTTGGGGATCGGTCTTTTCGCCTTTCTCATAGGACTGGCGGCGCAGGCCACGCCCGATGACCTGCTCGCAGAGCAGCTGGGTGCCGAAGGCGCGGACGCCCAGGATGTGGGTGACCGTCTGGGCGTCCCAGCCCTCGGTCAGCATCGAGACCGAGACGACGCAGCGTATCTGTTCGCCGAGCCGACCCTTCTGGCCGACCGTGTTCATGACTTCGCGCAGCAGGTCGCTGTCCGAGATGCTGCCGGCCGCAGCTCCTTCACGCTCCTGCTTCTCGCGCCGGAACAGATCGATCTCAGCTTCGGCGATCTTGCGGAAGTTCGGGTCGAGCGCGTCGCCGGACTCGAGCTGTTCGGAATCGATCAGCAGCGTGTTCATGCGGGGCAGGGGCTCCCCGGTGCGTTCATCGAAATTTCGCAGGAGGTCCAAATGGCCTGCGTGGATCGTCTGCATCTGGCCTTCGCGCTCGCGCTGCCATCCGGCGATCCATTCGTAGACGAGCTTGGAGCTCGACGTGTTGTTGCAGACGACAATGAACACGGGCGGCACGCCGATGGCGGCCCGCTCCCATTCGTCATGCTCGATCTTGTAGTGGCTGTAGAGCGAATGCAGCGCCGTCTGCAGGTCGTTGGGGAGTTCCAGGGGATCGAGGTCGCCTGCCTTGCCTGCGCCCTTCTTCGGCATCTTCTTGCCGATGTGGTCCCAGAGGTTCCTGTAGATCGGCGCAGGCGCGTTGACCGCGTTGTCGGCGACGGGAACGCGGGGCAGCTTGACGATGCCACATTCGATCGCGTCGACGAGGCTGAAATCGGACACGACCCACGGAAACAGCGTTCCTTCATCGTAGCCCGAACCGCGCAGGAAGAAGGGCGTCGCCGACAGGTCGTAGACACCGCGCAGGCCAACCTTGCGCTTGAGCGCCTCGATGCCCGAGATCCAGAGGCGCGCCGCCTCGTTGTTCTTCTTGGCTTCCTCCTTGTCCTCGCCCTTGGCCTCCTTCTCCTCGTCGGTCCCCGGGCGCTCGCGGTAGCAGTGGTGCGCCTCGTCGTTGATGACGACGACGTTCTTGAGCGGCAGGAGTTCGCCGCAGGCGCGCTGCAGCATCTCGCCTTCCGTCTCCTGCTTCTCGATCGGCGCACCGGTGCGCCCCTGCATCAGGCGCTCGCCCACGGGGTTCAGGTCGTGCGCCTTGCGGCGCTGGAAGGCGTGGTAGTTGGTGATGACGATCTTGGCCTTGCCGAGGTCGAACATCATGTCCGGCGGAACGAGTTCGCGCGTGACGTAATAGTTGTCGGGGTCCGATGGCAGGAGCACGCGAAGCCGGTCGCGGATGGTAATGCCCGGCGCTACCAGCAGGAAGCCGCGGGAGAACAGGCTGGAGTTCGGCTGGCGGGCGGCGTTGATGGACTGCCAGGCGATCAGCATCGCCATGACGGTCGTCTTGCCGGCGCCGGTCGCGAGTTTCAGGGCCAGCCGGAACAGCTCCGGATTGGAATCCCTGTTGGCCGCCTCGAGCGACCGAAAGATGTGCGCATACTGCTTTCGCCCGCGCGCGACTTCGCTCAGCCAGATGATGGTCTCGGCGGCTTCCACCTGGCAGAAGAAGGGGCGCTGGTTCGAGAACTCGTGGTGACGCCAGTGCTGGAGTAGGCGCTGCGTCGTCGGCGTCACGCCCCAGTCGGAAGGATTGGGAAGCGCTCGCCAGGATTCGAGGTGACGGCGAAGCTCGTTGACCAGATCGTTCGGCGAGTACTTGCCGCCCTCGCGCCCCGCATGGTCGAGATCGAGGTCCTTCTGCGCGGCAGACGCCTTCGCGCGCCGTCCACGCGGGACGGGAACGAGGTACTTCGAGCTACGGCGGCCGTCTATCGGGGGGGAGTCGAGCGGCTGCCCCTCGTCGTCCAGCGCGTGATGTCGCGTAGGCGGCCGATAAGGCGAGTTGAGAATGGGATCCGCATAGAACGGCTTCGTCATGATCCCCCCGGAAGCGATTCCGGTACAGATTGCACGTATCGGCCTGTATCGTTCAACCTCAAATCGCGGGAGAGAACAAATGACACGGTCTGCGACCGAAAGTCTGAATTCCGCCTCGGTCCGCTGATGCGCTGAGGCTGCTTGACGTCGGCTTTGGCTTTATCGCTGATCGTTTGGTCAGTGCGGTAGTGCCCGGCAATCTTCTCACAACTGCATCGAGGTCTGTCGACGCGGGAAGAAAAATCCTGTGCCAAAGAGGAGCGGGATTTCGCAGGGGGCACAGTCCGAACCATGGCACCCGGGCGAAAGGCTGGACGGTCGGGCGGCGAACTGGTGAGCGCGCTGGGGCTCGAACCCAGGACCTACTGATTAAAAGTCAGTTGCTCTACCGGCTGAGCTACGCGCTCCCGAAGCGCGCCTGGCGCGCCGGAAAGTGCGGCGGAACATAGGGAGGCGGCTCGGGGCGGTCAACCGGAAAAACGCCGGGGGCCCGGCGCCGGGCCGCGGGCAGGCGGGCTTCCGTGCCGGGCGCGCGGGAGCGCCTGCGGTCCGTCCAGCCCCGAACCGGGCGCCGGGCCGCCCGTACAGCCGGTGCGGCGCCGTCAGTCCAGCCCGCGCGCCAGGTGCTTCGGCCGCACGACGCGGGTCTGGACGAGGAAGAGGAGAAGCGCGATGCCCAGGCCGACGACGTCGGTCGCCCAGCCGCCCTCGATCATCGCGAGGCCGGCGACGAGCGTGCCTGCCCTGACGAGGAGGCCCGCCGCTCCGAAGAACCAGCCCTGCACGCAGGCCGCCAGCATGTAGACGCCGAAGGTGGCGGTGATGGTGACGTGGGCGATCTCCAGCCACGACCCGTCCATCAGCAGCGCCGGCGAGGAGAAGAACATGAAGGGGACCACGAAGGCGGCGAGACCGATCTTGAAGCTCTCCACCGAGGTCTTCATCGGATCGGACTGGGCGATGGCCGCCCCCGCATAGGCGGCGAGCGCCACCGGCGGCGTGATGGCCGACATGACGGCGAAGTAGAAGATGAAGAAATGCGCCGTCAGCGGCGCGATCCCCATCTGGATCAGGCCGGGCGCGATCACCGAGGCGGCGACCGCATAGGCGGCCGTCGTCGGCATGCCCATGCCGAGCACGATCGACACCACCATGGCGAAGAACAGCGCCACCACCTGGTTCTGGTCGGCGAGGCCGAGCAGCAGCGACGAGAAGCGCGTGCCGATGCCGGTCAGCGCGATGACGCCGACGATGATGCCCGCCGCCGCGCAGACCGCGACCAGCTGCAGGCTCATCTTGGTGGAGAGTTCGAGCGCGTAGAGGATCTCCTTCACGCCCATCCTGTAGGGCGTCAGCCAGGACACGACGGCCGCCGCCGCCATCGCCAGCGTGCCGGCCCGGATCACCGAATAGCCGGCAAACAGCGCGCCGATCAGGATGATGATCGGGATGAACAGGAAGGCCTGCCGCGCCAGCTTCGCGAATTTCGGCAGTTCCTCGTGCGGCAGCCCCTTCATCCCGAACTTCTGCGCCGCCAGATCGACCATGAAATAGACCGACAGGAAATAGAGGATGGCGGGAATGATCGCCGCGACCACGATCTCGGCATAGGGAATGCCGGTGATCTCCGACATGATGAAGGCGCCGGCGCCCATGATCGGCGGCAGGATCTGTCCGCCGGAGGAGGCGGCCGCCTCCACCGACGCGGCGGTCTGCGGCGCATAGCCCACCCGCTTCATCAGCGGGATGGTCAGCGACCCGGTGGCGACCACGTTGCCGGCCGACGTGCCGTTGATCATGCCCATCAGGCCCGAGCCGAACACCGCCACCTTGGCCGGTCCGCCGCGCTTGTCGCCGGCCGCGGCGAAGGCGAAGTTGACGAAATACTCGCCCACCCGGCTCGCCTGCAGGAAGGCCGCGAACGCCACGAACAGGATGATGTAGGTCGACGAGATCGCCGTCGTGGGGCCGAGGATGCCCTGATCGGTGAAGATGTAGGTGAAGAAGCGGCTGGCGGTGTAGCCGCGGTGCTGCAGGATGCCGGGCAGCCAGGGGCCGACGAAGCTGTAGGCCACGAAGACGCCGCAGATGATGACCAGCGCCAGCCCCGCCATCCGTCGCGTCAGTTCGAGGATGAGGATGACGCCCGCCATGGCCGCGAAGAGGTCGGCGTCCTTGGCAAGCCCGGTGCCGGCGCGCAGCCGCAGCAGCGGCGCGTGGAAGATGATGTAGAGCGTCACCGCCACCGCGGCGACCGCCAGGAAGGCGTCGGCCATGTCGATCCGGCTGCGGTCGCGGTCGGGCATCAGCCAGCCCACGCCGATCAGCCAGAGCGAGCCGCCCACCAGCGGCCAGCCGAAGGACCAGACGAAAGCGGTCCTGCCGGCCGCCTGGCCCACGCCTTCGCCGGTCAGCCAGAAGCCGGCGGCCTGGGCGAAGGCCAGCGTCACCGCCAGCGCGCCCGGCGCCAGCAGGGCCATCCGCAGGGTCGAACGCGTCCCGGCGCGGTCGGGCGTAGCGGCCGAAAACAGCGTCGAGGAAAACAGCAGGAAACCGATCACCAGCCCGCCGCCGACATGGATCAGCCGGTAGGTCCAGGTCTCCAGCGGATAGAGGTTCATCACCGCGATGTGGAAGGCGGTGTAGAGGACGCACAGTGCGGCAAGCGCGAGCTTCGTCGTGCCGAACGGCTTGCGCTGGTTGGCCGTGAAGATCTCGTCGTCGACGCCCTTGCCCAGAAGGCCGTCGCTGTCGGTGCTGGCGCTCATGATCGTCCCCCGCCGGTCCGGTGCATCCGCAAGAGGCGCCACCCGACGCCGCGCCGTCTCCGGCCGACGTCGGGCGGCGCGTGCCGGAGGCTTACTTCAGGTTGTCGGGGATGGTGATGCCCTTTTCGGTGAAGTACCGGACGGCGCCGGGGTGGTAGGGCATGAACGTGTTCTTGTCCCAGTTCTCCACCAGCGTCTCGGATGCCGCGGCATGGATCTGCACCATCCGGTCGGGGTTCTCCATGGCCAGCCTGGTGATCTCGTAGGCCAGGCTCTCCGGCATGTCCTGGTGCGCGATGGCGAAGTTCCACAGCGCCACGGTCGGCTGGTCGTAGTCGTGTCCGGCATAGGTGCCGGCCGGAATGGTCAGCGGCGCCATGGCCGGGAACGCCTCCAGCACCTTGGGCAGCTCGGCTTCCGACAGGCCGAACATCACCACGTCCTGCTCGGCGGCAAGCTGCGAGAAGGCCGAGATCGGCACGCCGGCGGCGAAGGCGAAGGCGTCGATCAGCCCGTCGGCGAGCTGGCCCACTGCATCCGAGGCGCCGGCGTTCGAGATGTTGGCCTCGATCCCGAGCGCGCTCATGAACTGCGGCCAGTAGGTGCCGGGCGTCCCGCCCGCGGGGCCGACGCTGACGCGCTTGCCGGCGAGGTCGGAGACCGACGTGATGCCGGAGGATTTGAGCGCGATCACCTGGAACGGCGTCTGGTACATCGGGAAGAGCGCGCGGATCGACTTGTGCTCCAGCCCTGGCGCCAGTTCCGACTTGCCGGTCCAGGCGTCATAGGCCGGCCCCATCGTCACGAGGCCCATCAGGTGGTCGCCGGTCTCCACCAGAGTCACGTTCTGCACCGGGCCGCCGGTCACCTCGCCGGTGGCGTTGAGGCCGAGGCTCTCGGTGATGTAGCTGGCGAAGCCGTTGCCGTAGACGAAATAGGTTCCGCCCTGGCTGGCGGTGCCGATCGTCAGTTCGCTCGGCCAGCCTTCACGGTCCTGGGCGACTGCCGGTGCGGTCATCGTCGCGGCGATTGCCAACGCGGAAAGGTATTTCTTGAGCATATTCATGGATTATCTCCTCCCGTTTGCGCCGACACCTCCATGTCGCCGACCCTGTTTCCATAACTGAATTCCACATCATCGGGAAGGCTGGAGCGCAAACGTCATTTCCGGCCGGAAGTCTTGGGCGGCGACGACCGCTGCGGCCGCCCCTGCGGGGTCCGGGACCGATGACCGGCGGGACAATATGCCCACGCAAGGGTGATTGGCTCCGGCACCGGTCGCGGTCTATAGCCGCCCCACGGCGGGTATCAGACCGGACGGGACGAGGCCAATGGCGATCGATGTCGGCTATGTGAGCGCGGTGGGGGCGGGGGCGATCTCCTTCCTGTCGCCCTGCGTCCTGCCGCTGGTGCCGCCTTATCTCTGCTACATGGCCGGCGTCTCGGTCGACGATTTCCGCGGCGAGGGCGCGAAGGCCGAGGACCGGACCACGCGTTTCGCGCTGCTCGGCGCGTCGGCGGCCTTCGTGCTCGGCTTCTCCACCGTCTTCGTCGCGCTCGGTGCCGGCGCCTCCACCATCGGCGGGCTGCTGCGGGCGTACCAGCAGGAGCTGGCGGTCGTCGCGGGCCTGCTGATCATCCTGATGGGGCTGAACTTCCTCGGCGTCGTCCGCATCCCGTTGTTGTCGCGCGAGGCGCGCTTCCAGGCAGGCGGCAGGCCGGCCAGCGGCATCGCCGCCTATCTCATGGGCCTCGCCTTCGCCTTCGGCTGGACGCCCTGCATCGGCCCGGTGCTGGGTCCGATCCTGACGCTTGCCGGCGGGCGCGACACGGTGGGCGAGGGGGCGGCACTGCTCGCCGCCTATTCGCTGGGGCTCGGCATCCCGTTCCTGGTGGCGGCGCTGTTTTCCGGCGCCTTCATGCGCTTCCTGTCGCGCTTCCGGGTGCATCTCGGCCGGGTCGAGAAGGTGATGGGCGGGCTGCTCGTCGTCGCCGGCATCCTGTTCCTGACCGGCGGCATCCAGACCGCCTCCTTCTGGCTGCTGGAGACCTTCCCGATTCTCGGCACGCTCGGCTGATCAGCGCCGATCCCGTGCGCCGAAGGCGGGCAGCCAGGCAGGCGGCAGCGTGGCGAGGATGACGCCGCCGCAGACCAGCACGATGCCCAGTGCGTGGTAGGCGTGGAAGGTCTCGCCGAGAAACAGCACCGCCAGCCCCACGCCATAGGGCGGAAGCAGGTACATGAACACGCCGGCCACCGGTGCGCCCAGCCGGCGGATGCCGAACTGGAAGCCGAGGAAGGCCGCCAGCGAGGCGAAGGCCACGATCCCGGCGATCCCGCCCCACGCGCTGCCCGTCACCGGCATCGGCGCGCCTGAGAAGAATTCGAAGGCTGCGAAGGGCGCGAGCATCAGCGCGCCGGCCGCCGCGATCAGCGGCAGCAGCGCGAGATTGGAGACCCCGGTGACGCGCGGCGAGCGCAGCAGCAGCGAATAGACCGCCCAGGCGACCGCGGCGCCGACGAAGATCAGGTCGCCATCGTTGAAATCGAGGGCCGCCAGGGCCCGCAGGTTACCGCGCAGCACGATGACGGCGATGCCGGCAAGCGCCAGCGCCGAGCCCGCCGCTGCGCGCAGTCCGACGCGGCGGCGGTTCGTGACGGCATCGATCAGGATAATGAAGACCGGCGAGGTGGTGTAGATCAGCGTGCCATTGGTGGCCGTCGTGCGCTGCAGGGCGAGGTACACCAGCGCGCCGCAGATCCACATGCCGAGCAGGCCGAGAAGGGCCAGGAAAGGCGCATGGCCGCGGACGAGCCGCAGCGCCGCGGTGCGGTCGGCGAGCACGAAAGGGGCCAGCGCCAGTGCCACCGCGCCCCAGCGCAGGAAGGCCAGCGTGAAGGGCGCGACGTCGCCGATGACCCCGCGTCCGAAGATCAGGTTGGTGGAAAAGAACAGCGGCGTCAGCACCATCACGGCGACGGCTGCGCTCTGGCGTCCGGTGGGGCTCGACATGGCGGTCACTCCGCGCCGGGCGGCGATTGGATTGGCTGAGCTGCGGTGATAGAGACGTTGGCGATCTGGAACAATGGCCGGTTTCGGTAGGCACGATTGGGGTGGGGATGCTGCCAAATGACGTAGAAGGGCGAGCCTGGGTTGAACTACTATCCGATTCGAATAATCCCCCAGAGCAGACGGCATTGATTACGTTGCTTTCATCAGATGATGATCTTCAAGTCGATGTTCTCGGGTCGGCATTTGTAATTAAAGCCAACGGAGTTAGTGCGATATGCCTGGGTGCCGCTCACAGTTTTCATCCAGTTCAGCGCAGGCAGGCGTGGCGTAGTGGAAAAAGTAATCTGAAGATACCCATCGATTTCCTGCCGAAAGGACCAAACTACCTAAACCCTGAAGAGATAACTGCTTTTTGCGTGAGGGACGGCGTTCCGCATGTGTGCCGTGTCGATCAAATAAACTATATAGAAAATTTTGATGTTGCCCTATTTACTGTATATGAAATTGACGGGGCCAATATATTTAATGAACATGTTGCAATAGATATTGGGGCGCCTTCAGTCGGTGAAAATTTGATAGTGATGGGTAATATTATAAACATCGAAAAACGAAGTGACGGAAAGGGCGTTATTTCGCAAAGATTTTGTATGAGAATGGGCGTCGTAACCGCTACTGAGATGGGCAAAGGTGCTCTGCCAGGTATAAGTTCATATTTCGAAACAACAATTCCACTATATGGAGGCATGAGCGGTTCTCCGGTAATAAGAGAGCCGAAAAAAATCGGGGATCCTATAGTCGTCGTCGGCGTTGTGTCCACGGACAATTCTCCATCAGAAGCTTTTGAGAAATTTCAGGTCTCAGGGAGCTCGAAGGCAACGATGCTGTGGCCTGCAATGGGATTGGGGCTGCAAGTAGAAATTGGGAATGAGGTCGATACGGGTCACGTTTTTCTCGGTGAGCTTGTTGAGCGCTCGATAATTGACAATCGATCACAAAATGTCACCGTTAAGGTACGAGGTGACACCGAAAGAACTGAAGTTCTGTACGAGGACATGCGTTCTGGATCTCCTTACCGTGTCCTACTAACTACAACCGGACATCCAAACGACACGCGGTCAAAATAGGCGTCCGGTGCACTCCTATGCCCGACGAATCCAGTGGCGCAACTCGTCACAAGTATATGATCAACAATCCTGATTCCCAACACATGGTAGGCTACCTATGAGCGCACGCAGCTGTCTTTCCGTCATCCTGGCCGCGGGCGAGGGCACGCGCATGAAGAGCGCTCTGCCGAAGGTCCTGCACCCGGTGGCCGGCCTGCCGCTCGTCTGCCACGTCATCGATGCGGCGGCTGCCGCCGGCAGCGGCGCGCTCGCCGTGGTGATCGGCCATGGCGCGGATGCCGTCCGCAAGGCGGTCGAGACGCGCGCGCCGGGCGCCGGCGTCTATCTGCAGTCCGAGCGGCTCGGCACCGCGCATGCGGTGCTGGCGGCGCGCGAGGCGATCGCGCGTGGCCATGACGACGTGCTGGTGATGTTCGGCGACACGCCGCTGATCGAGCCCGCCGCGCTGGAGACGGCGCGGGCGCGGCTCGCGGAAGGCGCCGCGGTCGCGGTCATCGGCTTCCGCACGGCAAATCCTGCAGGTTACGGCCGCCTGATCGAGAGAGACGGCGCGCTGATGGCGATCCGCGAGGACCGCGACTGCTCCGAGGAGGAGCGGAAGATCACCTTCTGCAATGGCGGGCTGATGGCGATGTCGGGCGAACACGCCCTGTCGCTGCTCGACGCGGTCGGCAACGCCAATGCCAAGGGCGAGTATTATCTGACCGACGTCGTCGAGATCGCCCGCGCCCGGGGGCTGCCGGTGGTGGCGACGGAAGCGCCGTTCGAAAACGTGCTCGGCATCAACAACCGCGTCGAGCTCGCCGAGGCCGAGGCGATCTGGCAGGCGCGCCGCCGCCGCGCCATGATGCTGTCGGGCGTGACGCTGACGGCGCCGGAGACGGTGCATTTCAGCCATGACACGGTGATCGGTGCCGACACGATCGTCGAGCCCAACGTCGTCTTCGGGCCAAAGGTGACGGTAGCCGCCAACGCCCGCATCCGCGCCTTCTCCCATCTGGAGGGCGCGACCGTGGGCGAGGACTGCGAGGTCGGCCCCTATGCGCGGCTGAGGCCCGGCGCGCGGCTGGCCGAAAAGGCAAAGGTCGGCAATTTCTGCGAGGTCAAGGAGGCGGACGTCCAGGCCGGCGCCAAGATCAACCACCTGACCTATATCGGTGACGCCACGGTCGGCGCCGAGGCGAACGTCGGCGCGGGCACCATCACCTGCAACTACAACGGCTACACCAAGGACCGCACCGAGATCGGCGCCGGCGCCTTCATCGGCTCCAATTCCTCGCTGGTCGCGCCGGTCCGCATCGGCGACCGCGCCTATGTCGCGTCGGGCAGCGTGATCACGAAGGACGTGCCAGACGACGGCCTGGCCTTCGGCCGCGCCCGCCAGGAGGTCAAGCCCGCCCGCGCCCCGGTGCTGCGCGCGCTCTACAAGGCCGAGAAGGAACGGCGCGGCGGCGGCTCGAAGGTCTGAAACGCCTCGCTCCTTCGGCCCCCCCTCTGCCCTGCCGGTCCGAGGCCACAACGTAAGGTTCTGAAACGAAAATTTAGTTCCGTTCGTCCAACGAACGTCTCACCATCGGCGCCATCGAAATGGCGCGAATCCCCGGGGGGCTGGAATATGTGCGGCATTGTTGCAATCGTCGGCTCGACGCCGGTCGCTCCGCTGATCGTCGACGCGCTGAAGCGCCTCGAATATCGCGGCTATGATTCGGCGGGCGTCGCCACCATCGAGCACGGACGGCTCGACCGCCGCCGCGCCGAAGGCAAGCTGGTCAATCTGGAGAACCGGCTGAAGGCCGAGCCGCTGGCCGGCCTGATCGGCATCGGCCACACCCGCTGGGCGACCCATGGCGTGCCCAACGAGACCAACGCGCATCCGCATTTCGGCAAGGACGTCGCGGTCGTCCACAACGGCATCATCGAGAACTTCGCCGAACTGCGCGACGAGCTGAAGGCCGACGGCTACGATTTCGTCTCGCAGACCGACACCGAGGTGGTGGCGCATCTCGTCTCGCGCGAACTCGATCGCGGCGCCGCACCCGAGAAGGCCGCGCACAATGCGCTGAAGCGGCTGCAGGGCGCCTTCGCGCTCGCCATCCTCTTCCGCGGCGACGAGGACCTGATCGTCGGCGCCCGCTCCGGCCCGCCGCTCGCCGTCGGCCACGGCAAGGGGGAGATGTATCTCGGTTCCGACGCCATCGCGCTGTCGCCCTTCACCAATGCCGTCACCTATCTGGAGGACGGCGACTGGGCGGTGGTGCGCCGAAGCGGCATGACGATCTTCGACATGGAGGGCAGGCCGGTCGAGCGGCGCATGCAGCAGTCGGTCGGCACGGCCTTCCTGGTCGACAAGGGCAACCACCGGCACTTCATGGAAAAGGAAATCCACGAACAGCCGGAGACGATCTCCCACACGCTCTCGCATTATCTCGACTTCGCCGAGGGCAGGGCGCGGCGCGAGGCGCTGCCCTTCGACTTCGCCAAGCTCGACCGCATCGCCATCTCGGCCTGCGGCACCGCCTATCTCGCCGGTCTGGTGTCGAAATACTGGTTCGAGCGCTATGCCCGCCTGCCGGTCGACATCGACATCGCCTCGGAGTTCCGCTACCGCGAGATGCCGATGCCGAAGGCGAGCGCGGCCTTCTTCGTCTCCCAGTCGGGCGAAACCGCCGACACACTGGCCTCGCTGCGCTACTGCCGCTCGCAGGGCGTTGCGATCGGCGCCATCGTCAACGTGCAGGAATCGACCATCGCCCGCGAGGCCGACTGCATCTTCCCGACGCTTGCCGGCCCCGAGATCGGCGTCGCCTCCACCAAGGCCTTCACCAGCCAGCTCTCCGTGCTGGCCTCGCTCGCCCTGCGCGCCGGGCGCGAGCGCGGCACGATCACGCCCGAGGACGAGAAGCGCATGGTGCGCGAGCTCTCGGAGGCGCCGCGCTTCGTGCGCATGGCGCTGAAGCTCGAGGAACAGATCGACCGCGTGGCACGCAAGCTCTCGCAGTACCGCCACGTGCTCTATCTCGGCCGCGACACCAGCTTTCCGCTCGCCATGGAAGGTGCGCTGAAGCTGAAGGAGATTTCCTACATCCATGCAGAGGGCTACGCGGCCGGCGAACTGAAGCACGGGCCGATCGCGCTGATCGACCGCGACATGCCGGTGATCGTCATCGCCCCGCACGACCGCATCTTCGACAAGACCGTGTCGAACATGCAGGAGGTGGCGGCCCGCGGCGGCCAGATCATCCTGATCACCGATCAGGAGGGTGCGCGCCGCGCCTCGATCAACGCCTTCGAGACGATCATCATGCCGGACGTGCCGGAGATCATCGCGCCGATCGTCTATGCCCTGCCGATCCAGATGCTGGCCTATTTCACGGCCGTCTTCATGGGCACCGACGTCGACCAGCCGCGCAACCTCGCCAAGTCGGTCACGGTGGAGTGAGGCGCGGCGCTCTCGCGCAGCCCGCCGCCCGGCGCATGAAAGGGCATTCATAATTTCGTCGCCTTGCCCTATCTATGGTGAGGCTGCCGATCCGGAATCCCCTTTCATGTCCGACAATCCCAAGAGCCGAGGAATGATGCGGATCAGGAACTATTTCCTGACCGGCTTCGTGGTCTGCGCGCCGCTGGCGATCACCGCCTACATCGCCTGGTCCTTCGTCGGCTGGGTCGATTCCTGGGTGAAGCCCTACATTCCGGCGCGCTACAATCCCGATTACTACCTGCCCTTCGCCGTGCCCGGCTTCGGCCTGATCGTGGCGCTGATCCTGATCACCATGGTGGGCTTCCTCACGGCAAACTTCATCGGCCGCTCGATCGTCGCCTATGGCGAGAGCCTGCTCGACCGCACGCCGCTGGTGCGCAGCCTCTACAAGGCGCTGAAGCAGATCTTCGAGACCGTGCTGTCGAACAAGTCGGAGGTCTTCAAGAAGGTCGCGCTGATCGAGTATCCGCGCCGCGGCCTGTGGTCGATCGTCTTCGTCTCGTCCGAGCGGCAGTCGGAGGTGAACCACACGCTGGAGGAGCCGGCAAGCGAGACGATCGCGGTCTTCCTGCCGTCGACGCCCAACCCGACGACGGGCTTTCTCATGTACGTGCCGCGCGCCGACGTCATCGAACTGTCGATGTCTGTCGAGGAGGCGGCCAAGCTGATCATTTCGGCCGGCCTCGTCACGCCTGACCACCAGAAGAAGACCGCCGACCTGGCGAAGGCGGCCAGGGCCGAGCGCCTCTCCGCGGCGGAATGAGCGCGGCTCAGCCGGCGCGCAGCAGCCGCACCGCCTCGTCGCGCCCGAAGAGATAGAGCAGCAGCCGCAGCGCCTCGCCGCGCGGCGAGACGAGGTCCGGGTCGCGCTCGAGCACCAGCCGGGCGTCGCTGCGGGCGATCTCCAGGAGGTCGCCATGCGCCTCGAGCCGCGCCACCTGAAACCCCGGCGTGCCGGACTGGCGCGTGCCGAGCAGCTCGCCTTCGCCGCGCAGCTTCAGGTCTTCCTCCGAGATCACGAAGCCGTCCTCGGTCTCGCGCAGCACCGACAGCCGGCGCTTCGCCGTCTCGCCGAGCGGACCCTCGTAGAGCAGCACGCAGGTCGAAGCCTTGTCGCCGCGCCCGACCCGGCCGCGCAGCTGGTGCAGCTGGGCGAGCCCGAAGCGCTCGGCGTGCTCGATGACGATGATCGTGGCGTCCGGCACGTCGACGCCCACCTCCACCACGGTGGTGGCGACGAGCACCTTCGTCTCGCCGGCCTTGAAGGCGCGCATCGCCTCGTCCTTTTCGGCCGCCTTCATGCGCCCGTGCACCAGCCCGACCAGTGGCCCGAACACCTCGCGCAGCGCCCTGGCCCGGTCCTCGGCCGACATCAGCTTGACCTCTTCGGATTCCTCCACAAGAGGGCAGATCCAGTAGGCCTTCTGGCCGTCGCGCACCGCCTTGCCGATGCGCGCGACCAGTTCGGAGAGCCGCTCGACCGGCAGCGTCACCGTCTGGATCGGCCGCCGTCCGGCGGGCTTCTCGGTCAGGCGCGAGACGTCCATGTCGCCGAAGGCCGACAGCACCAGCGTCCGCGGGATCGGGGTGGCCGTCATCACCAGCATGTCGGGGGCGTCGCCCTTGGCGGTGATCGCCAGCCGCTGGTGCACGCCGAAGCGGTGCTGCTCGTCGACGATGGCGAGCACGAGGTTGCGGTAGCCGACGGCGTCCTGGAACAGCGCATGGGTGCCGATGACGAAGTCGATCGAGCCATCGGCGATGCCGGCCAGGATCTCGGCGCGCTCGCGGCCCTTCTCGCGGCCGGTCAGCACGCGGGCCACGAGACCGGCCTGTTCGGCCAGCGGGGCGATGGTGGCAAAATGCTGTCGCGCGAGGATCTCGGTCGGCGCCATCAGCGCCGCCTGGCCGCCGGCCTCCGCCGCCCGCGCCATCGCCATCAGCGCCACCACGGTCTTGCCGGCGCCGACGTCGCCCTGCAGCAGCCGCAGCATGCGGTCGGGCCGCGCGAGGTCGGCGTCGATCTCGGCCACCGCCCGTTCCTGGCTGCCGGTCAGCGCATAGGGCAGGGCGCTCCGGATCGCCGCCACGTGGCGGCCGTCGCCGGAGAGCGGCCGTCCGGAAAGCCGGCGGATGCGGGCGCGCACCAGCGCCAGCGACAGCTGGCCGGCGAGCAGCTCGTCATAGGCCAGCCTCCGCCGCGCCGGATTGTCGAGCGCGACGTCGAGCGCGTCGGCCGGCTCGTGCAGCCGCTTCAGCGCGGCAGCGAAATCGGGGAAGGACTGCCGCCGCATCAGCTCCGCGTCCTGCCATTCCGGCAGCACCGGAAGCCGCGCCAGCGCCTGGGCGAGGATGCGCCGCAGCACGCGCGGCGACAGGCCGGCCGTCAGCGGATAGACCGGCTCCACCAGCGGCAGGTCGCCCGCCTTGTCGGCCGGCACCATGTGGTCCGGATGCACCATCGAGGGGCGGCCGTTGAACCATTCCATCCGCCCGCTGACCAGCATGCGCATGCCGACCGGCAGGGCGTTCTCCAGCCAGGTCCCCTTGGCGTGGAAGAAGGTGAGCGCCATCTCGCCGGTCTCGTCGAAGGCGAAGACGCGGTAGGGCATGGCCCTGTTGCCGCGCGGCGGCGGCTGGTGGCGGTCGACCGTCACCTCCAGCGTCACGATCGCGCCCTCGGCGGCGGACGCGATCCCGGGCCGGTTGCGCCGGTCGATCAGCGAATGCGGCAGCACGAAGAGGAGGTCGCCGACCCTGAGATCGCGCTCGGCGACGTCGGCGGGGGTCACCTTCTCCAGCAGCGCGACGACCTTCGGCCCCACGCCCTCGAGCGTGGTGGCCGGCGCAAACAGCGGGTCGAGCAGCGACGGACGCATGGCTCAGCCTCCGGCCGGCTGCGGGCAGGCGGGGGAGGGGCCGGCAGGCGCCGAAGAGGCGCAGGAGGAGCGATGGCGTGACACGCGCGCACCTTATCCGCCTGCGCGGTCGCTGCAAGGCTGACACTGGCCCCGTTCCGTTCTATATGCGCAGCCGAACCAGGCAGGCGAAGATCGTGACGATGACCAGCAGCGGACCTCTCGGCATCCGGCGCAAGAAGGCGCTCTACCGCGCCCAGCATCGCGGCATGCGCGAGATGGATCTGCTGCTCGGCACCTTCGCCGCCGCCAGCCTCGACGGCATGAGCGCCGCCGAACTCGACGCGTTCGAGGGAATGCTCGACATCCCGGACGGCGACTTCCTGAAATGGCTCACCGGCGAGGTGCCGGTGCCCGACCGCTACGACACAGACCTCTTCCGCAGGATCCGGGCGTTCCGCCAGGTCATGCCTTTCTGACGACGGTCCATCCATGAGCTTGATCGATTCCCTCGGGCTGAAGCCCGGCCGCACGGGCTCCGTCGTCATCGGCGGCGTGGCCGACGGCTACGAGGCCTTCGTGCTGGCCGAGGTCGCCGCCGAAGCGGCGGGCGACCGGCCGCTGCTCTACGTCGCCCGCGACGGCCAGCGCATTCCCGCCATCGTCGAGGCGCTCGGCTTCGCCGCACCCGGCCTGCCGGTGCTGGAACTGCCCGCCTGGGACTGCCTGCCCTACGACCGGGTCTCGCCCGGCGCCGATGCCGCCGCGCGTCGGCTCGATGCGCTGTCGGCGATGATCGCGCTGAAGGAGAAGCCGCACCGGGCCGTCATCCTCACCACCGTCAACGCCATCCTCCAGAAGGTGCCGCCGGCCGCACTGCTCGCCGCCCAGTCCGTCTCGGTCCGGCCCGGCAACCAGGTCGACATGAAGGCGCTGGTGGCGCGGCTGGAGACCGGCGGCTTCGACCGCGTCGGCACCGTGCGCGACGTCGGCGATTACGCCGTGCGCGGCGGCATCCTCGATCTCTTCGCACCCGGCTGGGCCGAACCGCTCCGGCTCGACTTCTTCGGCGACACGCTGGAATCGATCCGCGCCTTCGACCCGGCCACGCAACGCACCACCAGCCAGCGCCCCGCCATGACCCTGCAGGCGGCGAGCGAGGTGACGCTGACGGCCGAGACCATCAGCCGCTTCCGCCGCAACTACATCGAGACCTTCGGCGCGCCCTCGCGGGACGACGCGCTCTACGTCGCGATCTCCGAGGGCCGCCGCTTCTCGGGCATGGAGCACTGGCTGCCCTTCTTCTACGAGAGCCTCGACACCGTCTTCGACTATGTGCCCGACGGACCGGTGGTCTTCGACGCGCTGGCGCAGGAGGCGATGGCCGAGCGCCACACGCTGATCCTCGACCATTACGACGCCCGCAAGCGGCAGGCCTCGGGCAAGGGCCTCGGCGATTCGACGCCCTACAATCCGACCCCGCCGGACCGGCTCTACCTCGCCCCCGACGCCGTGCGCGCGGCGGCCGGCGAGCGGCTGATCGCCGACCTGTCGCCCTTCGACGCGCCGCCGGCCGACGGCCGCGTGATCCTGAAGGCGAAGTCGCGCGCCGGCCGCTCCTTCGCCGCCGTGCGCGCCGATCCCGGCGCCAACGTCTTCGACCACGCCGTCAGCCATGTCGCGGAGGTCCGCGCGGCCGGCCGGAAGACGCTGGTCGCCGGCTGGACGGAAGGCTCGCTCGACCGGCTGACCCAGATCCTCGCCGAGCACGGCCTCGGCGGCCTGACGCGGGTCACCTGCCTCGACGAACTGGAAAGGCTCCCGCCCGGCCAGACCGGCATCGCCGTCCTGCCGCTGGAGACCGGCTTCGAGACCGACCGGCTGGCCGTCATCGGCGAACAGGACATCCTGGGCGACCGTCTGGTGCGCCGCGCCAAGCGCAAGCGCGCCTCCGACTTCATCTCCGAACTCGCGTCGCTCGCCGCCGGCGACATCGTCGTCCATGCCGACCACGGCATCGGCCGCTTCATTGGCCTGCGCACCATCGAGGCGGCGGGCGCGCCGCACGACTGCCTGGAAATCCACTATGCCGGCGATGGGCGGCTGTTCCTGCCGGTCGAGAACATCGACCTGTTGTCGCGCTACGGTTCGGATGCCGCCGACACGCCGCTGGACAAGCTCGGCGGCGGCGCCTGGCAATCGCGCAAGGCCAAGCTGAAGAAGCGCCTGCTCGACATGGCGGGCGACCTGATCCGCATCGCCGCCGAGCGCCAGATGCGCGGCGCCCCGGCCTTCCACCCGCCCGAAGGGCTCTACGGCGAGTTCGCC
The DNA here is from genome assembly GCF_014495845.1 of Aquibium microcysteis. Classification (NCBI taxonomy): domain Bacteria; kingdom Pseudomonadati; phylum Pseudomonadota; class Alphaproteobacteria; order Hyphomicrobiales; family Phyllobacteriaceae; genus Aquibium; species Aquibium microcysteis. The sequence goes on from NZ_CP061080.1 coordinate 822,236, forward strand.
GCGCGCTTCCCCTACGAGGAGACCGAGGACCAGCAGGCGGCCATCGACGCCGTCATCGACGATCTCGGCCTCGGCCGGCCGATGGACCGGCTGATCTGCGGCGACGTCGGTTTCGGCAAGACCGAGGTGGCGCTGCGTGCCGCCTTCCTCGCCGCCATGGAAGGCGTCCAGGTGGCCGTGGTGGTGCCGACGACGCTGCTCGCCCGCCAGCACTTCAAGACCTTCTCGCAGCGCTTCGCCGGCCTGCCGGTGACCGTGCGCCAGGCCTCGCGTCTCGTCGGCGCCAAGGAACTGGCCGAGACCAAGAAGGGGCTGGCCGACGGTACCGTCGACATCGTCGTCGGCACCCATGCGCTGCTCGGCGCCGGCATCGGCTTCAAGCATCTCGGCCTGCTGATCATCGACGAGGAGCAGCATTTCGGCGTCAAGCACAAGGAGCGGCTGAAGGACCTGAAGAGCGACGTGCACGTGCTGACGCTGTCGGCCACGCCGATCCCGCGCACGCTGCAATTGGCGCTGACGGGCGTGCGGGAGCTGTCGCTCATCACCACGGCCCCGGTCGACCGCATGGCGGTGCGCACCTTCATCTCGCCCTTCGACCCGCTGGTCATCCGCGAGACGCTGCTGCGCGAGCGCTACCGCGGCGGCCAGAGCTTCTACGTCGTGCCGCGCATCGCCGACCTGAAGGAGGTGGGCGATTTCCTGAAGGAGCACGTGCCGGAGCTGAAATTCGCCACCGCCCACGGCCAGCTGGCGCCGGGCGAGCTCGACGACATCATGAACGCCTTCTACGACAGCAAGTACGACGTGCTTCTGTCGACCACGATCGTCGAATCCGGCCTCGACATCCCGACCGCCAACACGCTGATCGTCCACCGCGCCGACATGTTCGGTCTGGCCCAGCTCTACCAGCTGCGCGGCCGCGTCGGCCGCTCGAAGCTGCGCGCCTACGCGCTGTTCACCCTGCCGGCCAAGCGCACGCTGACGCAGACCGCCGAGCGGCGGCTGAAGGTGCTGCAGTCGCTCGACACGCTCGGCGCCGGCTTCCAGCTCGCCAGCCACGACCTCGACATCCGCGGCGCCGGCAACCTGCTCGGCGAGGAGCAGTCGGGCCACATCAAGGAGGTCGGCTTCGAACTCTACCAGCAGATGCTGGAGGAGGCCGTGGCCGAAATCCGCGGCACCGGCGAGGTCTCCGACGGCTCCTGGTCGCCGCAGATCACGGTGGGCACCGCCGTCATGATCCCGGAAGCCTACGTCCCCGACCTGCAGCTGCGCCTCGCCCTCTACCGGCGCCTGGCCGACCTCGAGACCATCGCCGAGATCGACAGTTTCGGCGCCGAGCTGATCGACCGCTTCGGCCCGCTGCCCGACGAGGTGCAGCACCTCCTGAAGATCGTCTACATCAAGGCGCTCTGCCGCAAGGCCAACGTCGAGAAGCTCGACGCCGGCCCGAAGGGCGTGGTGATCCAGTTCCGCGACAAGACCTTCGCCGACCCGGCCGGTCTGGTGAGGATGATCGCCGAACAGGGCTCGATGGCGAAAATCCGCCCCGACCAGGGCGTCGTCTTCATCCGCGACTGGCCGAACCCCGAAAAGCGGCTCGCAGGCGCCGCCGTGGTGATGACGCAGCTGGCGCGGCTGGCGGAGAAGGCGGCGTAGCGGCGCGCGGACGCGCTCCGCCAGCGCCCGGCCGAGGTTCAGCACGCCGCGCGAGCCGCGTAGCGGCACGCGCGCGCGGACGCGCTCCGACCTGCCTTTCGTCATCCCGGAACGCGGCGCCGAGCGAAGCGAGGCGGCGCGTGTCCGGGATCCATGCCTCGCCGTCCGCGACACGCGATCCGGTGCCGGACGGTCGCCGTCCGTGGTCCATGTCCGGGGCGCGCTGCGGAACCGGCGCAGTCTTTTCCATCGTGGAGCCCGACGACGTCCGTCGAGGCATGGATCCCGGATACGCCGTCCGTCGCTTCGCTCGGACGCAGTTCCGGGATGACGAGGGTGGAGGGATGGCCGGGCGAGGCGGGCCTGTGCGGTTGCCGTCCAGGGGCAGCGTGGTCCCCCCCTCCGCCTCGCTGCGCTCGGCACCTGCCCCCACTTCGTGGGGTTGGAGGATGGGCGGCAGCGGTGGCGGCGGGCTGTCCTCCACCCCACGAAGGGGGGCGGAGGTGGGGTCGCGAAGCGACGACGGAGGGGGGGCGCGCCGCTGGAAGACTTGGCGTCGACCGTGACGACCGAGCCAATGGAGGAGCGCTGCGACAGAGGCTCCGACGCCGGCGCGGCGGCGGCACCTGACTCGTCCTCCACCGGATCGCGGACGACGTCCGTCGAGGCATGGATCCCGGATACGCCGTCCGTCGCTTCGCTCGGACGCCGTTCCGGGATGACGAAGGCGGGGGGATGGCCTGCAGCCCTTGGGCCTCAGCCTGCGTCTCCATGCGGCCACCCTGCGCGCCACGTCATTCCGGGGCCGCGCAGCGGAGCCCGGAATCCAGAGTGGTAGCTGAGGCGGAAATGCGCGTGGTTCGTGCGCAGCCTTGGGGCGTCGGCACGCTGGATCCCGGGTTCCGCTGCGCGGCCCCGGAATGACGCCGACGAGCGAGGTCGCAAGGTTGCCAGCCTGCAGTCTCTCAAACGCAACAGAGTTGATGACGATAGCGGTAGGGCGCTTTGCGAAAGCGGTTGCCGTCCCTGCGCCGGCCGCGACACCCGCGTCATTCCGGAAGACGAGCCGCGCGGAGCGCGGAGCGGCTGTCCGGAATCCATTCCGTGACGCCCCCCGGTGCCGCCGACGTCACGCCGGGCCCGCCGCCGAGGTCACGGAACGCATCCCGGCTCCGACCGCCTCCGCTGCGCCCGGCGTCCGGTCCGGAAGGGCGCGGCGGTGGAGGTGGCGCGGTGCAGGTGCGGGTCGACGTGCCGACCAGCGATTTCGGAACGATGCCGCCACCGGCAAACAGGGGTTGCATTCTCGAAAGAACCCCACCAGCATGGCTCCATCGGCGGCCGCCTTTCGGGACGGCGCCGCAGGGATAACACTTTCGCGGGAGGCTGCGGCGTGTTCGAGGCGGGCGACAGGGCAGGATCGGGAGCCGCGGCGTCGGGCGCACCCACCGACGCGATGCGGCATACGTCGAGCGAGTTGTCCCGCCGGCTGGCCGCTCCTGCCGACACCATCGTCGTGCGCACGCCGGTCGAGGCCGACCGCGAGCCGGTCCGCATGCTCTGCAGGGCGATGCATGCCCGCACCGTCTTCGGCGACATCCCCTTCTCAGACGCGAAGTTCGACCGCGCGGTCGCCTCGCTGAAGAACCGGTCGCGCCAGTCGGTCGGGCTGGTCGCCGAACTGAACGGCCGCGTCATCGGCGCGGCCTGGGCGAGTGCCGGGGAGTATGTCTTCGGCGAAGGCGAGGTTCTGACCACGGTTCACGTCATTGCCGTGGACGTGCCTTTCTGTGGCCGGCTTCTGTCGGCGCGGACCTTCCTCCGGCTCGTCGCGGCGATCCGCAAATGGTCCATCACCCGCGGGGCAAAGCGCCTTCTCGTCCACGTGACCACGGGCCGCGATCTCGCTTCCACCGACCGGTTGCTGAGGGCGGCAGGTCTGGAACTGATGGGTGGAGGGTATGTGGATAAATAGCTCAAACGTGAGTCTGTCCAACGGATTTGTGCTCAAAATTCCCGTTGTAGTAAGCAGATGTAGGCCATAGGCTTTGGCGGGATAAAGGGAGGAGTCTAGATTGGACACCAAAAAAAGAGACCGCGAGCGTTAATGAGAAAGTATGGCACCGTTCATGATCAGATTGCGGTTTAATTACCTGAAGTTTAGAACAATATTCATTCTATTATTCATGAGTATCATTGTCGCAAGTCTGTGTTCAAAATATTCGTCATTGTACGCAGAAGAAGGATATAATAAATTCCGAATGGATACACTAATAATATTACTTCTATTTATATCATCTTCCGTTATATTTGTTTACTGTTGCATGTCAATAATGGTGAATATGTTTCTATTGACCGGGCGATCTGTCGATCAAAAGGCGGCGTTGGCTGTATATCGCTTCTTTCGAATGAGTTGGCTTCTTGCTCGAGAGACAAAAAACTACTATGAACGCAAAATGCAAGAGCTAGGTCAAAGAGCGTATTTCGATGAGTGAAATCGGGGGGTATTTCCAAAAAGGAGGAGCGTACGCGGCTTTGGGAGTCGTTAACGATTCGGGTAGGGTAGGTTATTCGTTTAGTTTAGGTCTTCAAGGATCTGTTGTTGCAGCTGGATATGCTCAGGTTTCATTCACGACTACGATAGATACTACCGGAAGTTTTTTTTCAGTTATATCTTCTCTTTCTTTCGAGATAAGTCCTTCGGTTGGCCTCGGTTATGCGAGTCCCACATTTGGGAATCCCACCCAGGTAACCGCAGGAACATATGTCTCAGTACTAGGAACACCAACCCAGACTACAACAATCGGCTATTCTCTGATCCCTTGGACTTCGGATTTTTATGAGTATGGCTTGTACGAGAGCCATCCAATAGTAGGGGTTCCGCAGGTCTCTCCTGTATCGCAAGTGCCCGCGTATGTGTCGCAAGTGCCAACTTACCTAGATGCGTTGCTCTCGCTGACCTATCACGACATCGCCGAGGCGGGCGGCTCACGCTACGATGCGGCGATTGCAAACCAAATGGATGCTGCCGGCGCGGTGGCAGCCCTTGGCGGCGCGGCAACCTTCGCAGGCACTGCCTCGGGCTTTGGAACCGGGCTCGGTGTGCCGTCCGTCGCGACCGCGGGCTCGTTCTCCCTGGACAACGGTGTCCAGTCCACCGGCGGCTTTGACAATGGGTCGCAGGGCGGGTCCGACATGGATGCTCCGTCTGGCACTGCGGGTTCGGCCGGTGACGGCCGTGGCGCGGCATCGTCATCCGGGGGCTTCACGGTGGGTTCCCTCGCAGGCTCGGCCGCGGGCTTCGGCTCCGGTGTCGGCACGCCCTCCGCCGCGACCGCCGGCTCGTTTTCCACCGGGAACGGCGTCCAGCCCACCGGTGCCTTCGTTTCCAGTCCCGCCGTACCCGGCCAGTCCGCCACTTCGCCAACCGGCATCCTCGACATCGGAACGGTAAGCGTCTTCGCCTATGGTATGACGGTTGACGAGGATGCCGTCGCCCCCGCCGCGACCTCGTCCGACAGCGGCGGAGGTGCGAAACCCATCCTCGTCGATCTCGACGGCGACGGCCTCGAAATCGCTGCCGCGGACGATAACTTCGTCCTGTTCGACACCGACGACACCGGGCTGATCCATCGGACCGCCTGGGCCGGCAAGGGCGACGGCGTGCTGTTCTTCGATGCCGACGGTGACGGAACGATCTCGGCCGCGCGCGAATACATCTTCACCGAATGGGACCCGACCGCCGGCGGCGACATGGAAGCGCTGCCCTCCCACCGTCATCCCGGAATGCGGCGCCGGGCGAAGCGAGACGGCGCGTATCCGGGATCCATGCCTCGTCGGTCGCGACACGCGGTGTGGAAGGACCAGCGCCGGCCGCCGGCCATCTCGGTGGCGCGCGGCAGGACCGGCGCCGTCTTCTCGATCGTTCCGCCGGACGACGTCCGTCGAGGCATGGATCCCGGATACGCCGTCCATCGCTTCGCTCGGACGCCGTTCCGGGATGACGAAGGCGGGGGCAAAGCCGGGCGAGGCGGGCCTGTGCGGTTACCGTCCAGGGGCAGCGTGGTCCCCCCCTCCGCCTCGCTTCGCTCGGCACCTCCCCCCACTTCGTGGGGTTGGAGGATGGGCGGCAGCGGTGGCGGCGGGCTGTCCTCCACCCCACGAAGTGGGGGCGGAGGTGGCGTCGCGAAGCGACGACGGAGGGGGGGCGCGCCGCTGGAAGACTTGGCGTCGACCGTGACGACCGGGCCGACGGAGGGGCGCTGCGACAGAAGCTGCGACCCCGACGCCGGCGCGGCGGCGGCACCTGACTCGTCCTCCACCGGATCGCGGACGACGTCCGTCGAGGCATGGATCCCGGATACGCCGTCCTTCGCTTCGCTCGGACGCCGTTCCGGATGACGAGGCGGGGGATGGCCTGCAGCCCTCAGGTCTCAGCCTGCGTCTCCATGCGGCCACCCCGCGGGCCACGTCATTCCGGGGCCGCGCAGCGGAACCCGGAATCCAGAGTGGTAACCGAGGCGGAAATGCGCGTGGTTCGTGCGCCGCCTTGGGGCGTCGGCACGCTGGATCCCGGGTTCCGCTGCGCGGCACCGGAATGACGCCGACGAGCGAGGTCGCAAGGTTGCCAGCCTGCAGTCTCTCAACCGCAACAGAGTTGATGACGATAGCGGTAGGGCGCTTTGCGAAAGCGGTTGCCGTCCCTGCGCCGGCCGCGACGCCCGTGTCAATCCGGAAGACGAGCCGCGCGGAGCGCGGAGCGGCTGTCCGGAATCCATTCCGTGACGCCCGCCAGTGCCGCGAACGTCACGCCGGACCCGCCGCCGAGGTCACGCCGCGCCCGCCCGGTTCCGGCTCCCGCTGCCTCCGCTGCGCCCGGCGTCCGGTCCGGAACGACGCGGCGTGAATGGCCGGCGCGGTGCAGCCGCTTCGGCGGGCCTCATTCCGAAACGCGATCCCGCGCCCGACGAAGGATAGCCACGTCGGACGTAACGAGTTCAACGGTGTTCTCGGTCGGCCCGACCGCGGCGCACGGCCGCGCTCGACATCGTCCGGCACGGCCCGCGAGGGGAGACGACCATGAGCGGCACCGACCGGCAGCGGGTGGGAGGCGGATATGCGGCTCAGGTTCCACCCGGACTCGCTGCAGCGGCAGTTGACCATGTCGTGTGGTGCCGCCTTTCCGGGGCTGTCGGCGCTTTACCCCTGGCGCAAGGGCGGATGACACACCCGACGAGCGAGCCGAACGCATCGCACCGAAGCAGTTCGCCCAGCCGGCCGCTCGTCCGGAGCAGAGGCGCCTGCCGCCTCGTCTCCAGCCGTCGATACAAGCAGCCCGCCCTTCACGCCCCCTCCAGTTCCCCCTTCGCCTTCAGCTCCGCCACCTGCCGGATCGCGTCCGCCAGGGTCTGCGGGTCCTGGGCGCCCATCACGGCGTATTTGTTCTCGATGATGAAGCAGGGCACGCCGCGCACGCCCATGCGGGAGGCGGTGGCGATCTCTTCGGTGACGGCGTCGCGGTCGGCGTCGGTGGGCAGCAGCGTCTCGACGACGGCGGCGTCCATGCCGGCCTCGCGGGCCGCCGCGATGAGTTCGGCCGGGTCGCCGACGTTGCGGCCCTCCTGGAAGTAGAACTCGAACAGGCGCCGGGCGAGGCGGTTCTGGATCTCGGGTCCGGCCGAGCCCGCCCAGCGGATCACCCGGTGGGCGTCGAGCGTGTTCGGTGCCACGGTGATCGCCTCGAAGTCGAATTCGATGCCCTCGGCCTGGCCGGCGCCGACCAGCGTGTCGTGCGCCTGGCGCAGCCGGTCGCCGCTGCCGAATTTCGCCAGCATGTAGGCCTTGCGCTCCAGCCCCTCCGGCGGAATCGACGGGTCGAGCTGGTAGGGTCGCCAGCGCACGTCGACGTCGATGCCCTCGGCAAGTTCCATGGCGCGGTCGAGCCGCTTCTGGCCGAGGAAGCACCAGGGGCACACCACGTCGGAGATGACGTCGATGCGGACGGTCCGGGTCTGGTTCACGGCTGGCTCCATGTCTGCGCGGGCTCCCTGGCTGCGCTCTCGGTCGGATCGGGTCTCTGCGGCGGTTTCGCGGCCGGGGTCAGTCGGCGGCGCGCCACCATGTCGGCAGCTGATAGCCGTAGAGCGGTACCTTGCCGGGATGGCCGATCCGTGTCCAGCGTCCCACCCACTGCTCGCCCTGGTGATAGAGCGGCACGACGTAGGCGCCGGAGAGCAGCACCCGGTCGAGCGCCCGCACCGCCTCGATGAAGTCGCCCCGCGCGCGCGCCTGCAGCATCGCCTCGATCAGCGCGTCGACGGCGGGGTCGGCCACGCCCGCGAAGTTCCAGGAGCCCTGCGCGTCCTTCGACGCCGAGCCCCAGCGGCCGACCTGTTCGACGCCCGGCGACAGCGAGGCCGAATAGCTCATCAGGATGACGTCGTAGTCGCGCGTCAGGAGCCGCTGCTGGTACTGCGCCGCGTCGACCGAGCGGATCGAGGTCTCGATGCCGAGGCTGGCGAGCGTGCGCTGCCACGCCAGCGCCAGTTCCTGGCCGCCATTGGCCTTGAGCATGATCTCGAAGGCGAAGGGCCGCCCGTCGGGGCCCATCATCCTTCGGTCCTTCATCGCATAGCCGGCCGCCTTCAGCGCCTCGAAGGCCTCGCGCAGGAAGGCGCGATCGCGGCCGGTGCCGTCGGAAACCGGCGGCGCCCAGCTGCCCGCCAGGATGGCGGGGTCGACGGCGCCGGAGAAGGGCGCGAGCAGGGTCTTCTCGGCGTCGCTCGCCGGCACGCCGTGCGAGCCGAGTTCGGAACCGTCCCAGTAGCTCTTCGTACGGGTGTAGACGCCCGAAAACAGGTTCTGGTTCGCCCATTCGAAGTCGAACAGCCCGGCCAGCGCGCGGCGTGCGGCGCGATCCTCAAACACCGGGCGCCGGGTGTTCATCACGAAGCCGTACATGCCCGACGGCAGTCCGCTGTCGAACGTGTCCTTCGCCACCGCGCCGCTCGCCACTGCCGGAAAGTCATAGTCGCTCGTCCAGCGGGTCGAACTCCCTTCCGGGAACACGTCGATCAGGCCCTTCTTGAAGGCCTCGAACATGGCGTTCTCGTCGCGGAAATAATTGAGGCGGATCGTGTCGAAATTGTCGAAGCCGCGCTTGGAAGGGATGTCCCTGCCCCAGTAGTCGGGGTCGCGCGAAAGCTCGAGCAGTTCGCCCGGCCGCACCGTCGTGATGGTGTAGGGACCCGAGCCGGTCATCGGCGTCAGCGTCGACTTGTCGAAGGTCGCCGCATCGATCGCGTGCCTGGGCAGCACCGGCATCAGGCCGAGGATCAGCGGCAGCTCGCGGTCGGGCGTCTCGAAGGTGAAGCGCACGCCGCGCTCGCCGACCTTCTCCATCGACGCCAGCTTGTTGACCGTCGTCGCATAGCGCGGGAAGCCCTTGTCGCGCAGGAGCTCGAAGGTGAAGATCACGTCCTCGGGCGTCACCGGCTCGCCGTCCGAGAAGCGGGCGCGGGCGTCGAGCGTGAACTCGGCATAGGTCCGGGCCTCGTCGGTGTCGATCGTCTCGGCCAGCAGCGGATAGAGCGTGAAGGGTTCGTCGTAGGAGCGCATCATCAGCGTCTCGACGACATTGTTGCCGTAGAGGAGGTCGAGGATGCCGCGGGCGCCAGATCCCTGGATGATCAGCGGGTTCAGGCTGTCGAAGGTGCCCTGCACGGCGTAGTTCACCGTGCCGCCCTTCGGCGCATCGGGATTGGCATAGGGCAGGTGGTCGAAACCGGCCGGCAGCGCCGGCTCGCCATGCATGGCGATGGCGTGCCGCGGCTCCGCGCCGGCCGGCGCGGCGGCGAAGGGGAGGGCGCAGAGCGCCAGGGCGAGGAGGGGGATGAAGGGTCTCATGGCGGCCGTCGTCGATGAGCGGATTGATTCGGGCCACCCTAACACGCCGGGCCCGGCCTGCACCCCTTGCAGGATAAAGCGGCGCGATTCCGGACGACGATACTGGATTCGCCTTGCGCGCGGGTGTACAGGCGGCGGCAGAACGATTCACGGTCGGCCGGCCCCGCGGCCAAGTCATGCTGTCGCCTCATTTGGCCAACATTGAGCGGCCAGGGTTCAGACACCGAAACTCGAGAGGAAGCGCAACCGATGCTGTCGACGAACTTCTCCGCACCCCGCTTTGCAATCCATGCGGCCGGCGTGGCCGGCTTCCTCGTGGCGAGCGCCGCTCCGGTCCTGGCCCAGCAGCCCGGCCAGCCGCCGCGCGGCTGGTTCAAGGCCTGCTCCAAGCAGGAAGACATCGACATCTGCAACGTGCAGAACATCGTGGTGGCGGATTCCGGCCAGCTGATCACCGGCGTCAGCCTGATCGAGGTCAAGGGCAAGGTGAACCGCAAGGTCTTCCAGGTGACCGTGCCCACCGGCCGCATGATGATGCCCGGCATCGGCATGCAGGTCGACACCTCCAAGCCGCAGAAGGTCGACTACGCCGTCTGCTTCCCGGATCGCTGCGTGGCCGAAGTGCCGATGACCGACGAACTGGTCGCTGCCTTCAAGAAGGGCACCGAGCTGACGCTGACCTCGGTCAACTTCCAGAACCAGCCGAACCCGATCAAGGTCTCGCTCTCGGGCTTCACCGCCGCCTTCGACGGCGCGCCGCTGCAGCAGGCCGACATCGAGGACCGCCAGAAGAAGCTCCAGGAGTTCGTGTCGAAGAACAACGAGGACTTCGCCAAGAAGCTCAAGGAAGAGCAGGAAAAGGCCAAGGCCGCGAACTGACGCGGATTTCTGAACCCGGCGGCGCGGATCTCCGTTCCGCCGGTGTCGGCAGCGCGGCCGGCTGGACTCGTCGTCAAGTCTCTGGAGACTCCCTTTCGGCGCCTCGGGATCGGCCACACGGGCGCCGAAGCCACGGTATTGCGGCCGTCACCCGCTCCGCGTCATTCCGGACCGGGTGCCGAGCGCAGCAGAGGTGTCCGGATCCGGAATCCATTCCGGGACGTCTGCGGCGCGCGCTTGATATCCCCGGCGTCACGGAATGGATTCCGGACAGACGCCCCGCGCTTCGCGCGGTACCTCTTCCGGAATGACGCGGGGATGGCGGGCGGCGCCGGGACTGCCGCCACTGTCGCGTGGCGCCCCCCTCCTTCGTCATCCCGGAACGGCGTCCGAGCGGAGCGAAGGACGACGTATCCGGGATCCATGCCTCGCCGTCGCCCACGAACGAGATGGTGCAGGAGAGTTCGCCGCACGCCGTCGCCTTTCTCCGCCGCCCAGCCTCCCGACGACTTCCGAGGCATGGATCCCGGGTCTGCGCCTCCGCTTCGCTCCGGCTTCGCCCAGGATGACGAAGGCGAAGAGGACGCCGGTGTGACGATGCGGAAGCCGGGAAGGCGATGGGTCTGACGCCGCTTCTTCCGCGCCGCCCCCCACCTTCGTCATCCCGGAACGGCGTCCGAGCGGAGCGAAGGACGACGTATCCGGGATCCATGCCTCGCCGTCGCCCACGAACGAGATGGTGCAGGAGAGTTCCCCCGACGCCGTCGCCTTTCTCCGCCGCCGAGCCTCCCGACGACTTCCGAGGCATGGATCCCGGGTCTGCGCCTCCGCTTCGCTCCGGCTTCGCCCGGGATGACGAAGGCGAAGGGGGCGCCGGTGTGACGATGCGGAAGCCGGAAAGGCGAACGGTCTGACGCCGCTTCTTCCACGCGCCGCCGCCCACCTTCGTCATCCCGGAACGCGGCGTCGAGCGGAGCGAGAGGCCGCGTATCCGGGATCCATGCCTCGCCGTCGCACGCGAACGAGATGGTGCAGGAGAGTTCCCCCGACGCCATCGCCTTTCTCCGCCGTCCAGCCTCCCGACGACTGCCGAGCCATGGATCCTGCGCCTCCGCTTCGCTCCGGCTTCGCCCGGGATGACGAAGGCGAAGGGGGCGCCCCCTTCAGGCCTCACGCCGCCTGCATCTGTCGTGCCGCGAACGCGTGGATCTCGATCGGCGCCTTCTTGCCCTTGACCGAGATCGGCGGCAGCGCGCGCGCGGCGTCGCGCAGCTTGGCCGGCAGCGCGTCGTAGACCACCCGCGACACCAGCGTCTGGTCTGGATCGGCCGCCGAGCACAGCCGCGCCGCCAGGTTCACGTGGTCGCCGAGCACGGTGAAGTCCTTGCGGTGGGTCGAGCCCATCGCGCCCACCACCACCTCGCCGGTGTTGACGCCGATGCCGATCTTCAGGTCGGCCGAGGTCTGGCTCGCCATCTCGTTCATGGCGTTCATCATGCCGATGGCGCATTCCACCGCATGCTTCGACATGTTGGCGCCGGCGAACACCGCCATGATCTGGTCGCCGACATATTTGTCGATGTCGCCATGATTGGCGGTGACGATGTCGGCGAGCTTCTGGAAATAGCTGTTCAGCACCGTGACAACCTCCTCCGGCTCGCGGTTCTCCGAGAACGCGGTGTAGCCGCGGATGTCGGCGAAGAGCACGGCCATCTGCCGCCGCTCGCCGCCGAGATGCACCGTGCGCGCGTCGCTGTCCTGGATCGCCCGCATGGTGCCGGCCGAGACGAATTTCTGCAGCTCGAAGCGCTCGTTCAGCTGCACGATCATGTCGTTGAAGCGGGTCGCCAGATCGCCGATCTCGTCGCGCGAGGCCACCCCGCGCACCCGGTGCGCGAGGTTGCCCTTGGCGATCTCCGACGCCGCTTCGCCAATCCGCAGGATCGGCCGCGAAATGCCGAGCGCAAACAAAAGCGCGCCCGCCAGGGCGGCGACGAGCCCGATCGCCAGCCATTGTGCCAGGCTGCGGATCATGTCGTTGACGGGCGCATAGGCGTCCGCCTCGGCCTTTTCCGCCACCACCGCGAAGGGCAGGGCGCGCGTCAGCGCGATGGCGCCGAGCGAGATCGAGCCGTCGTCCAGCGTGAAGGGCTCCACCGCCACCGTCGCCGTGCCCGCAGCCAGCATGTCGCGCGCCTTGGCGAGCACGGCCGGCTGGTTCCACGGCTGGCCGTCGCTGGCGAAGACCACGCGCCCGCCGCCGTCCACCACATGGATCGACCCGGTCTTCGCGAAGGGGTTGCCCTCGACCGCGCCGCGCAGGCGGGCGAGGTTGACGCGCGCGTGCAGCGTCGCCGCCCGTTCGCGGATGCCGCCGGGGATCGGCAGGCTTACCGTCGCCAGCCAGTCGCCGGTCTCCTCGATCTGCACGACCTGCGCCGCCGACCGTCCGTCGGCGGGCATATCGAACTGGCCGGCATCCACCCGCAGCACGTCGAGCGGATTGTCGAAATGCGCCTTCAGCCTGTCGAAATAGGCTTCCTGCACCACGGTGATCGGCCGCGGCACGCCGTCGACGTCGACCTGCAGCACCACCACGTCGGGCAGGTCGGCGATGCCCTGGCGCAGCACCACGATCTTCTCCTCGAAGCCGAGCTGCTCGCCCGAGATCGCGTTGCGGATCAGGTCGAGCGGCGTGTAGAGCGAGTATTCGAGGAAGTCGTTGAATTCGCCGGTGACCTTGTCCACCGTCACGGCGAGCTGCTCGTTGGCCGCGCTCTTCAGTTCGTCGCGCGCCACGCGGATCACCGACTGGCCGGCCACGATCAGCGGCAGCGCCGCGATCACGGCGGTGAAGATCAGCATCTTCGCACGGAGGTTGAGGCGCATGCTGCAAATCCCGGCGGTGACGGAGGAATGCCGTGTCTGCGGGCGTGGCGACGGTACGACCGCGGCACGACGCGAAAGCGCGTCGGCACGATCCTCCCCGGGTCCCCACCCATCAGGCGAGGGATCAGTTTAGACCCGAATCACCGGTTTCGGGAAGCAGCAGAGTCTGCGATCGCGACCGCGCGCGGATGGTGATCCTGTCGGTCGACACGCTGCAGTCCAGCCCGTGCGGGTCCGACGTCGTCAGTTCGACGGCGATGTCGCCCGGCTGCGTGATCTCCACGCGCGTCTTCTCGCCGTCGGCCTCGAAGCCGTTCGACAGCGTCCAGTAGTGGTCGAGCGCGTCGCCGTCGGCATCGCGCGAGCCGCTGGCGTCGAGCACATGGCTGTCGAGCGCGCCGCCGACGAAAAGGTCGACGTCCGGCCCGGCATCGGCCACCGGCGGCGCGTTGACGAAGACCTCCAGCGTCTCGACAGTCGACGCGCAGGCAGAGCCCGACATGTCGGTGGCCTTCAGGCGCACCGCATAGGTGCCCGGCCTGTCGAAGGTGTGAGTGACCTGCGGTCCCGTCGCCAGGTGCCCGTCGCCGAAGTCCCAGTCGTAGCTGGCGATCGCGCCGTCCGCGTCGAAGGAGCGCGACGCGTCGAAGCGGACCGTCTGACCGGGGCAGGTCTTGCGCTCCGCCTCGATGATGGCGGCCGGCGGCCGGTTCACCTTCACCAGCCGCGCCACTGGCGTCAGCAGCACCTCGCCGGCGCGGTCGATCGGGCCCTTCACCGAAACCGAATAGGTGCCCGGCTGCGCGAAGACGTGCACGGCGGCCGGCCCGGTCGCATTGCTGCCGTCGCCGAAGCTCCACACCAGCGCGCCGGGGTCGGCAAGGCCTGGCAGGTTGGAGAGGCCAAAGGCGATGCGCTCGCCGGCACAGGCGGCATCGGCCGTCTCGATCGCGGTGCGCGGCGCGTCGGCCACGGTCACGTCGAACGTCGTCGCGTTCTCGGCATTGATCAGCCCGGTACCGTCGCTCACCGTCAGCGTCACCGGGAAGGTGCCCGGCGAGCGCCAGATGTGCCGCACCTCGACGCCCGTCGCCGTGCCGCCGTCGCCGAAGTCCCAGCGGTAGGCGGCGATGCCGCCGTCCGGGTCGACCGAGCCGGCAGCCGAAAGCTCGAGTGGCTGGTCCACCTCCACGGCCGCGTTTCCCGCCACCCTGGCCACCGGGGCGGCATTGATCGTGATGACGTGGATCGTATCGGCGCTGGAACAGCCCTGGCTGTCCTGTCCCGACAGCGCCTTCAGCTGCACGCGGTAGGTGCCCGGCCGGTCGAAGGCATGCTTCACCACCGCCCCGGTGCCGGTCGTGCCGTCGCCGAAGTCCCAGGCGTGGCCGGTGACGCTGCCGCCGTCGAGATAGGAGGCGGTGCCGTCGAACACGACCTCCTCGCCCACGGCCGCCGCGCGGACCGCACCGATCACCGCGCGCGGCGCCGGCAGCACGGTCACCAGCAGGTCGTCGCTCGACACCGGCGAGCAGAGGCCGAGATTGTCGCCCTCGATCTGCAGCGTCACCCGGTAGTTGCCGGCGTCGGTGTAGGCGTGTTCGGGCTGGTCGCCGCCGCCGCTGGAGCCGTCGCCGAAATCCCACGAGAAGCGGTTGACGACGCCGTCGATGTCGGTCGAGCGGCGGCCGTCGAAGCGCACGGTGGTGTTGGCGCAGATCTGCCGGTCCTCGCCCGCATTGGCCACCGGCGCGGGCAGCACGGTCACCAGCGTCTCGGCCGAATGGGTGCCGTTGGCGAGCCCTGATTCGTCCGTGACCGTCAGGCGCACGCCGAAGGTCCCGGGCGTCTCGAAGGTCTTGGTCGGGTTGATGATGTCGGAGGCCGCCCCGTCGCCGAAATCCCAGGCATAGCGCAGCAGCCCCTGGTCGGGGTCGCTCGACGAGGAGCCGTCGAACACGACGACGTCGCCCACGCAGGCCTGGCGGTTGTCGCCGGCGATGGCCAGCGGCGCGCGGTTGATGCGCACCGTCATCGCATCGCGGTTCTGCGAGTTGGACAAGCCCTTCCCGTCGTCCACGGTCAGCAGCACCGGATAGACGCCGCCGGTCTGGTAGGTGTGCTCCACCACCGGTCCGATCGCCGTGTTGCCGTCGCCGAGATCCCACAGATAGGCCAGCCCGTCATTGTCGGCGTCGGCCGAGGCGGTGGCGTCGAAGACGATGCGCAGCGCCTCCGAGAACACGTCGCGGCCGGCTTCCGCCACCGGCTGGTGGTTGACGAACACCGTCATCTCGTCCTGGGCGGTGCGGTTGGCGGCGCTGGAATCGTCGGTCACCGTCAGCGTCACCGTGTAGACGCCAGGCGCGTCGAAGCGGTGCTCCACGTTGGCGCCGTCCAGCACCGTACCGGTCTCGTTGACGTCCCACCGCCAGGCCGTGACGGTGCCGTCCCGGTCGCTCGACCGGTCGCCCGACAGCCGGAACGGCTCGCCCGGCGCCACCACGAGATTGGGACCGGCCTGCGCCACCGGCGCCTCGTTCACGGTGACGCGGATCTGCGAGAAATCGCTGGCGTTCGGGTGGCCGCTGTCGTCGTCCACCGTGAGTTCGACCGTGTAGGTGCCGGGTCGCGCGAAAGCGTGTTCCACCACCTCGCCCTCGGCCGTTGTGCCGTCGCGGAAGTTCCAGGCGTGGCGGGTAATCCTCCCGTCCGGGTCTTCCGAGCGGCGGCCGTCGAAGGAAAGCGTCTCGCCGGGGGCGGCGACCATGTCGAAGCCGGCATCGGCGACCGGCAGCGCGTTGACCCGGACCGCCATGGTATCGGTCGCGCCGTTGCGGATCGTGCCGGAATCATCCGCGACCGACAGTGTCACGGTGTAGGTCCCGGGGCTGCGATAGGTATGGGCGATCGTCCGGCCGTCGCCGCTCTCTCCGTCGCCGAAATCCCAGCGATAGGTCGCGATCGTGCCGTCGCCGTCGGTGGAGCCGCCCGCGTCGAAATCGACCACCGAGGCCGTGACGTGCTGGTCGGGTCCGGCGTCGGCCACCGGCGGCTGGTTCACCAGGATGCGCCGCTCCGCGCTCGCCCGGTCGTTGGCGAGGCCCGAATCGTCGGTGACGGTCAGCCGCGCGACATAGAGCCCCGGGCGCGCATAGCGGTGCACGACGTCGCGACCGCCTGCGGTGGTGCCGTCGCCGAAGTCCCAGTCATAGGCGAGGATGTTGCCGTCCGGATCCTCCGACGCGGCGCCGGAAAACGCGATCGGCTCGTCGATCGCGGCCGGCCGGTCCGGCTCCACCCGCGCCACGGGCGCAAGGTTCGGCCGGTCGGCCACGGTGACGGTGAGCGTGTCCGACGCGCTCGCATTGTCCTGGCCGGAACCGTCGGTGACGGTCAGCGTCACCGTATAGGTCCCCGGCCGGTCGTAGACGATCGAGCGTTTCTGTCCCTCCGCCCGCCTGCCATTGCCGAAGTCCCAGAGGTAGCCGACGAGATTCGAATCGGTGTCGGTCGACCCGCCGCCGTCGACATCGATGCGCTGGCCGACGATCGCCGCCACGTCGGGCCCGGCCTCTGCCACCGGCTGCGCGTTGCGCCGCTCCTCCACGAAGGCGACGAACTTCTTTTCGGTGACGCCGCTGTCGAGGCCCGAATCGTCCACCAGCGTCAGCTTGCCGAAATAGGTGCCCGGCGCGGCATAGGCATGCGCGATCGCCGCTTCCGTCGACACCGTGCCGTCACCGAAGCTCCATTCGTTCCGTGTGACGCGACCGTCCGGATCGGCGGCCCCGCGCGCATCGAACAGATGCGGCACGCCGGTCTGCAGCGTGAGTTCGGGCGCCACCGCCCCGTCCGGCGGTTCGTTGTAGGGATGCGTGACGGTGACGGTGAAGCGCGCCTCGGCCTCCGAGCCGCGCCGCCCGGAATCGTCGCGCACCAGCACGTGCACCTCATAGGCGCCCGGCCGCGCATAGGCGTGCCTGGCCTCGAAGCCGGAGGCCTTCGCCCCGTCGCCGAAGTCCCACTCCACGGCCACCACATTGCCGTCCGGGTCGGTCGTGCCGGTCGCGTCGAAGGGGATGATCTCGTTGACGAAGGCGGCGCGGTCGCCGCCGACGCGCACCTGCGGCGACAGGTTCTGCCGATTGTCGACGATGACGTCGAAACCCGTGCTGGCCACGGCGTTCTCGCGGCCGGAATCGTCTTCCACCGTCAGCGTCGCGCGATAGGTGCCGGCGACGTGGTAGACATGGTCGACGGCGAGCCCTTCCGCCGTCGCGCCGTCACCGAAATCCCAGCGATAGGCGAGGATCGAGCCGTCCGGATCGCGGGAGCCCGAGCCGTCGAAGCGCACCACCGCGCCCGCGACCGCCTCGCGGTCGCCGCCCGCGTCGGGGATGGGCGCATCATTGCCCGAATCGACCACGGTGAAGCTGCGCTCGATCGTCGTCGTGCCGTTCGCCAGCCGCGAATCATCGGTGACGGTCAACGTCACACCATAGGTCCCCGGCGCCGAAAAGCTGCGCCGTATCACCGGCTTGTCGGAGGTCGTGCCGTCGCTGAAGCGCCATTCGGTGGCGATGATCCGCCCGTCCGGGTCGGTCGCCGCCGAGGCGTCGAACAGCCCGGGCGCGCCGGCAACCAGCCGGTCCGGCGTCCTGGCCGCCGTGGCGTCGGGCGCGGCGTTGACGAAGACGCCCGCCGCCGCGCGGGCGACGCTGTTGGCCGCGCCACGGCCGTCGTCGACCGTCAGCGACACGGCATAGGTGCCGGGCCGCGCATAGCGATGCGCGACCGCCGCGCCTGCAGCCGTCGTCCCGTCGCCGAAATCCCAGGTGAATGCGTGCGTGTCGCCGTCCGCCCCTTGCGGGCTGCCGGCGTCGAAGGCGATCTCTTCGCCGAACGCGATGCGCCTGTCGCCGCCGGCATTGGCGACCGGCGGCGCATTGACGGAGATCATCCGCGTCGCGACCGCCTCGTTGCACGGGTTGCCGGAGGAGTCCGTCACCGTCAGCGTCACCGTGAAGCTGCCGAAGCGGTCGTAGCGGTGCACCGGCCGGCCGAATCCGGGCTCGCCCGCCTCCTGCACCAGCACCGTGCCGTCGCCGAAATCCCAGCGGTAGCGCGCGATCTCGGTGCCTTCGGGCAGGGCCGGGCTCGACGAGCCGCGGCCGTCGAAGGCCACCTCCGCCCCCTGCGCCACCAGCCCCGGCGCCTCGAACACGGCAAACGGCGGCGGCTTGACGAAGAACGAGAACGCCCGGGCCGCACCGCTCGCCACCTGGCCCGACGCGTCGAAGCCTTCCAGCCGTCCGTCCTGAACGCCATACTCGGGGAAATTCTGCGTCACCGTCTCGCCCGTCACCCAGCCAGCGTCGGCACCGAGCTTCCAGCGATAGGTCAGCGCCCCGCCGTCGGGGTCGGCCGAGCCTGCGGCCGAGAAGCGGATCTCGCGGCAGGCGAGCGGCTCGACCGACAGCGAAAGCACGGGCCGCCGGTTCGGCGGCACGGCACGGATCGGCAGTTCGACGGCGAGCGGCCGCTCGGTGCCGGCCGCATCCAGCGCGGTGACGAACAGCGTCATGTCGTTCGGCGTCTCGGAGCCGTTGGTGGCGGTCACCGAGCCCGGTCCGCCGGGCTCGTCGGCGTCGAGTTCGACGTCGGAGCCGCGCCATTCGTTCTTGCCGGAGGCGGCCAGCACCCGGCTGCGGAACGGCCCGCCATAGGTGATGCGCCCGCCGGCCGCGTCGAAATTCTCGACCCGCACCGCCGTGGCATCGGCCGGAACCACAAACCGCATCTCGCCGAGGTCGCGGCCGGCCGGCACCTGGATGGTCGGGATCAGTGTCGACAGCCGCGCGCCGGCGATGGCCTCGTTCCGCGCGTCCGACGAACTCGCCGCCACGTCGAAGACGTTGCCGTCATTGCCCGACAGGCCCTCGACGACGAGCATGAACTCGCGCCCGCCGGCGATCTCGATCCCGGACGAGGCCTCGGCCGAAAACAGCGTCGTCCAGCGTCCGTCGGCGGCGGCATCCGTGCCGAAGTCGATGGTGCCGAGCGGCGTTCCCTCGATGCGCTCCTGCGGAACGCCGTCGCCGTCGCGTTGAATCACCGCGCGAGCGCCCGCGCCGAACAGGCTGAATCGAATCGCCGAATCATAGCCGCCCTTGGCCTCGTCGAAGGCGCCGCCGGTGTCGGGATCGAACACCCGCAGATGGACGCGACCGGCATCGGCCGGCACCAGCACCCGCACCACCTGGCGGAAGTCGTGATCGCCCTCGTTGACCCGTGCCAGCGGTCCGAAGACGACGAGATGCGGCTCGGCCGGCTCGTCGCGCATCATCGCGAAGGCCGTGAGCCGGGGCATCGCGTCGGCGATGGCGTCCGCGTTCACGTAGAGACCCACCGGCGCCAGCACCGAGCCCATGCCGGCGGCCAGCAGCGCGGCGTTGCGTCCGGCGCGGGTGGCAAGCAGCCTGGCGAGGAGGGCGCGCATCAGTCCTGCCCCCCGCGCGCTTCGGCCGTGGTCACCGTCACGGTGATCGTGTCGCTCGAGGTCATGGCCGGCTCGCCATCGTCGGTCACCGTCAACTCGACGGTGTAGACGCCCGGGTCGTGGAAGGCGTGGCGGGGTGCGGCGTCGGGCGAGGCGCCGCCGTCGCCGAAGCTCCAGCGCCAGGCGAGCACGTTGCCGTCCGGGTCGGACGAATCCCGTCCTTCGAGTTCGATGATCTCGCCCGTGGCCACCATCCGGTCGGTGCCGGCCCGCGCCACCGGGGGCTGGTTCGGGGCAGGGGCGACCGTCACCGTGACGCTGTCGGTCGCCGTCAGCCTGTCGTGCGGCCCGTCATCCGCGACGGCGAGCGTCAGCGTATAGACGCCGGGAAACTGGTAGACGTGCCGCGCGCGGATGCCGGACGCCGTGTTGCCGTCGCCGAAATCCCAGCTGTGCGTCAGGATCGAGCCGTCGGGATCGCGCGAGGCCGAGGCGTCGAAGGCGATCTCCGCGCCCGCTACCGCCGCCATGTCGGGACCGGCGGCCGCGACCGGCGGCAGGTTCGGCCGGTCGGCCACGATCACCGTGAAGGGGAAGGACACGACCGCCGGCTCCGGCAGGCCGTTGTCGACGAGGTCGAGCCGGGCCTCGTAGAAGCCCGGCTTGCGGTACATGTGCTCGATGACGGGGCCGAGCCCGGTCGCGCCGTCGCCGAAATCCCATCGATGGGCGATGATCGAGCCGTCGCGGTCGCTCGCCGCCGAGGCGTCGAGCCTGAGCGCCTGCCACGTCGTGGCGGCGAATTCGCGCGGGAACGTCGCCACGGGCGGCCGGTTTTCGGCCGGCAGCACGGTGATCTTCGCCGTGTCCACCGCCCGTTCGCCGCCGCCCGGCCCGTCGTCGCGCACCGTCAGCGTCGCGGCATAGGTGCCGGGCTGCCACCAGGCATGCTCCATCGCGGGCAAGTCGCCGCCGCTGCCGTCGCCGAAATCCCAGGAATAGAACAGGATGCGGCCGTCCGGATCGGTCGAGCCGCCCCCGTCCATGCGCACGGCCTCGCCGGCCCGGACGGTCCGGTCGCCGCCGGCCTCGGCCACGGGGCGCTGGTTCGCCCGCTCCTCGACATGCACCTCGATCACGTCGACGCCCTTGGCGCTGTCGAAGGCGGTATCGTCGAGCACGGTCAGGCTGACGCGGTAGATGCCCGGGCGGTGGAAGGCATGCGGCACCACGGTCCCGCTTGCCCGTGTGCCGTCGCCGAAGTCCCAGAGGGTGGAGACGATCCGGCCGTCGGGGTCGCGCGACAGCGCGGCGTCGAAACGGTGAGTTTCGCCCACCGTCAGCCGCCTGTCGCCGCCGGCATTGGCGACCGGGGGTGCGTTGACGGAGATCATCCGCGTCGCGACCGCCTCGTTGCACGGGTTGCCGGAGGAGTCCGTCACCGTCAGCGTCACCGTGAAGCTGCCGAAGCGGTCGTAGCGGTGCACCGGCCGGCCGAATCCGGGCTCGCCCGCCTCCTGCACCAGCACCGTGCCGTCGCCGAAGTCCCAGCGGTAGCGCGCGATCTCGGTGCCTTCGGGCAGCGCCGGGTTCGACGAGCCGCTGCCGTCGAAGGCCACCTCCGCCCCCTGCGCCACCAGCCCCGGCGCCTCGAACACGGCCACCGGCGGCGGCTTGACGAAGAACGAGAATTCCCGGGCCGCACCGCTCGCCACCTGGCCCGACGCGTCGAAGCCTTCCAGCCGTCCGGCCTGAACGCCGTATTCGGCGAAGCCCTGCGTCACCGTCTCGCCCGTCACCCAGTCAGCGTCGGCACCGAGCTTCCAGCGATAGGTCAGCGCCCCGCCGTCGGGGTCGGCCGAGCCCGCGGCCGAGAAGCGGATCTCGCGGCAGGCCAGCGGCTCGACCGACAGCGAAAGCACGGGCCGCCGGTTCGGCGCCACGGCGCGGATCGGCAGTTCGACGGCGAGCGGCCGTTCGGCTCCTGCCGCATCCAGCGCGGTGACGAACAGCGTCATGTCGTTCGGCGTCTCGGAGCCGTTGGTGGCGGTCACCGAGCCCGGTCCGCCGGGCTCGTCGGCGTCGAGGGTGACGTCGGAGCCGCGCCATTCGTTCTTGCCGGAGGCGGCCAGCACCCGGCTGCGGAACGGCCCGCCATAGGTGATGCGCCCGCCGGCCGCGTCGAAATTCTCGACCCGCACCGCCGTGGCATCGGCCGGAACCGTGAACCGCATCTCGCCAAGGTCGCGGCCGGCCGGCACCTGGATCGTCGGGATCAGCGTCGACAGCCGCGCGCCGTCGATGGCCTCGTTCCGCGCGTCCGACGAACTCACCGCCACGTCGAAGACGTTGCCGTCATTGCCCGACAGGCCCTCGACGACGAGCATGAACTCGCGCCCGCCGGCGGCCTCGATCCCGGACGAGGCCTCGGCCGAAAACAGCGTCGCCCAGCGCCCGTCGGCGGTGGCATCCGTGCCGAAGTCGATGGTGCCGAGCGGCGTTCCCTCGACGCGTTCCTGCGGAACGCCGTCGCCGTCGCGTTGAATCACCGCGCGAGCGCCCGCGCCGAACAGGCTGAATCGAATCGCCGAATCATAACCGCCCTTGGCCTCGTCGAAGGCGCCGCCGGTGTCGGGATCGAACACCCGCAGATGGATGCGACCGGCATCGGCCGGCACCATCACCCGCACCACCTGGCGGAAGTCATGGTCGCCCTCGTTGACCCGTGCCAGCGGCCCGAACACGACGAGATGCGGCTCGAAGGGTTCCTCGGCCCGGCCGGCCGCGGGAGCCAGCAGCAGCACTGCGATTGCGGCACCGGCGAGCGATCGGCGAAGGCGGAGCGCGGACAGGCGTGCCGCGCTCATCGCACCAGCTCCACCTGGCTGACATTGCCGGCCACGTCGGCGAGTTCGACCACGATGGTGACGACGTCGCCCGCGGCGCGGCGCGGCAGCTCGACCGTTCCCTGGTAAACCTTGCGCGCCCGGTTGTAGCGCAGCACGCCGTCCTTCTCGGCCGTGCCCGACCGCACCGCATAGCGGGAGGTCTGCGCGAGGCCGGAGGCATCGGTGGCGCCGATGCGGATCTCGAACAGCTCGGTTTCGCCGCGATCCTCGACGGAAACCTCCTGCGCGGTAACCGCCGGCCGCTCCGTGTCGTAGACGACGGTGCGCTTCTCGATGGTGACCAGCCCGACCGGGTTGGTGGCGACGATCTCGATCGTGTTCGCGCCCTGCACGAGCGCGACCTCGCCGCTGGCGACGCCGCCCGCCATGGCGAAGGGGGTGCCGTTGACGGCAACCCGGTTGGCCGGGTCGGTCTCGAAGGCGAGCGGCAGAAGAGCGCTGGCCGTGACCTGGGGCAGGGGCTCCGTCGGCCGCAGCCGTGGCGCCTCGTCGAGGATCGCCGCCGCGATGGTCTCTTCATAGGCGTAGCCCGACACGGTCGTGACGCGGATCGCGAGGTCTTCGCCGCGCGCCGACAGGGGCACATTGAGCGCGAACCGGCCGTCGGCGGCGGCGATCGTCTCCGAACGCGGCGTGCCGGCCGCGCCGAACACGGAAACGCGAGCGCCTCCGATGACGGTGCCGGCCAGCGACAGCACCTCGTTGGCCGAGAGGAACCGCCCCTCGGCGTCGCGCGGCAGCGAACGGTCGTAGAGGATGTCGGCGCGCTGGTCGGCGACGTAGTCGAAGGCGATGCGCCGCTCGGTCTCGTTGCCGGCCGTGTCGCGGGCAACCACGGCGACGTCGTTCAGTCCTTCCCGCGCGTCGATGGTGAGGTAGAAGCGGCCGCTCTGGTCGATGTCGGCCACCGCCCCGTCGATCAGCACCGCGGCGCCCGCCTCGGTCTCGCCCGAGATCGTGACCGCCGCCTCACGCAGCACCGCGCCCGGTTCAGGCGTCCTGATCTGCAGGAACGGCGGGGTGTCGTCGGTGCGCAGCTCGAACTTGCGCACCGAGCTCATCTGGCCGGGCAGGCCGAAATCGTCGAGCGCCGCGACGCGCCAGAAATAGGTGCCGGGCGGCAGCGGATGATCGTCGAGCCGGTTGGTCTCGATGCCCCACAGGCTGTCCGCCATGCGGTCGAAGCGGCCGTCATGGGCGATTTCGATCCAGTAGCCGCCGCTCGTCTCGGCCGCGTCCCAGCCGAGATCGACGCTGCCGCCATAGACCACGGCCTCGTCGGCCGGCGTCTGCAGCGCGATTCGCGACTGGATGCCGATCTTGCGGCCGGGCTTCTGGCCGGGCCGCACCACCGTGCCCTCGTTGCGCCCGAGCACCAGCGTCTCGTCGCCCGCCGTGATCGCCACCGGCCGCACGTCGTAGTTCGAGAACTTGGCGCCGTCTGCGTCCTGGCTGACCCAGAAGCTGCCGGAATCGATCTTGGCGTCGACGTTTTCCAGTTCGACCTGGAGCTGGTTGCGGTCGCTTTCCGTGGCGAGCAGCGCGTAGAAGTCGCCTTCCACCAGGCTGATCTTGGCCTCCTCGCGCCGCTTCAGCGGATCGACCCGCATGCGCTGGATCACGGCCTGCGAATTGGCGTTGAGCCGCAGCCGGCTGGCGTCGCGGAACACCACCTGCGCGGTCGAGCGCGACAGCGTGCGCAGCTTCTCCTGCTCGTTGAGGATGGCGTTGAGGTCGCGCTCCGACCAGCTGTTCTCCGACGTCTTCTGTCCCTCGACCCAGCCCTGGCGGTCGCTGAGCCGCGCCTCGGCCTCGACGTCGCGCTGCTCCTCGCTCTTCAGCCGTGCCGCCTCGGCGCGGTTGATGGCGCGCGACGACAGGTCGATGCTCTCGACATAGATGCCCTCGCGGTCGCGCACCGTCGCCTCGTCGCGAAACTCGATCGCGTTGCGGATCAGGATCGGCGCATAGAGCTGTGCGCCCGATTCGTTGGCGCGCTGGATCTCGGACAGCGAGGCGTCGAGCGCCGACGCCGACAGCCGCTTCTGGTTGCCCGGAAGCAGAAGCTCCTGGCCGATGGCCAATTCGGTGATGTCGCTGACATTGTTGACGCTGAGGATGATCGGCCAGAGATCGGGATTGTCGAGATAGCGCTGCGACAGAGTCCGCAGTCCGACGCCCGGCTCGAGCCGTACCTTGATGAAGTCTTCGGCCCCAGCGGTGGCCGGCTGGGCGCTGGCGGGGACGGCGCAGGCGAAGGCGAGCAACAGCGACAGGCCGCAGGCCCCGAGCCGCTTCAGGCCCGCCCGCCGTCTTCCGCCTTGACGCTCGTCGCCGATCGTCACGCCCCAAATCCCCGCCCGCGAAGCGATCTCAGCCAGGACCACTCGTTACCGTTTACGCTCTGGTAACCATACGGAATGCGGCGCTGGGAATCCAGTCGCAAAAACACGGTCTTGCGCACCGAGAATGTCCCAAAACAGGACAGATATCAGGGACTTGGCTCAAATACCGCAGGTTGAGGAGAAGCTTCGCAGGACGCTGCCGCCCAGCCCCTTGGCGACGCGGCCCGTCCCGAGCGGGGACGGGGACTGCGTCCGGACATGCGGGGACGTCAGACGCCGGGCCGGACGTGTCAGACCGAGAAACTCGTCCCGCAGCCGCAGGAAGCGACGGCATTCGGATTGCGGATCTGGAAGGACTGGCCGATCAGATCGTCGACGAAGTCGATCACCGAGCCGCCCATGTAGATCAGCGACATCTCGTCGATCAGCACCGTGGCGCCATCGCGCTCGATGGCGACGTCGTCGTCGTTGCGTTCGGCCGTCAGGTCGAACTTGTAGGAGAATCCCGAGCAGCCGCCGCCCTCCACCGAGACCCGCAGCGCCGTCTTGTCCGGTTCGCCCGACACGATCCTGACGATCCGCTTTGCGGCCGCCTCGGTCAGTTCCACGCCCTTCATCGAAATCTTGGCGTCGCTGCCCATGGCATCACCTTGCTTTTGCGATACGACGATAGGTATGAAGCGCATCGGGGCAAGTCAACCGGCAGGGGCATGAGCGCTGAAGGGCCACGCGACGACATCGGCTATGGCTACCGGCCGCGCGCCGTCTATGCCTGCGATCCGGCCGCGACGCGCGGGCGCTTCTATCCGGAGCCCGAAAGCCCGACGCGCACGCCGTTCCAGCGCGACCGCGACCGCATCATCCATTCCACCGCATTCCGCCGGCTGAAGCACAAGACGCAGGTCTTCTTCGCCCACGAGGCCGACCACTACCGCACCCGGCTGACCCATTCCATCGAAGTGGCGCAGATCGCCCGGGCACTCGCCCGCGCGCTGCGCCTGGACGAGGATCTGGCCGAGGCCGTGGCGCTGGTTCACGATTTCGGCCACACGCCCTTCGGCCATACCGGCGAGGACGCGCTGCATGCGAAGATGGCGCCTTACGGCGGCTTCGACCACAATGCCCAGGCGCTGCGGGTCGTCACCCGGCTGGAGCGCCGCTACGCCGAGTTCGACGGGCTGAACCTGTGCTGGGAGACGCTGGAGGGCCTCGTCAAGCACAACGGCCCGCTGGTCGGTCCGGACGGGGAGGGGCTGAAGGCGCCGCTGCCGCAGTCGATCCGCGACTTCGACGCGCTGTTTCCGCTCGACCTCGCCGGCTTCGCCTCGCTGGAGGCGCAGGTGGCGGCGATCGCCGACGACATCGCCTACGACGCTCACGACATCGACGACGGGCTGCGCTCCGGCCTGCTGACGCTCGACATGCTGGAGGGACCGGCCTTCACGGCCGATCTCCTCGCCATCGTGCGCGACCGTTATCCGGCGCTCGACCCCGTTCGCACCGGCCATGAGCTGATGCGCCGCCAGATCACCCGGATGGTCGAGGACGTCATTGCGGAGGCACAGGCCCGCCTGGCGGAAATCGATCCTTCCTCGCCCGAGGCGGTCCGGGCCGCGCCGCGCGCCATCGCCGCCTTCTCGCAGGACATGCGCGTGAAGGAGAAGGAGTTGAAGTCCTTCCTCTACGCCAATCTCTACCGCCATCCCGACGTGATGGCTGTGCGGGCGCGGGCCGAGCGCATCGTCACCGACCTGTTCGACGTCTACTTCGCCGATCCGCAGGCGATGCCCGAAGGCTGGCGTGGCATCCTGGCCCGGGCGGGCGATGCCGTGAAGGCCCGCCACGTCGCCGATTTCCTCGCCGGCATGACCGACACCTACGCCCTGAAGGAGCACCGGCGGCTGTTTGACCATACGCCAGATATCGGTTAGGCGAAGCCCGAAAACGGCGCGG
Source organism: Aquibium microcysteis (assembly GCF_014495845.1). NCBI lineage: Bacteria > Pseudomonadati > Pseudomonadota > Alphaproteobacteria > Hyphomicrobiales > Phyllobacteriaceae > Aquibium > Aquibium microcysteis. The sequence goes on from NZ_CP061080.1 coordinate 849,280, forward strand.
CCCCGCCGGCATCTCCAGGCACCGGAAGACGACCGATGAACATCTTCGCCGATTTCCACGATCGGATCAGCAAGGCCATACTTTCGCTCGGCCTGACCCCCGTCGACGGTTCGGACCTGTCGCTGGCGCGCGTCACCGTCGAGCCGCCGCGCGATCCCGCCCATGGCGACCTCGCCACCAACGCTGCGATGGTGCTGTCCAAGGCCGTCGGCCAGAATCCGCGCGCGCTCGCCCAGCAGATCGCGGAACGCCTCAGAGGCGAGCCCGACGTCTCGCGCGTCGACATCGCCGGCCCGGGCTTCATCAACCTTGCCCTCAGCGACGCCTTCTGGCAGGCGCGGCTGCGCGACATCCTGGCCGCCGGCGCCGACTACGGCCGTTCCACCGTCGGCGCCGGCCGCCGCGTCAACGTCGAATACGTCTCGGCCAACCCGACCGGTCCCATGCATGTCGGCCATTGCCGCGGCGCGGTCGTCGGCGACACGCTGGCCAACCTGATGGCCTTCGCCGGCTACGACGTCGTCAAGGAATACTACATCAACGACGCCGGCTCGCAGATCGACGTGCTCGGCCGCTCCGTCCTGCTGCGCTACCGCGAGGCACTGGGCGAGAACATCGGCGAAATCCCGGCCGGGCTCTATCCCGGCGACTACCTGAAGCCGGTCGGCCAGGCGCTGCTGGCCGAGTACGGCTCGGGCCTGCTGGGCATGGCCGACGCGAAGGCGCTGGAGATCGCCAAGGACGTTGCCATCGCCATGATGATGGACATGATCCGCGAGGATCTCGCCGCCCTCAACGTGCGCCACGACGTGTTCTTCTCCGAGCGCAGCCTGCATGCCGGCAATGGCGGCAAGATCCGCTCCGCCATCACCGACCTGACGCTGTCCGGCCACGTCTACAAGGGCAAGCTGCCGCCGCCGAAGGGGCAGAAGCCGGAGGACTGGGAGGACCGCGAGCAGACGCTGTTCCGCTCCACCGAGGTCGGCGACGACATCGACCGCCCGCTGGTCAAGTCGGACGGCGCCTTCACCTATTTCGCCGCAGACGTCGCCTACATGAAGGACAAGTACGAGCGCGGCTTCGAGGAACTGATCTTCGTGCTCGGCGCCGACCATGGCGGCTACGTCAAGCGGCTCGAGGCGCTGGCCAAGGCGCTGTCGGGCGGCGCGCTGAAGGTCGAAGTCCTGCTGTGCCAGCTCGTGCGGCTCTATCGCGACGGCGAGCCGGTCAAGATGTCGAAGCGCTCCGGCGATTTCGTCACGCTGCGCGACGTGGTGGACGAGGTCGGCCGTGACCCGATCCGCTTCATGATGCTCTATCGCAAGAACGACGCGCCGCTGGATTTCGATTTCGCCAAGGTCACGGAGCAGTCGAAGGAGAACCCGGTCTTCTACGTGCAGTATGCGTCCGCCCGCTGCCATTCCGTGTTCCGTCAGGCCGCCGAGCAGTTTCCGGGTGCCGCTTTCGACCGCGCGACGCTGTCGGCGGCGGTGGGCGCGCTCGCCGACGCCGCCGAGATCGCCATGGTTCGCAAGCTCGCCGAATACCCGCGCATCGTCGAGGCAGCCGCAGCCGCGCACGAGCCGCACCGCATCGCCTTCTACCTCTACGAAGTCGCGAGCGCCCTCCACGCCCTGTGGAACCGCGGCACCGACGATCCCGACTTACGTTTTCTTAAGGTTAACGATCCAGTATCGACCAACGCCAGACTAGGGCTGGTGCGGGCCGTACTTGACGTCTTGACGTCGGGGCTCGGGCTCCTCGGTGCGGATGCTCCAGAGGAAATGCGCTGAATAGCCCGAAAACCCGCCACCTTTCGCCCACATTGCGCTGGTAACGACCGAAAGTTCGACGCGACACCATCGCGCGGACGTCTGCGATTGCGGGGACGAGGTATGGCAGATCCGAAGCATCTCAAGGTGCAGCCGCAGGGCGGAAGCGTGGAAAGCGATCCGCTGGCCGAGCTGACGCGCATCATGGGAATGAACACGCCCTCTGCCGCGCGGCGGGACGCAGGCGCCGACGATTTCGGGATCGATCTCGAGCGGGAACTGCTCGGTGATCTCGGCGCCAACGACAGCCGTCCGCCGGTAGCGGCGGCCGCCCGCACCGCCGCGCCGGCGTCCGCGCGCAGCTTCGCCGTTCCGTCGAACGACAGCTGGAAGGCTGCCTTCAGCGACCTTGCTCCCCCGGCGTCCTCGCCGGCCGCCGGCCCGGCTGGACCGGCCGTGACGCAGGCCGCCCCGCCCCCCCGCGCTTCGAGGGAGGCGGAACCGTCCGCTCCGCGCAGTGACTGGAAGGCTCCGCAGGCGGCCGAACCGGTCGACGCGCCTGCCGCCGACAAGCCGGAGGAGGACCCGTTCGAGCGGCTCGCGGCCTTCTCCCGCATGTGGCTCGATCGTCGCCAGGCAGACGCGCCTGCCGATGGCGGCCGGCCCGCAGCGCCCGCCTTCCGCATGCCCGACCAGCCTGCCGGGCCGGTATCGCCCGTTCGGTCGGCCGAGCGGCCGGCGAATTCGCCGATCCCCGTGCTTCGACCCGCCGCAGCGTCGTCGCAGGTGCCCTCGCCGGAGCCAGTCGCTTCCGCGCCTCGACCCGCCCCCGTCCAGCCGGCCGCTCCCGTCCAGCCGGCCGCGTCCGGACAGCCCGTCGTGTCGGCACGGAGGGTCGAGCCCGAGCCCGTCGCCGCGCCCGAAGACAAGATCTTCGATCCCTTCGCGGAACTCGTCGCCATGGCGGGCCAGTCTCGCCCCGCACCGAAGACGGAAGCCCCGAAGGTCGAGACCGCCGGTCCGGCAGCGCCCGCCGCGCAGCCGCGGCAGGGCCCGGGGCCCGCTCCGGGCAGCGCGCCGGACGGAGGGCTGCACAACCAGTCCTTCATCGCCAACCCCTCCATCATCGCCCGCCGCACCAACTGGCAGTCGGTGCCGGGCGCCGCTCCTGCCGCGGCCCCGCGCGATGCCGCGATGCCGGCTGCGTTGGCGCCCGTCGCCGCGGCGATCGCTGCGCGGGAGCCGGAGCCGGTCGAGGCGCCGCCGTCCGATTTCGATCTGCCCGCCGCCGAGCCGCTTGCCCGTGCGGTCCCCGAGGACCGGCCGGAGGAGGATCTGGCCGAGCCGGCTGCCGCGCCCGACCCCACCTGGGATGCCATATCGGCCTGGGTGAGCCGCCCGAGCGAGCGCAGCGCTGCAGCCGTGCCGGATTCGGGCGACGATCTCGATGACGAGTTCTTCTTCCGCAAGGATGCCGCCGAACCGGATGCCTTGCCGCCGATGGCCCGGATCCCCGCACTCTCTCCGGAAGCCCCGGCCGAAGAGGATTTCGCCGGCTACGGAGACGATTTCGATCTGGAAAGCCTGCTGCGCAGCGAGCTCGAAGGCGAGGGGCTGCGGTCGGGCCCCGCCCGTGCAGAAGAAGCCGACACCCCGTTCGTACCGACCGTGGCGCCGGCTGAACCGAGGGCCGCCCAGGCCGGAGCAGCCGGTGCAGCGGACGTCCCGCAGCCGGCCCCCGTCCCGCTTCCCCAGGCCGCTCCGGTCGCGACAGCCGGCCCCGCGCGCGACGACGCCGCCGATGAGCCGGCGGGTGCCGGCGACGACGGCGGTATGCCCGAAGTGGACACGGTCGAGGTGCCGACGGCGCGTTACGTCGTGGCGGACGAGATCGATCTTCCCGAACTCGCCGTCGAGGACGAGATTCCTCAGGCGGTCGCTCCCGACGACATCGATGCGGATTTCGGCGGCGGTTTCGAGGATCGCGCGGAGACCCGTCCCGCCGTCGCCATGGCGGCCGCTGCCGCGCCGGCCGCCGTGGGCGAGGGCTGGTCGCGGGTGTCGCCCCGCAAGCCGGATGCCGCTCGTGACGAACTCGATTCGGTCGACGACCTCGACGCTGCTTTCGACGAGGCGGTGCGATCCTGGGCGGATGCCGAGAGCGAGAAGGACGTTATGGCGCGGCGCGACGCCGTTCCGGCCTGGCTCGGCATTCGTCCCGAAAGCGATCGCATGGAGGTGGACGACCGCTTCGATCCCGGGTTCCATCCCGTTCCGGCCTCCGCGCAGGAGGTTCCCCCTGTTCAGCGGCGCCGCGGCTTCGTGGCCGCGGCCGTGGTTGCCGGCATCGCGATCCTGGGTGGCATCGGCGCCTTCGCCCTGTCGCTCGGCGGCAGCGGGGACGACGACGCGCCGGTGCTCGTCCGCGCCGACCCCGAGCCGGTCAAGGTCAAGCCGGAGCAGCCGGGCGGCGCGACGGTCCCCAATCAGGACAAGGCGGTCTACGAGCGCTTCTCGGCCGGAGACGGCGATGCGCAGCCGTCGCAGGAAAAGCTCCTCTCCACGCAGGAAGAGCCGGTCAATCTGGCCGTCCGCACGGTGCCGATCACCGCGCCGACTCCCCTGGTCGACCCCGCGGAGGCCGATTCGGCCGACGAACTGCCGGAGGCCTTCGGCCAGGGGCCCGATGCTGCCACCCTGAAGTCGGAGGATCGCGTCGAGCAGGCCGAGGACGGCGAGACCGCTCTGTCCGGCGAGATCGCGGTTGTGACGCCGCGGCGCGTCCGCACCATGGTCGTGCGCCCCGACGGGACGATGGTGCCGCGCGAGGAGCCGGCCGACGAGGCGCCGGCGATCGTGGCTGCCGTCCCCGAGCCAGCCGCCGCGGAGACGCCCGCTGTGCTCGCCCAGGCGCCGATCCGAACCGATCCGGCCGCGCCGCCTGCGGCCACGACGGCAGCGCCCGCCGGAGATGCCGCCACAGCGCCCGCTCCTGCCGCCGAATCTCCCGCCAGGCAGGATCCGCCGGTGCGCAGGGTCGAGACGTCGACGATCACCCGCGAACAGGCGACACCGGTGCGCGGACCCGTCGCTCCGGCGCGTCCGTCCGATCAGCCGGTCGACATCGTCGGCACGGCCGGCGGCGCTGCGCCGGGCGCCCAGGTCGCTGCCGTCCAGCCGGCGCCGGTCGTCGCCGCCCAGAGCAGCGAATGGGCCATGCAGATCGCCTCGCAGCCGACGCCCGAAGGCGCCCGCGCCAGCTATGCCGATCTGTCGCGCCGCTTCGGCTCCGTGCTGAACGGCCGCGGCGTCGACATCGTCAGGGCCGAGATTGCCGGGAAGGGCACCTTCTGGCGCGTCCGCATTCCCACCGGCTCGCGCGCCGACGCCAATGCCCTGTGCGAGCGCTACAAGGCCGCCGGCGGCAGCTGCTTCGTGTCGCGCTAGCGGTTCTTTCCGCTTCTGCCTGCCGACGGGCCGTCCCACGGGCGGCCCGTTCGCATTCGTGCGGGCACGGCGCATTTCCCTCGCGCGCACAAAGGCACTACCTTCGCCGTCATGAGCGAATCAAGAGCCGTCATCTTCGGATCATCGGGCAGGCGCCTCACTGGCGAGGAGCGCGCCTTCTATCGCGGCGAGGCCCCCTGGGGCTTCATCCTGTTCGCCCGCAACGTCGGCGAGCCGAACGAGATTGCCGATCTCGTCGCCGACATGCGCGACTGCGTCGGCCGGGCCGACGCGCCCGTCTTCATCGATCAGGAAGGTGGCCGCGTGCAGCGCCTGCGCCCGCCGCTGGCGCCGAACTATCCGCCGGCCGCCGCCCTCGGCGCCCTTCACGCGGCGGAGCCGGAAACCGGCCTGCGCGCGGCCTGGCTGATGTCGCGGCTGCACGCCTTCGATCTGATGCGTCTCGGCATCAATGCCGACTGCCTGCCGGTGCTCGACGTCCCCGTCGAGGGGGCGCACGACGTCATCGGCAACCGCGCCTATGCCAAGGATCCTGCGGTCGTGGCCGCGATGGGGCGTGCCGCGGCCGCGGGGCTGATGGCCGGCGGCGTCCTGCCGGTGATGAAGCACGTGCCCGGCCACGGCCGCGCCTTCTCCGACAGCCATCTCGCACTGCCGGTGGTCGACGCGCCGCTCGACGAACTCCGCGCCCGCGACTTCGCGCCCTTCGCCGCGCTCGCCGACCTGCCGATGGCGATGACGGCGCACGTCGTCTACACCGCGCTCGACCCCGACCGCCCGGCAACCACATCGCCGCGGATCGTCGGCGACGTCATCCGCGGCGAAATCGGCTTCGACGGACTGCTGATGAGCGACGACGTGTCGATGAAGGCGCTTTCTGGGGATTTCGACGAAAAGGCCCGCGCCATCCTTGAAGCCGGCTGCGATGTGGTCCTTCACTGCAACGGCGTGATGGACGAGATGAAGGCCGTCGCCGCCGGCTGTGCGGGGCTGTCGCCCGAGGCGCGGCGCCGCGCCGGACGCGCGTTGTCGCTGCTCGGCCGGGCAGACGGCGCCATCGAGGCGGCGTTGCGCGAAGAGTTTTCCGCCCTGACGGGGGCTGTCGCATGAGAGGATGACGCGTGGCCAAGGCCGCCGCAGCAAAAGCAGAGCCCGCCGTCCCGAAGGAGCGCCTCCCGGCATCCGAGGCGGACGTGCGCGATCCGGCCGAGGCGCTCGTCGTCGACGTCGATGGCTTCGAAGGTCCGCTCGACCTGCTGCTCCACCTCGCCCGCGGCCAGAAGGTCGATCTCGCCCGCATCTCGATCCTGGCGCTGGCAGAGCAGTATCTGGTCTTCGTCGGGCGTGCCCGCAGCCTTCGCCTCGAACTCGCCGCCGACTATCTCGTCATGGCTGCCTGGCTCGCCTTCCTGAAGTCGAAGCTGCTCATCCCGAGGGTGCCCGGCGACGACGGCGAGAGCGGCGAGGAACTGGCCGCCGTCCTGCAGTTCCGGCTGGAGCGGCTCGAAGCCATGCGCGAGGCCGCCGCCCGGCTCGTCAACCGCAACCGGCTCGGCCGCGACGTCATGGCGCGGGGCATGCCGGAAGTCGTGGTCGTTGAGAAGCAGACCGCCTACCAGGCCTCGCTCTACGACCTGCTCACCGCCTACGCCATCCAGCGGCAGCGCCAGGCGGTCACCCACGTGCGCATCGCCCGGCGAACCGTCTGGTCGCTGCAGGAGGCGCGCGACCTGCTGACGCGTCTCGTCGGCCGCATGCGCGACTGGACCGCCCTCGACGGCTTCCTCCTCGACTGGCTGGCGAGCCCCCAGGAGCGCGCCACCGCGATCGCCAGTTCCTTCGCCGCCTCGCTCGAACTGGTGCGCGAGGGGGCGCTGGAGATCCGCCAGGACGGCGCCTTCGCCCCCATCTACCTGCGGCCGCGGCTGAAGCACGCCGCTGCGGAGGCCTCCGATGCGTGACCTGCGAGCAGCCGCCATGCCGGCCGGCGACGACGACGGCGTCTTTTCCGGGCCGGCGGGCAACGACAATCCCGCCGGGGGCGTGCATTCTTCCGAAGCGATCCGCATGGCCGAGGCCATCGTCTTCGCCTCCGCCGAACCGGTCACGGAGAAGGCGCTCGCCGCCCGGCTGCCCGAGGGCGTCGACGTGCCTTCGGTGATGGCCTCGCTCGCGCGCCAGTACGCGACGCGCGGCGTCAACCTCGTCCGCGTCGCCGACGCCTGGGCCTTCCGCACGGCGGGCGACCTCGCCTTCCTGATGAGCCGCGACGCGCCGCAGCCGAAGAAGCTGTCGCGGGCGGCGCTGGAGGTGCTCGCCATCATCGCCTACCACCAGCCGGTCACGCGCGCCGAGATCGAGGAGGTGCGCGGCGTCGAGACCTCCAGGGGCACGCTCGACACGCTGCTCGAAAGTGCCTGGGTCAGGATGCGCGGCCGCCGCCGCACGCCCGGCCGCCCGGTGACCTACGGCACCACCACGGCCTTCCTCGACCATTTCGGCCTCGCCGAACTGCGCGACCTGCCCGGCATGGACGAGCTCAAGGGTGCCGGCCTGCTCTCGGTGCGGATGCCGTCGAACTTCTCCATGCCGCTGCCGCCTGCCGATCCGGACGAACTGACGGACGACGAGGATCCGCTGACCGACGTCGACCTCGAGGAACTCGGCCTGTTGACACCCCGCGGCGGGGATGGTTGACCACGGCACCCGGCCGCAGCAGGTCGCCGGGACGGGCCGCGACGAGCAACGATGACGCAATCCAGCACAAGGCGGACGGGCACGGGGCAGCCCGGCACGGATCCGGCGGCGGCCGGCCGGCCGGCCGCACGCGGCGTGCGCCCGGCCACCGGCGTCAGCTTCGCCGCCAGGCTGGCCTTCGACGAGATCTGGCATTCCTTCGGCCGGGGCAGCGAGACGCTGCGCGGCGTCTCGCTCACGGCCGAGCCCGGCGAGGTGCTCTGCCTGCTCGGTCCCTCCGGTTCCGGCAAGACGACGCTGCTCAGGATCGCCGCCGGCATCGAGGCGCAGACGCGGGGCAGGGTGCTGCTCAACGACCGCGAGATCGCCGGCCCTTCGGTCTTTCTCCCTCCCGAGAAGCGTTCGATCGGCCTGGTGTTCCAGGATTTCGCGCTGTTTCCGCACTACACCATTCTCGACAATGTTCGCTTCGGCCTCACCGCCCTGTCGGCCGCCGAATCGAAGCGCGAGGCGATGGCCGCACTCGCCCGCGTCGGGCTCGAGCACCACGCCGCCTCCTATCCGCACATCCTGTCGGGCGGCGAGCAGCAGCGCGCCGCGCTCGCCCGGGCACTCGCGCCGCGCCCGGCTGTGCTGCTCCTCGACGAACCCTTCTCCGGCCTCGATTCGCGGCTGAAGGACAGCGTGCGGGCCGAGACGCTGGCGATCCTGCGCCAGAGCCGCGCCACCGCCATCGTGGTCACGCACGACGCCGAGGAGGCCATGCGCATGGGCGACCGCATCGCGCTCCTGCGCGACGGCCGGCTGGTCCAGGCGGGCCGCGCCGAGGACCTGTTCCAGAAGCCGGCCAGCCTCTTCGTCGCGGGCTTCTTCTCCGAGCTCAACGTCTTCGACGCCGTCGCCCGCGACGGGATGGTCGAGACGCCGCTCGGCCCCTTTGCCGCGCCCGGCTTTCCGGCGGGGACCGACGTCACCGTCGCCGTCCGGCTCACCGCCATCGAGGCGCATGAAAAGGATGGCGGGACGGAAGCCAGGGTGATATCCCGTCGCTTCCTGGGAGACTCCGAGGCTCTCGAACTCGCCGTGTCCGGCGCCGAGGTCCCGGTCCGGGCGCGCATCCGGTGTGGCGCTTTGTCTCCGGGAGCGCGCGCGGTCTGGCTCTCGGTGCGAAAGTCTGATGTGCTTGTGTTTGAAAGACGGGCCGATAGCGCCTAACTAAGTGGACGATCATCGTTCGGAAGAGGTTATCATGGGTTCCTTCTCCATCTGGCACTGGCTCATCGTCCTGGTGGTGGTGCTGCTGCTCTTCGGGCGCGGCAAGATCCCGGAGCTGATGGGCGACATGGCCAAGGGCATCAAGAGCTTCAAGAAGGGCATGTCGGACGAGGACGAGGCGGAAAAGGCGCGGGTCGTCGAGCACCGCGAGGACGAGGCGGTGAAGGCCGCCAAGGAAACGGCGCCGAAGTCCTGATCCGCACGCCTGGCATTCGCGCCGCTCAACCGGAAGCGTAAGACATGTTCGACATCGGTTGGCCGGAGATGCTCGTGATCGCGGTCGTCCTGATCGTGGTCGTCGGGCCCAAGGATCTTCCGAAAATGCTGCGCACCTTCGGGCGCACGACCTCGAGCCTGCGCCGGATGGCCGGCGACTTCCGCAAGCAGTTCGACGAGGCGCTGAAGGAAGCCGAGCTCGACGACGTCAAGTCGACCATCGACTCGGCCCGCAAGCTCAACCCCGCGGCCGACATCCGCAAGGCGCTCAATCCCATGGAGAAGGCCGCGTCCGACGTGCGCGCCGGCCTCGACGGGCTGATGAAGCCGCAGCCGCCGAAGGTGCCCTCGGCCGATGCGCCGGCCACCCCGGCCGAGCCCGCCAAGGCCGGTCCGGCCGCTATGCCGGGCGAACCGGCGCCGCTGGCAGACGCGACCCCGTCCGAACCCGCGCCCCTCGCGTCGCCTGCGCCCCTCGCGTCGCCTGCGCCCGTCGCGCCGCCCGTTGAGCCGAGGCCCGCTGCGAACGGCGCCGCCGCTCCTCATCCCGCCGCCGAGGCTCACAAGCCGGCCGCAAGCTCTTCCGGGACCAGCTCGTGACTTCCTCCGACGACGACGAGATCGAAAAATCCTCCGCGCCGCTGATCGAGCATCTGATCGAGCTGCGGACGCGCCTGATGTGGGCGATCGGCGGCTTCTTCGTGGCCTTCCTGGTCTGCTTCTTCTTCGCCAAGCAGCTCTTCAACCTTCTGGTCATCCCCTTCCAGTGGGCGACCGCCTGGGCCGGGCTCGACGCGAGCCAGGTGGACCTGATCTACACCGCCCCGCAGGAATTCTTCTTCACCCAGATCAAGCTCGGCATGTTCGGCGGCCTCGTGCTCGCCTTCCCCCTGATCGCCACGCAGATCTACAAGTTCGTCGCGCCGGGCCTCTACAGGAACGAGCGCCACGCCTTCCTGCCGTTCCTGATCGCCTCGCCCATCCTGTTCGCCATCGGCGGTGCGCTGGTCTATTTCTTCTTCACGCCGATGGTCATGTGGTTCTTCCTGTCGATGCAGCAGGTGGGTCCCGACCAGGAGATCCAGATTTCGCTGCTGCCGCGCGTGTCGGAATATCTCGGGCTGATCATGACGCTGATCTTCTCCTTCGGCCTGGTCTTCCAGCTGCCGGTGGTGACGTCGCTGATGGCCCGCGTCGGCCTTCTCTCGGCGGCGGGTCTCGTTGACAAGCGCAAATACGCCATCGTCATCGCCTTCGTCGTCGCCGCCGTGCTGACGCCGCCCGATCCTGTCAGCCAGATCGGCCTCGCGCTGCCGACGATCCTGCTCTACGAGATATCGATCATCCTCGCCCGCCGCATCGAGAAGACCCGGGCGCTCGCCGAAGCGGCGAAGGCGAAGGCCGAGGCGGACGAGGCCGCGCGCGAGGCGGCCGAGGCGCAGGCGGCCGCGGAGCCGAAGGCGGGTTGACGCGCCTGCCCGGCGGCTCATGCGCCGCGCATGTGTGCTGACGCGGATGTCTGCGCGACGCAACCCCCACCCCTTACCCCTCCCCTCAAGGGGGAGGGGAGTCCTGCAGCGTTCCCACCACGCCTTCCACCGATCGGGGCCGCGCGACCTTCGCCATCCCCCTCCCCCTTGAGGGGAGGGGTAAGGGGTGGGGGTCGCCGCGCGCTGCCCCCGCTCGCGTGCACGACGTCCGCTGCCGCCGCCCGAGTGCCAAGCACCACCGCCGACGCTTCGCCCGCACCGCAAGCCCCGCATCCGTCCCGGTCTTGCGTCGCCTCGATTTGCGGTTTACGGCCTTCCCGTCCCGCGCCATGCGCCGCCGGGACGCCGTCATCCACCCGCCGCATCAGGGACCAGACCCCGCCATGCTCGACATCCGATGGATTCGCGAAAACCCCCAAGCCCTCACTGACGCGCTCGTCCGGCGCGGCTCGTCGGCCGGGCAGGCGCAGTCCGTCGTCGACGGCGTGATCGCCCGCGACGAGGCGCGCCGCTCCCATCTGACCGAGTTGCAGCAGAGCCAGGAGCGCCGCAATGCCGCCTCCAAGGAGATCGGCAACGCCATGCGCGCCGGCGACATGGCGCGTGCCGAGGCGCTGAAGGCCGAGGTCGGCACGATCAAGGAGTTCATCCAGAACGGCGAGGCGCGCGAGCGCGAACTCGACGAGGCGCTGAGGCAGGCGCTGGCCGTGCTGCCCAACGTGCCGCTGCCCGACGTGCCGGAGGGGCGCGACGAGCACGCCAACGTCGAACTGCGCCGCGTCGGCGCGCCGCGCCGGATGGACTGGGCCAAGGAGCACTGGGAACTCGGCGAGGCCATGGGCCTGATGGACTTCGAGCGCGCCGCCAAGCTGTCGGGCGCCCGCTTCACCGTGCTCAAGGGCCAGCTCGCCCGGCTGGAACGCGCGCTCGGCCAGTTCATGCTGGATCTGCACACGACGGAGCACGGCTACACGGAGGTGGTCCCGCCGTTGCTGGTGAAGGACGAGGCGCTTTTCGGCACCAACCAGCTGCCCAAGTTCGAGGAGGATCTGTTCTTCGCCAAGCACGGAGAGGCCCGCCTCGGCCTTATCCCCACCTCCGAAGTCCCCCTCACCAACCTCGTCCGCGAGGACATCCAGGACGTCGCCGACCTGCCCCTGCGCTACACCGCGCTCACCCCCTGCTTCCGCTCGGAGGCGGGTTCGGCCGGGCGCGACACGCGCGGCATGCTGCGCCAGCACCAGTTCTACAAGGTCGAGCTGGTCTCGATCACCGACGAGGCGTCGTCGCTGGCCGAGCACGAGCGCATGACCGCGTGTGCGGAGGAAGTCCTCAAGCGCCTCGGCCTGCCGTTCCGCACCGTCGTGCTCTGCACCGGCGACATGGGCTTCGGCGCGCAGAAGACGCACGACATCGAGGTCTGGCTGCCCGGCCAGAAGGCCTATCGCGAGATCTCGTCCTGCTCGGTCTGCGGCGATTTCCAGGCGCGGCGCATGGATGCGCGCTATCGGCCCAAGCCCGAGGAGGGTCAGGGCAAGGTCCAGCCGCGCTTCGTCCACACGCTGAACGGTTCCGGCGTCGCCGTCGGCCGCGCGCTGATCGCGGTGATGGAGAACTACCAGAACGAGGACGGCTCGGTCACGATTCCTGAAGCATTGCGCCCCTACATGGGCGGACTGGAACGGATCGGCTGACGCCTGATACGCACCGACAGCGCTCCACGGCGCCCCCCTCTGGCCTGCCGGCCATCTCCCCCGCAAGGGGGGAGATCGGCTGTTTCCTGCGACCCCCGCTCTTTCGGACGTCGCAGGATGGGCGCGGCACATGAAGCTGCCGATCTCCCCCCTCGAGGGGGAGATGCCCGGCAGGGCAGAGGGGGGTGTCGCAGGGCGCAAGCGATCCAGACCTTAGGAAAGAGCAGGGCCAAGACATGCGCATTCTCATCACCAATGACGACGGCATCCACGCCGAGGGCATCCAGGTGCTGGAGCGCATGGCCCGCGCCATGTCCGACGACGTCTGGGTGGTGGCGCCCGAGACCGACCAGTCGGGTTTCGCCCATTCGCTCTCGCTGTCGGAGCCCTTGCGCCTGCGCAAGCTCGACGACCGGCACTACGCGCTGCGCGGCACCCCGACCGACTGCGTCATCATGGGCGTGCGCAAGATCATGGATTCCCCTCCGGACCTGATCCTGTCGGGGATCAACTCCGGCACCAACGTCGCCGACGACGTCACCTATTCGGGCACGGTGGCCGGCGCGATGGAAGGCACGCTGCTCGGCATCCGCTCGATCGCGCTCAGTCAGGCCTACACCTTCTCCGAGGAAGGCCGGATGGTCCCCTGGGAGGTCGCCGAGGCGGTCGGCCCGGCGCTGCTCGAGAAGCTGGTCCGCACGGATCTGCCGACGGGAACCTTCCTGAACGTCAACTTCCCGAATTGCGACCCTGCCGCCGTGGCTGGCACGAAGGTCACCACCCAGGGCAAGCGCGTGCACGGGTTGTGGATCGACGAGCGCCGCGACGGCCGCAATTTCCCCTACTACTGGCTGCGCTTCGGCCGCGAGCCGTCGGAGGTGCGTGCCGGCACCGATCTCGCCGCGCTGCGCGACAACTTCGTCTCGGTCACGCCGATGCATCTGGACCTGACCGCCCACGAGCTGCGCGATCGGCTGGAGCGCGCGATCGGATGAACGCGGTTGCCGACGAGCGCGAGGGCTTCGCCGCCTTCCTGCTGCGCATGCGCGGCCGGGGGATCGCCGGCAAGGATCTCGTCGGCGCCATCGAGCAGGTGCCGCGGCGCAACTTCATCGGCGCACAATGGCAGTCGTCGGTCTGGTCCGACCGGCTCGTCCCCATCGCCTGCGGCGAGGTGATCGAGGGCATCGACCTGCAGGCGCAGGTCATCCACGCCTTGTCGCTCGACCCGCAGCACCGGGTGCTCGAGATCGGCACCGGCTCCGGCTTCACTGCCGCCGTCATGGCCAGGCTCTGCGCCCGCGTCGTCAGCATCGACCGCTGGCGCACGCTCGTCGAGCAGGCCCGCCACCGGCTGGACGCGCTGGGCGTCGGCAACGTCATCCTGCGCCAGGCGGACGCCAAGCTCGGCATGGCAGGCGAGGGACCCTTCGACCGGATCGTCTGCTGGGCGGCCTTCGACAGCATGCCGCGCAACTATGTCGACCAGCTCGCCTCCGGCGGCGTCATGATCGCGCCGATCGGCCCCGGCGACGGCGAGCAGGCGGTCGCCCGGCTGACCAAGGTCGGCAGCCGGTTCGAGCGGCAGGACATCGGCAAGGTTCGCCTCCAGCCGCTGCTGCCCGGCCTCGCTGCCCGTATCTGAGGCCGGCATTTTCACGATTTTCCGGCAAGCTTAACCGCCCGGTAAGATTAACGCGCTCTAATCGCATCGTACTGTAACGAGTATGCGCGAGTAATGGCGATGCGGATGAGGGTTTCGGGGGCATATCGGCGCGGTCTTTCGCGCTTTGCCGTAATATGTGCGACCACCACCGTTCTGGCGGGGTGCAGCTCCGGCGTCACGCGCTTCAACGAGGGTATCTTCACCGACCAGCTCCTGACGGGCTCGACGGCCAACCAGCGGTCGATCATCCGCAACGGCGCCGCCCAGCCCTTCCCGGGCGACGTCCGCACGGCGTCCGCACCGGTGGCGGCTCCCTCCGGCGGGCAGGGAGACCGCTATGCGGTCGCAGCGCCGGCCGGCGGTATCCAGCGCTCCTCCCTTCCGCCCATGGCGGCAGCCCAGCCGGCCCCGGTTCAGCCGGCACCCGTACAGCAGGCGTCGCTGCAGCCCGCGCCCGTCCAGCTTGCGCGCGGTCCCGCACAGGTCGACCGGATGGCGACCGGCACCGCCGGGCCCGCGGTCGAGGTCGCGGCGACTGATTCCGCCCAGCAGGGCTGGTCCAAGGTCGGCGGCACGGTGGTGGCCGTGCGCCAGGGCGAGACCCTTTACAACATGTCCAAGCGCTTCGGCGTTCCGGTCAAGGAGATCCTCAAGGCCAACGACATGGCCTCCGCCAGCGAACTGGCGGCCGGCCAGAAGGTGGTCATCCCCACCTACGTCTACTCGCGCCAGGCGCCCGTCTCCGCGCCCGACAACGATCCTCAGGTCGCTGCCGCCAGTTCGACGCGGGGCCTGAAGAACGACGCCCCGACCGCGCCGCGCCCGGCTCCGGCTCCCGCCCAGGCGGTCGCCGTCCTGCCGCAGACGCCGCGGCCGAAGGATCCGGCGATGGCGCCTGCGACCGCCAACACGGCCACGCGTGTCGCCACTTCCAATGCCGGCAACGTCTACACCGTCGTCTCCGGCGACACGCTCAACTCCGTCGCCCGCAAGACCGGCGCCACCACGGCGCAGCTGAAGGCCGCCAACAATCTCGGCGACGGCTATCTGCGCATCGGCCAGAAACTGACGGTTCCGGCCGGCGGGACCGCCACCGTCGCAGCAGCCAAGCCCGCCACCCCTTCGGTCGATCCGATCACGACGAGTTCCGCGCCGGCAGCGAAGGCGCACGCACCGAGCCCCGTCACCGCCTACACGCCGCCGACGCGCGACGAGAAGGTGATCAAGGAAGCGGTCACCCAGACCGCCGCGATCGCACCGGAGGCGACGGGCGTGGGCAAGATGCGCTGGCCCGTGCGCGGCCGCGTCATCGAGGGCTACGGCCGCACCGCCGGCGGCCGCACCAACGACGGCATCGACATCGCGGTACCGGAGGGCACGCCCGTCAAGGCGGCCGAGAACGGTGTCGTCATCTATGCCGGCGACGGTCTCAAGGAGTTCGGCAACACCGTGCTCGTCCGCCACGAGGATGGTCTCGTCTCCGTCTACGGCCATGCCTCCGAACTCAACGTCAAGCGTGGCGACAAGGTCCGCCGCGGCCAGGAGATCGCGCGTTCGGGCATGAGCGGTTCGGCCGATACGCCGAAGCTGCACTTCGAAGTCCGCAAGGACTCCGCGCCCGTCGATCCGTCGAAGTTCCTCGAATAGGGCAGGGGCGCCGGCTCCCCGGCGATCCTTCGCTCAGCCGTCGAGCCGCTGCCCGAGCCGTCCCGCGAGGTCCTGCACGAACTGCCACGCCACCCGGCCCGACCGGGCGCCGCGCGTCGTCGCCCATTCGAGCGCCTGCGCGCGCAGATCGTCCGCGCCGATCCTGAGGCCGTAATGGCCGACATAGCCGTCCACCATCGCCAGGTAGTCGTCCTGCGAGCATTTGTGGAAGCCGAGCCACAGGCCGAAGCGGTCCGACAGCGACACTTTCTCCTCCACCGCTTCCGACGGGTTGATCGCCGTCGAGCGCTCGTTGTCGATCATGTCACGCGGCAGGAGATGGCGGCGATTCGACGTCGCATAGAAGATCACGTTCTCCGGCCGGCCCTCGACACCGCCCTCGAGCGCCGCCTTCAGCGACTTGTAGGACGTGTCGTCGTGATCGAACGACAGGTCGTCGCAGAACAGGACGAAGCGGTGCGGCGAGGCCTTCAGGATGGCCAGCAGGCCGGGCAGGCTGTCGATGTCCTCGCGGTGGATCTCGACGAGCTTCAGCGGCGAGGACGGTCGTCCGGAGTTGACGGCGGCGTGCGCGGCCTTCACCAGCGACGATTTGCCCATGCCGCGCGCGCCCCACAGCAGCACGTTGTTGGCCGGCAGCCCGGCGGCGAAGCGCTCGGTATTGTCGACGAGGATGTCGCGCACCCGGTCGACGCCCCGGATCAGCCCGATCCCGACCCGGTTGACCCGCTCCACCGGCTGCAGGGCGCGGGAGGCGGCATCCCAGACGAAGCAGTCCGCAGCCTCGATGTCCGACTGCGGCGGCGCGGCCGGTGCCAGCCGCTCGATGGCCGCGATCAGCCGGTCGATCTTGTCGCTCAGGGTCTCGGTCTTCGGGTCGTCCGTCACGCTCGCGCTTCCTCCATTCGTCGCACCGCGCTCTAACACGCGCCGAAGACCCGCAAAAGCGCGGCGTTCAGGCGGCTTGTCGGTTGCAAAGGCGGTGCGAGCGACTATATTCCGCGCACCTTCGGAGGGGGCGGAACACGCCCCTCATCCCCATCTTTCAGGAGACCTAGATGTTCGTGACACCGGCTTATGCGCAAACGGCTGGGGGCGGCCCCGACATGCTGATCAGCATCCTGCCCTTCGTCCTCATCTTCGTCATCATGTATTTCCTGATCATCCGGCCGCAGCGCCAGCAGCTGAAGAAGCGCCAGGAGATGCTCGCCGCCGTTCGCCGCGGCGATTCGGTGGTCACCGGCGGGGGACTCCTCGGCAAGGTCACGAAGGTCATCAACGACAACGAGCTCGAGATCGACCTGGGCAACGGCCTCAAGGTCACCGCGCTGCGTGCGACGATCGCCGACGTGCGGGTCAAGGGCGAACCGGTCGCCAACGAAAACGCCAAGAAATAAACTCGTTGCGGGCGGATGGTCTGACATCTCCGCCCGACGGATAGCCACATGCTCTACTTCTCGCCCTGGAAGACCATCCTCATCTGGCTGGCCGTCGTGGCGGGCGTCGTCTTCGCGGCGCCCAACCTGGTTTCCAGGGATACGCTCGCGTCGCTGCCCGACTGGCTCCCCAAGCGCCAGATGACGCTTGGCCTCGACCTGCAGGGTGGTTCTCACATCCTCCTGCAGATCGACCAGCAGGACCTCATCGACGAGCGGCTGGAGACCACCCGCGACGACATCCGCCGCCTCCTGCGCGATGCCCGCATCGGCTACACCGGCCTGTCTGGCACGGGTCGCACGGTGCAGGTCCGGATCCGCGAGACCGGCGACGTGGAGCGGGCGAAGGAAGCGCTTGCCACCCTGATCGAGCCGATCTCGGCCGGGCTTTTCGCGGGCGGCAGCGTATCCGAACTCGAGCTTTCCGAGCCGGAGCCCGGGCTGCTGCGCTACGCGCTGACCGATTCCGGCATCACCTACCGCCTGTCGTCGGCGCTGTCCCAGTCGATCGAAGTCGTCGGGCGGCGCGTCAACGAACTCGGCACGACCGAGCCGATCATCCAGAGGCAGGGCGACGACCGCATCCTGGTCCAGGTCCCCGGTCTCGACGATCCCCAGCGGCTCAAGGACATCCTCGGCCAGACCGCCAAGCTGACCTTCCAGATGGTCGACAGTTCCATGCCGGTACAGGAGGCGATCGAAGGCCGCCCGCCCGCCGGCTCGACGGTCATGTTCTCCACCGACGATCCGCCGGTTCCCTATCTCATCGAGAACCGTGTCATCGTTTCGGGCGAGAATCTGGTCGATGCGCAGGCGAGCTTCGACCAGCGGACCAACGAACCGGTCGTCTCCTTCCGTTTCGACACGCAGGGCGCCACCCGCTTCGGGCAGGCCACGCAGCAGAACGTCGGCCGCCTGTTCGCCATCATCCTCGACAACCAGGTGATCTCGGCGCCGCAGATCCGCGAACCCATCCTCGGCGGCACCGGTCAGATCTCGGGCAGCTTCGACGTCCAGGGCGCCAACGACCTCGCGGTCCTGCTCCGTGCCGGCGCATTGCCGGCCACGCTCGACATCATCGAGGAAAGAACGGTCGGCCCCGGCCTCGGCCAGGATTCGATCGACGCCGGCAAGATCGCGGGCGTGATCGGCGCGGTTCTCGTCGTGATCTTCATGGTCGCCGTCTACGGCCTGCTCGGCCTGATCGCCAACGTCGCGCTGGTGGCCAACGTCGCGATGATCGTCGCGCTCCTGTCGCTGCTCGGCGCCACGCTGACGCTTCCGGGCATCGCCGGCATCGTGCTGACCATCGGCATGGCGGTCGATTCGAACGTGCTGATCTACGAGCGCATCCGCGAGGAACGGCGGCTCGGGCGCTCGCTGATCCAGTCGATCGACACCGGTTTCAGCCGAGCGATGGCGACGATCGTCGACGCCAACGTGACGACGCTGATCGCGGCGGTGGTGCTGTTCTATCTGGGCAGCGGCCCCGTCAAAGGCTTCGCCGTCACGCTGGCCATCGGCATCGTCACCACCGTCTTCACCGCCTTCACCCTGACCCGCTGGCTGACGGCGGCCTGGGTCCGGCGGGCCAAGCCCAAGGAACTCCCGCGCGCGCCTCTTCGTCTCGTTCCCGAGCGGACGAACATTCCCTTCATGGCGATGCGGCGCTGGACCTTCACCCTGTCGTCGATCCTTTCGGTCGGCGCAGTGGTGCTGTTCATGACCGTCGGCATGAATTACGGCATCGACTTCAAGGGCGGCTCGCTGATCGAGGTGCAGTCGCGCAGCGGTCCTGCCGACGTCGCCGACATCCGCAGCCGGCTCTCCGACCTGAACCTCGGCGAGATCCAGGTGCAGCAGTTCGGCGCCGACACCGACGTCCTGATCCGCGTCCAGGCGCAGGAAGGCGGCGACAATGCCGCCCAGAGCGTGGTCGTCGTGGTGCGGGGCGAACTCGAGCAGGACTACGACATCCGCCGTGTCGAGACCGTCGGGCCGACGGTGTCCGGCGAACTGGCAACCCAGGGCACCATTGGCGTCATCGTCGCGCTCGCCCTGATCATGGTCTACGTCTGGTTCCGGTTCGAATGGCAGTTTGCGGTCGGCGCCATCATCGCCACCATCCACGACGTGGTCATCACGATGGGCTTCTTCGTCCTGTCGGGGATCGAGTTCAACCAGTCGTCGATCGCCGCGATCCTGACCATCGTGGGTTACTCGCTGAACGATACGGTCGTGGTCTACGACCGCGTCCGAGAGGAACTGCGTCGCTACAAGAAGATGCCGTTGCCGCAACTGCTCAACATTGCCATCAACGAGACGCTGTCGCGCACCACGATGACGTCGGTGACGACGCTGATGGCGCTCGCCGCGCTGTTCCTCTTCGGCGGCGAGGTGATCCGTTCGTTCACGGCGGCGATGCTGTTCGGCGTGCTCTTCGGCACCTATTCCTCCATCTTCATCGCCGCGCCGCTGCTGATCCTGTTCAAGCTGCGGCCGGGCGCGCTGTCCCAGGAGGATGGCGAGGCGAGGACGGACGAGGCGGCCCCGGTCGAGGCCTCGAAGGCCTGATCATGGCGAAGGCGCCGGCATGATCATCCGCGAGGCGCACTTTCCTGGGCGGGCGCCGCTCGACGCCTATGGCGGCGGCGGCTTCCGCTTCGCCGACATGTCGCATCGCGGCTCGCTGCTGTGCCTGCCTTCCGGCATCCACGGCTGGGCGCCCGCAGACCCCGAAAGCCTCGGACCCGCGGACTTCGAGCGGCTCCTTGCCGAGGCGGACGGCATCGAGATCCTCATCGTCGGGATGGGCCGGGAACTGCGGCGTATTCCCCAGTCGCTGCGGGAGGTCTTCCGCATGGCCGGGATTTCCGCCGACCCGATGTCGACCGGCGCGGCAGTGCGCACCTACAACGTGCTGCTGGCGGAGGACAGAGCGGTTGCCGCCGCGCTGATCGCCGTCGACTGATATGGACCCGAATTCGAAGCATCTGACCGCGATCGTCCGGGACGGCGATCCGGAACGCTGGCTTTCGGTTCTCTACGCGCCGGAAGACCGGCGCGCGGCGCTGCTGTCGCTCTATGCCTTCAACGTCGAGATCACCCGCATCCGCGACGCGGTGCGCGAACCGCTACCGGGCGAGATCCGGCTGCAATGGTGGCGCGACGCGCTCGCCGCGCCGCCGGGCGCAATGACCGGCAACCCTGTCGCGGACGCACTGCGGGCGATGATTGCAGCCCACGACCTGCCGTTGGCCGCCTTCGACGGGATGCTGGAAGCGCGCATCTTCGATCTGTACGACGACCCGATGCCCGATCGAACGACGCTCGAGGGCTATTGCGGCGAGACGGCCGGTGCGCTGATCCAGTTCGCCGCTCTGGTGCTCGATCGCGAGGCGGCGGTGGCGAACGCCGCGCTTGCCGGCCATGCCGGCTGCGCGCAGGCGATCGCCGGCCTGCTGCGGCTGTTGCCTCTGCACCGGTCGCGTGGACAGTGCTACGTCCCCTCCGACATCCTCGCGGCCGCCGGGACGGACCGGGAGAGCTTTCTGGTCGGCGGCCCCGGCACCGAACGGGCGGTGGCAGCCATGGCGGCGCTCGGTCGCGAACATGCCGCCGCCTTCGAGCGGGGTGCGGGCAGGCTTCCCGCCGTCCTGCGCCCGGCCTACCTGCCTGCGGCCTTCGCGGGTCCGCACCTGACGCGCTTCGAGGCGGCACCGCTGGACGGCGGAGGGCGGCTGTCTCCGCTGCGCCGCCACTGGATCGCCTTCCGGAGGGCGACGCGCGGCTGGTAGCAGCCGCGAGAATCGCCGCCTTCCGCAGCTTGATCTTTGACGTTTACGTCAACAGAGTGCTAGATCGGTCCGCGCGGATCCGGATGGTCCGTGCGGGAGGAAGACAGCGGCGATGAGCCTGCCCGTACTCGTGATCCTGGTCGTCGTCGGCATCGCGGCGATCGTGCTGGCCGTGCATCTCACCGGCGGCACCCGCACGGCGGTTCTCGCCGACGAGGCGGCCGCGCGTGCGCGCTTCGCCGTCGACCACCCGCGCGAGCAGCCGGCAGGCGTTCGTCTCACGCTCTCGCGCGATGCCGCATTTCTCGACCTCGACGGCAGCCGGACCGGCATTGTCCAGTCTTTCGGCGGCCATTTCCTGACGCGTGTCGTCAGCGCCGCCGACGTCGCGCGGCTGGAACGGGTGGCGTCTGCGTCGCTGGTCATCGTCACAAGCGACTTCACCTGGCGGGGCGGGCGTTTCGATTTCGCATCGGCCGCTGACGCCGACGCGGTGGCGGCGCGGCTGGCCTTGCCCGCCCTGGAGCAGAGGAGAACCGCCTGATGGACGGCTACGACTTTCCCAAGGTCACGGAACTCGCGATCCCGTTCTTCGTCGCCGCGATCCTGATCGAGCTCTGGCTGGTGCGGACAGGACGCGCGAAGGGTGAGTTCGAGACGCGCGACACGCTGACCAGCCTGCTGATGGGCACCGGCAACGTCGTGGCCGGCCTCCTGCTCGGTTTCGTCGCCTATCGGGCACTGACCTGGCTCTGGCAGTTCCGCCTGTTCGACCTCGGCCTCCACTGGTGGGTCTTCCTCGCCGCCTTCCTGATCGACGACCTGCGCTACTACTGGTACCACCGCATCGCCCACCGCGTTCGCTGGGTCTGGGCCGAGCACGTCAACCACCACTCCAGCCAGCACTACAACCTCTCGACCGCGCTCAGGCAGTCCTGGACGGGCACCTTCACCGGCATGTTCGTGCTGCAGGCGCCGATCGTGCTCCTCGGCTTCCATCCGGCGGTGATCGCCTTCGTCTTCGGCTTCAACCTGATCTGGCAGTTCTGGATCCACACCGAGGCGATCGGCCGGCTGCCGGCCTGGTTCGAGGCGGTGTTCAACACGCCCTCGCACCACCGCGTCCACCACGCCACCAACCCGCGCTATCTCGACGCCAACTATGCCGGCACGCTGATCGTCTGGGACCGGCTGTTCGGCACCTTCGTGCCGGAACTCGACGAGGACCGGCCGCGCTACGGCATCGTGAAGAACCTCGGGACCTTCAACCCGTTCAAGGTCGCCTTCCACGAATGGGTCGGCATGGCCCGCGACGCCGCCGCACCCGGCCTGACGGTGCGGCAGCGCCTCGGCTACCTGTTCATGCCGCCCGGCTGGAGCCACGACGGCTCGCGCGAGACGTCGCAGAGCCTCAAGGCCGACTACGTGCTGCGCCATCCGGGAGAGGCGGGGAGGCCGGGCCTGCCGGGGAGGGCGGGAGGCGGCGGTATCGCGGCGGAGCCAGCGGAGTAGGATCAGACTTCACTGCTCTCGGGTGACGATCGCCCGCGCAGGACAGCCTCGTAGTCGCGCCCGCGGCGGAAGACGTTCGAGATCAGCACGTGGTCGCTTTCTACGACGTAGAAGATTATTGCGCTCCATTCGAACGGAAGGCTGCGGAGCCCTGCGGCAAGATCGTCGCGCGGCCGTCGCGACAACGGTACCTCTCCGATCCGTCTGCACCGTGCCTCTAGCCGATCAGAGTAACGAAGAGCGACGTCGATTGATCCGGACGCGCGCACGACGTCCTCGATCAGGTCAGCGAGATTGCTCTTCGCCAGGTTGCTCCATCGAACTCTGAGGCGCTTCATTGAAACCACCTGCGGCTTTCGCCTGCAATCGTGCGCGAAGCTCGGCAAAGACCTCCTCGTTGCTGTGTCCAGGACCAGGGTTTTCGAGGGACGCCCGGATCTGCGCTTTCAACCAGGCGAGGCGGTCGGCGCGCTCCTCCTCTTCGGACTGGAGCGCGCGCAGTCCGGCGCGGATCACTTCGCTTGCCGAGGCGTACTGGCCGCTCTCGACCTTGTCGCGGATCATCTGCGCCATCTGCGGCGTCACCGTCACCGAGAGCTTCTCTGCCTGGTCCATGGTTCGCCTCCGGCGGTGGGATTTCATCCGACCATACACGAAAGGCCGCCGCCGCAGAAGCGGCGAACTGCGCAGGCTCCCGGTGCGATAGGCTCCCCGCGGTCCGCGCCGAAGGGAAGGTTCGGCAGTCAGTCCTTTGCGAGCAGATCCGGAAACGACGCCGCCTGTTTCGCCATCTTGGCCTGCACCGCCGCCATCAGGTCGCCAGCGCGCAGCATGCCGCCGTTCCAGGTGGCGATGTAGTCGAGCCCATCGGCCACCGAATGGTCGCGGGCATAGGCGAGGTTGCGCTTGATGCCCGCCATCGCCAGCGGCGATTTCGCCGCCACCGCGTCGGCCAGCTCGAAGGCTGCGGCGAGCACGGCCTCCCGGTCGGCATGGACGGCCGAGACCAGACCGAAGCTTTTCGCTTCCTCGGCGGTTGCGCGGCGGCCGGTATAGGCGAGTTCGGCCGCGACGGCCGGTGCGATCAGCTTCGGCAGCCGCTGCAGCGTGCCGACGTCGGCGGCCATGCCGATATGGATCTCCTCGATGGCGAAATAGGCGTCGGCCGACGCGATCCGCATGTCGCAGGCCGTGATCAGGTCGACGCCCGCGCCGATGCAGGCGCCATGGACGGCGGCGATGACGGGGAAGGGCACGCGCTCGATGGCGTTGAACGCCTCCTGCAGCGCCAGAATCTCCTCGCGCATGGCGTAGGCGGCCCGGCCGGGCTCGTTCTCGAACAGACGGGCGATGTCGGTGAAGGCGGAAAGGTCCATGCCGCCGGTGAAGTTGCGACCCTCGCCGGAAACGATGGCGCAGCGCACCGAAGGGTCGCGGCCGAGTTCGGCCATCAGGCGCGGCAGGCCGGTCCAGAACGCGGGCGACATGGCATTCGAGCGCTGCGGCCGGTTCATCGACAGGTGGACGACGGCGCCGTGGCGTTCCACGCGGAAGAAGTCGGGTTCGGTCGTCGTCATGCGGTTGCCTCCGGTTTGCGGACAGTTGTCCGCGATG
Source organism: Aquibium microcysteis (assembly GCF_014495845.1). Taxonomy (NCBI): domain Bacteria; kingdom Pseudomonadati; phylum Pseudomonadota; class Alphaproteobacteria; order Hyphomicrobiales; family Phyllobacteriaceae; genus Aquibium; species Aquibium microcysteis. The sequence goes on from NZ_CP061080.1 coordinate 873,585, forward strand.
GAGGCGGGCGGCGCAAGCGGCGCGTTGTCCTGCCGTTAATCGGCCGATGGCAGGATACGGTTCATGTCCCATGCCCCCGCGCTTTCGCCCCATCCTTCCGCGTCCTTCCCTGCGATCCTGCCCCGCATCGGTGCTGCCGGTGCGCTGCGTCTCGCCGAACTGCTGGGCACGCTCAGCCACGCGCTCGACCTGACGGAGGGCCAGCCGCCCGGCCACTGCCAGCGGGCGGCCTGGATCGGCACGCGAATCGCGATGCGGATGGGGCTGGAGGGGGAGGCGCTGTCGGACGTCTACTTTGCGGTGCTGCTGAAGGATCTCGGCTGCTCCAGCAACGCCGCGCGCATCTGCGAACTCTATCTGGCCGACGACATCGCCTTCAAGCGCGACTTCAAGACGATCGACGGAAGCCTTGCCGCCGCGCTGCGATTCGTCTTCGACAAGACCGGTCTGGAATCGGGTTTCGCCGAACGCGTGCGCGCGATCCTCAACATCCTGCGCAACGGGGGTCAGATCGCACGCGAGATGATCGAGACGCGCTGCCATCGCGGCGCCGACATCGCGGCGAAGATGCGCTTCGCGCCGGCCGTCCAGGATGGCATCCGCTGGCTCGACGAGCACTGGGACGGTTCGGGCAAGCCGGAGGGTCGCAAGGGAGCCTCGATCCCGCTCGCCTCGCGCATCGCGCTCGCCGCGCAGGTGGCCGATATCTTTCACGCCGAGGGCGGGCGGGACGCCGCCCGCCGCGAGGTCGCGGCGCGGCGCGGCAGCTGGTTCGATCCGGCCGTCGTCGACGCGTTCCTGGCAGAAGAGCGCCAGCCGGGCTTCTGGGAAGCCGTCGAGGCGGACGATCTCGACGTCCGGCTCTTCGCGCTGCCGCCGGCGCAGACGAGCACCGTCGTGACGGACGACTATGTCGACGACATAGTCGCCGCCTTCGCCGACGTCATCGATGCCAAGAGCCCTTTCACCGCTGGCCACAGCCGCCGCGTCACGCTGTTCACCGACATGATCGCGGAGGAGATGGGGTTCGCTCCCGCGCATCGTCGCTGGCTGCGCCGCGCTGCCCTGCTGCACGACATCGGCAAGCTCGCGGTCTCGAACCAGATCCTCGACAAGCCCGGCAAGCCGGCCGAGGCGGAATGGGCCTCGATCCGCAGCCACCCGGCGCACAGCGCCGAGATCCTGCGCAAGGTGGCGATCTTCCGCGACCTCGCCGACATCGCCGGCGCCCATCACGAGCGGCTTGACGGCAAAGGCTATCCCCTCGGTCTGGCAGGGGACGACCTCGTGCCGGAGGTGCGCATCCTGTCGGTCGCCGACGTCTTCGACGCGCTGACCGCCGACCGGCCCTATCGCAAGGCGATGACCGTCGAGCAGGCCTTTGCGATTCTCGACAAGGACACCGGCACGGCCTTCGACGGCGACTGCGTGGCGGCGCTCAAGCGCGCTGTAGCCCTCCTGGTGCCGTCCGGCGAGCCGGACGCGCCGGCGCTGACCTGGGCTTAGAGCCTACTCGGCCGCTTGCGCGGTCTGTGCCCTGCCGAGCCAGGCGCGGCAGTCTGCCAGCGCCCGCGCCGTCGTCGCGCGCTTCTTCGCCGCGGTCTTGTCCTTTCCGCGGAACCGTCCCTCGAAGCCTTCGGGTTTCAGGTTCGTGCCCGGTTCGAGTGGCGGGAACAGGCCGAAATTGACGTTCATCGGCTGGAAGGACCGCTTGCCGGGCTCGTCGTCGGAAACGATGTGCCCGCCGGTGATGTGGCCGAGCAGCGCGCCGAAGGCGGTCGTCGCGGGCGGCAGCGACGGCGCCATGCCCAGCCGCTCAGCGGCGGCGAAGCGGCCGGCGAGCAGCCCGATGGAGGCCGATTCCACATAGCCCTCGCAACCCGTGATCTGGCCGGCGAAGCGCAGCCCCGGCCGCGATTTCAGCTGCAGCGAGCCGTCGAGCAGGGTGGGCGAGTTGATGTAGGTGTTGCGGTGCAGGCCGCCGAGCCGCGCGAACTCGGCATTCTCGAGCCCCGGGATCATCCGGAAGATCCGCGTCTGCTCGCCATGCTTCAGCTTGGTCTGGAAGCCGACCATGTTGTAGAGCGTGCCCAGCGCATTGTCCTGCCGCAACTGGACGACGGCGTAGGCCTTGACCGTCGGGTTGTGCGCGTTGGTCAGGCCCATCGGCTTCATCGGGCCGTGGCGAAGCGTTTCCCGCCCGCGCTCCGCCATCACCTCGATCGGCAGGCAGCCGTCGAAATAGGGCGTGCCTTCCCATTCCTTGAACTCGGTCTTGGCGCCGTCGAGCAGCGCCTGGACGAAGGCCTCGTACTGGTCCCTGTCCATCGGGCAGTTGACGTAGTCCTTGCCCGTGCCGCCGGGTCCGACCTTGTCGTAGCGCGACTGGAACCAGGCGACATCCATGTCGATGGTGTCGAAATGCACGATCGGCGCGATCGCGTCGAAAAAGGCGAGCGCATCGGCGCCGGTCTCGGCGCGGATCGCCTCGGCGAGTGCCGGCGCGGTCAGCGGACCGGTGGCGATGATCGCCTGGTCCCAGTCACGCGGCGGCAGGCCGGTGATCTCCTCGCGGACCACCGTGACCAGCGGATGCGCCGCGAGCTTCGCGGTCACCGCCGCGGCAAAACCGTCGCGGTCGACCGCGAGCGCGCCGCCCGCCGGCACCTGATGCGCGTCGCCGCAGGCCATGATCAGCGAGCCGGCGAGCCGCATCTCGGCGTGCAGAAGGCCGACGGCATTGTTCTCCGCATCGTCGGAGCGGAAGGAATTGGAGCAGACGAGTTCGGCGAGAGCGTCGGTCTTGTGCGCTTCCGTGCCGCGCACGCCGCGCATCTCGTGCAGGATGACGGGAACGCCGGCCCCGGCGATCTGCCAGGCGGCTTCCGAGCCGGCGAGACCGCCGCCGATGACGTGGATGGGTGTGGTCATGCGCACCGAGATAGGCCGGCCCACCTGCGAATGCAATCGCCTCCGCGGCCGGCGGGATGTGGTCGTGCCACGAATCCTTCTGTTGCGATACGAACGCCGGCTGTCTACTTTCCCGCCTCATGCGTGAGAAGTTCAAAGTCTCGGTGGTCCTGCTGTACGGCCTCGTCGCCGGATGCACCTCGTCGTCGAGCAATTATCTGGGCGAGATCACGAAGACCGAGGAGAGCCGGCTCTTCGTCTGCCACGGCTTCGATTGCTCCTACAAGACGCGTGTCGACCTCGGCGCGGCGGATCACAAGCAGTATGCCGCGTACTTCACCGGCATCGGTTCGCCGGAGGCCGAACGCATCGCGGTCGGAAAGGCCGTTCAGTATGCGGAGGAGCGGGCAGCCGGCGTCATCGGCTTCCGCGACCTGCCGAAATCCGACTACACGCAGTCGCGCGCGAAGGGACAGATGGACTGCATCGACGAGTCCACCAACACCCGCTCGCTGCTCCTCTATCTGGAAAAACGCGGCCTTCTGAAGCACCACGCGGTGGAGGCGAACCGGTCGCGCGGCCTCTTCGTCGACGGACGCTATCCGCACTCCACCGCCGTCCTGCGCGAGACGGCTTCGGGACGGAAATGGGCGATCGACAGCTGGTACGAGCCGGCCGGTGGACCGCCGGACGTCCGGCCCTATGACGAATGGGCCGCCCGGGGAGTGCTCGGCGAACGCTGACGCGGGGTCACCCGGCCTGGTTCAGGCCGGGGCACTCGCTTTCTCCAGAAGCGCCATGTCGTCCGCGTCGAGGGCCAGTCCCGCCGCCTTCATCAGGCTGTTCAACTGCTCGACCGTCGTTGCGCTGGCGATCGGCGCCGTCACGTCCGGGCGCGCCATGATCCAGGCGAGCGCCACTTCGGCCGGCCTGGCGCCATGCCGGGCGGAAACCGTATCCAGCGCGTCGAGGATCGCGAAGCCGCGCGGTTCGAGGTAGCCGCCGATGCCGCCGCCGCGCGGGCTTTTGCCGAGATCGGCCGCGCTGCGGTATTTGCCCGACAGGAAGCCCTTCGCCAGGCTGAAATAGGTGATGACCCCCAGGCCTTCCGTCGTCGTCAGCTCGCTCAGGGGCCCGTCGAAGGAGGAGCGGTCGTAGAGATTGAGTTCCGGCTGCAGCACCTCGTAGCGCGGCAGGCCCTCGGCCTTCGCCACGTCCAGCGCCGAACGCAGCTGCGCGGCGTCGAGGTTCGAACAGCCGACGGAGCGGACCTTGCCGGCCTTCAGCAGGTCGTCATAGGCCGAAAGCGTCTCCGCATGGGGCGTCTCGGGATCGGGCCAGTGCGAGAGATAGAGGTCGATCACGTCGGTCTGGAGCCGGCGCAGCGACTCCTCGACCGCTTTCACGATGTAGGCCTTCGACAGGTCGCGCCTGCCGGAACCCATGTCGGAGCCGACCTTGGTGATGACGACGACCTTGTCGCGGGCGTTGCGCGCCTTCATCCATTCGCCGATCACGCTCTCCGATTCGCCGCCAGAATGGCCTGGCGCCCAGCGCGAATAGACGTCGGCCGTGTCGATGGCGTTGAAGCCGGCGTCGACGAACCGGTCGAGCAGGTCGAAGGACGTCGCCTTGTCGGCGGTCCAGCCGAACACGTTGCCGCCGAAGACCAGCGGCGCGATGGACAGGCCGGTTCGGCCGAGGGGACGCATCTGCATGAGAAACTCCGCGCTTTGGGCAGAAACGAGGTTGCCTGCGATATAGCGCGTGGCGAAGCCGGTGAAACCCGCCGCGACCGAAAACTGCTTGTGCCAGGGAACTCCCGCAAAAAACAACACCCGCCGCGGGAGGAGGTGCGGCGGGTGTCATTTGGGTGGCGGGTACCGGGGAGGAGGTCGGTACCGGCCGATCCGTCGTTCACCGGGAGGAGGTGGATCCCGACGGAATTCGTCAATCTCTGTTCCCCGCTTCGAGGAGGAAACGGCACCGGTCGCGGGAGGAGGTGCGACCGGTGCCATTTGGGTGGCGGGTACCGGGGAGGAGGTCGGTACCGGCCGATCCGTCGTTCACCGGGAGGAGGTGGATCCCGACGGAATTCGTCAATCTCTGTTCCCCGCTTCGGGGAGGAAACGGCACCGGTCGCGGGAGGAGGTGCGACCGGTGCCATTTGGGTGGCGGGTACCGGGGAGGAGGTCGGTACCGGCCGATCCGTCGTTCACCGGGAGGAGGTGGATCCCGACGGAATTCGTCAATCTCTGTTCCCCGCTTCGGGGGAGGAAACGGCACCGGTCGCGGGAGGAGGTGCGACCGGTGCCATTTGGGTGGCGGGCACCGGGGAGGAGGTCGGTACCGGCCGATCCGTCGTTCACCGGGAGGAGGTGGATCCCGACGGAATTCGTCAATCTCTGTTCCCCGCTACGGGGGAGGAAACGGCACCGGTCGCGGGAGGAGGTGCGACCGGTGCCATTTGGGTGGCGGGTACCGGGGAGGAGGTCGGTACCGGCCGATCCGTCGTTCACCGGGAGGAGGTGGATCCCGACGGAATTCGTCAATCTCTGTTCCCCGCTTTGGGGAGGAAACGGCACCGGTCGCGGGAGGAGGTGCGACCGGTGCCATTTGGGTGGCGGGTACCGGGGAGGAGGTCGGTACCGGCCGATCCGTCGTTCACCGGGAGGAGGTGGATCCCGACGGAATTCGTCAATCTCTTGTCCCCGCTTCGGGGGAGGACAGCACCGGTCGCGGGAGGAGGTGCGACCGGTGCTGATTTCGGAAGGCACCCGGGAGGAGGTGGATGCCTTGCCAATCCGTCAGAACCTGGGAGGAGGTAGGTTCTGCCGAAACTCGTTCAAGTCGTCAGATGGCCTTGCGGGCCACGAAGGTGATGTCGCCGCGGGCAATGCCGAGATCGCTCAGTTCGCGGTTGGACAGGCGGCCGAGCTCGGTGACGGTCTCACGGTAGCGGCGCCAGTTGCGATAGTTGCGGATCAGGTTCATGGCACGTCTCGTTTCGGAAATTTTCGTTTCGGCTGTTCTCTTGTGTGATCCGAAGATATGACTGCCCCTCGGCGTTTTGAAGCGCGTTTGTTGCATAGCAGCGATGCGAATTGTGCATTGCAACATCAATCGGTTTGAAGGGCGGCCCGGAGGTGTGGACCCCTGCCCAAGCCGTTGATTCGCAAAGCGGCGAGCCGTCATGTAGGATCGAGCCTTCACCGGTTGATGGGTGGCGGAGAGGACGAGGAGCGGAGATGGCGAACCACCGGGCGCGCCTGAAGAAGGAAATCGACGGCTGGCTGGCGGCCGGATTGATCGATGCTGCGACCGCGGGGCGCCTCCATGCTGACGTCGAGGCGCGGGCCGGCAGCCGCTTCGGCTTCGCATCCGTGCTCGCGGCCTTCGCCGCGCTCCTGTTCGGTGCCGCGATCCTGCTCTTCGTGGCCGCCAACTGGGAGGCCATGCCGCGCCTCGTCAGGGTCGGCCTGATCCTGCTCCTCATCCTCCTCGGCTATGGCTTCGGGGCAGTTGCCAGACTGCGCGGGCAGGCCCGGCTCGCCGAGGCCGGCCATCTCGTCGGCATCGCCGCCTTCGGCGCCGGCATGGCGCTCGTCGGGCAGATGTACCACCTGTCGGGCGACGAAGCGCAGGCGCTGCTGGTGTGGTGCGGCGCGTCGGCGCTGTCCGCCGTGCTGCTGCGTTCTTCGGTGCTGACGGCGGCGGCCGTCGCGCTCGCCACCGCCTGGATGTGGAGCGAAGGGTTCGACTTCTGGCGCGGCGGGGCTGCGCCGGTGGTGTCCCTGCCGATCCTCGCTGCGCTGTGGGTGCTGTCGCTGTGGACACGGTCCGCGCTGTCGCGACACCTCATCCTCCTGTCGCTCTCGTCCTACGTGGTTCTCGCGTTCGTCGGGGACGACGCGCTCTTCGCGCCGGCCCTCCTGGCGGCGGGTTCAGCCACGCTCTTCGTGGTGGCGATCCGTCTCGGGGCGGAGGCCGGGCGGGTCTTCGGGATGGAAGGCGTGCCGGTCCACGCCATGCTGGCCTTCGGGCTCGCCATGGTGCTCCTGCATCTGACCTTCGGCGACGGCGCCGGGCTCGCGGTCGTCGCGCTCCTGTCGTTTGCCGCGAGCATCGGCGCGCTGGTGCTGTCGCGCGGCGACGACCGTGCCGTGCGATGGCTCGCCTATCTCGGCTTCGGCGTCGAACTCTGCCTCGTCTACGTCCTGACCATCGGCACCATGCTCGGCACGGCAGGCTTCCTGCTGGCGTCCGGCCTGCTTCTGGCCGTCATGGCCTTCGTCGTCCTGCGCTTCGAGCGCCGCTTCAGGATTTCCTCACAAGCACAGGAGAAGACTCCATGACGTCCGGTTTCCGGGTGGTCGGCGCCGCGCTCCTCGTCGCCGCGCTGCAGATCGGCTTCCTCCTGGCGCTCGTCGAAGGCCGCGCGTCGATCCTGCGCGACGGGCGCGAGGTGCTGCTGAACGTCGAGCCGGTCGATCCGCGCGACCTGCT